>ONCQ01000007.1:0-98900 GCA_900316355.1 uncultured Prevotellaceae bacterium | reverse complement strand
ATCAAACTCTTCATTGTAAAATAAGTATTGTATTTCACAATTTGACAATTTACAATTTGACAATTGCTATATCACCAAACTGCGAACACTGTCTGTAAGCAAAAGACACCTTACTAAAGAGCGACCTGTATCGGATCAGAAATGACGGTTGCAATTTCTTGCTTCCTTGTACTACTTTGTCTTATTAGCTAATCTTTCAAAGAACGATTTTCAAAGGGCCGAAGACCCCGAGCAGAGCGAGCGTAAAATACAGCCCCTGAAAACAGGGGTGTCCCTTTCTCGTTTGCGGGTGCAAAGGTACGCCAACTTTTCCATTCCTGCAAGCGTTTCTACAAAAAAATGAAGAAATTATTTGCAGAAAAAGCCATTATTGACTTGTATCAAGACAGCTCGCGCGCGTACATATTATTATAATATAGTGCTATTCAGTCAACAGCTCGTGGATTCTATCCAGCATGGCCTGCGGTAGTGAGAAGCGAAGATCATCGCTATGCGCATCGATGGCACTTAGGAAATGGGGCATCTCATTGCGATAGACCTCCTTCATACGCGCATTCAGCGCATCGCCATGCTGACATGAGTATTCGAGGTTTGCCAGTCGGTCGGCCAACTTCACAAGAGGAGCGTAAGGTGTCTCGCGGATACCGCGGTAGTACTTCTCCCCCGCCCTCTCAGCACGGTTGCGCCCTTTGTCGTTGGTCAGGGCATAGACAATCTCCACGGCCATGACGGCGTGCTGCTCGTCCATATACCGACGGGCTTCCTTGAGCACATCGTTGTATGTGACACGAGCGTCCTCAATGCTGTCGTGATAGTAGGCGGCAAAGATGACAGCTATCACATCAGACGGCTCGGCAAGTACCACATGACCATACTGACGCACACCATTGACCACCATGTCGAGATGGTAGCCATAGGGAAGGAATACTGCATAGCGCTGGTTGACGCTCTCATGGAGCTGATGCGCTGCCTGCTTAATCTGTTCGATGGTCTTCGCCTGATCGCGAAGGCACTGTTGGAAAAGCTCTTGCTGCATAGGGAGGGATTGGCGGTTGGGTGTTGGCTGTTGGATTTAGAACGTCCATTTCATGGCGACGGTGGGGATGACGAAGAAACGGTCGTTGACACCTTCATAGGGCCATACGAGGTTCTGGGAAATCTCCACCTCTGTGCCGATGCTCCATTTGGCATTGTCGTTGATGCGGGGCAGATGCCAGAGGTTCACCCACAGCTGCGGCTCGGCCATCAGCACGGTCTTGCCTTTAACACCATTATCGAACCAGACGTCGCAATAGCCCGAGAACCGGAGCAGGCCTTCTTTGAAGTCGAGGCCCCAGACCGCAGTCAGCTGTGCGCTGTGGTTGCAGTCGCCGTGGTTGGCCCTGTGTGCCAGGAACTTATACATCAGCTGCAGGGAGAACACCTTGCTGAAGTCCTTGCTGTGCCAGTTCCACGCAGCACCGAGGAGGTAGGCATCGTCATAGCCATAGGCTGTGCGCTGCAAGCCGCCGTTGTATTCGAGGTGGATGGCAACGGGCGCTTTCCAGAACTGGAGTTCACGCGCTATCTCGCCATAGCCGCTTTTTACGACATTACCGCCGAAGTCGGCATCGATGAAGAAAAAGGTACTACCCCACTTGTCAGGGGTGAAATTCTCAACGGTCGCTGTCACTCGTGCTCGGTTGGAGAGGTCCTTGCCGTAGATGTCGTGACCCAGGTCGTAATGCAACTGGACGTTGAGTTGAGCGAAGGCATTGGCCATTGTGAAAGCCGCTGCCAGAAGAAGAAAACTTCTTTTCATTACTTTTGATTTTGTAGCTTAAATATGAATAATAAGGTGTAGATCGCTTGCCTTTCTTGCGAAAAGCGCGGCAAAGGTAGGTGAAATTTGCGATTTTTGCAAAAAAAGTAGCAGAAACGTTTGGTCATTTCAAAAAAACACGCTACCTTTGCACCCGCTTTCGAGAAAGAAACCTTGCAAGAGCGCTTGCAGACGCGGTGACCCTCGGAAGGGCGCTTAGCTCAGCTGGTTCAGAGCGTCTGCCTTACAAGCAGAGGGTCGGCGGTTCGAATCCGTCAGCGCCCACAAGAAAGCACACATGTTGGCTCCGTAGCTCAACTGAATAGAGCATCTGACTACGGATCAGAAGGTTGTGGGTTTGAATCCCGCCGGAGTCACACATTCTTTGACATCATGTATCTGGGCGGATACCAGAGTGGCCAAATGGGGCAGACTGTAAATCTGCTGGTTTTTACCTTCGGTGGTTCGAATCCATCTCCGCCCACACGGCAATGCCGATGATGTCGAAGAACCTGCGGCAATAGCTCAGTTGGTAGAGCACGACCTTGCCAAGGTCGGGGTCGCGAGTTCGAGTCTCGTTTGCCGCTCTCTTATTGGTGCGTTAGTTCAGTCTGGTTAGAATACATGCCTGTCACGCATGGGGTCACGAGTTCGAGCCTCGTACGCACCGCAAAAAAAGCCTTCCAATTGGAAGGCTTTTTTGTTTGTTACTCCCCTATTTCAACAAGTATAAGTCCTTAACCATCGGGAGCTAGGGGGACTATTTTGTCTTTTCGATATACTCCGCCTGAGCCTTCTTCATCTGCTTGATGAAGTCCTCGCTACCCTGCAAGGCACAGAAGCCAATGCTGGCAGCTGTACGACTGGCGTCAACGTCACTCTGCCAATGTGCACCAACAATCACACGACTATTGCAGTAATCCCATCCACGCTTGAAGATTTCATTGGCACGTGCCGGAGCTATCTGAGCGAGCAGCAGTGAGATGCCCCATCCGCGCAGGCTGTGACCGGAGGGATAGCTACCCTCGCCACGCAAGTCGTCTTCCTCATGTGATGGCATCGAGTCGTTGAAACGCTCAAACGGGCGCTGGCGCTTGTAAAACTCCTTGGTTTCCTTGCGCATGGGATCAGTAGTGGCAAGGCTGCGCATCATGAGCTTCCATATTTCGGGCGTCTCGGTCTCGTTAATCTCCAAACCGAAAGCGTCCTTCCATTGCAGCAGGAGCTTGGCGATGTCATACCATTCCGCATCTGCGATGGCCACTGCCACCCTCGCCTCATCCTGTCGCTGCTGCTTGCCCCAGCCATAGCGCACCACATCGTTGGCGAACTCCGGGCTGTCAAAGGCGGGCGGAGCCGGCATGATATCAATCAGCTTGGGCAGCTGCTCCAATGTAAAATACACCTGCACAGAGTCTTTCTGCGCTGACACACTCAGGGATGTCAAGACGGCGACGGCCGTCGTCAAAAAAATTTTAATCATACTGCTATGTTGCTATTAACAGGTTCTTCCCTGCTCCATGATGTGAATTGCGAGATTGTTATTAAACCGCGCCACAAAGGTACGACAAATTTCGGTAAGGGAAGACAAGAAGAAAGATTTTTGCCCTGTCCACTCACTTTTCTCCCCGTTTCCTTTGTCATTCCGCAACGAATCCTTACTTTTGCAGCGACTCTTGAAGTTTTGTGCTGAATTTGGCACGGTGGACGTGTTCACGAAGCCTTACAGCCAAGACGCTCACGCCGAAAGGTTGGGTATGGGAGTCGCTATATATTGAAAGGCGTTTACTAAGGCGCTTGTTCTTGACGTTCAGAAACTTCGCAACTTTCAGATTAAGTCAATGAACATAGCAACAGTAGATGCTCATGGGATGTTTTTATAAGCATCTCCAGCTTATGCTTCATGCACCTATATATAATAAGGTGTTTTGTGGCTTTATAGGTGGGGATTACTCTATAAAAGTCATCGGCGTGGGTTTCGCGTTGCTCGTTCAACTTAATCGGGCAATGCGAAGGCCTCTGAACGTGGAGCGGGCAACAAAGTCGGATCTCCACGCTTTTTCTTTATATATGCATAAGGAAAGATAAAACTTTAACCTGCTGACGCTGGGAGGTCGATAGGCGCTACGTTCATGAAGATGAAACGCATACTTATTCTTTTTGCTTTTGCTGTAGTTGCCGTAATGCAGACAATGGCACAAACATCAATGATTGATGTCGTATATTTGAAAAACGGCAGCGTCATCCGGGGAATCATCACTGAGCAAACGCCTAATGAATCTCTGAAAATCAAGACCTCAGACGGTAACCTCTTTGTGTATCAAATGGGAGACGTCGAACGTATTTCAAAAGAAGAAGTCGTGGAGGCACCAAAGAAAAGTTTCACAGAACAACTCAGAGAGGCACAACGTGAAGAAATGAAAAAGGCTGTAATCGATCGGGGGTATGTGGGCTTCGCAGGATTGGACTATGGCTACTGCACAGGTGACTTCAATAACTTCCTGAATTTTGGTTTCAGCACCGTACACGGTTATCAAATTAACCCCTATATCTTTGTTGGTGCCGGTCTTGGGCTCTACATGTGGGGCGAATATCGTGGAGGCTACATTGATTTGAGCGTCCCTATGTTCTTCGCCGCACGCTTCACACCGCTTAAAAAGCCAATAACACCATTTGTAGATATGCGTATAGGATATGCTGCAGGTAAAGTGGATGGTCTCTACTTTAATCCCTATGTCGGCATCCGTATAGGTATCCGGAAATCATTTGCCGCATACATAGGTCTTGGCTATCAGCTACAGAAGATGGAAGGTGTGAAAGATATGAAGATTAACTATGATACGGGTAAAGTCAGTTATACCAAAACGAAGGTGAATTGCAATGCAGTAGCCCTCAGAGTTGGTTTTGAATTTTAGCATAAAAAGGGGCAACAATGATGAAAAACAACATTTATTTTTTGAGGAAAGTGCGTATTGCACTTTGCCTACTTGCCATAGTTTGTTTTGCCGGTAGCTTCATGAGTTCATGCGGAAAAGATGAGGAAATAGAAGAGCCCATAAACGAAGAGCCTATTGCAGCACCTGAAGATAAAAATACATCTGATGATAACAACAACCCTCCTCAGGAGCCTGTATTAATTGGTTATCGTGTGAAGGTTCTTCTTGCTTATGGTGCCACAGAGATGGAAGGGTGTCGCTTGGAGAAATATCTCAACGGCGTTCTGGCATCAGACATAAATTATATGATTACTAATACAAGTACCTTGACAGTGAAGACTTATCACGGCTCTACTCTAATAGGTTCTACCAATACACCCATTGAGGCGAAAGATGGTTACACGGTATTAGTCAAGTTCTATAATAAGAACAGGCAACTCATTGATTCTGGTATTGCAGAGGTAACTGCCGTCTATGTTCAGCCTACTGAGGTGGAAGAAGATATTTCAGTAACTGAAGAACCTTATGTGGATCTTGGACTTAGTGTGAAATGGGGAGCAAGAAATGTGGGTGCCGAAAAGGTCTCAGACGACGGCTTGTATATCGCCTGGGGTGAGATTGAGAACAAATCAGATTACACGGCCTACAGCCATCGTCAAAAAGATAATTCCTCGTTTATGGCCCTGCTAAATGTATCATCGGGCATATGTGGAACATCCTATGATGTGGCTACCCATCATTTGGGCCAAGGCTGGCGCTTACCAACAAGTTCTGAAATGCGGGAGTTAGTTAATAATTGTAGTTTTAAATGGACCACATCAAATGGGAAGGCAGGCTGTCTCTTAACTTCTAAAATTACAGGTTCATCCATCTTTCTGCCAGCCTCTGGTTACAGGTATAGCACTTCCACTGATTCATGGGGATTTTATGGAAATACAGGCTATTATTGGACAGGCAGTAACAATACCGTGGGGAAATTGGAGCCTGTCTCATTGGTGTTTACGAATGATTCCTATCAGATAGGAACAAATGGTCACAACTATTATGACGGCCATTCCGTTCGGGGTGTTTACACAGGCAAATAAAAAGCAGAAATATGAAGAATAATGATGACCTGCTCTCACGTAGAGCTTTTTTCAAAAAAACGACAAGTGTAGTAGTGCCATTCCTGGCAGCAAACTTATTACCTTCATTTCTCACCTCATGTGAAAAGGATGAGCATATAGAGGAAGATTTACTAAAAAAAGATGAAGAGGGTGGAAGTGATGCGCCAAAAGGCACTTCCAGCTGTGACGACTGCTCAAGCAGCTGCTCTGATAGTTGTAACATGGCTTGTCAATATGATTGCTCTAGTTCATGTAAAGAGGGGTGTTCCGAAGGGTGTGGAGACAGCTGCGAGAGTGGTTGTACTAATTCGTGCATATATAATTGCGATGAGGCTTGTTCAGATGGATGCTCTGAGAGTTGTGGCTATGATTGTGAGAACGGCTGTTACAGCGGCTGCTCAGGGGGATGTAGCAGTTCTTGTACTGGGGGATGTAGCGGGTGTAGTGGAAGCTGTGGCAACAATTGTAGTGGAACATGCAAAGGCACATGTGGAAGTAATTGTTATTCCTCATGCAAGGGTACATGCATTACAGGTTGCAACAGCAGTTGTAAGACTCTTGTAAAGAGAAAGGCATAAACCACTTGATTTATGGAAAAATCCATCACCTTCATCGTCACGAAGGATTGCCAGTTAGCGTGTAAATACTGCTACTTGGTGGGCAAGAACACGAAGGAGCGGATGTCATGGGAGGTGGCAAAGGGAGCCATTGATTACATTCTGGACAGGGAAGATGAGTTCAGGGAAGAGAGCGTCATCTGGGACTTCATTGGCGGCGAGCCGTTCTTGGAGATTGACCTGATAGATAAGATTTGCGACTATTTGAAGACAGAGATGTTTAGACGGAATCATCATTGGTTCAACTCATACCGCTTCTCGTTTTCCACTAACGGCATCAACTACCACACGGAGAAGGTGCAGCGATTCATTGAGAAGAACCGTTCGCACCTGAGCATCGGCATCACCATTGACGGTACACAGCGCAAGCATGACCTCAACCGCATCTGGAAAGCTCCCGAAATGGAGCAGGGATTACAACCGAAACCAGAGGAAGAACGCGGTTCGTACAATGATGTTGTGAGGAACATACCGCTATGGCTATACCAATTTCCTGAAGAATCAACAAAAGTAACCATAAGCTCGGCCGACATACCCTATATCTGTGAGAGTGTGCTGCACCTCTATGGCCTCGGCATCAAGGAGGTAAATATCAACTGCGTGTTCGAGGATGTTTGGAAGGACGGTGACGATGTGCTGTTCGAGGAACAACTGACGGAGTTGGCAGATGCTATCATTGATGGCAAATGGTATGAGGAACATGCCTGCTCATTCTTTCAGGAACATATCGGCAAACCTATGGACCGAGAGCGCGACAACCAAAACTGGTGCGGCGCCGGGATGATGCTGGCAGTAGATGCGGCGGGGATGTTCTACCCTTGCACCCGCTTCGCACAGTACTCACTACGCAGCAAACCAGCATGGATTATCGGCAACATACGCGATGGCATCGACCAGAACAAACTGCGCCCATTCCTCACACTCGATCGCTGTACGCAGTCAAATGAGGAGTGCATCAACTGCGAAGTGGCCAGCGGCTGTGCTTGGTGTCAGGGTGAGAACTTCGATGCAGCAGACACGCACACGGTCTATCAGCGAAGCACAGCGATTTGTAAGATGCACAAGGCTCGCGTACGCGCCAACAACTATTATTGGAACAAGCTATTTCGGAAGTTGGAACTGCAGGAATACGAAGAACAACGGCGTAAATCGAACCGAAAGGCATGTGATATATAAAACGCCTGAAATGAACTTGACGAATATGCTGCAATACTTGATTATTTTATTGGACAAAGCGAGCGTGCCGTACTGCCATGTTCCATCCATGATGAGCAAGAATAAAGGGCTGATGCCGTTGGAGACCCTTCGGCGTGGTATCGTGTTCGCCATGAAGGAGAACCTGAATATTCAGTTTGTCTATCCCACATACGAACTGCCAGCAGAGTACGAGGAAGTCATAGAGAGCATAGACCATACGAAAATCAAGCCTGCCACACAGGCAGAAGGTGCTGACGTGCTGGTGATAGAGGATTGGACACATCACATGCCTGATGATATAGACGGCGCAACCTGCATCATCCATGCCAGCCGCATAGAATTACGGGAGTATTTGATGAAAGTGAAGGAGCTACTCGGTAGAGTGGCAAGGCTGAATGTTGTGCTTACAGACACAGAGGCATTCCGCGACGAAGACATTGACAGCTACAGCTCCTTGCTCAATGAACTATCTGATTATCTCATAGATTTCTTTAAGCAAGGGCGTTTGGTGCAGTTGAACTTGCTGACGGACCGTTTGCTACTCACACAGATGAATAACTGTGGAGTTGGTGATACAACCGTGACGCTGGCTCCGAACGGGCGCTTTTACCTCTGCCCTGCCTTCTATCATGAGGATGAGGGGCAGAGCGTAGGTGACCTCGCAACGGGCTTGAACATCAAGAACCGCCAGTTGCTGCGCCTCGACTATGCCCCCATCTGCCGCCACTGCGATGCCTTCCACTGCTGTCGCTGTATCTGGATGAACAGCCGTCTGACCTTGGATGCTAACACTCCGGGCCATCAGCAGTGCGTCATCGCACATCTGGAGCGCAATGCATCGCGAGCTTTGTTGCAAAAGATGGAGACAGAGGGCATCCGCATGAGCAACACTCACGATATAGAAGAAATCGATTATTTAGATCCCTTTAATAACTATAAACAATGGAAATAAGAAAGATTGTAGGACAGGTGACGCCAGAAGAGCGCGCCGAAATTCAAGCACTTTTTGAGCGTCGTAACGGCTTGAACGAACTGGCCAAAATTCTGTCGGCCGACAACACGGACCTATACGAGAAGCTCATCAAGGACATGGGTGAGACTGGTACAAAGTTCCAGCAGTGGTGGGACGAGAAGGCCAAGAAGTACCAATGGGAGAGCTATCCACACGGCAACTGGGAAATCAACTTCGACACATGTGAGATTACCTTAGTAGCTACCGAAGCATGATAACCCCGTTATTCATCGGTGCCAGCGAAATCATCATCATCGCTGGTGTCATCCTCCTGCTCTTCGGCGGCAAGAAGCTGCCGGAGATGATGCGTGGCCTCGGCCAGGGAGTGAAGGAGTTCAAAAAAGGAGTCCATGAAGTGACAGAGCCACTTGAGGATATCAAAGAAGAGGCCGAGCTATAAGATAATAAGTTAGAACATTGAAGTTTTCTGGCATGGCTATTTAAAGTTTTCCTTACTGCTTTTCAGCCATTTGAGTGTTCCTAAATAGGCGTTTTTATGTTTAAATAGGCCTTTTTCGAGGCTAATTAGGCACTATTCGAAGCCCATTAGACACTTTTTGAGACAAAAAGATGCTTTAGATTTGTATTTTTATTGATCATCGAGCTTTGCCATCAATCCCAACATCTGGTCGCGGAGCTGGGCGGCGGTGATGAAGTCGAGTTTCTTGGCGGCCTCCTGCATCTGACGTCGGAGCTGGTCCACGCGCTTGCGCAGCTGGTCGGGGGTGAGGTATTCGACCTCCGCCTCTGCCACCATGGGCAACGGCTGTTCGGGCTCCACGTATGCGCGGCGGTCGCGCAGCAATGTGGACTCATGGTTGGCAGCCACGAGGTCAGTCATGGTGCGGTCCTTGCGAATCTGCGTGGGCGTGATGCCATGTTCCTCATTATACCGCAACTGTTTCTCGCGGCGGCGGTTCGTTTCATCGATAGTACGCTGCATGGAGTCGGTGATGGTGTCACCATACATGATGGCTTTGCCGTGGACGTTACGCGCTGCGCGGCCCACGGTCTGCGTGAGGGAGCGATGGCTGCGCAGGAAGCCTTCTTTGTCCGCATCGAGGATGGCAACGAGCGATACCTCCGGCAGGTCGAGGCCTTCACGCAGGAGGTTGACACCGACGAGGACATCGAACTTGCCTGAGCGCAGGTCATCCATAATCTGCACACGCTCCAGGGTATCGACATCGCTATGGATGTAGCGCGCCTGCACGCCGTTGTTCATCAGGTATTCCGTCAATTCCTCGGCCATGCGCTTTGTGAGCGTCGTCACAAGTGTGCGTTCATCGGCCTCCACGCGCTGCTGTATCTCCTCCATGAGATCATCCACCTGATTGGCGGTGGGGCGCACCTCGATGACAGGGTCAAGCAGACCCGTCGGGCGTATCACCTGCTCCACGATAATGCCCTCGCTCTTAGCCAATTCATAATCTGCGGGCGTAGCAGAGACGTAGATGGTCTGGGGCGTCAGTGCCTCGAACTCCTCGAACTTCAGCGGACGATTGTCCATCGCCGCCGGCAGACGGAAACCATACTCCACGAGATTCGTCTTGCGAGCACGGTCGCCGCCGTACATGGCAGAAATCTGCGGCACGCTGACGTGGCTCTCGTCAATCACGAGCAGGAAGTCCTCGGGGAAGAAGTCCAAGAGACAATAGGGTCTGGTGCCCGCCGCGCGCCCGTCGAAATAGCGGCTGTAGTTCTCGATGCCAGAACAGTGGCCCAGCTCGCGAATCATCTCCATGTCGTAGGTGACACGTTCGTAGAGGCGTTTGGATTCCAGCGACTTACCTATCTCATCAAAGAAACGCACGCGCTCGGCAAGGTCGTCCTCAATCTGATGTATGGCAGCATTCGTCTGCTCCTTGGTGGTCATGAACAGGTTTGCCGGATAGATCTTATAATCCTGGAAGTCGCCGACGCGCGCCATGCTCATCGCATCCACCTCCTCGATAGCATCAATCTCATCATCCCAGAAGGTGACACGCAGCAAGTTGTCAGAATAGGCCAGAAAGACATCCACGGTGTCGCCCTTGACGCGATATTCGCCGCGCGAGAGGCTGACATCGTTGCGCGTATAAAGCGAATCGTTGAGCCGGCGCAAGAGGGCATTGCGGTCGATGACCTGTCCCTTGTGCAGTTCGATGACATTATTATAGAAGGCAGCAGGGTTACCCATGCCATAAATACAAGATACTGAGCTGACGACAATCACGTCGCGCCGCCCGGAGAGCAGTGCTGAGGTGGCAGCCAAGCGCAGCTTGTCAATCTCATCGTTGATGGCCAGGTCCTTCTCGATATAGGTGTCGGTGGAAGGGATGTAAGCCTCGGGCTGGTAGTAGTCGTAGTAGCTGACATAATACTCCACGGCGTTATTCGGGAAGAACGCCTTCATCTCGCCATAGAGCTGTGCCGCCAGCGTCTTGTTATGTGAGAGAATAAGGGTGGGCTTGCCCACGTTCTGGATGACGTTGGCAATGGTAAAGGTCTTTCCTGAGCCCGTCACGCCCAGCAATGTCTGCGCCGGAAGTCCGTCGAGGACGCCCTGCGTGAGCTGCGCGATGGCCTCGGGCTGGTCGCCCGTAGGCTGGTACTTAGATGTCAACTGGTACTGAGGCATAGCAGTGCGGCATCACCATCTGATAGGTTTGATACCCGTAGGAATACGCTGGAAGGCAGCATAGCGCTGTGCGATGTTCTGCGTGATGGACGGAGCGTAGAGGTCATACTCATGTCTGTGATAATTTTTCTTTCCCATTATCCACGTTACAGGATAGAAGCCGAAGTCTTCCACGATGTAGTTATCCACAAACATAATATTACGTTCCAAGTCTTTATGCACCACAACGGGATTCTCCGGGTTCTCGCCCTTGACCCATGGAATCTCTGCGGGTGTGTCATCCGTTTTCCAATTAATAGGATTGATGGCGCAAGCCACCGGCACCTGGATAATCGACCAGATGGAGCCCTCGTCGCCCACGGATGAGAAGCAGCACGTGACACCCACGTCCGAGGCTCCTGTGGCGGGCACGATGTTCGGTGACTGTTCCAGATCCGCCGCCGTCACCTTATAGCCAATCACATAGGCCGCCACGAGGCGCTTCATGTGCGACGGCAGCAGCTCCTTCAGCAACTCCACCGTAGCTTTTCCGCCCTGGCTGAAGCCCGCGATGATGAAGGGGCGCCCTTGGTTGAAATGTTCCAGATAGTAGTTGAACGCCCGCTTGATGTCGTAGTAGGCATAGGGGAAGCGCGAGGCCAGTGTGCTCTCGCTGGCAAAGGTCTGCAATGTAACCTGACGATAATAGAAGCTATAAAGATTTGCCGTAATGCCAAAAACCGGCACAGCCTTATCAAAATCAGGAGAAAAGGCATTGCGCTGGTTCTCGTCATAGACATTCATGTGGCCATACGTCTTCCAGCCCGAGACATAGTCTGTGATCACCTCTGTGGGGCAGGTGTAGAAGACGTCCAAGTCTGTCTTGCCCATCATCGCCTCCTGGATAAACCACATCTCGGGGTCGGAATAATCCGGCTCCGGCGGCAAGTTGACGGCAGTCATATCCAACGAATCCAGCTCCAGCGTATCCGGCACATAAGCACTCTCCTCCCCTACTTCGCCGGCACCGCCGTCGCCAAGGGGGAGCAGTTCCTGTCCATCGTCGGACGAACAAGCCATGAAACCCAGAAGAAAGAACAACCACAAAAGGCTAAAAGGAACTCTTCGCATAGTATAATCGTTGAAATACGGCGCGAAGTTACGAAAAAAGGCTGAACAAAATGCAATAGTTAGTACATTTTATATTAAAAAAGCCTTTCTCTTTTGGCCAAGTCGGCAGAAAGTCCTAACTTTGCAGCCGTTTTTAAGCACCATTCATGAAGAAAATCATCACTCTCCTGCTCTCTGCCCTCGTGGTACTTGCCAGTTGCGGCGAATACAACAAGGTGGCCAAGTATGGAGACCCGGAATATAAATACGAGGTAGCCAAGTCGTGCTACGCGCGCGGGAAATACACCCAAGCCTACGACCTGCTCAACAGCGTTGTCATCAACTTCAAGGGGTCGGCGTATGGCGAGGAGTGCCTGTATCTGATGTCCATGAGTGCGTACATGGGTCGTGACTACGACCTGGCCTCTTCAGCCTTCAAGAAATACTACCAGAGCTACCCGCGCGGCCTCTATGTCGAGGAATCGCGCTACTACAGCGGCATGGCGCTCTACCAGAGCATCCCCGACCCACGTCTGGACCAGACTGCGACCTATCAGGCCATTGCCGAGCTGCAGAGCTTCCTGGACTACTACCCCTACACCCGCCTCAAAGAGCAGACGCAGGACATGCTGCAACGCCTGCAGGACCACCTCATCGAAAAGGAGCAGCGCACGGCACAGCTATACTATGACCTCGGTAGCTACATCGGCAACAGCACCAGCGGCGGCTCCAACTATGAAGCCTGCATCGTGACTTCCGAGAATGCGCTGCACGACTACCCCTATGCCTCCGCCGAGCGTCGCGAGACATTCATGATGCTCATCCTGCGCTCACGCTTCCATCTGGCCCGCCAGAGCGTCGAGGAAAAGCGCATCGAGCGTTTCCGACAGACCATCGACGAGTACTACGGCTTCATCAATGAGTTCCCGGAATCCAAATACAAGAAGGAAGCTGACGGCTACCTCGCCAAGAGCCAGAAAGCCGTCAAGGGACAGCCCCTTGATGGGGAGTGAAAAGTGAAAAATGAAAGTTTCTTATCAAAGTAACAAAATATAATCGTAAATCGTAAATTGTTAAATCGTAAATTAAGATATGGATTACAAGAAAACAAACGCACCCACCAACACCGTGACACAGAACATTATGGAACTCTGTGAGGACACGGACAACATCTACGAGAGCGTGGCCATCATCGCCAAGCGCGCCAACCAGATTAGCGCCGACATGAAGTCTGAGCTGTCGAAGAAGTTGCAAGAGTTCGCTTCCAACAACGACAACCTCGACGAGATCTTCGAGAATCGCGAGCAAATCGAAATCAGCCGCTACTACGAGAAACTGCCGAAGCCTACCCTCATCGCCACACAAGAGTTCCGCGAGGGTAAGATCTACTTCCGCAATCCCGCTAAGGACAACGACGAGGAAGATCTATGATCCAGCGCATCCAGACAGTCTATCTCGCCCTTGCAGCCCTCCTCTGCATCGCCTGCCTGTGCCTGCCCGTAGGCCGCTTCACGGATGATGCCGGCGAGGAATGCGCCACGATGTACAACCTGTGGATACATGTGCCGGCCCCCATCGGTGCCACCATCTCCACGATGACCTCCGAGGCAGCCCCCGTGCTGGCCACCGAGGCCGAAGGCGACCATGTCTTCACGCCGTGGGCGCTGTTCGCCCTCCTGGTGCTGACGACGACGGCCGAGATACTCTGCATCTTCTTCTATCGCCAACGGCTGGCGCAGTCGCGACTGGCACTGCTGTGCAGCATCCTCCTGCTGGGATGGTATGCGCTGTACGCCGCCTTCGCATTCGTCATCCCCGGTGACACCGGCGCCCATTTCCTGCCGACCCCGTGGGCCGCATTCCCAGCCATCGCCTGCATCCTCTGCTATCTGGCATTCCGTGCCATCCTGAAAGACGAGATGCTGGTGCGCTCGCTGGACCGCCTGCGCTGACGGCATCCCATCACACAAGAACATCCATCCCCTATGGTCAGAAGCTTTCTCACCTCACTCCTGGGCCTCCTGCTCATCGCCTCCGGCACCGCCGCACAGAACCTTGTCACTCAGCGCGAGCTGCGCATGGGCGTGGTGCTGCCGCTGAAGGAGAAGAGCGCTCGCGGCGCCAAGATGGTGGAGTTCTACCAGGGTATGCTCATGGCCGTCGATAGCCTCAAGCGCGAGGGCATCTCCGTGGACATCCAAGCCCTGCACTCCGGCACCACGGCCTCTGAGATGGATATGCTCCTCAACTCCCAAGCCCTCAACGACTGCGACATCGTCTTCGGCCCCTTGGACGCGGCCCAGCTGCCCGCGCTGGCCGACTACTGCGACCTCCACGACATGCACCTCGTGGTGCCCTTCACCACGCTGACCACACAGCTCAAGAACCATCCCCGCCAGTACCTCGTCAGCGCCCCGCGCTATAGGGTGCAGGAAGAGGCGCTATGGTACATCCAGAGCCAGTTCAGCGACTATAACATCATCCTTGTGGAGACCAACGAGTCCAACGAGGAAGGCACCGCCCTGGAAGAACAGTTGCGCAAGAACCTCAGCAAGGACGCCACCAATCTGCGCGTCCTCAACATCGAGGGCGACGATATGGCATTCCTCCAGGCCTTCAACCCCAACCGCAAGAACCTGCTGGTGCCCAACTCCTCGTCGCTGAAGGCACTGAACAAGCTCGTCACCAAGCTGAAAGACTTCCAGCACGACCACGAGCACTATGAGTTTGCCCTCTTCGGCTATCCCGCCTGGCAGACCTACACACAACAGCTGCTCTCTGATTTCTATCAGATGAACACCTATGTCTATACCTCCTTCTACCGCAATCCCCTGTCGCGCCGCAGCGAGGCTATAGACCGCCAGTTCATGCAGTGGTTCCACACCCCCATGAACGCCACCTACCCCCGCTACGCCCTGATGGGCTTCGACCTGGGCTATTATTTCCTCCACGGCCTGTCGCTCTTCGGCCGCGAACAGCTGAGCGAATCCCTGAATCTGGTGCCCGCCAACCCCTATCAGCACCCCCTCTTCTTTGAGAATACACACGAGGGCGACGGACACATCAACACCTTCGTGGAACTCATCCACTACGCCCCCGACCAGTCCATCGAACTCATCAACCGCAACCGCTGATGAAGCCTGCCCGCCTCCTTCTGCTCTTTGCCATGATGCTCAGCGCACCACTTTATGCGCAGGTGGGCGAACATCGCAACGACCTCACCATCGGCTTCACAGGCGGCTATCTCCTCAATCGCACCACCTTCAACCCCACGATAAAAAAGGTATTCAAGGGCGGCGAGACCTTTGGTGTCACCGCTCGCTACACGTGTGAGAAGTATTTCGCTGCCATCTGTGCCCTGCAAGTCGAGCTGAACTATGCCAATATGGGATGGAAAGAGGACATCGACCCCGAGCTCAGCAGCGACACCTACTACCGCGACATGCGCTATCTGCAGATGCCCATCTTTGCGCGCCTCAGCTGGGGCCGCGAGTACAATGGTTTCCTCTTCGGCTTCCTCATAGGGCCGCAGCTCGGCTACTGCTTCAACGAGACCGAGCACTACAGCGACCCATGGGTCGGCAAACCGCGCCCCAACAACGTCACACAGCAGTATGGCAAAGCCGTGGAGCGTTGCTTTGAATACGGCATCACCGGCGGCGTCTCCTTCGAGATAGGCACCAAGCGTGCCGGCCGCTTCATGCTCGAAGGCCGCTACTTCTATGGCCTCAGTGACATCTTCAACAACAGCAAGAAAGATCCCTTCGGCCGCTCCGCCAACGGCGCCATCATCATCAAAGCCGGCTATCTCTACGATGTCATCCGCACCAAGGACATCGTCGAGAAGCCCCGCAAGCGCAAGCGCAAATAATCACGCCCTCCTCCCCTCTTTACTCTTCCCGTAACCTTACCCTCCTAAGACTGCAGTCCTACAACCCGAAGACTGCAGTCCTACAGCTTGAAGACCATGCTCTTCATCTCATAAGACCATGGTCTTATGGCTTTTGCCACAAGTGGCAAATCCATTTGTCACCTGTGAGAAATCCTTTTCTCACACGTGAGAAAAGCAAGAAGGACGTGTCCTTCAGCCTATAAAGTCACGTCCTTCTGACCATAAGGACGTGTCCCTCTTTCAAGATCCTTCCCAGACAAAAAACGCTGAAATGTCCTAAAACCCTACACCTCGCGCAAAACCTTCATAACTCCTATGAAATACAGCCTATTACCTCTGTGCAACCCCTACGCAACCCCTACGCAACCTCGCGCAACCCTACACGCCGCCAGCACACAACCTTGCGCAGGCTTGCGCGAGGTTGCGTAGGGGTTGCGTAGGGGGTCACGCGCCACAACTCTCTGTTTAATAGTTAATTACACAGATTTTGCGCAGGGTGTAGGCTTTTTACCCATTTCGTAAATATTTTTGCAACAGACTATCTCTACCTTCACACAACAGACACTACTACTCCCTCGCCTTACCCTCTATAGAGGGTACGCGCAGAGACTATAGAGGGTACGCTTGGAGACTATAGAGCCCACCTCTCCGAACCATGCTGGGTTTACGCGAAAAGGGTGCAGGGTTCTGGCCAGAACCCTGCACCCTTCGGACAGCCCCCCTGTAGGGTGACTTCAGTTCAGTTACTTTGAAAGAAACTTCTTGCCACGTTGGATGTAGATACCCTTTGCGGGCTTCTCGTTCAATACCCTGCCTGAAAGGTCGTAGATGGTGTCGTCGGTCTCATTAGCAGGGAGCTTGTATTCCATGACCTTTTTGACTCCATTGGTTCCTTCGCCTAAAAGATATAATGCCCTACTGCTCTCACCGTCAGACATAGGCTTAGATATAGACTTAGAAATTTCCAAATAGCGTTTCCCGTCGATTTCCCATATACTTCTTACTCTCATGGAACTAACATACGATTCGGGAGTATTTTCGTGATTTGCACTAATAGAAGCAATTAAAGTGCCGTCCTCTGAATAAATGCCAATACCAGTCGTGGGGGTAAATACTTGTACATACCTCCTCAACGTAATCTTACCATTATTACTCTCACCCTGACTGGAAATAGATGTCAGCTCTAATGGCTTGGTATCAGGAATTGCAGCTATATACTCCCATTTGCCATCGGAGTTAAACACCGTTTGAGTTAGACCAGGTTCCAATTCGTCAACATCGGTTCCGGTATCCAAATTCTTATAACTAATCTCATCAAACACATATCCTTCGCTATCATAAGTGTTATCTGATACAACTGTCCAAACAGCTTCGCTCTCGTTGTATGTCGGAGAATACGAGAGAGAGAGATTCTTCAAAACCCCATCCTCTAATGCGTAGTTATTAGTTGTAGGATATTGCTTTTCAAATAAATCATAAAGATAATAGTTCCAACTACCTTCAGAATATTTGTCATCGCTATGGATAAAGCTCTTGCCGTCAATGTTGTATATGGTGACCACGGACATGTCGCCAAGCACGTTTGCGACCTTTTCCCGAGCTTCCTCTATTGTGGATGCAGATACGGTGCCTCCACCGATATAAGCTGTTCCCAGTATTATGAAGTCACTTACCTTAACACCCGTTACATCAACCTCTGCCTTTTCTTCGCGGGAACCACGGCGATATTTCGCTGGCGCATACTTAATCACTTTTTCAAGTTGGAAATTCGGGCTGTAGATGTGAATCCCATCTTCCTCGCTGCTTGTAACACGGGGTTTGCCATCTACTGTCATGGTTCCAGGTATCAGACCGAATCCTTTATTCGACTCCAACTTGAGAGTCTGGGCGTTAGCACTCAGTGCACAAGCTGCTGCTATCAGCGCTGCACACACTCTTCCAAAATGTAAATTTTGTTTCATTGTTATTGTCGTTCTATGCCTATAGCCACCCCGATTCAGCCGTTAGAAATAGTGCGTAAATGAAAGACGTGGGTGCTCTACTCGCTTACCCCGCCGTCTGGCTCTCGCATTGCCTAGCCTCAGGATAAGCAACTCGATAGCCCACGTCGCGTGATATTGTAGAGATTGTTCACCGTTGATATGAGATGTGAACAGGGTACAATACACCCAATGTGGACGTTGTGGTTGCGTTTTCTTCTGAGACCTGAACTTGCGAGATTCGACGGCCGAAGATAACGTTCGTAAACGTCCTTTTCCAATAAGAATGGACCCTCAAGCCCGTTGTGGACTATCGAAGTCGCTGCAAAGATATAGATTAATCTCTTTCGAGCAAAGAAATCACGATACTTTTTTATCGAGGGCACAAAAAAAAGCCCTCCCTATAGTGGGAGGGCGGTTCTTCTAAGCGGACGCTTCTGTCTGTATGTCTATCTATTATGGTTTATTTCATAAACAGTTTAAGGGTTTAAGAGTTCAAGGGGGGAAGATGTTCAAGGTTATACGGCGATGCCCGTTTTCATGACATCATCATACAGCGGAGACCAGCGGTCATCAGACATTAGGATGGGTTCTATGAGGAAACTGACTTGACGTACATCGTGCCATAGTTTCTTGGAGATTTCAAACTTTTGGTCACCATACGAGGGCACAATGACTGCGACATCAATATCACTGTCTGGATTGGCATAGCCCTTGCTATACGAACCAAACATCATCACTTTCGGCTCTTTCTCAAAGCGCGAACTGATGATGGATTTATAATGTCGGACAAGGTCTAAGGCCTCGTCGCGGCTGAGAGCTCGTCTTTCATCCATTGTAGTAGTTGTTTGGTATCGTCAATGATTGAGCGACATGACGGTTTTGTTAGTTTGCGTGAAAGGAGTTCTTTATCTTCTGGATAACGTGCCTCAATATTGAAAAGCCAATATGCTACCTTATCGACCGGCATTGTTCATGAGTTATTGAGGTTTCACGCCACAAAAGTAGTGATTAATCTGATTCGGGCAAAGGAAATACCACGGAAAATCATGGAAAGGAACAAAAATATGCGGAAAATCCCTCCCCAAACCACGGCCACGAATCAGGCTGGTGGTGGGCTCATCGAGGATATAGAGGGTGCGGTCGGTGTCGCGTTTCGACAGCTCTGTGGAATCCCAAGAGGTCACTAAAAGAAGGAGGATGTACCCTCAAGGCACAACCTCCTTCAACAGAATCAAAGAAACTTTATTTGAACTTATTTCCATTCATAATCGAATGGGTTTTCTTTAACCAGAGCTTCTCCTGCATCATGGCTTTCTCCGGTATAGACACCGACATCCGAGGTCTTACCCACGGAGAGCGCTAACAGAGAACCTCGCGGGGACAGTGCGTGCGACCTGATAAAAGGCTGTTTATAAATCTTTTTCATGTCCATGTCAGTTTGGAGCTATTTGACAATTACCTTCTTTCCATTGCGCACATAGACACCAGGAGTAAATGGCTTGTGCTGAAGCATCTTACCATCAACGGTGTACCATATACCATCCTGACCATCGGACTCAACGATACCGATGCCGGTGGCATCCTCGAAGACAAAGGTGACACCCTTGACCTCTCCTGCTTGGCTGAGAGATGAACTAGGCAGAGGCAGATAAGCCTTTCCGGCTGGGAGGATGCCGCCTGAGGTGGGATAGAAGCCGAGTCCGAATGAGCCGTCGGCAAGGATGCAGTTGGTCTTGTCACCCTCCTCAACGGGCAGGTCCTTGCTGCGGGTTGTACCAACAAGCAGATTACTCAGCACAGAGGAGCCGTTGCCAGCGGGTATCTCATAGTGACCGCCCTCTACACCGCGTACCACAAGACCTGTGCCGGCGGGAACGTCATAGACGCGGGTCAGGATGACCTTGCCTTCTTCAGGAATGTAGGCAGATACTATGTAAGCCTTCACATCAGCATCGGTAAAGTCAAGGTTTAGGCCAGAACAGAATGTACCATACTCTGCCGTCAGATCGATGATGTTGGAAGACTCAGCAATAGCCGCTGCGGGTTCTACCGTGAGGTATTGCTTCATGTCGTTCAGATCGCTGAGAGCATCGGCAATCTCCTGTTCCATGGCGGTCAGGTCGTTGTTTGCACCGGTGAGTGCAGGGCCGTAGGCCGTTCCGATGTCGTTGATGGCTGTGGCCTGTGTCTGCTTGTCAGTGGTGAGGCGGTTGTTAATGCCGTCGCGGTCGCTGTTGAGCTGGCTCAGGCTGGTGACATAATCATTCAGGATGGGCTGAATCTCATTCCTCTTGTCGATGGCAATGTAGCACGTCTCCATATCGTTTTGAGCCTGTACGAGCAGGTCGCTAACCTCTGCAAGAGCAGTATCGAGGTCTCCCAGTTCACTCGTGCGGCTCTGTGCTTTTGCTTCCAAGCCGTCGGCTGCATTGAGGTTGCCCGTGGCGTTGAAGAGCTCCGTCTTCTTACCCTCAATGGCTGCATCTTCGATAGAACCTTCATCGTAAGCTGTCTGAGTGGCAGAGAGCAGCGTGTTAGCACTGGTGAGCAACCCGTCAGCAACCTTGCCATCGGCAGCTGCTACAGCGTCAGCAAAGCCTGTGATAGCTGTATTCAGGCCCTCGTAAGCTGTAGCGGAGCTCTGGAGGCTCGTCACGTGAGCGTTCAGGGTGGCCACTTCTGCAGGAATATCGGCATCGGCGATGGTAGCCTGATCGTATGCATCGTTTGCCATAGCGTAGTCAGTCTCAGCAGCTGAGCGGACAGGTGCATAGACCTTGGCATTCTTGTTCAATTCCGTGTTCAGGGCAGCGATTGCTGTGGCCAGCTGAGAGTAAGCAACAGCTGAGTTCTGAAGGTTCGTGACGTCACCGTTGAGCTTGGTGATTTCTGCGGGAATCTCGGCATCGGCGATGGTAGCCTGATCGTATGCATCGTTTGCCGTAGCGTAGTCAGTCTCAGCTGCGGAGCGAACAGGTGCATAGACCTTGGCATTCTTGTTCAACTCCGTGTTCAGGGCAGCGATTGCTGTGGCCAGCTGAGCGTAGGCGGCAGCAGAGCTCTGGAGGCTGGTGACATCACCGTTGAGCTTGTTGACCTCGGCGGCTACGTTTGCGTCGACAATCGTTCCGGCTCCGTATGCTGCAACAGCTGCGGCATAATCATCATCAGCTGCAGTGCGTACAGTTGCGGCCACCTTGTTGTTCTTGTCAAGCTCGGTCTTCAGGTTTCCGATAGCTGTGTTGAGCTGCCCGTACAGGCTCTTGGAAGTGTTCATGGACTCAATCTGTGCATTCAATGCGTTCTTCTGAGCCTCAATCTTGTCGTCATCAACGGTTCCCTCATTGTAGGCTGCGAGGGCGGTGTCATAGACGTTCTGTGCAGCGTTACGGGTGGCAGCGGCCAGCTTGTCAGTGGTAGCAAGGGCAGCTTCCAAGCTCTCCAACGAGGTCTTGAACTCCTGATAGAGGTGGATAGAAGCTGTCAGCTCATCTATGAGTTGGTCGATGGCTGAGACGCGTTCAGCGATGTCGTCATCGGCAATAGTACCATTGTTGTACAGATTCTGTGATGCAGTGAGGCGCAAGTTAGCCTTGGTGAGCGTCGATTTGGCTACGCGGGCCGTTTCCTCAGATGCCTCAGCGATGGCTGCCTCCAAGCGCGTGATGGCAGTTGCCAGGTCGGCATACTTCCCGGCGGAGGCCTGCACCTGCGGGATAACGGCTTCGATGCGGCTGATGATGCCGTCGATGTCGTCATTGGCAATCGTGCCTTCGTTATATCCTGCTTGCATTCCGTTGAGCTCGTTGACTTCATCCACGAGTGTCTGCATAGCCTTCAATCCTACGACGGGCTGCAAGGTAGTCAGAGCATCGGAGAGGTCGGCATAGAGGCTGATGGAGCTATTGATAGCTGTAACCTGTGTGCTCAGCGACGTAATCTGAGCCGCTATCTGGTCGTCATCAACGGTTCCCTCGTTGTAAGCCTCAAGAGCTGTGTCATAGACAGCCTGCGCGGATGAGAGCGTGGCGGAAGACAGCTTCTCCTTAGTTGCCAAGGCTTCTGCCAGGGATGCCAGACCTGAGTTGAACTGGCGGTAAAGCTCGATGGAGTGGGTCAGCTCGGTGATGAGGGCATCGATGGCTGAGATGCGTTCAGCGATGTCGGAATCGGCAATAGTACCATTGTTGTACAGATCCTGTGATGCCGTGAGGCGCAGGTTCGCCTTGGTGAGCGTCGATTTGGCTACGCGGGCCGTCTCCTCTGATGCCTCAGCGATGGCTGCCTCCAAGCGGCCAATGGCGTTGTTGAGGTTCGTGTAGGCCGTTGCGGAAGCGTTAAGGGCCGTGGTCTTACTATTGAGGCTTTGCACCAATGCACTCACCTCACTGTCAGCGATGGTGGCATTGTCATAGCCTGTCTGTGCAGAGGTCAATGCCTCATTCGCCTCACCTAACAGCGTCTGATTGACCTTCAGCTGTGCGGCAGCTGCCAGAGAGCCGATGGCAGTGTTGAGTTGGCCGTAAAGATTGACGGAGCTGTTCAGATTATTGATGGCATTGCTCACGTCTGTCTTGAGCTGGCTTATCTGCGTACCCTCATAGAGGGTATTCCCTGCGATGCCGGATTCCAGCGTTGTTGCGGCAGTCCGGGTGGCAGCTGACAGCTTCTCGTTAGCTACGCCAGCAATAGCTTCCTGCAGGCTTGTGAGGTCTGTGGAAACTTCTTGTGAAAGGAAGAGATCTTTGGATGCGATGACGGACTCCTTGACATCGTAAAGAGCGTTCAGTGCTTGGAACATGGCCTCGCCATCTTGGTTTTCGATGGCGGCCTGAGCAGCGGAGAGAGCGTTGCTCAAGTTGGCATACTCTGTCTTGCCCATGAGCAGGTTGGCATACTGATTGAGGTCAGCCATGGCCGTTTCCAAGATGGGTTGCACCACTTCGGCCTTGAAGCCACGGTAGTAGAGCTTGAAATTGTCCCAGATGACCCAGCTGTCATTCAGCTGTGAAGAATTACCCTTCACACCGATGCGGAATGCATCACCGGCATTGGCGATCAAGCCGAAGGCACTTTGCTTGTACATGCCATCGGAAAATGCGATGGCAGCACTGGCCATACCATTGGGGAAGTAATACGTTGTATTGCCATTCGATTGAGAGGAATAGTCTGTACTGCCACCGCTATAGAACGATGCATTTGTAATCTGTTTATCATCGCCAAACACGTTGACGAAATTGGTCGCATTGTTGTTCAGATAGACATAGACGGGAACGCCTTCAGGCTTCACGTAATCTACGTTTTGTGCCAGATAGGCATTCCATGCCACATCACCGCGACCATAGCGATAGAAGCCTTGTACCTCAATCTCATACACGCCGACGGGCATGTCCGTGAGCGTCTGGTAAATATCGAAAGCAGAGTTGTTCCAAGCCTCATAGCACTGGTTGGAAGCAGAGCCGCCAGGGCGGACATTACCTTGATGGCCATTGGCACCGTCGCCGGGCGTTGCTGTAATAGTCCATCCTGTTTCACCGTTTTCAAATCCGGGATTAACAAGAGCCATTGTCAAATCAATGTTCTCCTTGTCTGGTGCGTTGTTGATAATAGCCTGGATGTAAAGAGGCTGTGCACCATCAATAGCAGCTTGCAGCTCAGACATGGACGCGCTTTCGTTGAGATAGACTGTTTCCAAGCTGCTGGCGTCGCCGTTCTTCGCCTGAATCCTGTCTATCCATTCCTTGAGCTCCTGTGCCTTATTGTAGATCTCTATAGCCGAGGCAAGGGCAGTATAGTTCTCTTCTGTCACAAAAGCCCAGTCGACGTATGCTTCATCCTCATCAACAAAGGGACTGAGAGCGGTCGTATTGCCATTCTTCGTGAGACCTACGTAAAGGCCGGCACCTGCATAGTCGCCAAATGTCGGATTACGTGAAGATGTAGAGAGACGGAAAGTACCGCTATTATCCTCTACTGCAAAATAGTAGTTTACCTGATTACCCCGGTCAACAAACAATGCAGTCTCGCTGTCAAAGAATACGTCACGCCAAGCTGCATCCATGGAACCACCCGGGTCGTTGTCGGTGCGCCAGCAATAGCATTGCAAGTAGTAATCGCCACTGCCAGTAGAAGTAATCCGTACCTTGCGGCCCTCACTGCCGATGCTGGCTTGTGTTGCCCAGCTGTTGCCTTGTGTGAAGAACTGCCCGGCTCCGACATTGTAGAGATACATCTCCTGACCAGTCACGAAGCCCGTTGTTTCGTAGGTGGGCCTTTGCCGAACGCCATCTACGATGGTGGCATTGGCGAGTGAACTCACAAGTGCCAATGCGCCACAGAGGAGTAGTTTTGTAAGTCTCATAAATATGACATTTACGTCCGGCAGTACTCCCAAGGCCGGCAGGTTGTTAGTTGTTTGAGTTATTCTACAGCATACTGCATAAAAAAAGCGTGGGAGACTGTACTTGTTGCCCGTCCCACGATCTTGGCGTCTCGCATTGCCCATCCAGTCGAAACGGTGCAACGCAGAAGCCCACGCGAGGAATATATGTGAATATGTATGTCTCGCGCGAACCTATTATATAAAAATAGGACACGACATGACACACTTCAGCATATTCCCACGAAGGACATCTACTGTTGCTTTGCTATTGACTGGATTCGAGTTTGCGAGACTTCAGATCGTCAAAGAACAAAGCGCCTAGTAAACGCCTTTTATGTATATATGCGTCCCACCCTCCCGGCTTCTGCACAGATACATTCTACAGCAGTTCAAGAACTGCATATAAACATACTATGAATCCACCTTCGTGGTTAGGATGCCGCAAAGATATAGAAAAAACAGACATCCGTCAAAAAAAGAACACTTTTTTTGTAGAGGGGTAGAAAAAAATTCTCAAAAGGTGTCGGCAAACCAAATGGAAAGCGATACCATAGGCTGGTACACATCCTATTGGGCAATCAATTTCCTAATATCTCTCGAAGGAACTGCGAGGTGTAGCCGTCGGGGCATTGGGCAACTTCCTCGGGAGTGCCGCAGGCAAGGAGGCGACCACCGCCGCGCCCGCCCTCGGGACCCATGTCAATGAGATAGTCGGCGGACTTGATGACATCGAGGTTGTGCTCGATGACGAGGACGGTGTTGCCCTTCTCGACCAAACGCTGGAGGACGCCCAGAAGGACACGGATATCCTCGAAGTGCAGGCCGGTGGTGGGTTCATCGAGGATGTAAAGCGTGCGACCGGTGTCGCGCTTCGACAGCTCTGTAGCCAGCTTCACACGCTGGCTCTCGCCTCCTGACAGGGTCGTGGAGGACTGGCCGAGCTTGATGTACCCGAGGCCGACATCCTGCAGGGTCTTGATTTTCTGGAGGATGGCGGGCTGGTTCTCGAAGAACTCCACGGCGCGGTTGATGGTCATGTCCAGCACATCGGCGATGCTCTTACCCTTGAAGCGCACCTCCAGCGTCTCGCGGTTGTAGCGCTTGCCACGACACTCCTCGCAGGGCACCATCACATCGGGCAGGAAATTCATCTCAATGGTCTTGTAGCCATTGCCGCCACATGCCTCGCAGCGACCACCCTTCACATTGAACGAGAAGCGCCCGGCCTTGTAGCCGCGGATGCGGGCTTCGGGCAACGACACGAAGAGGTCACGGATGTCGGAGAAGACGCCTGTGTAGGTGGCAGGATTGGAGCGAGGCGTACGCCCGATAGGGCTCTGATCCACGCTCACGACCTTGTCCAGATGCTCCAATCCCTCGATGCTGCCGTAGGGCAACGGGTCGCGCAGTGAGTGATAGAAATGTTGTGAGAGGATGGGCTGGAGCGTGTCGTTGATGAGCGAACTCTTTCCCGACCCCGAGACGCCCGTCACGCAGATGAGTGTGCCCAGAGGGAAACGGACATCGACATTCTGGAGGTTGTTGCCGCGAGCGCCCTTCAGCAGCAGGCTGTTGCCGTTGCCTACACGGCGGGTGGCAGGAACCTCGATGGCACGAGCGCCTGTTAAATAATCGCGGGTTAAGGAGCCGTCCGCCCCATGGAGGGAACGGGGAGAGGGGCTTATCAACTCCTCGTACGTTCCCTGGAACATCACTTCGCCACCCTTGCGGCCGGCGAAGGGTCCCATGTCGATGATGTAATCTGCCTCGCGCATCATCTCCTCGTCGTGCTCCACCACGATGACGGTGTTGCCCGTGTCGCGGAGCTCCTTCAGCGAGTGGATCAGGCGGCGGTTGTCGCGCTGGTGCAGCCCGATGCTGGGTTCATCAAGGATATAGAGGACGTTGACGAGTTTGGCCCCTATCTGCGTAGCCAGTCGGATGCGCTGGCTCTCGCCACCCGAGAGGCTCATGCTGGTGCGCGAGAGGCTGAGATAGTCCAGACCCACATCGAAGAGGAACTGCAGGCGTGCGCGTATCTCCTTGAGAATCTCAGGCGCTATCTTACGCTGACGGGGCGTGAGGAGAGGCCCCTCACCAGCCAGACATTCCTCATGCAGCGCGATAATCCACTGCCGCAGGTCCTTGATGTCCATGTCCGCCAACTCGGCAATGTTCTTGCCGGCGATGCGGAAATGAAGGGCCTCGCGATTGAGGCGGGTGCCATGACAGTCCGGGCAGGTGTCAGTCTTCGAGAACTGCTCGGCCCATTTCTGTGCGGTGGCGCTGGCCTCGCTGTCCTGCATCATCTGGATGTACTTGACGAGTCCGTCGTATTCGATGTAATAGTCATTGCTTGTATGGGCGGTAGCCGCCGGGATGCGCAGGCGCTCGGGGCAGCCGTTGAAGATCTCATCGATGGCTTCATCGGGGACCTCGGACAGCGGCGTATCCATTGTCGCATCATAGCGCGCCAACAGTGCTTCCATCTGCCAGAAGATCATCTGGTTCTTGGCTTTTCCAAGGGGGGCGATGCCGCCATCCTTGACAGACAGCGAGCGGTCGGGGATGACCTTGTTGACATCGATGAGGTTGACATAGCCGAGGCCTTTGCAGCGCGGACACCAGCCCTGCGGCGAGTTGAACGAGAAGTTGTGGGGGGCAGGGTCGGCATAGCTCATGCCCGTGGTGGGGCACATCAGGCGACGGCTGTAGTGCTTCACGGTGTTGGTCTCCATATCCATCACCATCATCAGCCCCTCGCCCATCTTCATGCACAGCTCTACACTCTTCTTGAGCCTGGCTTTGGATGCTTCAGCCGTGGCAGACGCATCCAAGGCCAGACGGTCCACGACCACCTCAATGCTGTGGTTGACATAGCGGTCCACCTTCATTCCCTGCTCCACCTCCAAGAGTTCACCATCCACACGCACGCGCAGGAATCCCTTGCGACGCACGCTGTCGAAGAGTTCGCGGTAATGACCCTTGCGGTTGCGCACGAGGGGTGCCAGCAGCAGCACACGGTGCCCTGCATAGTCCTGTGAGATGAGGTCCACAATCTGTTCCTCGGTGTATTTCACCATCGGCTCACCCGTCTCCCATGAGAAGGCATCACCTGCGCGGGCATAGAGGAGGCGCAGGAAGTCGAAGATCTCCGTGGTGGTGCCCACGGTGGAACGCGGGTTCTTGTTGGTGGTCTTCTGTTCGATGCTGATGACAGGCGAGAGGCCCGATATCTTATCTACATCCGGACGCTCCATGCCGCCCAGGAAGTTGCGGGCATAGGCCGAGAAGGTCTCTATATAGCGGCGCTGGCCCTCGGCAAACAACGTGTCAAAGGCCAACGATGACTTACCCGAGCCTGAGAGCCCCGTGATGACGGTCAGGCTGTTGCGCGGAATATCGACATCCACATTCTTCAGGTTGTGGACGCGGGCGCCGCGAACACTAATTGTCTGTGTCTCCTTCATTCTCCGTGTAGCGCGTCAACACATTCACATCCTTACGGATTTTATACTCCACGCCGTCGGCTCCCTTGGCCACGACATTCACGAAATAGACGCCATCCTTCACCGTCTTGCCGTTGTACCGGCCATCCCATCCGCCACGCGGGTCTGTCCACTGGTAGAGCTTCTGTCCCCAGCGGTTGAAGATGGTGGCCTTGAACTCCACGATACTCTGCAGGGAGCTCTGCTTGGCGCGGTAGATGTCGTTCTTGCCGTCGCCGTTGGGCGAGAAGGCATTGGGCATCTCCAGCTTCGACTCGGAGACGGTGACAGTGAACGTGGCCGGTGCGGTACCCTCCTCAGGATAATCCACCGTCAGACCATTGGGATCCGTGAAGGTGGCACGAAGTTCTACGATATACGAACCGCTCTGCACGAAGGTGTACTCAAACTCCTCCCCGGAGCGTGTGATGATATAGTCGTTCCAGTTCTTATCCGATGCATATACGTGCCATGTGTAGTTGCCCACATAACTGCCCAGCTCCGAGGGAACGGCAGCGAAATGCCCCGTCACCGGTGCCGAACCGGAGAAGGTGGTGTTCTTCTCCTCGACGGGGTTACCCTCGGCGTCCGTGTAGGAGAATGTCGCCGTAGGCGTACAGGTCTGCGCCTGCACAACTGTGAATGCTACCGCAACTATCATTGCCAGCAGCAGCCTTCTGGCAGAAAGAATTCTATCTCGCATCATGTAGTTTCGTTGTATTTGCCTGCAAAGGTACATATTTCACCTTAATAATATATACGCGCGCGACGGAAATTTTGGTTAAAGCTGCAAAATACCAAATTTTCCCATGCAATTTCCACCATTTTTGCACCTCAGTACCGAATTGACGCCCTACCTTTGCGGCGCAAAAATGAGCACACGTTCTCTTCTTCAGGACAACATTCTACATTATAAATTACTAATTACAATGAAGAAAAACATCTTTCTCATGTTCCTGTCGCTGGGTGTGACAGGATGGCTAACAGCTTGTGTCTCGGACATCGACTACGATGCCCAGCAGGCCACACAGCAAGAGGCAGGACAGACGGGCAATTTCACGCTCAACGTCTCCTCTGGGGTTGATTTCACCACCATCACGCGTGCAGTGGATGAAAACGCCTATAAGAACACCGACAACTACAACGTGACGATTACTGACAGCAAGAACGACGTCAAGTTCTCCGGCACGTATGCCACGTTGAAAACGCGCCTGCCGATGGAGATGGAACTCGGTTCCTACAACATCACCGCCACCTACGGCACCGAGAGCGCAGCATCGCGCGACGCCTTTATGATGAAGGGACAAAGCACCTTCACCATTCAGGCGGGTAAGACCGTTGAGACGACCATCAACTGCAGTCCCACGGCCGGTAAGATTCGCGTGACCTTCGACAGCAGCCTGTCCACCTACTGTGACGTCTATGATGTCGATTTCACCGGCACTGCCGCCTTGGGCAACAATTCAGCCCATTGGGGTATGACCGACACAGCTCCCCTGTACCTTGCACTCGCAGAAGATGGCGAGACCGTGAACTACACCATCCACCTCACATCAAAGGATGAGTACGCCACCATACAGGATGGTGAGAAGAAGACAACAGCCACTGCCTCAGGCAGTTTCAAGCTGGAGCGCAATCAGACAAAGCTGCTCAACGTGAAGGCTAACTACACCGAGAGCACCGAGGGCGGCATCAAGATCACCATCGAAATCGACGAGAGCACCAACGATAAGCTCTATGTCATCGAAGTGCCTGCCACATGGGTATAAATAACAAGGAATTCAAGAATCTCGAAAAATACTACTCACGATGAAACTACATAACATCTTTATCGCAAGCGCCGTCGCACTGCTGACGGCCAGCTGCGTGAACGAGGATATCACCACGGCAGAAAGCGGCGATGGAAACGGCGCTTTGAGAGTCTCGGTGGAAACCATGGAACCGCTGAAGACACGCGCCGACCAGAGCTACGAAGTCACAAACTTCCCCGTGACCATCTACAACCCCGATGGCAGCAAATACGAGAGCTACGAGGCTGTCAGCCAGATGCCTGAAGCCATTCAGTTGCCCGTGGGCAGATACACGCTCGAAGCCCACACGCCCGGCATCATGGAGCGCATCATGGCTACACCTTATTATAAAGGAACTGAGGTGTCCGAGATTGTCAAGGACGTGACCACGCAATCCACCATCACCTGTAAGATGGCCAACACAAAGGTCACCGTAGGCTATGATCAGGACTTCATTGACCTGTTCACCTCATGGACCATCACCTTCGATGACGGCACGAGCAACGCCATCACCTTCAGCAACGAGCAGGGCACCACTCCCGCAGCCCTCTACTGGGACCTCGGCAATGGCGCCGATAAGCTCACCGTGAACTTCCGCGGTGTGAACAAGGACGGCACCGTGACGGCCAGCAACACTATCACCAAGTCGCAGGCTACTGAGAGCTACGATGGTGAGAGCAGCAAGTTCACCGGCGGCGATGCCATCGTCATCAACTTCTCACCGACCGAAGCTACGACGGGCGAGATCACCATCGGCATCACCGTGCAGGTCTTCGACACCGCAGCCGAAGAGGTGCAGGCTGTCGTGCAGATTGTGGACAACGGCAACCTGAAGCCCGACGACGGCAGTGGCGATGATCCCACTCCCGGCGACGACAACGCCATCACCCTCAGCCTGCCCGCCCCCATCACCTTCAACATGGGCGAAGGCAGCACCCTGGATAAGAGCCTGGGCGATGTGAACATTGCAGCCACTAACGGCATCAAGAGCCTGATGGTGAAGGCCGAGTCATCCAGCGAAGACATGGTGGCCTCATTGGAGGCTGTCGGCGCCGGCTATGGCCTTGACTTCGTGGGCGCAGGTGTCGAAGTCGTCGGCAACAACGACCTCGTCAGCTTCTTCGCCGGCCTTGGCCAGACGCTGTCTGTACCTGCCGAGGGCGATACCTCGTATGAATTCCCCATTGGCAACTTCTTCCCTCTCTTGGATGTCATGAGCGGTACCCACACCTTCCATCTCACAGCCAAGGATATGAACGGCAATGAAAAGAGCGGCACAGTCATCGTCACCGTGCGCGAATAATTAGCAAACCATCATTAAGACATCAGAAGATATGAAAAAGATATTTTCCCTTTGCACGCTGTTCGCCGTAGCACTGGCCATGACATCCTGCTCCAGCGACACCGAAGTACTCGAGAATGAGGGTTACCTCATGCTGGGCGTAGAGACCAACGCCTCGCTGATGACACGCGCCGAAGCACCTTCGGACTACAGCGCCAAGACCCTGCACGTAGAGGTGAAGGATGCCACGGGCAAGATTTGTGCGAGCACCGATGATTTCGCCAACGACACCAACCTCAACGGCGCACAGATTATCCTGCGTCCGGGCCAGTACACCATCGTGGCACACTCTGCCAACTGGGACGGCAGCGGCTCCGGCTTCAATGCCCCTTACTACTATGGTGAGACCTCTGTGACGGTGAAAGCCAAGACGCTCTCCACCGCCAAGGTCGTCTGCACACAGGCCAATGTGAAGGTCACCGTGAACTACTCCAATGAGTTCAAAGAGAGCTTTGCCCGCGCCTCTACGACCATTGAGTCCGCCGCCGCCAACGTCAATCCTCGCGTGTTCACGATGGGTCAGGACAAAGGCTCCGCCTTCTTCCCCGTAGGGCAGCTGACGGCTACGCTCTCTGTCACCAACAAGAGCGGACAGGGCTACAGCATGACGAAGGAATTCACCGAGGTCAACGCCCGCGACCATTTCATCCTGAACTACACCGTGGCGCCTCACGGACAGCAGGGTGGTGTGACCGTGATGGTGGATCCCAACACGAACACCTACACATACAACTTCGAAGTACCGCGCAAAGGCGGCACCAGCCTCGCAGCCTATACGCCTAATGCCTGGAGCACCTTCGCCTACATCAACGGCAAGATCACGAGCAAGAAGAGCGACTTCGATGCCACCCAGCTGGCGCTGCAGTACAAGACGGCCGATGCCAACGAGTGGACAACCGTTGCCGCCTCAGCCCTCACGCTCACCGGCGACGACATCAGCTATCAAATCAAGGGTCTCAACCCCTCTACAGCCTATGTCTATCGCCTGGCTTACAACCTTGGCGGCGACGACGAGACCCTCAGCCAGGAGACCACCTTCACCACCGAGGCACAGACAGCCCTCTACAACGGTGGCTTCGAAGACTGGTACAGCGTAGGCAACTACTCCAGCCCGAACATCGATGCCAACACCAAGTACTGGGACACCTCCAACCCCGGTTCCGCGAGCTTCAACTATGTGGTCTCCTATCCTGAGACCAGCTTCGTACACGGTGGCAGCAAGTCGGCTCGTCTGCACGCAGCCTACGCCGTCATCAAGCTGGCTGCCGGCAGTATCTACACCGGCCAGTTCGGCAAGGTCAGCGGCACATCGGCCAGCCTCAACTGGGGCGTACCTTTCACGGCACGACCCACCGCGCTCCACGGCTTCCGATGCTACAACCCCGGCACCATCAACCGTGGCGACCAGCCCTCAGGTGTCGGCGCTCCCGCCAGCGGCTCTCAGGACGTAGGTATCATCCGCGTAGCCCTGATGACCGAGCAGCTCGCCGTCAACAACAAGGACATGAGCACCTTCCCCAACTGGGACACCGACCCGCGCATCATCGCCTACGGCGTGCTGGACCTCACCGCTAACGACAACAACCAATGGGTGGAGTTCACCATCCCGCTTGAGTACCACTCGCTGACTGCCAAGCCTGCCTACATCCTGGTGATGGGCGCTACGTGTAAGTACGGCGACTACTTCTACGGCTCCGACAATAGTGAGCTGTTCCTCGATGACTTTGAACTCGTCTATGGCGACCAACCTACTGTTAAGGAGTAACCCATTGATGAGCACCCTGATCAGCCTCCGCCCTCTGTGGCGGAGGCTCCTCCTCACCTCCCTGTGTCTGCCCGTCGCTGCAACGATGCAGGCACAGGCTGCATCCACCGACATTGAAGCGGTGGATACGCTGCCTCATGTAGGCTTGAATGTAGGTGCAAAGAAAACGCTCTACGACCGCTACCTGGACCGTCAGGAAAAGCGCGGCCGCAGGATAGAGCGTGTGCCGCGTGAGGACCTGAAGGCCACCTTCGTGCCCAAGGGACAATGGATGTTCGGCGGTTCCGTGGGCTACAACACGTGGGACAACGACAACCTCAACTACCTCGTGTTGCGCAACATCGATCTGGAGGCGTACACCTTCTCCGTGAGCCCCTACCTCGGTTACTTCGTAGCCAAGAATCTCTGCGTCGGCGGCCGCTTCAGCTACAGCCGCTACTACTTCAATCTCGGGCAGTTCGACCTGAATCTGGGCGAGGACTTCAACATCAGCCTCTCTGACCTCTACTATCTGGAGCACACCTACAACGCCAGCGTCTTCATGCGTAACTACGTAGGATTAGGACGCAGCAAGATCTTTGGTTTCTTCAGCGAGGTGGACCTCATCTACAGCCACTCCAAAGGCAAGAACACCATCGGACGCATCGAGAACCCCGACACGTTCAGCGGCACCATGGAGACCGTGAACAGCATACAGCTCGGCTTCTGCCCAGGCCTCACCGCGTTCACCACCAACTTCATGGCCGTGGAATGCTCTGTGTCAGTGATGGGGTTGCAGTACAAATGGACAGAACAGACCACGGACAAGGTCAAGGAGGGCAAGAGCCGCTCCGGAGGAGCTAACTTCAAAATCAACCTGCTGAGCATCAATCTCGGCATGACATTCTACCTGTAAGCAATGCGTTGCAAAAGTGTTGACAGATTCATCGTGTGCCTGGGCCTGACACTCACCATTTGCCTGGCAGGCTGCAGCATCGAGGATGACATCCCCTACCCCACCATCGTGCCGGACATCACGGCGTTCACGGTGGAAGGGCTGTGTGATGCCAGCGGTGAAGGCGAAGGCACGGCTGAGATTGACAACAAGAAACGCACCATCCACCTATATGTCAACGACATGGTGGACATTCGCCATCTGCGCATCACCCATGTAGAGGTGACGAACGACGCTGCGGTGACCATCGACGGGCAGTGCTATGCCGCCTCCGCCACCTATGCCCAAAGGCAGGACAACGCCGACGGAGAAAACGCCACAGCGGGCAGCACAACAGGACGGACAGCGTTCCGGACTGACTGCAGCAAGGACATCACGGTGAAGGTCAGCACATGGCAGGACTACGAGTGGACGCTGCATGTGGAGCAGGTCATCAACCGTGAGATAGAGATTGAGGGGCAAGTGGGCAATGCCGTCATCGACGCCTCCACGAACGTGGCCATCGTCTATGTGGCCAATACCGAAAGCCTCTCCCACCTCAAAGTGAACAAGTTCTCGCTGGGCGGCACACACGGGCGGGTGACTCCCGACCCCACGGCTGAGGAGCACTCGGATTTCCGTCAGCACCGACGCTTCAGCGTGCAGTACGCATGGGCAAGCCAAGCCACCACGTGGGATGTCTATGTCTATACCACAGAGCGCACCATTGAGCCCACTTTGGACGTGGCTACCAATGAGCAGGGCTTCACGGTGCTCAGCGGCACACGTCCCAACGGCATCATCCCCACGGCCGAGTACAGAGCCGAGGGTGAGGAGACCTGGACGACGGTAGCGCCGGAGCTGGTCAAGTTACCCACCTCCACCTCCTACGAGATTGCTTTCGATGCCCTGCACAACGACATCCAATACTACTGCCGCGTGACGTTCGGCGACAAGACACTTGAGGGTGAGCCCTTCTACTTCGTGGGCGAGCAGCTGAAGAACAGCAGCTTCGAGAACTGGCAGATCAAGGGCGATGAGAAGCGTCCGCTATACCTGCCGTGGGGCGAAGGCGAAGAGCCGTTCTGGGACACCGGCAACCACGGTGCCACCACCGTAGGCGCCTCCAACAGCACCTATGCCGAGGAAGACGGCCGTCGCTATGCCTGCCTGCAGTCGAAGTACATCGTCATCAAGTTTGCCGCCGGCAACATCTTCACCGGCAGCTATCTGGCCACCGACGGTTCCAACGGCGTGCTCTCCTTCGGGCGACCGTTCACCTCGCGCCCACAGCGCATGACTTTCGACTTCCAATACAAGAGCTCCACCATCACCCGCACGGGTGGCGAATGGCAGAATGCCTGGGGAGCATATATCACACGTCAGCTCTACGAAGGGCTGAAGGGGCGTCCCGATTCCTGCAACGTCTATATCGCCCTCGGCGACTGGGAGCCCACCACCTACAAGGGCAAGGAAAGCCCCTATCTCATCAAGACGCGCCCCAGCGAGCTGCATCTCCTCGACCTGAACAACGACCATCTGATTGGCTACGGCCAGATGACCTGCGGCAAGGATGTCAGCGCATGGCAGCACGAGACTATAGAAATCAAGTACCGCAACGAGCGGAAACCGAAATATATCATCGTCGTGGCATCGTCGTCGAAGTACGGCGACTACTTCACGGGCGGTGAGTCGTCACTCTTGAAAATCGATGATTTCAAACTCATCTATTAAACATATATATCATCTTCTTATGCTGGCGACAGCCCTGCTGCTATGCGGCTGTACGGAGACCGATGAATGGGTGCCCGGCGAAGGTTATGGCGCTCTACAGCTGTCTCTGTCCGGCATCTCCACCACGGTGGAGACGACACGCAGCACACCGGCAGAACTGGGAAAGCCGTCGCCCGAGGACTTCCACCTGACGGTGGTGCGCGAGAGCAACGGCATCACGGTCTATGACGGACCTTTCACCGAGGACCGCATCCCCGTGGCACCTGACTCATACACCATCACCGCCACCTACGGCAGCAACCCGAAGATCGGTCTTGACACGCCCTACTACAGCGGCAGCACCACCGCCACGGTCACCTCACTGTCAGAACCCACTTCGGTGCATCTGCCCGTGAGCGTTGCCAATGCGCTGGTGAGTGCAGTCTTCGGTGAGAGCGATGAGGAGACCGCACGCTTCAGCCGTTTCTACGACAACTACGGCGTGAACGTCATCATCGGCGACGATGCCGCGCGCATCAGCGGCGACCTCCCGCACAAGAGCGTCTATGTACGCGCGGGTAGCACGATAGCGCTGACATTCAGCGGCTACCACAAAGCGCTGAAGCAGCAGGTCACGATGCCGATACAGTTGCCCGACGAGCTGTCATACACCCTCGCCGCCGCCGACCATGTCATCCTGACGCTGGCTCTGGAGCCCAATGCCGAGAGCGCTGTGGTCACCGTCGTGAAGGGTGAACTGGAACACGTGGGCATCGATGACAAGATCTCCTACAACTGGCTGCCCAAGCCCGTGGTGCACACCGAACACAAGTATATCGACGGAAAACTCATGGGCACCGATGTGAGCATTGATGCCTCGTTCCCCGATGCCACCTGGGAAGCACGCATCCATCAGGGCACAGCCACGGGAAATGTCGTCCGCACACTCACTGGCAGCGGAGCCTTGAGTTCGTCTTATCTCTCAGAAAACGAATGGCCCTACCTGCCCCCCGGCGAGTATGTCGCCACCTACCGCTACTACAGCCGCCAGGGTAAAGCCTTCAACTTCAGCAAGACAACGACATTTACGGTGCCGGCAGCAGCCTTGACACTGGAGGCCGATGCCTACACCGCTCACTCGCGCTATGAAGCCGGCGATGTCGATGGCGCCAACGCCTGTGAGCGTCTGACGCTCTACCATCCCTCCGCACGCTGGAACATCGACGAGAGTCTGCTGCGCAACGCCAACTACACCAAGACCTTCCGCTACAGCATCGGCAGCCAGACGTTCACCGCGCAGGCCGCCTCACCGAGCATGACCTTCGCCGACATCGCGGGCGTACCCGTCAGCGGCACCCCTTATACCTTCACGGTCACCGGCACCTTCGCAGGTCAGACGGTGACAGGCAGCAAGCAGGTGCGCATCACAGGACTGCCCTACAGCATGAACCTCAGTTCCCACTCAGAATGGAGCGAGGACGGCAAGGTGTCATGGAACGCCGACGCAGTGCAGCTGGGCAATTACTCCGCGGGCGGTCAGAGCATCACCACCAGCAGCTCTGTCTTCATCCCCAAGACCACCAAGTACTGCGCCAACTACAGCGTGAACCTGCACTGCGCCACCGTGGGCACCACGTTCTCCATCACCGCAGGCAGCCAGGTAATCCTCTCCATCAAGGAGAGCGGCGGCACCTTCCTCGTGGGCACCGACAACCCGCACAACGGCACCACGAACACCTTCGCCGCCAACAGCGACATCACCACGGTGACCTGCGACAACAGCTACGGTGCCGGCGGCACAAGCAGCTACATCTATTCCCTGACACTCAAATACGGGCAATGACAAAGATGAACAAGACATATACAGCACTCCTCCTGATGCTCGCAACGCTGCTGACATGCTGCACCGATGAGCAGTCAGGGCCTCATGCAGAAGGCACACTCATCCTTAGCGACATCAGCTGCAAGGACGTGCCGCGGGCTGTTGTCAAGACGCGCAACGCCATAGACAGCGACCTCGCCATCGAGATACTGGCCTCCGATGGCAATGTCTATAGAGGCTATCAATATGCCGCAGGCGAAGCACTGCCAGACAAGTTCTCCCTCATCCCGGCCAACTACACCCTCCACGCCTACAGCGAGAACGCAGAGACATGGGAGAGCAGCAACGGAGGCCTCGGCAGTGCCATCTATGAGGTGCGGGAGCCCTTCAGCGTGCAGGAGGACTGGGTGACCTACCTCAACGTGCAGGTGCCAATGGTGAACTACGGCGTCACCTACAGCGTGCCGGCGCTCTTCAGCAGCTGGTTCCCCACGTGTGAGTTTACGGTCTCTGGCGGCGGCCGTACCTGTCCGATTACGGCCTCACAAACAGCCTACTTCGATCCCGCCAGCGGCAACGGTTTCCGCTTCACGCTCCATCTGGTGAACACCGACGGTGAGACGTATGACCTGGAGACACAGAGCTACGAGAACCCCAAGGCGGGCCTCATCTATAACGTCACCTACTCCTTTGCGAGCGATGACGACCCCACAAAGCTGAACATCGGCATCAGCTATGATGACACGTATGAGGAAATCGTGAAAGAGGTGACGCTGTATTAAAGACCCACATAAACAAGATGAAAAAGATTATATATATAATATGTGTAGCCTTCCTCCTGACGGCTTGCCAGCAGGAAGAGGAGAACACGCCCGGAGGCGGGAAGGGATATATCGCGCTGAGCGTGGCGACTGACGAGGTGGCCGCAACGCGCGCCATGCAGGATGTTGCAGACATCAGCAACTGGTACGCGGTGGTGACGGCCGACGGCACCACGCTCTACGACAACCAAATCGGGAGCTCCCTGACATCGCAACCTTTCGAGCCGGGCACCTACACCATCAGCGTACGCAGCCATGCCGATGCCGATGCTGCCAATGCCGCTGCCGGCGGTTGGGGCGAGGCCTACCACACCGGCACAGCCAGCGACATCGAGGTGAGCGCGGGCGGTACGGCTTACGTACACGTCGCTTGCGGCAGGGCGCAGAACGCCAAGTTGCGCCTCGACTACACCGCCTTCTCGGGCATCATCGATGCCTTCACCATCAGCGCACCCAAACAACTCACCTTCGCCTATGCCGACGGCACACTGTCGCGCGAGGCGTTCTTCCCGCCACTGACAACGCTGACCTACACCATCACCTACACCATCGCAGGCGAGACCAAGACTACCGCGGCACAGCAGCTGACACTCGGCGCAGCCGCAACGGTTTCCACACTGCGCATCAAATCAGACATCAGTGGCGGTGTCAGCGTCAGCCTTACCTGTGATGATGCCTACGAAGGTGATGACGAGGCAGTCATCGACATCGACGGTGCCGGTGTCAAAGGGCAACTCCAACTCACGATGGCGCAGGCAGGTCTGTTCACGGACCTTTACCCCACGCGTGCAGAAAGCGCAGTCGCCGACCTCTCAAAATATGTGTTCACGCTCAACGGCACCACCATCAGCGGCGCCACCATCCACGACCTCGTACTCGACGTAGCCGCCGACGGCACCGCCAAGGTGAATGCCGGCACCTACACCCTGACCGCCGACAACCGCGAGGCAGCAAACCATGAGCATGGCAGCCCCTGGTATCGGGGTACCTCGGAACCGTTCACCATCACGGTCAACGAGACGACTCCCGTGAGCATCGCCCTCGGAAAACCTCGCAACGCACGCCTGATGATGGCTATCGACGAGAGCTTCACCGCCCTCTACGAGGCACCTGTGCTGACGCTCTCCGACGGCGACCGCAGCATCACCCTCAGCAGCACCGAAGAGGCCTGCTACTTCATCATCCCTGCCAGCGGAGCCCTCGCCTACTCCATCACGGCCGCCGCAAAGGCTGGCAGCCATGCCACGGGACTGACGCCTGCCACAGGCTATATTGACATCCGCGCAGGCTACAACACCACCATCACCTTGAAGGCACATCCCGCCACTGGTATCATCATCCCTGTGGCCAACGACACCCACGATGGACAATTCGATTAAGACAATGAAACAAAGGACACTACATACCATCCTCTTTCTGATCATAAGCCTCATGCCCCTACGCTCTCTGGCATGGGGAGAGACCACGAGCTATGTGCTGGAACATGCCAAAGAAGAGACGCTGAACACGATTGCCACGGGCCCCGCCCTAGCGCTATCAGGTCCCGGTGCCACGTTGACCTTCCAGGCCAAGAAAGCCAGCTGGGGTATAAATGGTCTTTATGTGGAGACCTCCAAGGATGGAGGAAGTAGCTGGTCGCAGTTGGACTATATTAACTCGTCGCTCACATCAAGCTATAAGACGTTCACATATTCCATTGGGACAGATGTCACCCATATCCGTTTCCTCACCAAGACGGGTGCCACACTCAAAAAATATTACAAGGACGTAAAAGTCACCCGCGCCACCACCCTCTCCACCAGCACCACGGAACTGGACTTCGGGACGGTGACGAATCGCAAGAGCACCACACTCAACGCCGCCATCAACTACAACAACACCACTTACAACCAACAGGTCACAGGCAGCTGCACGGATGGCAACTTCACCATCACTGCCACGACCGTAGGGGCCACTGGCGAAGGGCAGCAGATTCCCGTGACCTTCACCCCCACCCGCGCCGGTGCACACAGCGGCACTGTCACTCTCACAATGAATGGCAAGAGCGTCACCTTCGCGGTCAAGGGCGTAGGGCAGACGACCTACTACACACGTGCCACCGCCTCTGCCACCGCAGGCGGCTCCGCCTACGTCAGCTTCACCTCCTTTGACGATGCCACCAACTCCAACGCTACCACCAACAGCGGTGTCACCACCGCCGCCAATGCCACCGCTACAGCCTACTACCGCGCCGTAGCCGCACAGCGCTACGCCTTCGTAGGCTGGAAGCGTAACCTCAGCGATGCCAACTATGTCAGCACCGATGCCGAGTTCCAAGCTCCAAGCTACACCTACGATTCCGAGAGTTCCGGCAGCCCCACCGTTGTTACCTACTACGCAGTCTTCGAGGAGAAGCCCAATACGGTCACCCTGGAGCCCGCTGCCAACGGCTATGATGCAGACCACTATGAACGCGTGACGCTGCATCGCACCTTCGCCGCAGGCTACAACACCATAGCACTACCCTTCGCCACCACCGTGGAAACCCTCACGGGCCGTAGCTCCGAAGATGACTGGGTGGCACAGCTCGCCAGCGTGACCTACAACCCTCACGACGGCTACACGCTGTTCTTCGAGAAGATTGCCAGCGGCCACATCAACGCCTGTGAGCCTTATATCCTACACCTTGGTGAGACACTTGCCGACCCCTCGTGGACGGACATCGAGCTCCCCACTGCTACGCCCCAGACGCTCGCCGCCCAGAAAGGTTACAGCGCTGCAGCGGCACCCGATGGCAGCAGCTATGAGGACTGGACGATGACCTCCAACTTCTCCGCCGCCTTCCCCATGAGCGGGCTCCTGGGCATCGTGAATGGAGCCGGCGCACTGATGCGCGGCAGCAGCACGGCGACCCTCAACGCCTTCACAGCCTACATCACAGCCCCCACAGGTGCCTACGGAGTAAAGATGCACTCTGCCTTTACCGATGAATGGGGCCGCACCACGCACATCGACAGCCTACCGGCAGAAAACAGCGATGCGACCACCGTTGACATCTATGACATCTCTGGTCGTCGCATCGATAAAGTGAAATCTTTGCCCCGCGGCATTTATGTCAGCCGCGGGAGAAAGATGGTAGTGCGTTAGCTTATTCGCCCTTTTCCAGCTTAGCCTTCAGCTCAGCCAGTGCGTCGATATCACCGAGTGTGGTGCTGGCGGCCTGGTTCTGGATAGCGGGCTGTGCTTCCTTAGCGGGGCGCTTGGTGGCAGCACGCTCAGCCTTGCGAGCCTCACGCTGCTCGGTACGAGCGGCATCTTCGAAGATGCGGCTGTGGCTGAGGATGATGCGCTTGCTCTCCTTGTTGAACTCGATAACCTTGAACTGCAGCTTCTCGCCCTGCTGAGCCTGGCTGCCGTCCTCCTTCACGAGGTGCTTGGGAGTAGCGAAGCCTTCCACGCCGTACTCGAGCTGGATGACAGCACCCTTGTCGAGCAACTCTGTGATGGTGCCCTCGTGCACGCTGTCGCGTGTGAATACGGTCTCAAAGACATCCCAAGGATTCTCTTCCAGCTGCTTGTGGCCGAGGCTGAGACGACGATTCTCCTTGTCGATTTCCAGGACGACGACCTCAATCTCATCGCCAATCTTGGTGAACTCGCTGGGGTGCTTCACCTTCTTCGTCCAGCTGAGGTCGCTGATGTGAATGAGGCCATCCACGCCTTCCTCGAGCTCTACGAAGACACCGAAGTTAGTAAAGTTACGTACGCGAGCGGTGTGCTTGCTGCCAACGGGGTACTTCACTTCGATGCTCTCCCAGGGATCTTCCTTCAGCTGCTTGATGCCGAGAGACATCTTGCGCTCCTCGCGGTCGAGGGTCAGGATGACGGCTTCTACCTCGTCGCCCACCTTCATGAAGTCCTGAGCGCTGCGCAGGTGCTGGCTCCAAGACATCTCGCTGACGTGGATAAGGCCCTCCACGCCGGGAGCTACCTCGATGAATGCGCCGTAGTCAGCCATCACGACAACCTTACCCTTCACCTTGTCGCCAACCTTGAGGTTGGGATCGAGAGCATCCCAGGGATGCGGGGTGAGCTGCTTCAGACCGAGAGCGATGCGCTTCTTCTCCTCGTCGAAGTCGAGGATAACCACGTTGAGCTTCTGGTCGAGTTCCACCACCTCATGCGGATCGCTGACGCGGCCCCAGCTGAGGTCTGTGATGTGTACGAGACCATCCACGCCACCCAGGTCGATGAAGACACCGTAGGAGGTGATGTTCTTGACGGTACCCTCGAGCACCTGACCCTTCTCCAGCTTGGAAATGATCTCCTTCTTCTGCTGTTCGAGCTCGGCCTCGATGAGTGCCTTGTGGCTGACAACGACATTGCGGTAGTCCTGGTTGATCTTCACGATCTTGAACTCCATGGTCTTGCCCACGAACACATCGTAGTCGCGGATGGGCTTCACGTCAATCTGGCTGCCGGGCAGGAAAGCCTCTACGCCGAAGACATCGACAATCATACCACCCTTCGTGCGGCACTTGATAAAGCCCTTGATAATCTCCTCGTTCTCGAGAGCGGCATTGACGCGATCCCAGCTCTTCGCTGCGCGTGCCTTCTTGTGAGAGAGGATAAGCTGACCTTTCTTGTCTTCCTGGTTCTCAATGTAAACCTCCACTTTGTCACCCACCTTCAGGTCGGGGTTGTAGCGGAATTCAGCGGCAGAGATGATACCATCGCTCTTGTAGCCGATGTTCACCACCACCTCGCGCTTGTTGATGCTGATGACCGTACCTTCTACGACATCGTGATCAGCAACGCCTGTCAGGCTCTTTTCGTAGGCCGCAGCCTGATCATCGCGGCTTTGCTCAGTCTGAGCGGCGCCCTTCTCGTAACCTTCCCAATCGAAGTCCTCGAGGGGCTGAATGTTTGTTAAGTTTGACATAGGGTTAATTAAATAAAAATGGAATGTTTGATAACGTTAGACTTTATGTTGTTTAGAAAGTCGGGCGCAAAGGTACGAAAAAAGTTTCAATTTTCAGGTTTCAAGTTTAAAGTTTTTGCGTTTTTGTCTTTATTTTTTCCAAATTGTCTTGTTGTGCTCAATGCATATACGGCTTTCACCCCTCTATAGAGACTAAGCGTACCCTCTATAGAGACCTCGCGTAGTCTCTATAGAGGGTAGCACAAACTCTTTATAGATAGGACTTAATCCTCTGCCTTCTTGCGGCTGCGACGCTTGGGCTTCTCCTCTGCGGGTTTCTGCACCTGCACGCCGGCGAGTTCGGGGTCTATCATGATGCGTCCGCAGTACTCGCAGACGATAATTTTCTTGCGCATGCGGATGTCGAGTTGGCGCTGGGGCGGAATCTTGTTGAAGCAGCCGCCACAGGCATCACGCTGCACATAGACGACGCCAAGGCCGTTGCGTGAGTTCTTGCGGATGCGCTTGAAGGCGCTGAGCAGACGGGGCTCGATGGTGGCCTCGAGGCTCTTGCTCTTCTCGCGCAGCTTCTCCTCCTCGGCACGTGTCTCGGAGATAATCTCATCGAGCTCGCTCTTCTTGATGTCGAGGTCAGTACGGCGCTCTGTGACATTGTCAGAGCAGCGACGGATCTCCTCCTGCTTGTTCTCGATGGAGGTGTTGGCCTCGCGGATCTTCTTCTCGTTGAGTTGGTTGTCCAGCTGCAGGTACTCGATTTCCTTGGTCAGGTTCTCGTACTCGCGGTTGTTACGCACATTGTCCAGCTGGCTGGTGTAGCGCTCGATGTTGGCGTTGTTGTCCTGCATTCCTACACGACGGCGTGCCACCTCGTCCTGCAAGGTGGCAATCTCACCCTGGATCTTCTCGATGCGAGTGGTGAGGCCTTCGATTTCATCCTCGAGGTCCTGCACCTCCAGGGGCAGTTCACCACGGAGGGTTTTGATCTTGTCAATCTCCGAGAGCATCGTCTGGAGCTGGTACAGGTTCTTCAGTTTCTCTTCAATACTGAGATCCTGCGGATCTTTCTTTTCTCTTGCCATTATATTTATAGTTTAAAGTTTAAAGATTATAAGATTTTGATTGGGTTCGTCATCACTTCCGTGTCATAGACTGGCAGCTGGGGAGCCACCTCCTCGATGACGGTGCGGAATATCTCGCGGGTGAACTGTTCGCTTTCGTAGTGTCCGAGCACCGCTATCTGCAGCTCCTGTTCGTGGCCGAACCACACATGGTAGTGCATCTCGCCGGTGAGGAAGGCGTCGGCATCGGCCGACAGGGCCTCGTCCAGGACGAAGTCACCCGCGCCGCCACAGATGACGACACTCTGTATGGGGCGTGCCAACAGCTGGTTGTGCTGCAGAGCCTCTACCTTGAAGGCCTGCTTAACGCGTTGCAGGAAGGCGAGCGAGTCCTCGCCCTCGGGAAGGTAGCCGATGACACCGCTGCCGCCTTTCACCTGCCGTGCACCTACGCTGACAGCGCGTGGCGACAGCAGCTGCACGTCGATGAGTCCGAGTTTCTCGGCCATCTTGAAGTTCACGCCGTCCTCGGCATTGTCGAGGTTGGTGTGGGCGGAATAGATGCAGAGGTCGTTCTGGATGGCCATGCGCAGACAGCGCTGCACAAGTGTCGAGTCCGTCACCTGCTTCACGCCGCGGAAGAGCAGCGGATGATGGCTCACGATGAGGTTGCAACCCAAGTCGATGGCTTCACGAAGCACCTCCTCGGTCACATCCAGACACAATAATGCCCCTGAAACCTCCGTCTCTGTCAATCCGCATTGCAGGCCGGCATTATCATAGTCTTCCTGTAAGGGCAGAGGCGCGAATCGTTCAAGGGCAGCGATAATTTCCTTGATTTTCACGTCTTGTTGTCGCTTTTGCGGTGCAAAGGTACGGATTTAAGTGAAAAATGGAAAATGAAAAGTGAAAAATTGGCTCTCCATTGAGTGTTTTTTACGTTTTCCCTCACTTTTTCCCCCTTTTCTGCCCATAAATATAAATTAATGTGTACTTTTGCCCCAAATTAACATTTTTCACTTTTAACTCTATCACTTTTCATTTTCATATATGCTCACCCGTGCCATCTTTCGTTCGCTCTGCGCCCTGCTTGTAGGCATCCTGCTTGTCAGCAATCCCACAGAAATGACGGTGCTGATAGTACAGATTATCGGCGGCCTGTTCACCCTCTCAGGCCTCATCGCCTTCATCGGCTACTTCACCACCAAGGCTCGCGCCACCGGTTTCCGTCCGGTATTCCCCATCGTGGGGTTAGGCAGCATGGCGCTGGGCGTACTGCTGTTGCTGTTGCCCCTGCAGTTTGTGAACATCCTGATGTATGTGCTGGGTGTGCTGTTGTGCCTCGTGGGTATCGGACAGATTGTCAGCCTCATCAGCAACCGCCACTTTGCGCCGCTGACGTGGTCGTTGTTTGTGATGCCGCTGCTCATCATCGCCACCGGCATCTTCATTCTGCTGCGCCCCATTGAGGCCGCGTCGATACCCTTCCTCATCCTGGGCAGCGCCTATATCTTCTACGGCGTCATCGAGTTCATCTTCGGTTTCCGTTTCTACCGCTACCGTCGCCTCTATGATGCCGAACTGGCCCGCGAGGCAGCGATGGCCGAGGCCCGTGAGGCCGAAGCCACGGAGCTCCCCGACGACAGTCTCCCCACAGCAGAGCCCTCTGCCGACGGCGACGGTTTCCCCATTGATATCACCCGCTAAACCTATCACAAACATCATGACACGTCAACTCATCACCCTCATCACTCTCTGTGCGCTAAGCCTCAGCGCTGCGGCACAGGTCAAGACTTTCACCGTGGCCGCCATGAATGTCGATGGTATGCCCAAGAACGTGAAGATTGCAGGCATCTACACCGTGGACCTGAACCCTGATGCCAAGGAAGCTGCCGGCGCCACCGCCATCGGCCAGAAACTGGTTGGTAAGGGCTACGACCTGATAGGCGTCAGCGAGGACTTCAACTACGACAGCCAAATCATGGAGCAGATAGGCAGCGTATATGCCTCCGGCACCCACCGCGGCAAGATCTCTGCCAGCATATCCGCCATCGCCAATTATATCGCCAAGAATCCCCTCTTCGACACCGATGGTCTGAACTTCTACTGGCGCAGGAACGCCGTGGAGGCAAAGTATGAGTCGTGGACGGCATGGTGGGATCACAACGGCTATTCGGACAGCGGTGCCGACGGCCTCATCAAGAAAGGGTTCCGCTACTATATGGCCGACTTCGGCGATGATGTGCTGGTGGATGTCTATATCCTGCACATGGATGCGGAGGTCAGCGGCGGCGACATCGCTGCCCGCGAGTCACAGCTGCGCCAGCTGGCCGACGACATCCTGCGCATCAACCCCAGTCTGCGTCCTAAGATTGTCATGGGCGACACCAACTGCCGCTACACGCGTGACCAGCTGAAGACGCTCTTCATCGATGTCATCAATGCCGACCCTCGCTACACTATCAAGGACTGCTGGGTGGAGAGATGCAAGCAGAACACCTATCCCGCCTACGGTAGCAACGCCTTGATGGTCAACACCCTGGGCTATGTGCAGGGCGAGATCGTGGATAAGATATTCTATATCAACCCGAAGTACGGCAAGCAACTCTCGCTGAACTCCTTCATCGTGGATACCGACTTCAACGACGAGAGCGGGGAGCCTCTGGCCGACCACTACCCCGTCGTGGCTAAGTTCACCGCCACCAAGAATCCGCTCTACGACCCCGCTTCCTACTGGAGCGATGCCTATGATGCGACCTATCAGGCCTACGCTGCGCTCTACAACCGCCTGATGCCCTTGACGGCGACGACCTCGCTCCCTGAGCCCTTCCGCAGCCAGCTGCCGCTGCTGCTCACGGAGCATGTGGCTACAGGCAGCGACATCGTAGCCCGCATGGAGAATTTTCAGTCCGAGCTGAACCGGTACATGCAAGAAAACTATCGGATTGATGACAACACGTACCGCCTCAAGAACCCCTCGTTCGAGGAGGGTGTACGCCTGCAGACGGGTGATGTCAGTGGCTGGACTGTAGCCACGGATGCCACCGAGGCTTTCATCTCAAGCGTCACAGAAGATGGAGAAGGCGCTGCCATCCGCAATTTCACGCCCCACGACGGCAACTATATTTTCAACACGTGGGGCGGCACTCCCGCCAATGGCTTCTACTGCCATCAGACGCTGGCGCTCCCTGCGGGCTGGTATCTCTTCACGGGCGTCGTGGCCACCGATGCCAACAACGCTGTCACGCTCCGCTTCGGCGACTACCGTGAGTCCACGGGCCCGCAGACCGACCGTTCACGCGGACACTATCTCAGCATCATCGGTTACCATACGGGTGGCAGCATCATCGTAGGTGCAGAATCCAACGGCTGGTTTGAGGCCGATGACTTCCACCTCTCCCGCCTCACGAAAATTCCCGATGCCATCGAGTCCGTGGAGGTTGACAACGCCCAACCCTCAACCCTCAACCCTCGACCCTCAGCCTTCTACTCCCCAGACGGCCGCACGCTCACGGCACCCCGTCGAGGCGTCAACATCATCCGCAAAGCGGACGGGGACGCACAGAAAGTGTTCGTCCGCTAACCCCAAAGCATTACGCTTGCATCGCCTGCATCTCTTCTAAGATGGTGCAGGCTTTTTTTACGCTGTCCGCCCCTCGGATGAGCATCGAGCGGCGCCCCTTGACCTCGTCAAGCTGACAGTCGGCAGCATGGAGGGAGTAGTAGGAGATGCACTGTCCGAAGGCGGGGGACTGGAAGAAGGGGGAGTCGTCGTCCTTGACGAAGTAGAGGCGCAGGCGCCCATTCTTCAGCATCACGCGCTCCGCACCGAAGTACTTGCCTAAGCGGCGCAACTTGACAACACGGATGAGTTCCTCGCCCTCCTCGGGGATAGGACCGAAGCGGTCGATGAGACGTTTGCGGAAGGCCTCCACAGCCTCGTCGCTCTCAAGACCGTCCAACTCGCGGTAGAGGAGCATCCGCTCAGTGCTGCCCGGCACATAGGAGTCGGGGAAGGACATGAGCATATCGCTCTCCAGCTGACACTCGTCCACGAAGGCCTCGCCGCTGGTGAGTTCGCCGGAAGCCACCTGCTGCGCGTAGAGTTCCTTGAACTCGTCGTTCTTCAGCTCCTTGACAGCCTCGGAGAGAATCTTCTGATAGGTCTCATAGCCGAGGTCGGCGATGAAGCCGCTCTGCTCGGCACCCAGCAGGTTACCCGCACCGCGGATATCCAAGTCCTGCATGGCAATGTGGATGCCGCTGCCGAGGTCAGAGAAGTTCTCGATGGCCTGCAGGCGACGGCGCGACTCCGTGGGCAGTGCCCCCAGGGGTGGCGCGAGCAGGTAGCAGAAGGCTTTCTTGTTCGAGCGCCCCACCCTGCCGCGCATCTGATGAAGGTCGGCGAGGCCGAAGTTATGGGCACCGCAGATGATGATGGTGTTGGCATTGGGGATGTCGAGACCGCTCTCGATGATGGTGGTGGAGATGAGGACGTCGTAGTCGTAAGCCGCGAAGGCCATCATCACGTTCTCCAGCTCTTCGGGGTGCATCTGGCCGTGGCCCACTGCCACGCGCGCATCAGGTACATATTTATGTACCAGTTCCTCCAGCTCAGGAAGGCCAGAGATGCGGTTGTTGACGATGAACACCTGCCCGTTGCGGCTCATCTCGAAACCGATGGCCTCGGCGATGACCTCGGGAGAGAAGGTGTGGACCTCGGTCTGGATGGGATAGCGGTTGGGGGGCGGCGTCTGGATGACGCTGAGGTCACGGGCGCCCATGAGCGAGAACTGCAGGGTGCGGGGGATGGGTGTGGCCGTGAGCGTGAGGGTATCTACGTTGACCTTCATCTGGCGCAGCCGCTCCTTGGTGGCGACACCGAACTTCTGTTCCTCATCGATGATGAGCAGGCCGAGGTCCTTGAACTTCACGCTTTTACCTATGAGCTTATGTGTTCCTACGAGGATATCTATCTTGCCCGCCTCGAGGTCGGCAAGGATCTCCTTGGTCTGCTTGGACGTTCGGGCACGAGTGAGGTAATCAACGCGCACGGGGAGGTCCTTGAGACGCTCGGAGAAGGTGTGGTAGTGCTGGTAGGCCAGCACCGTCGTGGGCACCATCACAGCCACCTGTTTGCCATCGACGGCGGCCTTGAAGGCGGCACGTACGGCCACCTCGGTCTTGCCGAAGCCCACGTCACCACAGACGAGGCGGTCCATGGGGCGCGAGCGTTCCATGTCCGCCTTCACGTCGTTGGTGGCCTTGAGCTGGTCGGGGGTGTCCTCATAGAGGAAGCTGGCCTCCAGTTCATGCTGAAGATAGGTGTCGGGACTGAACTTGAAGCCCTTCTCCTCGCGGCGACGGCTGTAGAGCTGTATGAGGTCGCGGGCGATGTCCTTGATCTTGGCTTTCGTGCGCTCCTTCATGCGCTCCCAGGCCCCTGTGCCCAGACGACTGATGCGGGGCGGTTCACCCTCTTTGCCCTTATACTTCGACACCTTGTGCAAGGCGTGGATGGAGACATAGACGACATCGTCGTGGTCGTAGGTGATCTTGATCATCTCCTGAAGAACGGCCTCTCCCCCAGCCCCTCCCCCGTGAGGGAGGGGTGATTGGTTCGCGGGCACGCGAACGAGACCACCGAAGCGACCGATGCCGTGATCTACATGAACGACATAGTCGCCAATCTCGAACTCCTGCAGTTCCTTCAACGACAGCGCCACCTTGCCACTACGGGCACGGTCGCTGCGCAAGTTGTACTTATGGAAGCGGTCGAAGATCTGGTGGTCGGTGAACACGCACACCTTCAGGTCGTTGTCGGCAAAGCCTGCATGGAGGGTCTTGGAGACGGGGGTAAAGGAAATATTCGAGTTCACAAAGATTTCCTTTAGGCGGTCATTCTGCTTCTGGGAGTCCGCTAATATATATATGGTGTAGCCCTGTGCTATATATTCCTCAAAAGACTGGGTGACAAGGTCGAAATTCTTGTGGAAGAGAGGTTGGGGGGTAATGGAGAAAGAGAGAGCAGACCCAGCAGACCCACCCTCCTGCCCCTCCCTTGTAGGGAGGGGAGTAGAATGTTCTTGAGCGGGTGACAACTCTATGCGACGGAAAGCGGAGAATCCTTTTTCGAATGATTGTGCATCTATCAACAAGAGTTCTTTATCGAAAACACTGGTAGCAGAGGTGACCACACTCCCCCTACAAGGGGGAGCGGGGAGAGGGTCCGGGCTGTCTGAAATGTTTCGGCTTATTTCTGCTTGTTTTGAAAACCCTTCCTCCCAGATCTGACCGATACGCTCGGCGACAAAGGTGATGTCCTTCGTGACGACGAGGGTGTTCTCGGGAAGAAGAGTGGCGAGGGGTACACGCTCCTCGCATTCCTCGCTGAGGTCCGGCACCAGAGAGATCATCTCCTGCTGACCGCGAGAGAGCTGACTCTCAACCTCGAAGGTGCGGATGCTATCCACTTCGTTGCCGAAGAAATCAATGCGGTAAGGGAACTCAGAGCTGAAGGAGAAGACATCTACCAAGGAGCCGCGCACGGCAAACTGTCCGGGCTCATAGACGTAGTCGGTCCGTTGGAAGCCGAAGGCCAACAGCGTCTGCTCCACAAACGAGAGATCCACCTGTTCGCCTACGCGCAGCTGCAGCGTCCTGTCATCCAACGTTTTCTTGGACACCACGCGCTCCGCAATGGCTTCGGGGTAGGTGACAATAAAAAGACCCACCCCCGACCCCTCCCGTAATGGAGGGGTGACTGCTGGCGCGCAGTTCTCGAACGCAGTGAGGCTCTCCCCCTCACGGGGGAGCGGGGAGAGGGTCCTTGCAATCACTTCCGTCCTCAGGATCTCATTCGCAGCATCACGCTGACCGAACTTCACGGCTCTACGGTAGGAGGAGGGGAAGAAGAGTACCTGCTGCTCGCCGAGAATCTGCACGAGGTCGTGGTAGAAATAGCCAGCCTCCTCCATGTCATCGAGGATGAAGAGGAGGGGACGGCCCATGTCCGGCAACGACGCAAAGGCCAGCGCCGCAGAACTTGCTTGCAAGCCCGCCACGCTCACCGTGTGCTTCTTCTCGTTAGCGAGGGCCTTTGCCAGCGCTTTCACCTTGGGATGACGCGCAAACAAAGCCTGCAAATCCTTTATCTCCACGGATGATGCTCATGTTTACGATGCAAAGGTAACGATATTTTTACGATTTAACGATTTGACGATTTACTTTTTTATCATTTTCGGTTCATTTTTACCTTTTCTTTTTCCATTTCAAATTTATTGTTGTACATTTGCAGCCAATTAACCATTGAACCATCCTAACTCTACCTATGAGATCCCTGCGCGAACTCTACCGCATCGGCATCGGCCCCTCGTCGTCGCACACGATGGGTCCGCAGACCGCTGCTCAGCTCTATCTGCAGCGCCACCCCGAAGCGCGCGGCTTCGAAGTCACGCTCTACGGTAGCCTTGCCGCCACGGGCAAAGGGCACATGACCGACGTGGCCATCGAAGATGTGCTGCAGCCTGCGGCACCCACCCGTATCCTATGGGAGCCGCAGACATTCCTGCCGTTCCACCCTAACGGCATGAAATACGTCTGCCTCGACGAGGCAGGGAAGCCCTATGATCCATGGACGGTCTATAGTGTAGGCGGCGGGGCGCTCTCTGAGGGTGAGGGCAGTGTGCAGGGGGGGCCTGAGCTCTACGACCTCAACACGATGGAGGAGATCATCCATTGGTGCCAGGATAGCGGATGCGCATTTTGGGAGTATGTCGAGCAGTGTGAAGGGCCTGAGATATGGGATTACCTGCATGAGGTGTGGATGGTGATGTGCGAAGCCGTGGAACGCGGCATCGACCACGAGGGGGTGCTGCCTGGGCCGCTGGGTCTGCAGCGCAAGGCCCCTGTCTATTACACCAAGGCCAAGGGCTACAAGGCCAACCTGCAGAGCGATGGCCTTGTGTATGCCTACGCGCTGGCCGTCAGCGAAGAGAACGCCTCCGGCGGGCGCATCGTGACAGCGCCGACCTGCGGTTCCTGCGGTGTGATACCCGCTGTGCTCTATCATCTGTCGCACAACCACACCTTCTCGGAACAACGCATCCTGCATGCCTTAGCCACCGCCGGACTCATCGGCAATCTCGTGAAGCACAACGCCAGCATCTCCGGCGCCGACGTAGGGTGTCAGGGTGAGGTGGGAGTAGCTTGCGCTATGGCTTCGGCGGCGGCCTGCCAACTCTTCGGCGGCTCTGTGGCACAAATCGAATATGCCGCAGAGATGGGCCTTGAGCACCATCTGGGCATGACCTGCGACCCCGTGTGCGGCTTGGTGCAGATACCCTGCATCGAACGCAATGCCTTCGCCGCCGCCCGTGCCTTGGACGCCAACTTCTACGCCTCGATGTCCGACGGCCAGCACCGTGTCAGCTTCGACCGTATCGTGCGCGTCATGAAGCAAACCGGCCACGACCTGCCCTCGCTCTACAAAGAGACTTCTGAAGGCGGACTGGCGAAGATATAATAGCCCCCGAGCCCCTTAAAGGGGAGCGTAAGGAGAAAAAAAGATAAAAGTTAAAAATGATAGTATGGACAGCATCGTCATTATCCCTACCTATAACGAAAAGGAAAATATCGAGAACATCATCCGCGCCGTCACCGGACTGAAGGAACACGCTTTCAACGTGCTCGTCATCGACGACGGCTCACCTGACGGCACCGCAGACATCGTGAAGCGCCTGATGGCTGACGAGTTCCAGGATCGTCTGTTCCTCGTTGAGCGTTCCGGGAAACTGGGTCTCGGCACAGCGTACATCGCCGGCTTCAAATGGGCGTTGGCACACGGCTATGAATACATCTTTGAGATGGACGCTGACTTCAGCCATGCCCCGTCCGACCTGCCGCGTCTGCTGGCGGCCTGCAAGGATGAGGGTTATGATGTGAGTATCGGTTCGCGCTATGTCACTGGTGTCAACGTGGTGAACTGGCCTATGGGACGTGTGCTGATGAGCTATTTCGCCTCGAAATATGTGCGCATTGTCACGGGCCTTGATATCCATGACACCACGGCGGGTTTCGTATGCTACCGTCGCAAGGTGTTGGAGACCATAGACTTGGATGCTGTGCGCTTCAAGGGCTATGCGTTCCAGATAGAGATGAAATACACAGCAAAGCAGTTTGGCTTCAAGATCAAGGAGGTGCCCGTCATCTTCGTCAACCGCGAGCTGGGCACCAGCAAGATGTCCGGCGGCATCTTCTCCGAAGCACTCTGGGGTGTCATGCGCCTGCGCCTGGACGGATGGCTTAAGAAATACAAGAAAGCCGCCCCATCGTCATAACGTCATTACGTTATAACGTTATAACGAAGAAAAGACTCCATGGAAAAGAAGGTTTTCAATGATATCCTTTATGTGTCCGACGGCCGCATCCGCCGTGCAGATATTGTTGTGGAGGATGAATATATCACCCTGATTAAGGATAAAGAAGAACTCCAGCCCTCAAATGTATATACGCCCCTCGCTGATTATAGAGAGGGGTCGGGGGTGAGTCTTCTCCTCCCCGGCATCATCGATGACCACGTCCACACCCGCGAGCCGGGAATGACACACAAGGGCGACCTGACGACGGAGAGCCATGCAGCGGCAGCGGGCGGTGTGACCACCATCATGGATATGCCGAACGTAGTGCCGCAGACCACGACACTGGAGGCCTTGGCAGAGCGGCAACGGATGGGGGCGGCACACGCCTTCGTAAACTACAGTTTCTACTTCGGTGCTACGAACAGCAATGCCCATCTCCTACCCCACCTCGCCCCCACCACGGTGCCTGCCGTGAAACTGTTCATGGGCAGCAGCACGGGCGGAATGTTGGTAGATCACGGCGACGTCCTGCGCGCCGTCTTCGAGCAGTCGCCCCTGCTCATCATGACCCACTGCGAGGACTCTGCCATCATCGCGGAGAACATGCGGAAGTCACAGGCGCTGTACGGCGATGACCCCGATGTCATCCATCACCCCGAAATACGCAGCCGCGAAGCCTGCATCGCCTCGTCGCAGCTGGCTATCCAGTTGGCGAAGGAGACGGGAGCGAGACTGCATATTGCACATGTGACCACGCGCGAGGAGATTCGTTGCGTTTCGCCCGCGACTGCGGGCGAAACGCAACGAATCTCTCTCGAAGCATGTGTGCCTCATTTGTTGTTCACCGACGAAGACTATAAGACACTGGGGACGCGCATCAAATGCAACCCCGCCGTGAAGACACGGGAAGACCGCGAGGCACTGCGGGCGGCGCTGAACAACGGCCGCATCACGGTGATTGGCACAGACCATGCGCCGCACCTGCTCTCGGAGAAGGAAGGGGGCTGCAAACGCGCCGTATCGGGGATGCCCATGGTGCAGTTCTCGCTGCCCGCCATGCTGGGCCTTGTAGAAGAGGGCGTGCTGCCCATCACACGTATGGTGGAGCTGATGTGCCACAACCCCGCACGCCTGTTCCACATCGCAGAGCGCGGCTTCATCCGCGAAGGCATGAAAGCAGACCTCACGCTGGTACGCCGCCAACCCTGGACACTCACCCAAGATCTCATCGTCAGCCGCTGCGGCTGGAGTCCCCTTGAAGGCCACACTTTCCCTTGGCGGGTAGAGCAGACCTACTGCAACGGCCGCCTCATCTATGATAAAGGTGTCTTTGCCAACGGAAACTGCCATGCACAAGCCCTCCACTTTACACTATAAAATAGCCGAAGTAGCGCCCTACATCAACTGGCTGTACTTCTTCCACGCGTGGAACTTCCCTGCGCGCTTTGCGGCCATTGCCAACATCCATGGCTGCGACAGCTGCCGCGCCAACTGGCTGGCCAGTTTCCCAGAAGAAGAACGGGCGAAGGCAGCTGAGGCGATGCAGCTGCACAAGGAGGCGATGCGGATGCTTGCAGCACTCGATGCTCAAGGCTACAAGACCCATGTCCGCTTCGGACTCTTCGACTGCAACAGCGACAGCGAAGATGTGATGATTCATCATTCGTCATTCGTCACTCATCATTCGTCATCCGTCACTCGTCATTCATCATTATCCTTCCTTCGTCAGCAGGAGCCCCCGTTCCTCTGCCTCGCCGACTTCATCCGCCCCGTCAATGCTGAGGGCCAGCGCGATTGCATCGGCATCTTCGCCGCCTGTGCCGACGAAGGCATTGAACAGCTCTATGCTGACGGCACGCCCGCTGCCGACGCCTACAAGCACCTGCTCTGCCAAACCCTCGCCGACCGCCTTGCGGAAGCCGCCATCGAGCGCGCTCACGAAGCCATCCGTAAGTTCTACTGGGGCTATGCACCCGACGAGCAGCTGTCCATCGCCGACCTCCACGCCGAGCGTTTCCAAGGTATCCGTCCCGCTGTGGGCTACCCCAGCCTCCCCGACCAAAGCCTCAATTTCGACCTCGACCGCCTCATCGATTTCTCCTCCATCGGCATCCGTCTCACCGAACACGGCGCGATGCAACCCCACGCCAGCGTGAGCGGCCTGATGATCAGCCATCCCCAAGCCCGCTACTTCAGTATCGGCCACATTGGCGACGACCAATTCCTCGACTACGCCCAACGCAAAGGGCGCAGCACCGAAGCACTACGCCCTTATCTATCTACGCTCCTTGCGGTCACTCATACTGCAGGATGAAATGTTCGGCCACGGGCAGGAAACGGTCGTGGCCGATGGCATTCAAGTGGGCATCGTCTGTACCTTTCCCTCCTTGAAAGAAGATCTTGCGGAACTGCTCATCAGCAGCAAAGATATTGCTGTTTCTGGCGGCATCAAACACGGGAATACCATAGGAACCGCACACCTCAAGCATCGCGTCCACGACCTGCTGGCGCAGGCTACCTGTGAAGTTCTCACAAGTCCAAGGAGTAAAGAAGAATATCTTGGCACGAGGGTATTTCGCAATGAGACCCGTGCAGAGGATGCCGAGGCGCTCCTTGAAGGCATCCACGCCAATGGAATCGATTCTTCCCGTGCGCCCATCGTTGTGTCCCGCGATGACCACCACATAGTCCAGCGAATCCTTCATCTCCGCATAACGCTTGTACATGCCCGTCCCCCACTGCTTCAGGTCGAGTGCGATGCAGTTGCCGTTGCGCCCGTAGTTGAAGTAACGCATCTGATGTTTCTGCGCAAACTTATAGTGCCATGTATTCTCTATCGGCTCGCGGTGATTACGCACATAGCTGTCACCGATGACACCTATCTGTTTACCCTTCAACGGATCATCTTGAACCACCTGCGCGCTGCCAATGACGCTGGCAAGCCCGAAGAAAAAAGTTAATACAATCTGTTTCATGATGGATTCACGTTTTAACGATGTTATTTGACATATACCTTCTGGCCGTTCCTAATATACACGCCCTTGGGTAATTTGCCATCGCTGATCACTTTCTTGCCGCTGAGGTCATACAGAGCACCCTCATTGTCCATTGTCCCTTGTCCATTGTCAATTGACTCAATTCCATCGACAATGGCAGCAACGCGCAACTTACCGTCGGTGAGGAGCGTGGAGCTGTCGAACTCATAACCCGCACCGCCATCATCGACCTTCACGAAGAAGGAGCCGGTGTGGGTGCCGCTGACGTTATAGACCGTGATCTCGTCGCCCACCTGCAGCTTACGCGTCGTAGGCACCACCACAAGAATTGTGTCATTATTGTGTCGGAGGTTGCCCAGCACCGTGAGACGGGTATTGCCCGAAGTCTTGAGCTGGCAGAGCGTCGTGGCGCCTTTGCTGAGGGTGAGGTTCTGAACTGCGGCCGTACCGGTAATCGTGGCCTTGTTGGCAACGGTGATGGCGCCTGTCGTGATGGCCGTTGTGGAAGAGCTGTTGGTGAGCTCCAGCGTGCCGGCACTGACGGTGATGGGCGAGGTGCTGCCCGTGGTCTTCAGTGTCAGCTTACCCGTTCCGACCTTGCTGACGGCCGTTCCCTTGAAGAGGCCTGAGAAGGTCATGTCCTTGTTCAAGTAACCTATCTGGTAGGTTGTCTGTCCTTCAAGTACGCCGTCGGTGGCTGTTCCCGCAATAGCGCCAATCTTCAGCGTGGCCGACTGCTGGTTACCGCTGGCGCTGCCATAATGCGCAATGTTCGTGGCGGCGTCCACCTTCAGGGTGGCCTTCGACATATCGGTCACGTTGGTCATCAGTCGCCACTGGCTGCCAGAGGCCGTCAGCGTTCCCTCGAAGTTGGCGAAGTTCAAGCCGATATCGCAGCGCACATATCTCGACACGATGGTCAGCGCGCCCTTCCCCTTCACAGAGCCGTTAATCTTGCCGCGCGAGGAACCGACAATCTTGTTCGTGGTGCCCTCCTGAACGGTCACGACATGGTTGAAAGTGGGCACGGTGCTGGTGCTGTTGACATCGATCTGATGCACCTCGCCGCCAGCCAGCAGCATGGGCGAACCGCTCTTGCCAAAGGTAGCGTTCCAAGCGCCCTGCGCCACGATACCCTTCTTCACGATCAGTCCTGCGAAATTGTTCGCACCGCCGTAGGTCAGGTTCAACTGCCCGGCACCGTCCTTCGTGAGATAACCCGTTCCGCTGACGGCACCTTTCAGCGAGAGAGCACTGTTGGATTGCGTGATGCGAATGGTGGCGGTGTCGGTGACGGTGATCTGTCGGTCGGTGCCCATATTGTCCTTCGAGAGCACCAGCGTACCGCCGTTCAGCTGCAGGTTGCCCTTGTCGGCAGCAGCTGCACCGAGGGCACTCTTCTGACCGCCGTCGTAGAAATTCGGCACGGTCAGGGTGCCGCCGTTCACGATGGTCTTGCCAGTGTAGTCGCTATACTTCATATTCAGCGTCACGGCAGCATCCTTGTTCACCGTCAGGTCGCCCTCGCCGCTCAGCCCACCTTCGCCAGAGAGGGTGTAAGTGCCGCTGTCGAAGGTAACACCGCCGATGACCATCATCTCGGGCACCGTGATGGTTTTCTTCAAGCCTTCGGCATTGAACACCACAGCGTCGCCGCTGACGAATGCCGTCGGCGTGTCCGTAGCGAAGTTCTTGGCCTTGAAGTTCCAGGTGGCAGACTCGGCACCCGTCCACACGACATTCCCCTGCGGCTCGCGTGTCTCGTTGATGACGAGCAACAGCTTGTTATCCTCCACCACGAGGTCGTAGTTTACACCCTCCAACCCGCGTGTCTTCAGCTTTGTCACATCGCAGGTCAGCGTGCCTGTGCACTCGGCGATAACATAGCTGGTGGCTTCCTGATTGGCCAGACTCACGGTGATGTAGTTGGTCGTCTTAAAGGTCAAGTCGCCCTCGACCATCAATTTGCCACACTGCCCTTCGGCAGCACTTACCTCTATATATACGTTGCCGGGAATCACCACGTTCTTCTTGGACGTGATGACGGACGTTGGCATCAGTCGGCAGCCCTCATAGTTCAATGCGCCCTCGAAGGTGATGGTGTCCTTCAGCGTGGCATTGCCGCTCAGTGTACCTCTGGCACGCAGTTCCACGGGGCCAGCTATCTGTCCATTCACCTCCAGCGTGCCCTCGCTGATAAGGTTCTTGCCCGTATGTCCCAGGTCGCAGCTAAACGTAACCTTTCCCTGCATCGACTTGATGAGCTGGCCCGTGCCTGTGGTACCTGTGCCTTTGAAGGTATAGTCGCGACCGATCGGGTTCATCAGATAAAGGGTCGTCGGAGCTTCGCCATTCACGTCGAAGATGGAACCATTGGCATTCTGCAGGTCGAACATCACGCTCTTGCCGCTGGCCATCTCGTTGCGCACCTCCGCCTCAAACACCGGCGGCAACGGCGGCATAGGCATTCCGCCGCCCAGATAGAAACCGGTATTGGGATGCTGGTAGTAGCCGCGTGTGGTGCAGTCGCCGCGATAGTGCGGGTCTTGTTGCAGACAGTAAATGCTATAGCTGGTGGACATCGCAGTGGTATAGCCTACGAGGCCTGTGCAGACATTGTCGTCCTGCATGGCCAGCAGCACCTCCTCGCGCCAGTCGCCTATGATATCTCCCATGAAAGCGGGACGTGTGCCTGTGGCGGCGTGCGTAGCCCAGCTGCTCTCCTGCGAGAACTCGGCCAGTCGCGAACCCAGTACCTTCGACACCATCAGGTTCGTGCCCCATCCGCTTCCGCCTGGTGAGTCGAGCCATTCGCGCTGCAGGTCGCCGTCCCACCAGCAGCCCTCGTACGTGGAGCCCGAGCGCGTCTGCCCAGTCTTCTCGCCCTTGCAGTCATAAACGAATTCGTCGGCATAGCTCAGAATCTCATAGCCCTTGCGCGAGGCGTTCATATCGAGGCAAGCACCACGTCCCACATCATAAACGCTGGGCAGGTACCATTCTTTGATGTGCTCGGCTGTGCGAGCGTCGTAGAGCAGCTGTCCCAACAGCGCGCTCTGCTGGATGGCATAGACCTCCAGCCCTGGACGGTCGGGGTCGATATCGCTCAGCACGAAGCGATCGCCGTGCCCGATGCTGGGACTGGCAAACCAACCCGTGTGGGGATTCACGCTGTAGCCACCCTGTATCATCTCGTCGGTGCCGTCGCCATCGACGTCAGCCACGCGGAGCATATGGAACTCAGCGGGCCAGGGGCGCTTGTCGTTGCGACTCCAAGTGTGGGAGTGATGCCAGTTGGAGGCGGCAGTGCCATTCCAGTCGTAGTCCCACGTGAAGACATAGTTATGGTGCGTCTTGTTGTTGTCGCGATCCAGGCACTCCATCACCAGCGAGGGATGGATGCCGTCGAGATAGCAGATGGCGAAGTGACCGTCCATCGCAGCATAGCCGAAGCTCATGTAGTTGGCTCGCGAATTGCGCGTATAGGTGTCTGAGCCATCGTGAACCTCGCTATATTTCAATTCATTGCAGTCTATCTCCTCGCCCGTGAGGCCATCGATGACAGAGACATAGAACGGCGGCACGCGCGTCCCATGTGTGCGGTAATCGACCACACCATCGCCATCTACGTCGGCCGTGGCGCTGCCCTTGGCATACTTGCCCCACGTCTCGTTCTGCTTGTCCCAGAAGCGGGTGCCGTCCGAGCTCTTGATCATCACCTCGCAACGCCCGTCGCAGTTGATGTCCCACGCCACCACCATATCATTCTGTCCGGCACATATATTCACGTTCGGGCCCATATCCACCGTCCACAGCAGTTCGCCCGTGAAGCGGTAAGCCTGAATCTTGTGCGTCGTGGTGGCCGTGTTCTCTGTGTCCTCCTCGCCTACGTCTGCTCCGGCGAACAGACGGTCCACGACGACAGCATCGTACTCACCGTCGCCGTCTGTGTCCATCGGCCAGCAGAACTTAGTGCGGTAGTCATTGCGGGGTATCACCGTGTTGTCGAAATCGATGTTCAGCCACACGTTGGGATACGGTTGCGTCTTGTAGAGGAACGGCTTGCTGATAGGGCCCTCCACGCCGTCGGGGCTGACAGCCGCCACGGCATATTCCGTATTCGTCGCGAGCGATGATGGCACATAGCACGTCACCGCCAGCGGCTTCGATGTCATCTTCGTGTACTCCGACGAACCCGCCGAACGCTTATATACATTGTAGGTGGTACCCTCGGGCTCTTGCGCCAGCTTACGCCAGGAGATGAGATTACCCGTACCGCCTGCCGACGAGGCACTACGAATGGTGCTCCCCGAACGGTTCACGGCCACCACACCGCGGTCCAGCGGCTGCTGATAGCGCTGAGCGCCGACCATCTGCGGCAGCAAAGACAAACCTGCCAACAGGAAGAAATTGAAAATTCGTGACATGGGAAATGTTTTTATGTTTGGGATTCTATGAATTCTATCTCTACGATGCGGAGCTCATTCTTCGTATCGCCGCCATTCTTGGCTTTGAAGAGGTCGAGCTCGCCGGCAGCTGGTTCGGCGACCTCCACGATACCACCGAAGGCATCCTCATCCTTGCCAGCGCCCTTGAGGCGGATAGTGATTTCGTCGGTCTTCACACGCTTGCTGGGCGTGAGGTGAATGTAGCCGAGGCTGCGCTCCGTCTCACCGCTCCATATAAGTTTCTTGCCAGCATATATTTCGAGCGGATAGCTGCGCAGTCGCCAGCCGGTAAGCTTGAGGCAGATGTCATCGATGGCAGCTTTTTTCTTCAGGCGATAGGTGATCCAGGCCGTAGAAAGGCGACCGTCATTCTTCCACTCGGAAAGCTCATTGTCGTCGAAGCTGCGGGATGTGTGTTCGCTGTCGTAACCGGCCTTCGCCGAAGCGATCTCTATGCCACGCGCCTGCTCTTTGTAGGAGGGCGTAAGCGGCGTTTCTCCCCTTGTTAGTTGACAAGGCAGCGTTAGTTGTGGGAGTGATTTTTCATTCTTCACGCTTTCACTTTTCACTCCAATCGTAGCAGGCTTCACGCCCTCGGCGGTGGCGGTGAGCAAAACTTGGCCAGCGTTTGTGGTTGTTCGCACAAGGACCCGATTCACACCGCATTCCACGGGCAGCGCCATTGCACCGACATAGTTGTCGGAGATGTTCTTCGTGGCGGCTGCATCGAGCAATTCCGCTGAGCGGTTCTCGTCGGGTCGCTGCAACTGCTGGTTATTGCGGGTGGCGATGCCACCTATCCACGTAGCTTCTCCTGAGAGTTCGAAATGAACCATACGGTCATCCAGCGGACACCGACGCCCTTGCCTATCCACGACCTCCACCTGGAAAAGCACCATATCGGCTCCATCAGCCTGGATTCCCTCAGGATTCTCGATTGCCGTCAGCTTCAGTTGATAAGGCTCTCCTGCGGTCTCCAGTTTGTAGCGACTGCCATCGGAGCCAACAGCCTCCAACGTGCCAGGCTCGAAAGGTACATTCTCGAAGGTGAACAGGTAGCGATACTGCTGTTTCCCCTTTCCCAACGAGCGCCCATTCAAGAACAGCTCCACGTCCTCTGCCGTCGATACCACATACACGGGCTTCTTCAAGCTACTCCCCTCGCCCACGGGAGAGGGGTCGGGGGAGAGGCTCCAATGCCCCACAATATATGTCCTCGCCTCCTCCGGCTCCACCCATCCATTCCACATCACCTGATGTACGAAGAAAGCATCTTTGGGAATGCGCATGGCATCGGTGACGCCGCTGGTGCGGTAGTTCGACTCGCCGCGATGGTGGGTGTTCGTGTCGCTGAACACAATCTTCACGCCACCGCTGGAAACACGCGTGCCTGTTCCAGGACGCTCACGCCAGTAGTCGTACCAGCGGCGCACCATCTCCACGGCGAACTCATCCATATTATGGTTGTATTCCGTAGCGGGCTTACCGCGATAGAGCGGGCCGTCGCCTTCCTTATGGTAGGGATAGCTGTACGCATCCCAGTACTTGCGCAGGCCCTCGTCGCGGCAATATTCCATGGCCCACATCGGGTGCTTCTTCGACTTGTTGATATACAGCATCTCGCCGCCATACTCCGCCTCATCGATGTCCAGCATCTCGCGACTACCGATAGCGCGACCGCCATGCGGGTCATACTTGTCGCGAATGGCCTTCATCTCCAGCATGTGCTCGCGACTGATGCTCTCATTGCCGCTCTCGTAGAAGAGTATCGAGGGGTTGTTACGATTGTAGATGATGGCATCGCGCATCAGGGCCGTGCGCTGCTGCCAGCGGGCGCCCTCCACATCCTTCTCGGCATCGCCGGCGGGCATCGCCTGCGGCAATCCCACGCGGTCGCAGCTCTCGATGTCCTGCTTCCAGGGTGTCACATGCATCCAGCGCACCATATTGCCGCCACTCTCCACCATCAGGCCGTTTGAGTAATCGCTGAGCCAAGCGGGCACGCTCAGTCCCACGCCCGGCCACTCGTTGGATGTGCGCTGCGCATAGCCATGTACCATCATCACGCGGTCGTTCAACCATATCTTGCCCTCGCCAAAGTGGGTCTTTCGGAAACCCGTACGGGTGATAACGGGATCATGGTATTCAATCCTTTCACCGCCTGGTGGCACCTCCTTCAGACGGGTTTCCACCGTATAGAGATAGCCATAGCCCCACGACCAGAAATGAAGACCCAGGACCTCCGACGCAGCCTTGAGCGTTGTCGTCTGACCGGGTTCGATATGTGTGAAGTCTGGACTCTCCTCACGGGCAACCACATTACCATCGGCATCGGTAAGCATGAATATCAGTGCCACATCGTGAGCATGCGTGTCCTCGTTCTTCACCTCTGACTCGACGTGAATCACAGCCTTGCGGTTGGGGATGTCGAAGTCGGTGGCATAGACGTAAGTGCCCGTCGTGCCGAGGTTCGAATAAAGCGGGAGTGTCTGGTAGAGTTTGTCCGTGATATGGAGATAGACATTCTTGGGAATACCGCCGTAGTTGGCGTTGAAGTTGCGGTCGTTCCACTGGTAGCGGCTGTTGAACTCACGCGAACGATAGTTCCACGAGTTGTCGCAACGCACAGCCAACGTGTTTACGCCTTCTTGTATATAAGGTGTCAGGTCGAAGCCGCAAGCCATCACGCCATACTCGCTGAAGCCCAGGTGATGCCCGTTCAGGTAGAAGTCAGCTCCCTGCCTCACGCCCTCGAACTCCACAAACACCTTGGAATTGTCCATTGTCAATTGTCCATTGTCCATTACGAACGTCTTCCTATACCAAACGATCGTGTCCGTCAGATTCACGATATCCTTGCGGAACGCTTCGTCTCCGTTGAAGGCATAGGGCAACGTCACCTGCTGCCACTGGCTATCGTCGAACTCAGGCTTCGCCGCTTCCGCGAAGTCACCGACGCACAACCGCCAATCAGCGTTGAAATTGAGCTTCTGCCGCTCCGTAGCTCCCACGCTCACAGCAAGCAGCAACAGCATAAATAAAAATATCTTTCTCATCATTTTTCAACGGTTTCTACTCCCCTCCCTAACAGGGGAGGGGGTAGGGGTGGGGCCTTCCTTTTTTATCGCATTGCGATTTAGGAACAGATAGATGGTGTTCTGCGCCATGAAGTCGCGTGACATATACCAGATGCCGTCGTACTGTCCGTACTTGCCCCACGAGTTCTTCACCATGTAGAACGGTTTGCCGTTCTCGTCAACAGCCTTGCCGTAGATGAGCATCACGTGGTCATAGGTGAAGCGCCAGTCGTCCCATCGTTCCTGTCGTAGCTGCTGCGAGGGCTGCACGCTGTCGGGTAGCATCGCCAGCCCCGTGCGCGTGAAATCGCCTGAGACATCACCACCCCACGCCACCGTGTAGCCTGCATCGAGCGCCGTGTCAAGGATGTCCATCAACTCATCAATAGGCATGTTATAGCTGGGCTTGAGTCGCCATTTGTAGGGGCTCTCAATGATGAACCACTCGCCAAACGGATGGTGTGTGAAGCTCGTCAGGCTCACGTAGTCGTCGAAGTTCAGCCCCAGACTCTCGGCAAACGACTGCGGCGTGTACGTCTGGCCCTCATATACAAACGATTCCGGGCAGCGTCCCACATAGCGTTCGATGACCGCCTGCACACTATCCCGCCAATGCGGCAGGGGCTCCTTCGCACCCTCCCTGACGATACCGCGCACCGTGCGCTCCAGCTCCGGGAAGAACACCTTGAAGTTGGCCAGCGAGTCGCCCGTCAGCGAGCCGGGAGCCGGCATCGCCTCCTCGGGGCAGATGCCGTAGTGACGGATCACATCCAGCACATCGTCACACGCCCCGCCCTCCGAGATTTGGCTATAGCCGTGCATTCGCACATAATGGGTGGCGCAGTCCATGTAGTCGTGGTTCACCACGAACATCTCACACAGATCGTAGGTCTTGCCCGTCTGTCGCAATATCTCGCTCTCAAAGAATCCCAGCGTGCCGTAGGCCCAACAGGTGCCACTGCGATACTGGTTCTTCACGCTCGTGATGGGAATCTCCTTCACCGTCCGGAAGGACTTGCTAGCATCCGAGAGGAGCGCGCCACGCTGCAGGTTTTCCTGTGCCGACGCCGACATTGTCAGCAGCGATGCAACTATTAAAGCATAAATAGAATGTATTTTCATTACCATCTGGGTTTCATGAAATTATAGTACGTGCATTATCTGCAACATAAAAGGCGCAAGCAGGGCTGTAAGCAAGCCGTTCAGGATAAGCCCCAGCGAGGCATAGGTACCGTAGGTTTCCCCTTTCTCCATCGCTCGCGATGTGCCGACAGCGTGAGAGGCGGTACCGATGCTCAGGCCCTGAGAGTATGGATTCTTGATGTGCCACACCTCCAGGACCTTGAAGCCGAAGACGGCGCCGAAGAGCCCCACGGTGACCACGATGGCCGCCGTGAGCGACGGGATACCGCCCATCGCCTGACACACCTCCATGGCGATAGGTGTGGTCACGGACTTTGGAGCCAGCGAGATGATGGTCTCGCGCGAGGCCCCAGTCAGCTGTGCGATGCCCACGACACTCACCAGCCCTACGATACAGCCTGCCAGCTGCGAGAGGAAGATGGGCAGGAACTGACGGCGAATCTGGCCGAGATGCTGGTACAGCGGCACACCGAGTGCCACGATGGCCGGTTTCAGCCAGAACTCGATATAGCCGCCCGCCTCGGAATACGTCTCATAGCTGATGCCCGTCAGCTTCAGCAAGCCGATCAGCACCACGATGGTCACGAGGATGGGATTCAGCACAATCCACCCCGTCCATTTCTGCAGCTGCCGCGCAGCGTAGAAGATGCCGAAGGTCAGCGCCAACAAGATGATATGATTCTGCAATAACTCCATTTCCTCTATCTTTCAATTTTTCAATCTCTCAATCTTTCAATCTTTTAAAACCCTGATGCGTCCACCCTGTCACGATGAGCACCAGCACCGTGCTGACCACCGTAGCCACGACAATCGGCACGAACTCCGCCTTGATGACATCCAGATAAAGCATCAGCGCCACGCCGGGCGGCACGAAGAAGAAGCCCATATTGGAGATGAGGAAGTCCGACATACCCTTCACCCACTCCACCTTGATGGCCTTCATCTGCAGCAACGCCGCCAGCAACAGCATCCCAATGATGCTGCTGGGCAGGGTGATGCCCGTCAGCCACACCAGCAACTCGCCGACTGCCAGACATCCGAAAATAATAAAGCACTGTCGTATCATCGTCTTCAATAGGTTATTGACCGCACAAAACTACAGAAAGTTCGTCAGACAGGGCTGATTATGTACGATAAAAAATGCTAAAACAGAAAATTATCACTACCTTTGTGCCGTAATTCAAGATATCATCATGTACTTCACAGGCATTATCATCGCAGTTATGACATTTCTCGCCATCGGTATATGGCATCCTATCGTCATCAAGACCGAGTACTACTGGGGCACACGGGCATGGATTCTCTACCTGCTCATTGGAATAAGCTGCTGTGGGGCTGCTCTCTTCATCGCGAACATCTTCATATCATCGTTCCTCGGTGTCTTCGGAGCCTCTGCCCTTTGGGGCATCGGCGAGCTGTTCCATCAGAGGAAGCGTGTGGAAAAAGGATGGTTCCCCGAAGGACCGGGGCATAAGAAGGGTTGAGGGATGAGAGTTGAGGGATGAGAGTTGAGGGATGAGGGATGAGGGATAAAAGGTATGAAGGTATGAAAAAGGTATGTGATTTCATCACCCGTTGGATGGGGGCGCTGGTGTTGTTGGTGGCTGTAATATCGCTGGCCATTCCGGCAACATTCGTATGGCTTGACACATGGGTCATCAACCCCATGCTTGGTGTCATCATGTTCGGTATGGGCCTGACCCTCTCACCCCATGATTTCAAGGTCGTACTCTCACGCCCCAAGGACATCCTCATCGGCGTTCTGGCGCAGTTCACAGTGATGCCGCTGCTGGCCTACGGGCTAGCGCTGGCTTTCTCACTGCCCAAGGAGCTGGCGCTGGGTGTGATGCTCGTGGGCTGCTGCCCTGGCGGCACTGCGTCCAATGTCATCACCTATCTGGCCAAGGGCGATTTGGCACTCTCTGTCGGGATGACCGCTACATCCACGCTGCTGGCACCGCTGCTCACGCCACTGTTGGTGTGGCTGTTGGCAGGCACGATGGTGGATGTCGATACGCCGGGGATGCTGCTGAGTATCGTGTATGTTGTCATTGCCCCCATCATTTGCGGCCTCCTCTGCCAGCGTTTCCTGCCACAGGCCACGAAGCGTGTGACGCCCTATCTGCCAGCCTTCTCATCGCTGGCCATTGCACTGACGGTGGGCATTGTCGTATCGCATAATGCCGACCGCCTGCTGGTTGGTGGTATGCTGATTGTGCTAGTGGTGATGCTTCATAATCTGTTGGGGTTGTCTCTAGGCTACCTCGTAGGCCGAGTGCTGAAGCTTCAGAAGTCTAAGCGTGTAGCCCTCAGCATCGAGGTAGGTATGCAGAACTCCGGCCTCGCCTCTTCGCTGGCAGTGATGCACTTCGCCGCCTACCCTTTGGCCACCATCCCTGGCGCCATCTTCAGCGTGTGGCATAATATCAGCGGAGCACTGGTGGCACGACTCTACCAACGCTCCTGATGTTGACGCTGCAAGCCTGACAACTGTTTATCGTTCTCTTGCACACGCTGGACAGATGCCCTTGAGCATGTAGTTGATGCTTTGTAGCTGGTAGCCCTCCGGCACCTCTACAACGGGGATTTGAGTACCGTGGAAGCAGAAGGTTCGATGGCAACGTTCGCAATAGAAATGGACATGCTGGTCATCATCATCGTCGTGCCCATGGTGGCTCTGGCAGAGCTCATAACGCACGCCGTTGCTGCCGTCCTCAATGACATGTACCAAATGGTGCTCCCGAAAAAGTGTGAGCGCACGAAAGATGCCCGATTTGTCGATGGACATGATGCCCGCCTCCAGCTCGCTGAGCGACATAGGCCGGCGTGCAGCGGCCAGTGTTTTGGCCACAGTGATGCGGTTGGCAGTGGGTTTGACGCCATGCTCTGTGAGCAGCTTTTCACTCTCTTGCTGACTAATCATGGCGCAAAGATACAGAAAAGATTTTGAACAAAGCACTCAAGTTACAGAAAAATGTCATACCTTTGCCCCTGGAAAGCGGAAAACGAACAGATGCTAGCACCTCATCTCATGAATATCATACAACCAAATATACAACTTATGAAACGCTTATTTTTCCTTTTTGCATGCTGTCTGGCGCTGACAGCAGCTGCCGAAACCCACGAGCTTTGGATAGAGAATGGAAGCCGCCGCATCTATGGCGAGCTGTTCACCCCTGATGCAACTCCCGCAATGCCTGACACGCTGCGCCCTGTCGCCATCATCGCACACGGTTTCAACGGCTCGTATGAGTATGGCCGTAACTATTACCCGACGCTGGGGCACCTTGGCTACCAATGCTATACGTTTGACTTCCCCTGCGGTTCCGTGCGCAGCCGCAGCGACAAGAACACCCTCAACATGTCGGTACTCGATGAGGTGAGCGACCTGAAAGCCATCGTGGCCTACTTCCGCCGCATCGGCCACAAGCATGTGGTGCTCATCGGTGAGAGTCAGGGTGGACTGGTTTCAGCACTCACGGCAGCGGCGCTGAAAGACGAAGTGAGCCAACTGGTGCTGGTGTATCCCGCACTGTGCATTCCTGACAACTGGCGCCAGCGCTACCCCGCCCTCGAAGATATCCCGGAGGTCACGGAGCTGTGGGGCGTGAAGATGGGTCGCCGCTATTTCGAGGAGATTCATGACATGCACGCCCTCGAACTCATCTCCCCGTATCGCGGACAGGTGCTCATCGTGCAGGGCGACAAAGACCCCATCGTGTCGATGGAGGACTCACGCCGTGCGCAGCAGCTCTACAGTCCCGGCACACAACTGCACGTCATCGCAGGAGCAGGTCACGGTTTCAAGCCACAGGAGTTTCAGGAAGAGATGGAGCAGCTGGAGAGATTCCTTCAGCCATTGAAAGATTAAGGAATAGAAAGATTGCCCCCTCTAAATCACCGAGATATAGAGGGGGCAATTGATTACTTCTTCACGAATGGCTTCAGGCCCTTCACGGCATCAGCAACGGTGATGCGCTTACCGCCGTTGTCGAGGTCGATGAGGACATATCGTGTGTTGCCCATGCCCAGTTCCTTCATATAGGAAGTCTGCCGGTGTCCGTGGCGCGTCTCGATGCGTCGGACCATGTCGTGGTGTTCCTCGGCTGTCATCGCATAGATGATGTCGATGCATGCCTGATCGATAGCCACGATATCCGTGGAAGAGAGGATGCCCACATCTGGCGTCACCACGGGTGCCGCGCCCAGTCCCTCGCAGTCGCATGAAACTGACATATTGCGCATCACGTTGATATAGGTGACGTGCTTTCCGAAGAAGTCTATCGTGGCCTTGGTAGATTCAGAGATACGCTCCATGAGTTCTTCCTCGCGGATGTCCCATTGTTTGCCGGGAGAAGAGTGAATCCAGCCCTTTCCGATACGGCCGTCGGCACAGCCTATGCCTATGTTCTTGTTGGAGCCGCCGAAGCCGCCCATCGTGTGGCCCTTAAAATGGGTGAGCGTCACCATGGCGTCGTAGTTCGTCAGGTGGCTGCCCACCGACATCTCCTTGAACCATTTGCCACCCTTGACAGGCAAGGTGGTGGTGCCCTCCTCGTCCATAATGTCCACGGGACAGAATGTCCATCCGTTCACCTGCAGTGTCTTGCGATGCTTCTCCGTGGTGTAGCGGTCGCCGACATAGTAGGTGTTGGTCTCGATGATGTGGGCCTGTGGCAGGTCCTTGTTCATCAGCGCCTTCACCCATTCACTGGGGATGATATTAGGGCCGTTCTTCTCACCCGTGTGCAGCTTTACACCCACGTGTCCAGAAATATTTCCGCATACCTGCTCATAGGCATTGATGAGCCCCTCGGCAGAGAGGTTACGCGTGAAATACACCACGGACTCATTGCCCGTGCGCTGCTCATAGGGAATATACTTACGGCCGTCGGCACCTACTGCCTGAGCGAATGCGCTCAAGGCAAGGATGTAGAGGAATGCAGCGCCTAAAACATACTTCTTAATCATGCTTCTATGGTTTATTTTTCGCCACAAAAATAGGGATAATTCGTCGAATAATCCCTATCTTTAACATAATTTTATGCCTTTCTCCTTCGCTTTTCGTGCTGCTTAGCTGGATGGCAAGGCCAATACCTGGTTTCTATATTCCTTAGCTGTCATACCAGTGATGCGTTTGAAATAGCGGTAGAAGGAGGTGGGTTCGGAGAATCCCAGCATATAGGCGATCTCCTGCAAAGTGCGTGTGCCGTTTGTCTCTATGAGGCGTTTGGCCTGCGCAATGACATACTGCTCTATCCAGTCGCCTGGCGAGATGCCGTCGGTGGTCTCACGGATGACCTTGGTGAAGTACTTGGGCGTGAGGTTCAGCAAGTTGGCGTAGTACTGAATCTCGCGTGACTCGCGATAGTGCTCCACCACGAGGTCGCAGAAGCGGTTGAAGAGCCTGGAGTGGGGCCTCTCGACCCATTGCTTATCCTGTTCGCGACGGTAAAAGTTGAGGAACTCATATCCCACAGCCATCTGTGCCAGCAACATCTTATTGCGGTGTGGCAACTCAACCTCTGTGTGGCTCGCAATGGCAGCTAACTGCGTGTTGATGTTTATCAGATGGGTAGCCTGCTCGTCCGTCAGCGAGCTGATGGGAGAGTAGTTGAATTTCTCATAGTCATGGCTGAAGGTGTGGAGGCGGAGGTCGCTGAACATCTTCGGTGAGATGGCCAGCAGGGCGTATGTGAAGTCGGGTGTGAAATCCAGCGGCCGTATGATATGCCCGGGCATGATGACACTCAGGTCATTTCTGTTTACGCTCAGCTCACACATATCTATCATCGCTCGTCCGGAACCGCTTGTGCATAAAAGAACTAAGAGGTAAGGAAAGACATAGTCCTTATTGGGTGTGGAGAAACCGTGCTTCTCAGGAATGAAAAAAATCCCAGACTGCTCCACAAAATGTATGAACTGCTCCTTGGTAAGATGTAAATCCATCGTTTTTATCTATGTGTATGTAATCAAAACCTCCTTTTTGTTTGCAAAAGTAGTGCTTTTCGCTGACTCAAGCAAGCCGAGGCGACATTATGCCATTAAATAAAACAAAAGTGTTAGTATGTATTCTCAAAAGTCGCCGTACTTTTGCAGCCAACAACGCAAACACAACACAATATTTTTCCAACCTGCGGGCTGCCAAGATGCTGCCCGCAGGTGTCTTTTTCAAGAAGTTAACCCATGCAGACGACACAAAATGGGTTCCGCAAAGAGAAAATCCTTAATTTCTGATTTCTTTTTCGACAACTTGTTGTATCTTTGCCGCGAAAAGTTTGTTATTGAGGACAAACAACACTGTCATTCACAAACCCATCATAACAACAATGAAAAAATTTTTCTTTAGCTTACTCACCCTCATCCTGCCGATGGCAGCCTTCTCGCAGGAAACCTACAGCGGCAACGTAGTGGCCGACGAAGGCGCCTGGTGCTGGTTCGCAGATCCGCGAGCCCTGCATTATGAAAATGAAGGCGGCACCATCAATGCTACCTATATCGGATACATCGATGTCCACGGCAATGTGAAAGCCACACAGTACGACTGGGTTACCGGCCGCAAGACCGACGTGCTCATCCGCAGCTACTTCCAGCCTGACGACCACAACAACCCCACCTTCGTAGTGTTACCCGATGAACGCGTGATGATTTTCTACACGCGCCACACCGACGAGGCCTGCATCTGGTACCGTATCTCCCAGAAGCCAGGCGACATCACAGCCCTTGGCGAGGAGAAGCGTCTGGCCACGGCCAACAACACCACCTATCCCTCGCCGTTCATTCTCTCGGACGACCCTAGCCACATCTACCTCTGCTGGCGCGGCATCAACTGGCACCCGACGATTGCACGCCTGACGATGCCCGACGCCTCGGACAACTGCTCCTTCGACTTCGGCCCCAAGCAGATTGTGCAGAGCACAGGCGCACGCCCCTATGCCAAGTACCAGAGCAACGGCAAGGACAAGATATACCTCTCCTACACCACCGGTCACCCCGACAACGAGATGCCCGACTGGCTCTACTTTAACGTCATCGACATCAACCACGGTAACGGCCCCATCCTGCGCGACATCAAGGGCAACCAGCTCTCCGTCATCGCCAACGGCGTGCACAACGTCAACAAGCAGGACAGCTACGCCACCGCCCATCCCGCTGCCATCGTGGACAACACCTCCGGCGTGCGCAACTGGCTATGGCAGATTGTCATCGACAAGGACGAGAACCCCGTCATTGCCTATCCCCACATCGACGAAGCCAAGACGACGCACCAGTACTGGTATGCTCGCTGGACAGGCAGCGCCTGGCGCCGCACGAAGGTGGCCGAAGGCGGCCACGGCTTCCACCAGAACTGGAATGCCACCGAGCGCTGCTACAGCGGCGGCATGAGCCTCGACCCAGACAACGTCAACGACCTCTACCTTAGCATCCCCACCTCCAACGGCACCTTCGACCGCAATGGTGTCTATGAGATCTGGAAATACACCATCAACGATGCCGGTCAGGTGAGCGGCAGTGAGCAAATCACTAAGAACTCCGCCAAGAACAATGCTCGCCCGTTTGTCATCCCGGGCTCCAAGAACTCACCCCTGCGCCTGGCGTGGATGAACGGCGACTACTTCTACTGGATGGTGCAGAAGAACTATCCCAAGGGCTACCCCACCGACATCCGCATGGACTGCGAGTGGAACGAGGAGCTGACGCCTGAGGACGCCAATGCCGACATCGTCGACTGCTACTGCCTCGGTGTGAACAAGACGCTCAACCTGGCCTTGGCCATGAACGCTTCGAAGTACGCCGCCAGCACCCTCTTCACGCTGGGCAACATGACCTACTCCATCAACAGCGACAACTACCCCGTCATCTCCATCGGCAACGCCACCTATCGCAGCCAGAACCGTCTGCTCACCAGCGACGACTGGGCCACCAACTCCACTGGCACCAGTGGCGACAACCACCCCACGAAAGTGGCGACATGGATTCTCTCCATGACCTATGACGGCCAGGTGCTCACCACCTATCGCAACGGCCTCGTCGATCAGGTCATCGAGACCACAGCCTTGGAGGGTGGCGCCGCCAACTTCGAGACATTCCCCCACACACTGCTGATGCAGAGCGACTACTACGCCTGCGCCTCGCCCCTCACCGTGCAGAGCCTCATCAAAACGATGCAGGAACAGCTGGATGCCGAGAAGGCAAAGAATGCCCTGGCCATGCTCGAGCTGCCCGCCGAGACGCGCACGGACCTCGTCTTGCCTGCCTCCAAGCTGGGCCTTGACATCACATGGACCTCCGACAACGAGTCGGTCATCAGCAACAACGGCGTGCTCTACGCCATCACAAAAGACCAGAATGTCATCCTCACAGCCACCATCGGCGAGGAGAGCCGTGAGTTCCCTATGAAGGCGCTGGCGCGCGACATCACCAAGAATGTGCGCTACACCAACGACCACATCGACCTGACTGCGAACACCGCCTCGGGCTTCTCCACGAACACCTACGTCACAGCCCCCCAGGGCTTGCTCACAGGCCTCCGTTCTTACACCGTCCTGCTCACAGCGACGCCCAAGACGATGACCAAGCAGCCGCGCCTCTACGACTTCGGTTCCGCCTCAGGCAACAGCCTCTTCTTGCGTGCCGACGCCCTCGCAGCAGGCATCAAATACAACGGTGGAACGACGACGATGGTCAGCGGCGCCACGACGCTGAAGGCCGGCACCACGTATAAGATGGCTGTCACCTACGATGCCGCCACCCGCAAGACCACCATCTACATCAACGGCGAGGTGGATGCCAGCGGCGTGGAGAACCAGAACGAGCCATATATGCTGGCGGAGATAGCACCGGACACGCGTAACTACATCGGCCGCACACAATGGTGGGACAGCAACGTGGCCGCCGACAACCAAGACTTCTGCGGCACCATCGACGGCTTCAGCCTTTACGATGTCTGCCTCACGCAGAAGGAGATTTGCGGACTGCAGGACATCCCCTACGAGGAGAAGGAATATCCCACGACATTCGTCAACGGCGACTTCGAGGACACCTACAGCGTCATGAGCGGCAGCGGTGTCACCAGCGACCGCGCCATCTATGTGCCCAAGGGATGGGCCCTCGATTACGGGCCGCGCGACGCCAATGACTTCAATGCCCTCGCTGCCGCCGACAAGCAATATAGCAGTTTCTTCGCCGGTAAGGCCCAGAACAGCAAGGGCGGACAGCACACGCTGTGGATGCGTCAGCGCTGGGGCGCCAGCATCCTCAACTACTATCAGGAGGTGCTGCTCGAAGAAGGCAAATACCAGCTTACCGCCGACCTCTTTGCCACCGACAACTCCAGCAACAACACGGCCTCCGTCTATGTCGGAGGCGTCACGCGCACGGTGTCCGCCCTCAACCAGTGGCAGACCGTCACCATCGACTTCGAGGCCGACGGCGTGACGCCCGTCATCATCGGCGCCAAGGCCGACCACAAGGCCAACGAGTTCATCTGTGGCTTCGACAACTTCGTGCTCACGCTAACAGAGGCCGTGGGAGTAAGCCTCACCCCCATGGACGAAGCCGAAAGTTCAAAGTTCAAAGTTCAAAGCTCAAAGATTTACACGCTCGCAGGTCAGCAAATCGAACATCGTACATCATCGAATAGTCAGCTGCCCAAGGGTGTCTATATCGTCGGCGGCAAGAAAGTCGTCAGGAAATAAAAAATCATCAGGAAATAAAAAACGAAGCGCCCGCCATCGCGAGCGCTTCATTTTTTTAGAGTTCTTCCCAGACGAGGACGGAGCCGTTGCGGCGTGCGGGGTCAGGGCCTTTGAAGTCCATGCTATAGGAGCTACCCGTTGTGGGGCTCTTGCCGACATAACAATGGTTCTTCAGCGAGAAGAGCATGAAATCGTGGTCGAGGTAGTCCTGCCAGAGGAATACCTCGGCTTCTTTTTCGTCGTTGGTGAAGCGCACATCGCCCGGCATGCCGAGGCCATAAACCTTGACATAGCGGCCATCAGTACACTGCAGCGACACCCGCCCCTGTCCGCGGTCGATAATGCGGAACTGCGTCTGCGCGCTCTTGTCGCCCGGGTATGTGTCGTGGAGCAGACCATGCTTGAGGGCTACGGCAGGGTGCCCTGTGGCCTTGTTGATGATGCGGAAGGTCTTGCCGTAGGGGATGTTCTGTGAGCGGTCAGCCATTGGTTCCTCGACGGTGAAGTTGTCAAACTCGGCATAGCCGCCCTTCTTGCTGCCTGTGTTGAAGGCGAAGAGAGCATGGCGCGAGCCTTGGAAAGAGATGAGCTGGTAAGAGAGAGGCATCATGCGGCCCAGCGTGTGGAAGGTCACACCATCGGTGCTGTAGGCATACTGCGCCTGGTCGTTGTCATAGTCGCCGATGCAGCGGAGGTAGATTTTCCCGTCAGCCAAACTGACGGGCACACTTATGGTGTCGTTGGTGAGCTGTTCAAAGCAGCGAAGGATGAAGTTGTGGCCAGATTTTTCATTTTTCACTCCTTCACTTAATTTTTCACTTTTCACTCTTTCACTCTTCACTTTACTCACCCCAATCCATGAGCAGGGTACGTTGATATTGCCGAGACCTGCGACATCGCCGTCCTTGAGGCCACCGACATAGAGCTCCACGGTAGTAATGCTCTTGGGACCTATGACGCGCTGCGTGAGTGTGTTGCGTGCCCACATCAGCTGCTCGGCAGGCTGTGTCTGCAGGCGCAGGCGCCCACCCTTGAGGCTCCACAGCTTCTCATCGGGATTATGATTCCACTGCCACACGCGGCCCAACTGCTTGCCGTCGAAATTCTCGTTGCGATTGTAGGGCGCAAAGCTCCCCTCCCTAACGGGAGGGGTTTGGGGGTGGGTCTTCGGCTTAAACCATGTCCTCGGCGCGCGCCCCAGGTTACCGGGCAGACCCACCATAGGCCAGCCGTCCTCCCACGTCATCGGCATCAGGCACACGGTGCGCCCGATGCTGTGGAAATCCTGCATGAAGAGCGCCCACCACGAGCCATCGGTAGCCTGCACGATGCCGCCCTGGTGAGCGTTGCTGCACGCCGTGGCATCCTTGTCCACGGGCCCGAGGGCGAACTTCGTGCCGTTCTCGCCGATGCGATACTTCGTGCCGCGGGGCACCTGCGTGAGCGAGGCGGCGTGGTAGCCGTAGGTCTCGTCGGCCGTGATCATGCGTGTCTCGTAAGGACCATATATATTGTCCGCGCGCGAGCACAGCGTGCGCCCGTTGGGCTTATAGTCTGTGGAGATAAGATAGTATTTGCCGTCAATCTTATACATGTGGTGCCCCTCGCCTACCCCGTTGCCTTCGGGGATGATGACACGCTCGGTGCCCTCCACGGGGCCGCTCATATCGGGTTTCAGCTCCGTGCATTTTACTTCGCCGTAGCCGTGGATGGCATAAATCTTGCCGTCGTCGTCGAAGAGCACACCCAGGTCATAGATATTGCCCTTCATGTTGTGGTGTGTCCAGGGGCCGCGGATGTCCTTGCTGGTGTAGCATTGCAAGCCCTTGCCATTGACGTTGGAGAAGACATAAAACTGGCCGTTGGCATAGCGTATGCAGGGTGCCCAGATGCCCTGACCGTAGATTTCCTTGTGGTTCTTCAGCGAGAAGGCATCGTCGGCGAAGTCGAAGCGGTCGAAGCAGTAGCTGATGTTCTCCCAGTTCACCAAATCCTTGGAATGCAGGATGACCAGGCCGGGCACGGCGTGCATCGTGGTGCCGGCCAAATAGTAGTCATCGCCCACCCGAAGGATGTCAGGGTCGGAGAACTCATCATAGAACAGGGGGTTCGTGAAGGTACCGTTGCCGTTGTCGGCAGTCCAGGATTGTGCTTGTGCCGCGCCCATATACAGTAAAGCGGCGAGGAGGGAAAAGAGGAACCTCATAAGATAAGAAAATAAAAAAGAAAGATTGAGGGATTGCCACTCCGCCAAAAGCCTCAAGTCTCCCCCTCGGGGAGATTTAGAGAGGGGCTAATCCTCAAAGTGACTCCGGCGGGATTCTAACCCGCGACCTTCGGAACCGGAATCCGACGCTCTATACAGCTAAGCTACGGAGCCAAAACAGGGGCATTGCCCGAATGCGACCGCAAAGGTAAGCTTTTTTGCTGAAGATGCCAAAGTTTTCGCCTAAATAATCAGCGTAAAAAACGTTAAAAGAATATTTATGTAACATTTTGCAATTTTATTTCCCGTTTTTGTTTGACATGTGAAAGAAAAGCTATACCTTTGCCGCGCAAAATGACAAATAGCGACGATTCATGGTCAATGATGCAATCATAAACCGTCAAAACCGTAAAATCATAAAGCCGTTAAATCATAAAATCGTAAAATAGAATCATGTCATTGATAAAACCAGAAGGCTACGCTCCTGCCCTTGACCTGCAACAGACTGAGCTGGCCATCAAGAAAATCAAGGACTTCTTCCTGCGCGACCTCTCCTCGGAGCTACGCCTACGCCGCGTCACAGCCCCTCTGTTCGTGCTCAAGGGCCTTGGCCTCAACGACGACCTCAACGGCGTGGAGCGCCCCGTCACCTTCCCCATCAAATGCATGGGTGATGCGCCAGCGGAGATTGTGCACTCGCTGGCAAAATGGAAGCGCAACACACTCGCTGAATACCATGTGCCCAGCGGCTTCGGCATCGTCACCGACATGAATGCCGTGCGCGCCGACGAAGATCTGGACAACATCCACAGCATCTATGTCGATCAGTGGGACTGGGAGCGCACCATGTCGCGCGAAGACCGTAACCTGCGCTTCCTGCGCAAGATTGTGGAGCGCATCTACGGCGCCATCCTGCGCACCGAGTACTACCTCAGCGAGATGTACCCGCAGCTCAAGCCCTTCCTGCCCGAAGAGATCTTCTTCATACACAGCGAGGAGCTGCGCCGCATGTACCCCGATATGACACCCAAGGAGCGCGAGCACGCCATCTGTCGCGAGCACGGCGCCGTCTTCATCATCGGCATCGGCGGCAAGCTCGGCGATGGCGAGCCCCATGACAACCGCGCCCCTGACTACGATGACTGGAGCACCCCCAACGACGATGGTTTCGAGGGCCTCAACGGCGACCTCCTCGTGTGGTACCCCCTCCTGGACCGCAGCATCGAGCTCTCTTCCATGGGAATCCGCGTCGATAAGGCAGCCCTCGAGCGCCAGCTTGCCCTGCAGGGCAAGGAAGACCGCAAGCAACTCTTCTTCCACCAGCGCCTCCTCAGCGGCCAGCTGCCCCTCAGCATTGGCGGCGGCATCGGTCAGAGTCGCCTCTGCATGATTCTGCTGCACAAGGCCCACATCGGAGAGACACAGTCCAGCATCTGGTCTGATGCCATGCGCGCAGAATGTCGCGCTGCCGGCATACCCCTCATCCAATAAGTAAAAAGAGATGCCTCCTATATGAAGTGAGCCCCGAAAGTTTATTGTCAGACTTTCGGGGCTCACTTCATATAGGGTGCCTTCTTGTTGTTAATCCACGTAATAGACGCGCTTGACACGGGGTGATACGGAGGTGAGGATTTCGTAGGGGATGGTGCCGATGGCGTCAGCGAGGACGGCGGGTGAGAGGTCGGGGCCGAAGATGACTGCCTGGTCTCCTTCGCGGCAGTCGATGTCGGTGACGTCGATCATGCAGACATCCATGCAGATATTGCCCACGTAGGGCGCCCTCTGTCCGTTGACAAGGCAGTAGCCATGACCGCAGCCGAGGTGGCGGTCGAGGCCGTCGGCATAGCCGATGGGCAGCGCGGCGATGCGGCTGTCACGCGTGAGATGGCCTTTGCGGGAGTAGCCCACAGTCTCGTTGGCAGGCACGTCGTGGATCTGCAGGATGGTGGTCTTGAGGGTGGAGATGCAGGAGAGCATCTCATTGTTGCGGGCGTTGATGCCGTAGAGGCCGAGTCCGAGGCGCACCATGTCGCAATGGCGCTCGGGGAAGTGCTCGATGCCGGCGCTGTTGCAGATGTGGCGCAGGATATGATGGGGGAAGGCGGCCTGCAGCTGGTCGGCGGCAGCAGTGAAGAGCTGCCATTGGCGAAGCGAGAACTGGTCGAAGTCGTCGCTGTCGGAGCCTACGAAATGCGAGAACACGGAGCGTGCGATGAGGGCATTCTGCGACTGCAGGCGCTGGATGAGGGCATCTATCTCACAGGGGGATGAGGCATCGAAGCCGAGGCGGTGCATGCCGGTGTCGAGCTTGATGTGTATGGGGAAATTGGTGATGCCTTCGCGCTCGGCGGCATGAATGAGGGCGTCGAGGAGGCGGAAGCTATAGACCTCGGGTTCCAAGCCGTACTCGAAGAGCGTGCGGAAGGAGGACATCTCGGGGTTCATAATCATGATGTTGGCGGTGATGCCTGCGCGGCGCAGCTCCACGCCCTCGTCGGCGACGGCCACGGCGAGGTAATCGACGCGGTGGTCCTGCAGCGTGCGCGCTATCTCGACAGCTCCGGCGCCGTAGGCGGAGGCCTTGACCATGCAGACCATCTTCGTCTCGGGGCGCATGAAGGAGCGGTAGTAGTTGAGGTTGTTGACGACGGCGGAGAGGTTGACCTCGAGGATGGTCTCGTGGACCTTCTGCACGAGGACGTCGGCGAGGCGGTCGAAGCGAGCCTGGCGAGCGCCCTTGATGAGCACTACGCTGTCGCTGAGTGCTGCAAAGGACGGTGAGGCGAGGAAGGCGTCGAGGGCGGGGAATATTTCAATGTTTCCATTTTTCAATATCTCCCCATCAATATTCGCCATGCCCGCGCTGACCTCGGGGCCGATGCCGATGAACTTGTCCACACCGTACTCATTGACGAGCTCGGCCACCGTCTGATAGAGGTCGGTGAGGGTGAGACCAGTCTGCTTGATATCGGAGAGGATGAGGACGCGACGGCGCCCTTGTGCCTCTGGGCGGCGACGCATGAAGTCGAGGGCTATCTCGAGGGATACGAGGTCGCTGTTGCAGGTGTCGGTGATGAGTGTGCAGCCGTTGCGCCCCTCCTTGACCTCGAGGCGCATGGCCACGGGTTCGAGACGCTGGAGGCGTTGGCGTATGGTGGTGTCGGAGAGCCCGAGATAGCGGCAGATGCTGACGCAATGGCAGGCATCCTCGATGCTGGCGGCATCGAGGAAGTACTCGCTGAGGTCGATGCCTATCTCGCGCTTGGTCCACCCGAGGCACTGTCCCTGGAAGCCGCTCTTGGAGATGCACTCGGCGATGAGGGTGTCATCGGCGTTATAGACGAGCACCTGTGCATCATGGAAGAGGCGCAGTTTCTCGCGACATTTCTCTTCGCGCGTGCCAAAGTTCTCGTCGTGGGCGGAGCCCAGATGGGTGATGATGCCGATGGTGGGTTGTATGATGCTCTGCAGAGCGCCCATCTCGCCAGGTTCGCTGATGCCGGCTTCGAAGATGCCGAGCTGCGTGTGCTCGGATAGGCGCCACACGGAGAGAGGCACGCCAATCTGCGAGTTCCAGGAACGAGGCGAGCGCGTGATGCGATAGTCGGGGGAGAGGAGTTGGTAGAGCCACTCCTTGACGACGGTCTTGCCGTTAGAGCCTGTGATGCCGATGACGGGGATGTCAAACTCCTCACGATGGCGCTCGGCAAGGCGCTGCAGGGCCTTCAGTGGCGAGGGCACGATGAGATAGTTGGCATCCTCGGCGGGCTGCTCGGGGGCCTGACTGACAACGAAGTTGCGCACGCCGCGAGCATAGAGCTCGGGGATATAACGGTGGCCGTCGTTCTTCTGGGTGCGGATAGCGAAGAAGAGCGACTCCTCGGGGAAGACGAGCGAACGGCTGTCGGTGAGGAGCCAGTCGATACGGGTGTCTGTGGTGCCGATGCGATGGGCACCGATGAGGGTGGTGATGGTGACGATGCTGTAAGTCATGTGTTCAATGATTTATACGTCCAAGCCCAAGTTGTACTTGGTCATCAGTTCATTGAGCCGGAGGCGCGTCTGCTCGCGGAAGCGCTGTGCGGCGGGGGAGTCGGGCTCCTCGGGACGATGTTGCAGGGCCCTGCGGATGGGCTCATAGTCCACGAGATAGCGGTGGGTCTCATCATCAAAGCAGCGGTCCGAGAAGCGCTCCCAGATGTAATCCACAGCCTGCTCCGAGGGGTGCAGCAAATCGCGGTCGTAGAAGCGGTAGTCGCGCAGTTCGTCGAGGACGATTTCATAGGCGGGAAAGTAATAGACCTGCTCGGGGTACTTCTTCTGCACGGCATCGATGGCCATGAGGAGTGTGGCTTTGGCGAGCTGACTCTCATGGAAGCCGTACTTGGCATAGCGGAAGGGCGAGAGCGTCAGGATGATGCGCGAGCGTTGGAAGAGCTGGCAGATGGTCTCCAGCGTGGCGATGCACTGCGTGAGGCTCATCTCCTTCTCCACGAACTCCGCCCGCGGGCGCTTGTGGCAGTTGCCCACGATGAGCTTGGTGTCGAGGCGCTCATAGTAGCGGTTGGTGCCGAGCGTGAGCACGAGCGTGTCAGGGTTCCAGCCGGCCAGACGTCCGCGCGCCGAGAGGAAGGCGGACTTGCAGGCCTCCATCGACGTGGCGCTGAAATGAGTGTCCAGCAGCCAGCAGTGCCAGCGATGGTCCTCGTCCTCGAAGTAGAGCGACTTGCAAGTAGGATCTTGCGTGAGCACCTGCAGGATACTGAGGGGATTGAACAGCACGCCAAAAGGATTGACGAGCGCCGTGAGACCGTTCTGGCGCATACGGGAGCCCATGTAGTCAGCAAAACAGGAACCGATGAAAGCGAGCTTGTTATGCAGACCTATGGGGCGTCCTAAAGAGGGGATTTCTACTTGTGTGATGAGTTTCATAGTGCAAAAGTAGCTCTTTTTAGGATGATTTTGCATAGTTACGACAAAAAAGTGTTACTTTTGCAGCGAAAATCTGTGAAATGAATACAAACGAACCAAATAACTTTCCCCTTCTGGAACGCATCAGCCAGCCCGCCTACCTGCGCCAGTTGCCCTTGGAACAGCTGCCCGAAGTGTGCCGCGAGCTGCGTGAAAACCTCATCGCAGAACTCTCAGACAACCCTGGACATTTCGCCTCGAGCCTGGGAGTCGTGGAGTTGACGGTGGCGCTGCACTATGTCTTTAACACCCCCTACGACCGTCTCGTGTGGGATGTCGGACATCAGGCCTATCCGCATAAGATGCTGACGGGCCGCCGCGAGCGCTTCAGCACCAACCGCCATTTCCATGGCCTGCGCCCCTTCCCCTCGCCCGAAGAGAGCGAGTATGACAGCTTCACGGCAGGGCATGCCTCCAACAGCATCAGCGCAGCACTCGGCATGGCACTGGCGGCAAAGGCGAAAGGCGAGAACCGCCATGTCGTGGCCGTCATCGGCGACGGTGCCATGAGCGGCGGACTGGCCTTTGAGGGACTCAACAACGCCGCCAACACGCCCAACGACGTGCTCATCATCCTCAACGACAACAACATGAGCATCGACCGCAGCGTGGGAGGCATGAAGAACCTGCTGCACAAGTTGCAGATTAACCCCACCTACAACCGCATCCGCTACACCGCATCGCGCAAGCTGCTGTCCTGGGGATGGCTCGACGACAAACGCAAGAAAAGCATCCTGCGCTTCAACAACTCGCTCAAGAGCCTCATCAGCCGCCAACAGAACATGTTCGAGGGCATGGATATCCGATACTTCGGACCCACTGACGGCCACGATGTCATCGAACTGGTGAAGACACTGCGCATCATCAAGGACATGTCAGGGCCCAAGCTGCTGCACATACACACCGTCAAGGGCAAGGGCTTCGAGCCTGCCGAGCACGGCGGCGCCGTGTGGCACGCGCCAGGTAAGTTCAATCCCCAGACGGGCGAACTCATCAAGAGCGACGAGAGCGGAATGCCGCCGAAGTTTCAGGATGTCTTCGGACATACCTTATTAGAACTCGCGCGCGCGAACGAACGCATCGTGGGCGTCACACCCGCTATGCCCACGGGTTGCTCCATGAACATCATGATGGACGCCCTACCCCACCGCGCCTACGACGTGGGCATCGCCGAGGGCCACGCCGTGACCTTCTCTGCGGGCATGGCCAAGGACGGTCTGCAGCCCTTCTGCAATATCTACAGCTCGTTTGCGCAGCGCGCCTATGACAACCTCATCCACGATGTCTGCATCTCGCGACTCAACGTGGTGCTGTGTCTGGACCGCGCAGGACTGGTGGGCGAGGACGGCCCCACACACCACGGTGCCTTCGACCTGGCCTACCTGCGACCCATCCCCAACATCACCGTCGCCTCGCCGATGGACGAGCATGAACTGCGCCACCTGATGTACACTGCCCAGCTGCCCGACAAGGGACCCTTCGTCATACGCTACCCCCGCGGCCGCGGCTCGCAGGTGGACTGGCAGTGCCCGATGCAGGAGATTCCCGTGGGACGCGGACGCAAGCTGAAGGATGGCACAGACATCGCCCTGCTGACCATAGGCCCGCTGGGCGTGGCTGCACAAGAGGCCATCCGCCAGGCTGAAGCCCTCAAGCCGGGGCTGAGCGTCGCGCACTATGACATGCGCTTCCTCAAGCCGCTCGACGAGCGCCTGCTCACAGAGGTGGGCACGCGATTCAAACGCATCGTCACCCTGGAGGACGGCGTGCGCACAGGAGGCTTCGGCTCCGCTGTGCTGGAATGGCTCTCGGACCACGGCATGAACATCCCTGTGACGCGCCTCGGACTGCCCGACCACTTCGTGGAACACGGCACGCTGAAGGAACTCCACGCCCTCTGCGGCATCGATGTTGCAGGAATAGTTAACACCCTAACGAACTAACAGGTTATGAAAATCATCATTGCCGGCGCAGGAGCCGTAGGCACACATCTGGCCGAACTGCTCACCAAGGAGAACCACGACATCGTCCTGCTGGACGAGGATGCCGACAAGCTGGCGCTCATGAGCGATGGCCTGGACATGATGACACTCAACGTGTCACCCATCAGCATCAACGGCCTCAAGGAGGCAGGCACACCGCAGGCCGACCTGTTCATCGCCGTCACGCCCTCCGAGACCAAGAACCTGACATGCTGCGTGCTGGCGCGCAGTCTGGGGGCCAAGAAGACGGTGGCGCGCATCGACAATGCCGAGTACCTGGAATCGGCCAACCGCGACTTCTTCACCTCCCTCGGCATCGACTCACTCATCTACCCCGAAGTGCTGGCCGCCAAGGAAATCGTGGCGGGCGTGCAACGCTCATGGGCGCGACAGTGGTGGGAGGTGCACGGTGGCGCTTTGGTCATCCTGGGCATCAAGCTCCGCGAAGAGGCTGCAGCCCTCTACGGCCAACCCCTGAAAGACCTGTGCAAGCCCGACTCGCCTTACCATATCGTAGCCATCAAACGTGATGAGGAAACCATCATCCCCGGCGGCTTCGATGAGCTGAAGCTGGGCGACATCGCCTACTTCATGACCACCAAGAAATTCGTCACCAGCATCCGACAGCTGGTGGGCAAGGACAGCTACCCCGACGTGAAGAAGGTGATGATGATGGGCGGGGGGCGCATCGCCGTGCAGACCTGCCATCTGCTGCCCGACTACATCGACGTGAAGCTCATCGAGAAGGACACCGACCGCTGCCGCAAGCTCACAGAGCTGCTGGACAACGACAACGTGATGATTTTCAACGGCGACGGCCGCGACACGCAGCTGCTGCAGGAGGAGGGCATCCGACAGACGCAGGCCTTCTGCGCCCTCACGCCCGAGACTGAGACGAACATCCTGGCATGCCTCGCCGCCAAGCGCATGGGCGTGCGCAAGACGGTGGCGCTGGTGGAGAACTCAGAGTATATCACCATGGCTGAGAAGCTGGACATAGGCACCATCATCAACAAGAAGACCATCGCTGCCAGCCATATCTACCAGCTGTTACTGGCCGCCGACGTGGCCAGCGTGAAGAGCCTCACCATCGCCGACGCCGACGTGGCTGAGTTCGATGTCAGCGAGGGAGCCCTCGTGACACGCAAGCCCGTGATGAAGCTGGGACTGCCCAAGGGCATCACCATCGGCGGCATTGTGCGGGGTGGCGAGGGCTTCCTGGTGAACGGCAGCACACAGATTCTGCCCGGCGACCGCGTCGTCGTGTTCTCGCGCACATCGATGTTCAACCAGCTCGACCACTATTTCAAGAAACCCGAGGGAGGACTGCTCTCCATCTTCCATTAAGACTTACAACTAGCGGCAACGGGTTGCCGCTTGTATTTATTAACTTCATTATTCTTTCTAATTTTATGCAACAAAAAATCAAAAGACAGGGCGTTGCCACCTTCAGGCATTTCTGCCGCAAGGGTTACAGCGTCTTTGCCAGTTTGCATCGCGAAGTGCGCATCGGCGTGCTGACGGTGGGGATGCTGGCCAGCGTCAACATCCCCAAGGCGCAGGCGTTGCAGGTGAGCACTCATCCCGATGAGGAAGGTGAAGCCGACGAGCGCGAGCTGGCTGAAGTAGCAGTGGCGGGCACCATGGCACCACTCGCTGCGCTGCAGGCAGCACGCATCGTGAGCGTCATCACCAGCCAGCAGATTGAATCGTCGGCGGCGCAAAGCGTCAACGACCTCTTGAAATTAGCCGTCGGCGTGGATGTCCGGCAGCGCGGCGGCTTTGGTATTCAGACGGACATCAGCATCGATGGCGGCACGTTCGACCAAATCACGATTCTCCTGAACGGCGTCAACATCAGCTCCCCCCACACAGGCCATCTGGCAGCAGACTTCCCCGTCACACTCTCCGACATCGAGCGCATCGAGGTGCTGGAGGGAGCCGCCTCACGCGTCTATGGTGCCTCCGCCTTCGGGGGAGCCATCAATATTGTGACGAAAAGACCCACCCCCAACCCCTCCCGTAAGGGAGGGGGGAGCTGGCGCGTAGTGAAGGGAGGGGAAGACAGTAGCCAGGCCAAACATCCTCAATTCTCTTGTGATGCTGGTGCGCACGGCGGCAGCTATATGACCTTTGGTGGTGATGCCCGCATAGCCTTCACTACGCGCCAGCCTCTCCCCTCCCTCACGGGAGGGGGCGGGGGTGGGTCCGCCGGGTCTTTCGGTGGGTCTTTATCCGCCGCCTACCAACGCTCCGACGGCGCCACCACCAACTCCGACTTCCAGAAGGGCAACGCCTACTTCCGAGGCTACTACGACGCCCGTGACTTCAGCATCGACATGCAGGCGGGCTACAGCCAGAAGGCCTATGGCGCCAACACCTTCTACAGCGCTGCCTATCCCAATCAGTATGAGCGCAACACACGCTATATCGTGAGCCTCGGCGCAGAGACGAAAGGGCGCGTCCGTGTGCGCCCCGAGGTCTATTGGAACAGGCTCGTAGATAACTTCGAACTCATCCGAGGCACCACCACCGGCGAGAACTTCCACCGCTCCGACGTACATGGCGCACGCGTCAGCGCCGACGTCAAATGGGTGGCAGGACGCACTGCCGTCGGTGCTGAAGTGCGCGAGGAGGGCATCTACAGCACATCGCTCGGCATACCGCTCAACGACAAGAGCCGCCATAAGGTACCTCGCGAAGACCTCTTCTACACGAGGCACGACAGCCGCACGAACATGAGTTTCAACGTGGAGCATAACATCCTGTTGCCACGCTTCACAGCCAGCATCGGCGTACTCGCCAATTACAACACACGCTTCGACAGCCGCCTGCGCTTCTACCCCGGCATCGACCTGGCCGTCACACCCGCCACCCACTGGCGCCTCTTCGCCTCTTACAACAAAGGCTTCCGCCTGCCCACCTTCACGGACCTCTACTACAAGAGTCCCACACACCAGGGCAACCAGGGTATGCAGGCCGAGGAGAGCCACAGCGTGCAGGTGGGCGCCACCTACCGCACGGCATTCATGGATGCCAGTGTCAAAGCCTTCTATCATCGCGGCACCGACATGATAGACTGGGTGATGTACAGCGCCGACGATGTCTTCCACAGCGCCAACTTCAACCTCGACAACATGGGCGTGCAGGCACAGGCCGCACTCCGCTTCACAGAGCTCTTCGGCAAGGCCGACAGCTATCTGCAGCGCCTCAGCGTAGGCTACACCTACATGCACCAGCATCGCCGCGACGATGTGGCCATCTTCAAGTCGAACTATGCGATGGAGTACCTGCGCCACAAACTCGTAGCCACGCTCGACCATCGCATCGTTGCCCGCCTCAGCGCCTCATGGACGCTCCGCTGGCAGGACCGCATGGGCAGCTACATCCTCTATGAGGATGCAAAATCCACGGGCCGCCTCGTGGATTACGCCCCCTACGCCACCCTCGACTTGAAGCTGCGGTGGACAGCACGCCACTATGAGCTGTGGGTGGAGGGCACCAACCTCACCAACCATCGCTACTATGACCTCGGCAACATCCCGCAACCTGGCATCGTGGTGCTTGCCGGAGCCCGCGTGAGGTTCTAAAACAGTCTTTCGTGTGCTGTTGAATAAAAAAGTTGACCATTTTTCAGGCGTAAGTCGTAAATTATCATTACCTTTGCGCCCGAAATGAAAAAGATAATCATCCTTCTTATCCTGTCACTAGCGCTGCCCACCTCGTCGTGGGTAGCATGGGCGCAGGCGTCCAAAGGCTTCACCCTAGTGCTGGATGCCGGCCACGGCGGCAAAGACCCCGGCGCCCTCGGCAAGACCGGCAAGGAGAAGAATATCAACCTCGCTGTGGCGCTGGCCGTAGGAAAGCTGGTGGAGCAGAACATGAAGGACGTGAAGGTCGTCTATACCCGCAAGACCGACATCTTCGTGGAACTCAACGAACGCGCCGACATCGCCAACCGCGCCAAGGCAGACCTCTTCGTGAGCATCCACACCAACGCCCTGCCGGGAAAGGCCCAGGGCCGCGGCTCCGAGACCTATACCCTCGGCATGCACCGTGCCGCCGACAACCTGGCAGTGGCCAAGCGCGAGAACGCCGCCATCATGCTGGAGAAAGACTATGAGAACCGCTATGAGGGCTTCGACCCCAAGAGCGCCGAGTCATACATCATCTTCGAGTTCATGCAGGACACCTACATGGAACAGAGCGTGAAACTCGCCAACCACATCCAGAAACAATTCCGCAATGCAGGGCGTCCCGACAAAGGCGTGCATCAGGCCGGCTTCCTCGTCCTGCGCAACACCTCGATGCCCTCATGCCTCATTGAGCTGGGTTATATCACCACCCCCTCCGAGGAGGCCTATCTCACCAGCCAAAAAGGCGTCAACGAACTGGCACAGAGTATCTATCAAGCTATTAAGAACTATAAAGCCACCATCAAATGAATATTCCCCGCGAAGCTAAAATCGGACTCATCGGCATCATAGCCCTTGCACTCCTCTACTTCACCGTCAAGTTCCTGCAAGGCGTGAACATCTTCTCACAGCAGGATGTCTATTACATCAAGTTCCACAATGCCAAGGCGCTGGCTAAGTCCAGCCCCGTGTATGCCGACGGCTACAACGTGGGTATCGTCTCAGCAATATCCTATGACTATGCGAACCCCGGCACCGGTGTCATCGTGGAGATTGCCGTCGAGGACGGCATGCGCATCCCCTATGGCACCACAGCTGTGTTGGACGAAGCCATGCTGGGCGGATGCACGCTGAACCTGATGATGGGCACTAGCCCCGTGGAGCGCTTCGCCGTCGGCGACACCATCCCTGCTGCTGACAACAACGGACTCATGGCGACTGTGGCAGGCATCGTGCCCAAGCTGGAGGCCACGCTCTCAAAGGTCGATACGCTGCTCTCCAACCTCAGCGACGTCATCACAGACCCCAACGTGCAGCGCATTCTGGCCAACGCCGAGGCCCTCACGGCGAACCTCGACAAGAGTTCACGCAACCTGAACACCCTGCTGGAGAAGGACCTCCCGCACATGGCACAGACCTTCGACTCGGCAGGAAAGAATATCGTGACACTCACCGACAAGCTCAACCGCATCGACATGGAAGGCACCATGGCAAAGGTGGACGGCACCATGGCCAATGTCAACCGGATGACCGAGCGCCTCAACAGCAAGGACAACAGCATCGGACTCCTCCTGAACGACACTGCCATCTACTGCGGTCTTAACAGAACCGTCAACGGAGCCTCAGCACTTGTGGAGGATTTGAAGGCGAATCCGAAGCGCTATGTTCACTTCTCCGTTTTCGGTAGAAAAGAGAAAAAGCCCGTGGAGCAATAATCATTGCTAATTAGAAATCATTTCAAATAAGAAAAAATTTCATCCTCGCTCGTCAAGCATCTCATAACATATTGAAATGAGCGTGCTTTACACACTTAAAAAGGCGTTGGACTTCTCGGCAAATGGGAGGTTCAACTCTTTTTTTATCAACTACTTACATATTTGCAATACATCGTAAAACATAAATTTATCACTTCTCACAAAAGCCTTTGAAAACGTGCCATTTATGCCCCTTTGTCTCCAAATTATTACACACGCAATATTTGGCAGTTTCGAAGAAATGTAGTACCTTTGCAACGCAATTCGCGCTATATGGCGCACCTGCACTTACCAAAAAGAATGGAAGCCCATCACACCCATACAGATACGAGGTGGACTGAGTGCTTAAGGATGATTCACAACAACCTCCAGGAGCAGCAGTTCAACACTTGGTTTGCGCCCATTCACTCCGTGACTTTCAACGAGGAACGGCGTGAGCTGACGCTGTGTGTGCCCAGCCCATTCATCTACGAGTACATCGAGAAGCACTTTGTCAAGCTCCTCAGCGCCGTCCTCAAGCACGTGTATGGCGCGGGCGTGAGTCTTATATATAAGGTGATGACCGATGCCACCAATGACATCAGCATGGATCTCGAGGGTAGCACAGCAGGAGCCCTCAAGGCACAGCCCCGTGTGGATGTCAACAAGTCGCCGCGCCTGCTGCAGGAGTTGGACTCACAGCTCCGACCCGAATACACCTTCGACAACTTCGTGGAAGGTGCCGCCAACAAGCTGCCGCGCACCGTAGGACTCGCCATCGCGCAGAATCCGAAGCAATCAACATTCAACCCGCTCTTCATCTATGGCGGCTCCGGCACAGGAAAGACACACCTGGTGAATGCCATCGGCCTGCGCCTGAAGGAGCTGCATCCTGAGCTGCGCGTACTCTATGTCAGCGCCCACCTCTTCCAGGTGCAGTACACCGACAGCGTGCGCAACAACACCACCAACGACTTCATCAACTTCTACCAGAACATCGATGTGCTCATCATCGATGACGTCCAGGAGTTCGTCACGAAGGCTACGCAGCAGACCTTCTTCCACATCTTCAACCACCTCCACCAGAACGGCCGCCAGCTGATTCTCACCAGCGACCGTCCGCCCGTGGCCCTTCAGGGCATGGAAGAGCGCCTGCTCACCCGCTTCAAGTGGGGACTGCTGGCAGAGTTGGAGCGCCCCGATGTAGAACTGCGCCGCAACATCCTGCTGCACAAGATCCACCGCGACGGTCTCCACATCCAAAGCGACGTGGTGAACTACATCGCCAACAATGTCGATAAGAGCATCCGCGATCTGGAAGGTGTGCTCACCTCGCTGATGGCCTACAGCATCTTCAACAACAGCGAAATCACACTCCCGCTGGCAGAACAGGTCATCAGCCGCACCGTGGGTCTGGCCGCCAAGCAGCAGCCCGTCACCATCGACCGCATCCTGGAGTTCACCAGCAACCATTTCGAGCAGGACACCAGCGACATCCTCTCCAGCTCGCGCAAGGCACCCGTTGTGCTGGCACGCCAGGTGGCGATGTTCCTGGCCCAGAAACTCACACACCTCAGCACCACGCGCATCGGCATGGCCATCGGCCACCGAGGCCACGCCACGGTCGTGCACTCCTGTCAGGTCATCAGCGAACGCCTCACCATCGACAGCAGGCTGCGCGAACAGATTGAGGCCATCGAACAGCAATTAACAACAAACGGTTGACATTTCTGTCAACCGTTTGTTGGTTTCAGGTTTCAAGTTCAAGAACTCAATGTTTTTTATCAAGAATTAGAGAATTAGAGAATTTTTATCGCAATGGGAATTTGATAAGAATTAGAGGAATTCGTTTGATAAGAATTAGACGAATTGTGCGGCACGCTGCGCAGGTGCCGAATGCATGCTCAGATTGCAATCCAGAATGCATGCCCAAAATGCCTGACGCGAATGCAATCTCGTACACCAGATTCTCTTTCGAAGCCCGCGGAGCGCTTCGCCGAGATACTCCAATTCTCAACAATTCAGTCTCGTCTGCCGAGCACAAATAATTCTCTAATTCTCTAATTCTTGATAAAAATAAAGAATAGGGATTAAAGAGCCAACAGCCAATCGCCAACAGCCAACAGCCAATCGCCAATCGCCAATCGCCTAAAGGAACCCTTGCTTCTTCAGCGCCTCCAGAAAGCCCTGGCTCATCATCTCATTATCCTTCTTGGTGTAGCGGATGTCCGTGAAGACCTGAGCCAGCGTTTCTTTCTGATTGATTCGCACAAACTCCTGATTCTCCGGCAAAGCCTCCTTGACGGCATAGAAGCGGTCGATGTCGGCAGCCGTGGGGTCGTGGTAGTGCTCGCTGTGCACGAAGCTCTCCAGCGGCAGACGGTCGCTGAGCGGGGGCTCCTCGTCTGGCCAGCCCACGGTGAGCGTGGCCACGGGGAACACCAGCTGCGGCAGCTGCAGCGCCTCGATGATGGCCTGCGGCATGTAGAGTGTCGTGCCCAGATAGCACAGCCCGAGCCCCGCCTCTTCGGCCAGGTTGCAGAAGGTCTGCGTGTAGAGCAGTGCATCCGTAGCCGCATTCATGAAGCTCAGGAGATTATCATAGCCGGGCGTGGCCTGCCGGCACTCGGCCCATGTGGTGGTGCGCCGGAAGTCGGCACAGACGGTCAGCACCACCGGCGCCTGCATCACCATCGGCTGGTTAAAATGAGCAGGCGCCAAGGTGGCCTTTCCTTCTGTGCTACGCGTCACCACCACGCTGTATAGCTGCAGGTTGCCCATGGTCTGTGTCCGTGCAGCTTCACCGAGCAGGCGGTCCAGCAGCGCTGGTTCGATGTCGCGCGCACTATACTTACGTATCGTGCGCCGCGTGGCTATCGTCATCATTTTTTCAGCACACCCAGTTCCTTGCCCACCTTGATGAAGGCATTGATGCACTTGTCGAGCTGAGCACGGTCGTGTCCTGCGGAGATCTGCACGCGTATGCGGGCCTGTCCCTTCGGCACCACGGGGTAGTAGAAGCCCGTGACATAGATGCCCTCGTCCTGCAAGCGGGCAGCAAAGCGCTGGCTGAGGGGAGCATCGTAGAGCATCACGGCACAGATGGCGCTCTGCGTAGGCTTGATGTCGAAGCCGCTGGCCATCATCTTGTCGCGGAAGTAGTTGACGTTCTCCACGAGGCGGTCGTGCAGCTCGTTGCTCTCGTCCAACATCTTGAAGACCTCCAGGGCAGCGCCCACGATGCCGGGAGCAAGGCTATTACTAAATAGGTACGGGCGCGAGCGCTGGCGCAGTAGGTCGATGATTTCCTTGCGGCCAGTGGTAAAGCCGCCCATGGCACCGCCGAAGGCTTTGCCGAGCGTACCCGTGTAGATGTCCACGCGGCCGTAGGTCTTGAAGAACTCGCTGACGCCACGTCCCGTGGGACCTACGACGCCTGCGCTGTGGCTCTCATCGACCATCACCAGCGCGTCATACTTCTCTGCCAGGTCGCAGATCTTATCCATCGGAGCCACGTTGCCGTCCATGGAGAAGACGCCATCGGTGACCACGATGCGGAAGCGCTGCTCCTGAGCAGCCTGCAGCTGGCGCTCCAGGTCTTCCATGTCGGCGTTGGCATAGCGGTAGCGCTTAGCCTTGCACAGGCGCACGCCGTCGATGATGCTGGCGTGGTTCAGAGCATCGCTGATGATGGCATCCTCCTCGGTGAGCAGGGGCTCGAAGACGCCGCCGTTGGCATCGAAGCAGGCGGCATAGAGGATGGTGTCCTCGGTCTTGAAGAACTTGCTGATGGCAGCCTCCAACTCCTTGTGCACATCCTGCGTACCGCAGATGAAACGCACGCTGGACATGCCGTAGCCACGAGCGTCCATCATCTTCTTGGCGCCCTCGATGAGGCGAGGGTGATTGCTCAGGCCCAGATAGTTGTTGGCGCAGAAATTTAGGACTTCCTTGCCGGCCACCTGGATGGCTGCAGCCTGCGGGCTCTCAATGAGGCGTTCTTCCTTGTAAAGGCCAGCCTCGCGAATCTCCTTCAGCGTCTGCTGAAGGTGCTGTTGCATTTTTCCGTACATATAAATATAGTTTAAAGGTTTAAGAAGTTTAAGAGTTTAAGGGTTTAAGGGTTTTATCATAAATCCGAGGACAAAGGTAGTGAAAAGTTTGTTTGTGGCTTACGATTGTCGGAACTTTTTATGCCACATTAAGAAATGTTTAACTTCTGCAGTCATTGTGTACGGCTGTTGAGGGTGATGGTGCCGCTATGCAGGCCCTCTGCCGTCACTGTGACACGTGCCTTACCGCCCTTGTGCGTTGCCCGCACGATGAGCTGCGCCCGTCCGTGCCATGCCGGATGCCTATTGTCCTGCACACCATCAGTCTCTCTGAGGTCTGCATTGCCGAAAGCAGCTAACGTGGCCGGGCCTGTGAGCTGAACCGTCAGGGGCGTTGCGGCCTGCGGACATACACGGCCCTTAGCATCCACCACCTCCACGGTGACATACACCAGGTCTTGCCCATCGGCACACATCTGTGTGCGGTCGGCTGTCAGACGCAGTGCTGCTGGAGCGCCTGCAGTGTGTAATGTGCGCTTTTCAACCACCTCACCACGGCTGTCCAAGGCCTCTGCCGTGAGCGTGCCTGCGGCGTAGGGCAATGTGAATGTCGCTATGAAGGCTGTGCTCTCGTCACAGGCCTTCTCCTCTACTGCCGTGCCGTTCAGCAGAAGGCGCACACGCGGCTGACGGCTATAGACCTCCACCTGTATGTCCTTACCTTCCCATCCCGGCCAGTTCCATGACTCCCATGTGGGCCATGTGCTCCACATCGTAGTGCGTATCGGTTCCACATAGCCGTCAGGTTCGCGCACGGCCATGTACAAAGCCGATGCTGTGCCGTCACGGTCTCCCACGGTGCCGTTCCACAACAGCGACCTGTAGTAGCTGATGGGTTTGCGGTAGCCTGTGATATCCACATCGCCGCAGTAGGCGCCGTGCCACGGCCACTGGCTGCGCTCCCAATGCTCACCCTGCGGCCATGAGGCATAGCGCCAGCCGCCGATGCCACTCTCGCCGAGGTAGTCAAGCCCCGTCCACACGATGTCGCCGATGACATACGCGTTGTCGCGCACCGTCTGCCAGTTCTTGAAGGCATCAGCCGGGTACGACTCCGTCTGCCAGATGATGCGCTCCGGCACACGCTTATGGTCGCCCTTGTGTTTATGCAGCATATAGTTATAGCCCACGATGTCGAGCACCTCCGCGTGAGGGTCGTAGATCTCCCAGTCGTCATCCCAGGCGCACAGCGCTTCCGTGACAGGTCGCGAGCCGTCGATGCTGGTGGCAGCACGCTTCAGCATCTTTGCCGTGTGCACCACGCGGATGTCCTTGCGCTCGATGACTTCGTTGCCGATGCTCCACGCGATGATGCTGGGATGGTTGACGTCGCGCCGCACCATGCGCTGCATCTCCTGCTCGGCCTGTTCGTCGAAGAAGAGGTGGAAGTCATGCGGATTCTTCTGCGTGCGCCATCCGTCGAAAGCCTCGTCGATGACCAGCATTCCCAAGGTGTCGCAGGCCGCCAGGAAAGCGGGCGACGGCGGATTATGGGAGGTGCGCAGCAGATTAAAGCCTGCCTCCTTCATCAGCCTCACCTTGCGGACCTCAGCAGCATCGAAGGTTGCAGCCCCAAGCAAGCCGTTGTCATGGTGCAGGCAGGCGCCGTTGATGAGGATAGGCTGTCCGTTGAGGCGGAAACCCTGCTTGGCATCATATTCTATAGTGCGTATGCCAAAGGACACGTTGGTCTCATCCAAGATGGTACCATCCTCCTGTGCCAGCGTCAGGTGCGCCGTGTACATCTCTGGCTTCTCAGGTGTCCACAGACGTGGCTGGGGAATTTTCAGGAATACCACTGCCGCCATTCGTGACTGCTCCATGAACTTGATATTCACATTCTTTGACTGGTCTCCCACTCGAGCCGTCAAGACCATACCGTCGCGGTAGCCGCCCTTCTCGTTCACCATCGTAGCCTTGATGCGCAGCTGCGCCTGACCGTCGGCAACACCCAATGTCGTCATCTGGATACCCGCACCTTGATGCGGAGCGAAATGAATGTCGCTGCTCTCCTCCAGCCACACATGGCGATAGATGCCGGAGCCCGAGTACCAGCGGCAGTTCTTCTGATGGGAGTTGTCCACGCGTACGGCCACCACATTGCGCCCCTGTGCCAGATACGGCGTGATATCCACTGCGAAAGAAGTGTAGCCGTAGTCATGATGCCCCGCCTTGTGCCCATTCACATAGATATCCGCACGCTCATACACGCCTTCGAAGTAAAGCTCCGTGTGGGCTGCCACACGTTTGAGCACAAAACTCTTGCGGTACCACCCCGCGCCCGTAGCATACCATCCGCCGTCGTTGCCTGCCGGGGCCTCGGTCTGCGGCGGCGCAGCCACGCTCCAGTCGTGGGGCAGCTCCACAGCCGTCCACGCCCTGTCGTCGTAATCCGCGAGGGCCGCATCGGAAGCGTCGGCAAGCATGAAGCGCCAGCCGGCGTCAAACAGAATACGCTCTCCTACCGCCATGCCGGCGCAGCAGCAGATGAGGGATGCAAAAAGCAACAATCGTCTCATGATAGGGTGTATAAGAATTACGTTTCGGCCACAAAGATATACATTATTATTTATATTCTTGATTTTTTCGCATAATTACTTTTTGCATATCCCAATTTTTACATACCTTTGTGGCGTAAATCTACGAACTAACCTATCATTAAACACTAATCTTTAACTATAGATGAAAAAAATCCTTGTGATTGGCTCTACGGGCCAGATTGGCTCTGAGCTTACTACAGAACTCCGCAACTGTTATGGCGGCTCGAATGTCGTGGCAGGTTACATCCCGGGCGCCGAGCCCAAGGGCGCACTCGCCGAGGGCGGTCCCGCTGCCATCGCCGACGTCACCAATGGCGAGCAGCTGACCGAGATTGTCAAGAAATACGACATCGACACCATCTACAACCTCGCCGCTCTCCTCAGCGTCGTGGCCGAGCAGAAGCCGCGCCTCGCCTGGAAGATTGGCATCGACGGCCTGTGGAACGTGCTTGAAGTGGCACGCGAGAACCATTGCGCCGTCTTCACGCCCTCCAGCATCGGCAGCTTCGGACCCAACACACCCCACGAGCTCACGCCGCAGGACACCATCCAGCGCCCCAAGACCATCTACGGCGTCTCGAAGGTCTGCACCGAGCTGCTCTCCGACTACTACTTCACCAAGTACGGTGTCGATACGCGCAGCGTGCGCTTCCCTGGCCTCATCAGCTATGTCACCCCTCCGGGCGGCGGCACCACCGACTACGCCGTGGATATCTTCTACTCCGCCGTGCGCGGCGAGAAGTTCATCTGCCCCATCGCCCAAGGCACCCGCATGGATATGATGTATATGCCTGATGCCCTGCGCGCCTGCACCGAGCTCATGGAGGCGAACCCCGACAAACTCATCCACCGCAACGGCTTCAACGTCACCGCCATGAGCTTCCCGCCCGAGAAGATCTATGCCGAGATACGCCGTCGCAAGCCCGACTTCAAGATGGAGTACCAGGTGGATCCCCTGAAGCAGTCCATCGCCGAGAGCTGGCCTGACAGCCTCGACGACAGCGCCGCCCGCGAGGAATGGGGCTGGCACGCCAACTTCGGCCTCGCCTCCATGACGCGCGACATGCTGGAGAAGCTGGAGGAGAAGCTTGGGAAGGAGTGAGAGGCCCCCGAGCCCCCTGAAGGGGAGCGTAATGCCCCCGAGCCCCCTGAAGGGGAGCGTAGGGAGTGAAAAGTGAAGAGTGAAAAGTGAAAAATGATATTGTGAGCGAGATCTTTCAACGTGCTGAGATACTGTTGGGCAGCGAGGCTATGGAGCGCCTCGCTGCCCAACGCGTCATCCTCTTCGGCGTCGGCGGCGTAGGGTCGTGGTGTGCCGAATGCCTCGTGCGCACCGGCCTCCGCCACCTCACCATCGTGGATGACGACTGCGTCGTGGAGAGCAATATCAACCGTCAGCTCATGGCCACCAGCACCACCGTGGGTCTGGTGAAAGTCGATGCGCTGCGCCAGCGCCTCCTCGCCATCAACCCCGAGGCGGACATCACCGCTCTCCCCCATCGCTTCACGGCTGCCACCGCCGAGGACTTCCACCTCGACACCTACAACTACGTCATCGATGCCATCGACTCCTTGGCTGACAAGGCCGCCCTGCTGCTGCTCGCCACGCAGACGCCGGCCAGCGTCCTCTCCTCCATGGGTGCCGCCCTGAAGCTCGACCCCTCGCGCATCCGCGTCGCCACCTTCAACAAGGTACAGGGCGACCCTCTCGCCCGTGCCCTCCGCAACCGCTTCAAGCGCGAGCAGCGCTTCCCCGCGCGCCCCATCCGCTGTGTCTTCTCCGATGAGCCACCCCTCAAGCCCGCTGCCGCCGAAGCCGCTGCAGCAGGCATCTCCAAGGGCTCCATCGCCCATATCACCGCCATCTTCGGCCTCACCCTTGCCAGCATCATCATTCGCGATATGGCAAGCGTTTCTTGATGTTGATTCAGAAGGGGGCGTTCCTCTCTATGAGGCACTGAGACCTTCGACCTGACTCAATGCCATGGCCGAGATCTCTGCCAAACTCATAGACGTACACCTTCCCTTGTTACGTTCTCATAAAAGGGGCTGGCGACGTCTCGCTTCCATTCATCCTTTGTGTAGAGAATAGTATTGATGGTCTCGCCGAAATCCCACCCCAGTTCCCGCAAAGGATAGGCGACTTCATCGATATCGGCCGGCATAACCCTCGGTTTGTTGAGTAACACGAGAATATCCCAGTCCGAGTCCTTGTGTGCATCGCCACGAGCCTGCGACCCGAACAGGATAATCTCCGACCCTTCGGGAATAAGAGCCTTGGCCTTATTCGATATTGCCTGGATGATATGTCTTCGTCGGGCTGATGTCATGACTGTTACTTTCAGAAACTGTGCTGCAAAGGTAACCATAATTCCACAACCTCCAAAAGTTTCCTGCCAAAATCTGCTTGACAAGCACAAAATAAAGTGACAGCAGCTGCAACCAAAGAGGTTGCAGCTGCTGTCGCTTTTGATGGGATTCAGGGGTTAACGATTAATCATGAAACTTGAAACTTGAAACTTGAAACCATGAATCATGAATCATTAACCCTGAACCAGATATTACTCCCAGATATTACTCCATTCGGAGCGTTCTTCTTTGGTGAAGCCGGCGTTGCTTTCGTTGATCTCATTATTCGAAATCGAAATGTTCTGCAACAACGCGCCATCGAGTTCTACATCGAGAATCTCCAGTATAGGTTTGATATATGTCTTTTTCATAACTATCAAGAAT
>ONCQ01000061.1 GCA_900316355.1 uncultured Prevotellaceae bacterium | reverse complement strand
CATGTAATGAGTTGTCATAGTGGTAAAGAGTTTTTGTTATTGGATTTGTGTGCCGAAGCACTTTTGAATTTTGACAGTGCTTTATCAAGGTAAGCCAGGCGAAGTGCAGCAAGGCCGAAGCAGATTATTTTCACCCTTCAGGGCTTCAGCAGAAATTAGTCTGAACCACGGCTCACGGCTCATTTGTGAGAAAAAAATCTGAGTAGCCAAGGCCTCCGGCCAGCCTTGCAGCACGAGAATGGCGAATTACCTTTGCAGTGGCAAAATCATAAGTGTGCTTCAGGTACGATTACAAATACAAGTGAAGACAAAGGCTCCCCGGTGACAGCTCTATGACAGTAGATTGCCCGCTCACATAGATGATAAGAAGCGCGTACCGCTTTTGCAATATCCGTAGAGGCAGGTGGACTTGGAGAGCCGCAGGAATGTATCGGCACAGAGCGGATGCCGCCCGTGGCCGCTAAGAGCCTAACAGCGAGAGCCTACAGATTTATGAATAACAACAGCTACTAAACACTAATCCATCAATCACACAAAACGTGCAACGTCACAAAGTATGGTGTAGCAAGAAATGAAAAGTGAAATAAGTCAGAGTGAAGCAAGAACAATGCAAGTCCGGCCATCAGGATGCGACCCGACGACACAAGATTATGGGTACAATCGACATCAGGCATAACAATGCAGTTTGTGTCCTATAAGCACATCGAGCACATCAGGATAAAGACCTCCCCAAAACAAACGCCCTCGCTTCGCCATTCCCCAGGACTGGCGAAGTGAGGTGCGTTGGGGAGGGTAAGGCACCATCGAAAGCACATAGGAACTGCGGCCACTATGCCAACAGAGAACGAGGAACGGTAAGCTCGGTGCAAGCAACACGTCAAACAGGCCACACCATAGGAGGCCGGAGGATTAGCCCGCCGCTAAGCCCAGAAGCATTATATAACACAAGGAAGGGAGCAAAAAAATGGCCCCACTGCATCATCACGACGAAGTGTGGCCTAAGTGCCTATAGGACTTTGATAATTAAATTAATTAACTGCTTTATGAAATCAAGTTTTGTTCATGTCGAGTGTTATCTTGCTTAGTCGATAAAAGGTTGTCATTACAGTTTAAACGTGGCGCGGAGCAGGGCGGTTCTGCCGCAGAGGGTGTAGTCGTAGGTGTAGGTGTTGATGCCGTTGAAGAGGGTGTAGGCGTAGTGGCGCTGGTTCAGGAGGTTGTCGAGTTCGAGTCGGAGGACGAGGCGCTTCCATTTGTACTGGGCAGAGGCGTTGAAGAGGGACATGCGCTTGTATTGGTCGGCGGTGAGCTGGCGGCGCACGTGGTCGTAGTCCAAGGAGAGGTCGAGGGCGGCGATGGGGAAGATGTGGACGGCGCCACTGTGGGAGAGGGAGGTCAGAGAAGACCCACCCCCGACCCCTCCCTGTGATGGAGGGGAGTTTTTAGTTTCAGACCACCCGTAATTGATGTCGTACCGCAGTTCGAGCCAGGGGACGGGGGTGATGGTGGCGTTGCCATGTAGGGCGTAGCTGTTCGTGCGGGTGTCGATGACGGTGGCCCCCTCCTGACCTCCCCCCATAGAGGAGGAAATAGCCTGTTCGCCACTGCCGAAGCTGTAGCTACCGTCGGCACCGAGCTTGGCGAAGAGCGAGGGGATGTTCTTCGTGGCGGCTACGGAGAAGCTGGTGGAGCGGCTGCGGGAGTCGCGCAGCAGGGCGGTGCTGCTCACATCGATGCCGCTGACCGACTGCGACGTGAGCGTGTTCTGCTTGCCTTCGCTGTGGCTGGCCGCGAGGCTCATCGTGAAGTACTGCATGGGCAGTTGCCATTTCCATTCGCCCGACGTGTGCCACGTGTTCGACTCGCCGATGATGCCCGACGAGGTGCGCACCGTGCGGTAGTCCACCTGCATCGGCTCCGTCAGCAGTGTCATCATGTCGCCTATCTGCGTCGTGTAGCCCGTTGAGAACTGCAGTTTGCTGTTGGCCGAGAAGGTGTAGTTGATACCCATCGAGGGATTGAGCACGGGCTTAGTATAGCTAAGTTTGTTGTAGTAAAGTCCCTTCAATGCGGCACCCAGCCCAGCACTGAGGTAGAAGCGGCGGTTCCTGGAATGAATCTCGAAGCCGGGATTGAGGGTCGGCGTGAAGGCCCAGCCGCGAATGTCATTCATCTCGCCAGTCGCCGTGCGATAGGTTTCCAAGTCGTCATACATTGCTGACACGCTGACGGGAAGGTTCAGCCGGAACGACTTGCCGATGGGGATTTGGAACGACGAGCCGACATTCATGCTGAGCGTCGAGGACTGCGCTGTCTGCCCGTAGTCCGTACCGTCTTGGCTGAACGAGAGTCTTAGCGTCGGTGTCCGCCTGAACGACACGTTAGCATTGACGTGTCGCCTTGCGCCCTTCTCCGTCCTGCCCATCCAGAAAAGTTCGTTGCCCACCTCAAACGATGAAGTCTTCCGTCGCTGCTCCACTAAAGAGCCGCTGACTTCGTC
>ONCQ01000043.1 GCA_900316355.1 uncultured Prevotellaceae bacterium | reverse complement strand
AGGTACAGGGCCGACCTCAATATCAGTCTGATGCAAAGCCTCTAAATACTCACTCTTTTTACGACTGCGCACTACAATCATCGGATAATCGTGACGAGTAAGAATAAAGTTTACCATCAGTCGGGCTATACGTCCATTTCCATCCTCAAATGGGTGAATACGGATGTATCTGTAGTGGAATAATGCAGCTAACTCAACAGGAGAAAGCTTTCCTTCCTGCTCTGCCTTGTTATACCAATCCACCAAATCTGTCATCAAACTGGGAGTTTCTTCTGGTGAGGCGTATTCGAATCGGTCGCCATAGCGAGTGATGACACTGTTGGGGCGAGTCTTATATTGTCCAGCATGGATGACATAGCTTGTTTGTACACCCTCAGGAAGCTCTCGATAGACAGTATAGTCTTCGCGTAGCAAGGTTTTATGTAACGTCCGGATAAAGTTCTGTGTTAACGGAACCTCTTTCACTGATGCCTCTTCAGACATCATACGGAGTCCCACGTTACTCGCAGTCATCTCCTGTACATCACGAACATCAGCCTCGCCAATTACCTTACCAAATAGCAACAGGATTTCCGTCTGACCATAAGTCAGGGTATTACCTTCAATATGATTGCTATTGTAATTGAAGTCCACAGTGAAACGACGGCTAAGTCTATCCCTATCTTTTTCAGACAATGGTTGTAAATTTTGCCATGCTGCCAATGCCTTCTTAATATTCAGATACTTCATATGTCACGAAAGATATTAATTAACGCCACAAGGATGCGATTAAGCGAGTGCAAAGAGAACATGTTCTCATTTGCCGAGCGGGAGCATTCTCGCAGCTATCATGCTGCAAAGATACAGAATATTTTCAAATGGTTGTAATATTACAACCTTTTTTGATACAATTCACTCGTTTTTTATCGGAATACCACAAAAAACACATTAAAACGACCTTTTATCTGAACGTAACGGAGTCTCAAACATCATTAGAAGATGTAAATATGAATTGCCATCAAAAGAAAAAGAGGTCGATTGGATCAATTACACGACTCAGTGTAGTTTATACCCATATTAAATATCTATAACCTAAACTAAACCTTAATGCAAGAATGTGCAAAAATCTGCTTTAAAAAGTGTAAACATGCAAAGAACTGGAAAATCGATTTTGCAGATGTTTGCATTTTCTTTTTTTGACGGCAGTCATATTTAACTTCGTTTTCTTCCGTCACGACTCGGCAGAGTTCAAGCCCGCTTGACTCTGCTCTCGCTGCTCCGTCAGTTGCAGATTTTTGCCTATTTTACGTCCCCCCACTGTCCCTCGGAGTCACTTTAGGCACCCTAGAACAAAGGCGCTCATACTGATTATCAGCCACTTATATTTGCAAATAGTAACTTCTGCGTCGGTAAATAGTAGTTTAATTATTCTTCTTATAGCTCTGAACGGCCCAACAGCCCATCAGTGTGCCGATACCCGCAAGGGCAATGACCTGGTGAGCGGTTTCGTGCAAGCCGCCACCGCGGATGAATACGGTGCGGATGGCATCGATGAAATAGTGCATAGGGTTGATATAGGTAGTAACATAAGCCCACTGGGGCATGGAGCGCGTGGGGGTGAAAAGTCCTGAAAGTAACATAATGCTCACCACAAAGAACCACATCACGAACATGGCTTGTTGCATGGTGTCGGAGTAGTTGGACACGATGAGTCCGAACGACGAGAAGAACAGCGCCAACAGCATGGCAAGCACATAGATGAGCCACACAGGACCAGCTGGTGTGATGCCATAGACAATCCACGCCAATAGCAAGCATACGGTGATGACAAACAGCGCTATAAGCCAGTAAGGGATGAGTTTGGCGAGGATGAACGACCACTTGGAGACGGGTGTAACGTTGATCTGTTCGATGGTGCCAGCCTCTTTCTCGCCAACGATATTGAGTGTGGGCAGGAAGCCCGTCATCAGCATCATCACAATGGCAAAGAGAGCAGGAATCATGAAAAGCTTGTAGTCTTGGCCCTTGTTATACAAGTTGAGGGTTGAGAGTGGAGAGTTGAGAGTGGGCTGGCGCGAGGTGACTATCTGCGAGAGATAAGCAGAGCCCATAGCCCCCTTGGTACCGTTGACAGCATTGGCAGCGATGAGATACTTGCCATCACGAATCTCCAGAATGACATCGGCCCTGCCTTTCTCTATGTCCTTCATCGCTTCGGCATAGGTAGCCTTCTGTCCACCAAAAATAAAGTAGTTGGAGGCGGCTATCTGCTGCACCAATCGCTGCGACTCCACCGTGTGGTCGATGTCCACCACATCCACCACGATGTTCTTCACTTCCATCTGCATCACCCACGGCATGACGCACATGATCATGATGGGGAACATGATGATGAGCTTGGGCAGAAACGCATTGCGGCGTATCTGCAGGAACTCTTTCTGTATGAGACACTTAATCATAGCTAAGAATTAAGAGTTAATATTACTCTAGGCGCTGCTTAAACTTCATCAGCGCGATAGCCAACAACACCACCGTCATAACAGCCAGCACAGCTACCTCGCGCGCCACATCTTCTATACCGACACCCATAATCATCAGCTTGCGCATGGCTTGGATATAATAGCGAGGCGGCACGATGGCAGAAATCCATTGCAGGATTGTTGGCATCGATTCTACAGGAAATAGCATACCCGAAAGCATCACCACAGGCATGAGCAGTACCATAGCCGACATCAGGAGGGCTACGAGTTGTGTTTGCGCTACATTGGAGATAAGCAGTCCCAGCGAGAGCGCCAGCAGAATATAGAGCGTGCTTACGGCAAGAATCCAGAACAACGAACCAGCCAGCGGTACACTCAGCACGAAACGCGCCATCAGCAGAATGGTGATGAGGATGCCGAAGGCCAGCACCAGATAGGGCACCGCCTTAGCGATAATCACCATCAATGGGCGTACGGGCGACACCAACAAAACCTCCATCGTGCCTTTCTCCTTCTCGCGAACAATCGATATCGAGGTCATCATGGCACAGATGAGCATCAGCAGCATACCCATAATGGCTGGCACGAAGTTGTAAGCCGACTTCATCTGGGGGTTGTAGAGGAGTGATGAGTGAATTGTAAAGAGTGAAGCGCTCGATCTATGGTCGCTTGCTACCGAAGGGACGCAAGAATTGACTGGTGCCAGGATTTGCTGGGCGTAAGTAGTCCATTGCTGCGCCATATTAGGGTCGCTGCCGTCAACCATGATTTGCATACCACATTTCTGTGTAAACACCAGTGCCATATCAGCCTTCTGACTGCGGATGAGTTGCTCTGCTTCCCGTGGGGTGTTCACCGTCTGCGTGATGACAAAATATTCCGATTGTGCCAATCGTTCGACGGCCTGCTGCGTACGGGGCGACATCTCAGAGGTGACCACCACCGTGCGCACATTCTTCACATCGGTGGTGATGGCAAAGCCGAAGAGCAGCATCATCACCACAGGCATTCCGAAAAGTATCAGCATCGTGCGCTTGTCGCGCAGAATATGCTTGGCTTCCTTGATTACAAATGCTATAAACTGTTTCATTTCATTAACCATTAACCGTAAACCATGAACTCTTAATCAGAAGAGCGGGTAGCTTGGCGGGCCAGATAGGTAAACACGTGATCCATATCGGGCTGGTGGAAACGCTGTTTCAGTTCGTCGGGTGTGCCAAGGGCGCTGATTTTGCCGTCCACCATGATGGAGATGCGGTCACAATATTCTGCCTCGTCCATATAGTGTGTGGTTACAAAAATGGTAATGCCACGACGGGCTGCGTCGTAGATGAGTTCCCAGAACTGACGGCGCGTGGCAGGATCGACACCACCCGTTGGTTCGTCGAGGAACACCACACCAGGGTTGTGGAATATCGAGACGGAGAAGGCCAGCTTCTGCTTCCAACCCAATGGAAGAGAACCTACCAAGTCGTTACGATGATCCTCAAACTTGAGACGATGCAGCAATTCTTCACTCTTCACTCTTATCTCTTCACTTTTCATGCCATAGATGCCAGCAAAGAGACGGATATTCTCAGCTACAGTAAGGTCTTCATAGAGCGAGAACCGCTGCGACATATAGCCTATATGCTTCTTAATCTGTTCGTATTCCGTGCGGATGTCGAAACCGACCACCCTACCCGTTCCGCTGGTGGGTTGATTCAGACCTGTCAGCATGTGCATGGCCGTCGTCTTGCCAGCACCGTTGGCACCTAAGAAGCCGAAGATTTCGCCTCTCTTAACGCTGAACGAGATATCGTCAACAGCATGGAACGAGCCAAAGGCTTTTACCAAATGCTCTACCTCAATGACATTCTCCGACTCTTCATTTTTCACTTTTAACTCTTCACTCTTATCTATTCCTGGCGGATTGAAGATATTGGCAAACTGGGTAAGAATATCGTCGGGAGTGCCGATGCCACGCACCTTTCCTTGGTCGAGAAAAGCTACGCGCTCACAGCAACGCACCTCATCGAGATAAGGCGTTGAGGCCACAATGGTGATGCCACGTTCCTTCAGCATCAGCAACATCTCCCATAACTCCTTGCGGCTCACAGGATCAACACCCGTGGTGGGCTCGTCGAGGAAGAGGACGCTGGGCTGGTGTACCAATGCACACGAAAGCGCCAGCTTCTGCTTCATACCACCAGACAGTGCTCCTGCCTTGCGGTCTTTGAAGCGCTCTATCTGCGAGTAGATGGCTTTGATGGAGTCGTAGCCCTCATCAACGGTGGTTCCGAAGAGGGTGGCAAAGAAGTTCAGGTTCTCCTCGATGGTGAGATCCTGGTAGAGCGAGAACTTGCCGGGCATATAGCCCACTCTGCTACGCACCTCATGCATCTGCCTCACCACATCGTAGCCGTCTACCGTCGCCGCACCTGCATCAGGCAGCAACAGCGAACAGAGAATGCGAAACATCGATGTCTTGCCGGCACCATCGGGGCCAATCAGTCCGAAGACCTCACCCTTGCCGACAGAGAACGACACATCGCTGAGTGCCTGTACCTTCCCGTACGACTTTGACACGTTATTAACAACAATAGCATCCATAGCGATTGCCAATTATTAACTCTTCACTCTTAACTGAATTTCACTTCGCCATACATACCCATCTTCACGAATCCATCATTTTTGATAGCCACCTTAATGGCATATACCAGGTCGGCACGCTCATCGTCGGTGAGGATGGTCTTGGGCGTAAATTCCGAACGGCTTGAAATCCAACTGATAGTGCCCGCATACTCCTTACGCTGTCCGTCGCCATAGTCGGCAAAGACCTTTACCTGCTGACCAATCTTGATGTGCTGCAACTGGGCTGAGGTGACGTATGCACGCAGATACATCGATTCGGTATCGGCTATCTTGAACAGCGGCTTACCCACACTCACGAACTCACCGCGCTCCACATATTTCTCGAGCACAGTACCCTTAGTAGGTGTCACGATATGACACTTGCGCAGCATATCCTGCAACTGCGCCTTCTGCACCTCTGCCGCCGCCGTCTGCTTGTCGAGTGCTTGCGTGCTGGTGCTCAGCGATGATATCTGCGCATCCAACTGTTTCTGCAACACCTTTACCTGACTTGTGGCATCGTCTAGCATCTTCGAGGGGGCAGCCCCATCGGCTACCAGTTCGCGATAGCGCTGCTCGTCTTGCTGAGCCTTAGCCAACTGCTGGCGCGTGGCAGCTATCTGCCGCTCCATATCAGGTTTCTGGCTCTGATACACGGCCTTGGTGGCATCCATCTGCTGAATCTTCAGCCACGTCTGCGTAGTATCAATAAGTCCCACCTCTCGCGGTGCCTCAATCTTGTCACCCTCGTTCACATCGAACGTTAGCAATGCCCCACTCTGTTCGGCAAACACAGTCGTCTCGGTAGCCTCGAACGTACCCGTAGCATCGTAGTCTTTCTCACTTCCTCCGCAGGCTGCCATCATCAGGGCCACACCTGCCAATACATATATCTTTTTCATATACTTATTGATTTGTCGTATATTTGTTGTCGTATATCTCTTTCAGCATTTCTATCTCGTGTACCGACTGTTGCACACAGGCAGCATGCTCCTGGTTGATCTCGCGCACCAGGTCATTCACGTCGATGATGCCGTGTGCCAGTTTCGATTCTGCCGCCTTTCTCACAGCTTGTCGCAGCGCAATAATCTCTCCGTCGTGGGCCATCAGTTTCTGGTAGCGTGCGATGTTCTCGTGCTGCTGAATCTGTTCCAGGTTGTTATTGAACAGGAACACCTCCCGGCTGTTCTCCGTCATATCACGCTGTAACTGCAGTTTTGCCTTGTCGTTCTTGCGGGTATAGAGGGCGCCGATATTCCACGTCACCCTTGCGCCAACGATGCCGTTCAGGCTCCATTTGTGGCGCATCATATCCTCAAACATATTCAGGCCCGGATAGCCATAGAACCCCTGAGCAAACACGCCTATCTTTGGCATCAGTGCTGCGTTGAGCGCCTTCTCCTGAGCATTCAGCAGACCGATCTGTGCATCCAGCGCCTTCAGTTCCGGTCTTTGGTTTTCAGACATCAGTCCTCTGTCTTCAGCCTTCACTTGCGGCTTCTGTATGTTGTTAATCTCCATCCCGCAGAATGTACTTAGCATGCGCTGTAACAGTTGCTTCTGTGCTACAAGTTCGGTGCCCTTCTGCACAGCGTTGAGTCGTTCAGCCTTCACATTCTGCAGGTCGCTCTCGGCCGCTGTCCCCCGCTTTGTCATCGACTCCAGTTTGCGTTCGTTGCCTGCCAACAATGTCTGTAGGTCATTGTTCAACTTGATTTGTTCGTCAATCAACAACAAACTGAAATACATCTCATTTACCCGCTTGCGAACATTATAAATATTAACTTCGTTCTGTGCCACCTGCACCTTGCCCTGTTCACGGGCTATACGCTTCTGACTGCCAATGACACCCCCGTCGTAGATGGTCTGCTGCACATCAATACCCACGCGGTACTGATCCTTCTTCAGTCCCTTCATCTCAATGCCCATGCCGCTCATCATCGTTTTCATCTCATCGGGCCACGCCGTCACATCACTCTGATACGTGGCTTGTGCGGATGCCGACACTTGCGGCAGCCATCCCTTCTGGATATTAGCTACCGTCAGCTGGGTGGTCTTCTCGATAAGTCCATACTGCTGTATCAGCGGATAATTCTTCTCTGCTGCCTGCTGACACTCTTCCAGCGTCTGTCCCTGTACCAGCATGGGCAACATCGTCAAAACTAAAAACAATTTCTTCATATCATCTTTTGTCATTGAATTCCGGGTGCAAAAGTACGATGTTTTTTTCGTTGTGGCGTTATCTGCAAGAATGGAAAAATGTTCTTTTTGTTCGATTTCTATAAAAACAGAGCTTTATTTCATAGAAAATGATTACCTTTGCCGGCAGAAATAGCATATTATGAATAGACAACCTCAACTGATGGACATCACACGAATGCGTGATATCCTCACCCCCCACCTCTCACAAATCCGGGAACATGTGTTTCTGAACAGCGAACTGGGAATGGTTCGAGGCGACCGCACGGTGTTCAGTCTGCTGATGCGTCAAAAGCCACCTTTCACCATCAATGATCACCGTTTAGGCATCATCATGAGCGGCGACGCTGTGATCAACTTCAACCTGCAAGACCGCCACCTCACGAGCGGCGCACTCGTCTATATCGGTCCTGGCACCATCATCCATCCCAAGCGTCTGTCGCCAGACCTCCGCATCTACGGAATGGGACTTTTTTCTAACTTCCCCATGCCCTTTGCACAGGGACAGATGCCGTCGGCCTTCAACGGGCAGGTGCGCGACTTCCTGTTGCCTGCCAGCGAAAAGGATATCGCTACTGCCCAACATATTCTGGACACCATCTGGCAAACAGTTCATGCCTCCGACGACTATCATCGTCCCACCGTCACAGCCCTCGTAGCAGCCCAGATGCACCACTACGACCAGCTGTTCCTTCAACAGGCCAACCAACAGGCCAGGAGTCGTTCACACGAGCAGAGAATCTTCGACCGCTTCCTCCAACTGGTTACCCAACACTGTGCCGAACATCATCAGATAGGCTACTATGCCGAGCGCATGTGCCTCACCGAGCGCTACCTGAGCACCGTCGTCCGCCAAACAAGCGGCGCCACCGCCAAAGACTGGATTGACCGTGCCCTCATCACGCGTATTAAAATAGAACTGCACCACACTGATAAGCCTGCAGCACAGATTGCCGACGAGATGCATTTTGCCAATCCCTCGTTCTTCTCTAAATACTTCCGTCGCCTCACTGGCATGACTCCCGGCGAGTATAAATCTCAGTAGGCCTTGTCGCGCTGTAGCACCTGCGTCATGCAGTGGGCGGCACCATAGCCGCAGATAAGGCTCTCGAGAGGAATCCACTCCACCGTGACGCCAGCCTCGCGGAAGCGCTGCTGCAGTTCTGCTGACTGACCTCCGACAGCCATGATATGGCGAGGGGCGATGGTGAGGAAGTTATTGGCATAGTGCAGCTCGTCAGCCGGGTCGATGGGGATGATGCTGAAACCGCGACCGCGGATGTACTCGACGAAGGACAGATCCTGCTTCCATAGCTTATATTGACTGGTGCCAGGCTTGCGTGCCCAGATGTCGCAGGTGATATGCTCCGGGGCGCCGGGCTTGGCGTGCAGACGGCTGCTGACCAGCGTGCAGAGGTCGTGGTCGATGATGTTGAAGTAGGTATCGAGGTGCATCTGCATCTGCCACCACTTATGGTCGCGCACGACAACCACCGTGTCATGCCCGAAGGCATCGGCATCAAGGAGCTGGCGGATGCCCTCATCGTTAGTACGCATGCCACAGCCAATCAGCGATATGTTGCCCGCTGGGATGTAGTCGCCACCCTCCAGACGGCCTTCGCCCGTGATGCGTAAGAAGGGCTTCAGTCCCAGATGCTCGTAGCACAGTTCAATGATGTTTGTCTCGGGAGCGCGCTGGCTGCTGTTCATATTACAGATGATGTGGCCGCGGGGTGTGGTAATGCTCTGGTCGCGCGTGAAATAGAGGTTCATCAGCGGATTCTGAATGTACTGGGCCTCATAGCCCGTGTTGCGGGAAGTCCTGAACAGCTTGACGGTGGGCTGCAACAGCAGACAGCGTATCAGGTCATTACGGCTCATCTTGGAGATGGTCTCCTGGCGATATTGTTCCGTCGCATCGGCATCCTCGTCACCGATACTGGAGATGTCATAGACGAGCACATTGCTGACCAGCTGGCGAAGACGCTCAATGTCAACCTCGTTGAGGATTTCCGTGACGGTGTGCACGCGGATGCCGTTCTTCCGTAGCATGCCGATATAGCCCTCGTGCTCGCCGGCAGCCTTGTCCACGTCAAAATAGTTCTCGAAGAGTCCGGCCGACGGGTGTATGACCCCGTTGAAGAGTTCCGGCCCAGGGGTGTGCATCAGGATGGCACCAGCTTTCGACCATTCAGCCTGCGGAAAAACCATTTGTGACGTTCCCTGTGCCTGCAGAGCCATGCCGCACAGCATCAGCAGCGACAGCATATAAAGTTTCATGAATCTCATTTTACGCAAACGTTTTTTAAGGTGAGTGCGGCAAAGTTACAAAATGTCTGTGAAATGATGGTAACATTACACCCTTTTCATGCATTTTAACCGCCTTTTAGGCTTAGATTTCGGAAATAAAATGTACTTTTGCCACGGAATAGAATAGAAAACGCTCATGCACGCTCAATGAAAAAGACATTCTCATTCATCGTTTTGTTACTCAGTGCCGCGCTAACCATTGGCTGCACAGCACTTGCATCCTGCACTTCGAGCGATAAGCAGACCAGGGAGCAACAGGATATAGCGACGATTGCGGACATTCCCGCGGACGGAAAGGTTGCAGAGATTGTCGAGCGAGGTTACATAATCATCGGAACTACAGGCGACTACCGCCCGCTATCCTTTCGTGAAGAAGACGGCACATACTGGGGATTTGGCATTGACATGGCTAAGGAGATTGCCGGCCGGTTAGGCGTGGAGATTGAGTTCGTCAGCACCTCATGGCCTACGCTGACAGCCGACGTGCTGACGAAGCCTCAGCTGTTCGACCTGGCCATCGGCGGCATCACCATCACCGACGCCCGCCGCGAGACGATGGCGATGAGCGAGGGCTATCTGGCCAATGGCAAGACGATTCTTTGTCGAGCCTCTGATGCCGACCGCTTCCACTCGCTGGCCGACATCGACAAACCCGAAGTGCGCGTGATGGTGAATCCGGGCGGACTGAACGAGAAGTTTGCCAAAGAGAATCTCACGCACGCCACGATTCTCATCCACCCGAAGAACGAGGAAATCCCCAGCCTCATCGCCGAGGGGCAAGCCGACGTGATGATTACGGAGATTACAGAGGCGCCCTACTATGTAAGTACTGACCCTCGGCTCGCTGCCCCACTCCAGAACGAACCCTTCACGCATGGCAAGATTGGCGTGTTGATGCAGCAGGGGCAGGAGGATTTGTTGCAGATGGTAAACAGCATCATCCGACAGATGAAGGCCGACGGTTCGCTTCGCCGTCTGCATGAGAAGTACGATCTACAGTACGAATGAGCGCCATCCGTCCGGCCTCTGTCATCAGCCCACGAGTTTCCAGCCCCCCGGAATCTTTGTTCCATAAAAGCCTCATTCCCTCAAACTCGTTGGTTGTCAGGCCATAGAGGCTGAGGGAAAGCTGAGGGAATGAGGGAAATGGCTACACCTTATAGGCGTTTCGGCCGAAGCCCTATGGTGAAAACGGCTACACCCTATAGGGCGTAGGGTGGATCACCATGGTGGTCCACTCGGAAGAACAAGGTCTTCAAGGTGGAAGAGCAAGGTCTTATGACGTGTTCCACCGGTGGAACACGGGAGAAGGACTTGACCTTGTTGAATGAAGGACTTGACCCTATTGCATGAAGGACTTGACCTTATTGCATGAAGGTCTTGGCCTTATTGCGCAAAAGACTGAACTTTGTTGCCACAAGGCTCTCATGCCAACAGCATTTCCCTCATTCCCTCAGCCTTCTCTCAGCCCTTAGATGCTAAGTATCAGTTAGTTTGAGGGAATGAGGGAAAAAGTGCTGCAAAAACTTCTGTGAAGCACGAGTCACTTGTTGATCTGTAAATAGTATTTGAAAAGTATACCACCATAATAATCGAGGGGGGTACCACGCAGACCAGAGTTTTACGTTATATACATGAGTCCGTTGTGTTCATTGTCTGCTGCAATCGTTCCAGGAAGAGGGCAGCTTGGCGGCCATCGAACTGGGAATGATGGAATTGGAGGGCAATCGTCAGCATGGTTCTGAACCAACGCCGTTTGTATCTGCCCCATACGAGGAAGGGGTTGTTGTAGATGCCGTTATATTGATTGATGATGCAGTCAAGTTCCGTGCCCACTACGGCCGATGTCCCGATAATCATGGCCTCATCGTCATTGATATCCCTGCAAGTGGTAGCCGACTCCTTCGTAAGCTTGTCATAATCACGAGCGAACTGCTGCAGGTCGTCGCTGTAGGGAACATCGCAGTTGCTGATGCCGCCTTGCACGTTATCGACAATCACATTGATGCCCAGCCGGTCATATTTGAACAACTTGCCGTCCTTGGGCAGCAAGTAGAATTCTGGAATCTGACTGGCGGCCTTGCCTATGCACCAGCACAGGAGCATGTTGAACTTCAGCCCTTGCCTCCGGCTGGCCCGTCGAAGGCGCGTGACGTCAAAGGTCTTGACGAGCGTCACCATCGGCATCGGCGACTTCATCCACAGTTCGAAAGCCTGTGCGCGACTGGTCTGTTTGGGGTCGATTTCCTGTTTCATCTTAATACAATGTCTGGCCTCTTTCTCCGTTTCGAGCATGAAGCCGCTATGGAGTATGTAGGTCCGTTTCTTTTTTTCTTTCTCTTACTTCAAAACAATAATATCACTCCAACGAGTCTTATTCAAGTAAAGACGAAACCATATCACCATGCCGCTTTTCGTCGTTCTTTACGCTTTCCACCTCTGGGAAATCAGCAATCAGATGCTCATAGCCGACGGCAGCATCGTATTCACCTTTTGCTATCAGCTTATATAGACGCTTCTTTCCCAACAGCCGATAAAGGAACGGCATGATGATTGCCATAGTTTTCTTGGGCTTTAGTGCCTCTTTGGTGTATGCATGGAAAACACTGGCATGTCGTCCTTCTTCCTTTGCAAGCTGGAGGAACGTCTCACGCTCCTTGTCTGTCTTTACAACTTTTGCAAGTCTCTGGTACATCAGGACGGCATTGAGTTCGCCCTGCTGACTACGAATGAGTTCTTCGCGATGCGAAGCGACCTTTGGGTCGAGTGCTTTGAATTGTTCTTGTGTCATTGTCTGTTTAGTTTAAGTGTCCAACCATTATCGCCATGATAAATCATCTTTCTGGTCATGCCGCCATCTATACAGATGTTCTCGCACGTGATGAAACCAGCCTTGTCAGAACAGAGAAAGAGCACCATACTGGCTATATCCAAGGGATTGCCGACACGCGCGCCACCTATTATAACGACAACTTTATCCTTGAAATCCATATTTGTATCACTTCTAAAAAATGGAATTTAACCTATTGATGCATTTTCTTCAAGCCAGCGACAGAGATAATCTACCTGCCCCTTGGTATTGCCCATGAAGACGGCACATTCCTTATGTCCCTCAAACTGTGGAGTAACACCGTCCATTGCGCTGAGGGCTGAAACAGTAAGAAGCTCGCGTTCAGCAGGAGTAAATTGGTCGCAGGCGAATATATCACCAAAGAGGTGCGACTTCATGTAATAGTCGGCCTGCGGACAGAAAGAATAGTTCCATGGCGTGCCACCCTCGTCACGGGTCTGCATGTCTGTGCCGAGCTGCAATGCCAACTTGGCATCATTCCAGGCAGCGGGGCGACGAAACGGTTTCCCTTCATCGTCGGCTATCCCCTCTGACTCACGCTCTGACAGCACATGTTCAAGCGTATTTAGAGCATTCAGCGAACGGGGGAACCCCGTATAGGCATAGAGTTGTGCAAAAGCGTCCTTTAGCTCATTCACACTCACACCGCCGTCGAGTGCCTTGCGAATGGCCACGTCAAGACGTTGCAGGTCACCGCGTGCCTCCAATGCAGCACAGTCGCAAAGCAAAAGCATTCGCTGAGAAATTATTTCTTCTATCATACAAATTCCGATTTATCTGTTTACACTTCTATCTTTTTTATTACCTTGGCTGGAACACCACCAACAATGGTATTCGGTTCAACGTCCTTCGTCACTACAGCACCAGCAGCTACTACGGCTCCATCGCCGATGGTTACTCCAGCGAGCACGGTGGCATTAGCACCTATCCATACATTCTTACCAATATGGATGGGTGCATAACTCATACTCTGGCGGTTGGCTGGGTCAAGGTCGTGGTTGATGGTTGCCAGCACTACATTATGCCCTATGAGTGCTCCCTCATCGATGGTGATGCCACCCTGATCCTGGAACTTGCAGTCCATGTTGATGAACACCCTTTCACCAACGATGGTGTTCTTTCCGCAGTCGGTATGGAACGGTGGAAACATACCTACCGTCTTGGGTACCTCACGCCCCCAAAGCTGTTCCAGCAAATCGTGCAGCTGCTCTGGAGTATGATACTTGCCGTTAATCTCTGCTGTTATCTGCAGGGCTTCCTGCGACAGCTTATGAAACATCATGTGGACATCGCCGCCACCAATGACAGGCTTGCCCGATGCCATGTATTCACGAAATTCTTGTATAGTCATTGTTCTTTATTTTTCTTTTGTGAATTTGTAAACAGCCCATGTTGGTAGGATGACCAATAGCAATAAGCTTATCTCCACCAATGCGTAGGAGCCGATATACCATTTACAATTTACAAAGTTCATTAAATATTGGCAAGATACTCCTCAGCGGGGATCTTACTGGAGAGGATGGCATCGGCAATAGCCTTCTCCATCACCAGCGAGGCCAACACACCGATGGTGTTGACATCCGACTGGACATCACCGCCGCTGAGGGATATGGCATAGACGGTGTCGCCGTCAGCCATGGTGAATACAGGACGTATGCAGCGCGCCATGCCTGTGGAGGCGATGTTTGCCACCTTCTGCAGGTCGGCCACGCTCAGGCAGGCATTGGTGAACACGGCTGCGATGGTCGTGTTGCCGGCTATCAGGTCGGAATACTGGTTCTTGAGCAACGCCTGTTCGGCACTTACGAAGCCCTTGCGGTCAGCGGTGGTCATGCCTGCTATCTTCACGCCATCCTGGAAGATGTCACCCAGGGCATTGACAACGACGGCCACACCCACTTCCAGCTTTCCGATTCGTGCTGCAGCATAGCCTATACCGCTTTTCTGAGCCGAGGCCATGCCGCCGGGTTTGCCTACCGTGGCTCCCATGCCGGCACCTACATTTCCACTGAGTGGCGCGTTGCCGGAGATGGCTCTCTGACAGGCCTTATAGCCCATTTCACGGTCAGGGCGGACGTTACCCTTGCCGTATGACAGATCGAAGATGCAGCTCTGACATACGATGGGAACCAACCCGAAGCCCGTGTCATAGCCATGACCATGCTCTTCAAGACAGTTTGCTACACCATCGGAAGCCGCTAGGCCATAAGCCGAACCACCACTGAAAACCAAGGCGTTGAGAGGCTGCGTATTGCGCTGAGGATCCAGAAGTGGCACCTCGCGTGATGCCGGACCGCCACCCAGCACTACCGCCGAGGCCATCGAGGCCTTGGGGAAGAAGAACACAGTCACGCCCGTCTTGGCATCATTGTCCTGTGCATTTCCGACGCTTACTCCCAGAAGTTGGGAGAAAGGCAGAGATTCTACTATACTTTCCATATCATTGTAATTATCATTGCGGTTTGTCGTGTCAATTCCAAAAGACTTTTCTTCATCGTATATGTGATTTGGCTGTATTTCATATTGTTCGTTGTTTGCTAACAGTCCGATTTATCTTACCTTCTATACCCACTCAAAATTATCCTTTCCAGCACCAATCTCGAAGTGGTACTTGGCGATGCCCAAGTCTATCTGCGTATAGCCAATCAGCGAGAAGCCTTTCTTGGCTCGTACCTGATGGCGGCCATCCTCCATGCCGACATACTCAAACGAGAACTTCTGTTGGTTTACGGCAGTAGGCGCAAGCAATGCTGCTTCAACGCCTTGACGGAACCATGATGGGGTGGCTCCGCTGGCATCCGTGGACGAGTCAAGCGTACTTACGGCCGAGCGGCTCACTTGCTCGACGGTCTTGATTCTATGGCCACTACCTTGTGTTTCACCATAGCCGATGGCAATGTAGCAGGCAATCTTCTCGCCTGCATCAAGCACATAAGTGTCAGGCACTTTCGAGTAGCTAAGACCAACCCAACAGGTATTCAAGCCCAGTGTTTGGGCGAGTAAGACAAGACGCTCTCCGTAGTAGCCTACACGTTCGTCGAGGTCCTCGGCCTGCTTTCCGGCCATGACCAGATAGTTTTTTACGTTTCGGAACTTGCCGTATTTGGCCAAAGTCCCTTGAAAGGCCTTTGGCTCATTCAGGATGAGCTGTATATGCAAGTTCCCCTCCTTATTGATGATTGCGATTTCATCCTCCAGCACTTTGACGACGTCCTCGCTCAATGGCTGGTCTTTGTAAGCCCTTACACTATGGCGGGCTTCTATGGCTTCCTGTAGTGTCATATACCATTTACAATTTACAATTTGACTCAGTTACTACCTCGTTGAAATGTTCCTGGGCCCACTCTATGAGTGAAATGATGGACGGCATGAGTGACAATCCCGTTTCCGTCAGAGAGTATTCAACGCGCGGCGGCACTTCAGCATACACTTGACGATTGACGAGATTACTCTGCTCGAGGTTCTTCAACGTTTGGGAGAGCATCTTCTGCGAGCAGTCCGTCATCAGACGGCGGATCTCATTAAATCGTAATACACCCGTCTCACTCCTGTTCAACATGAAGAGCACGAGCAACGACCACTTGTCGCCAAAGCGACTAATCACTTGCCTAATGGGACAGGCTAAATACTCTGCTTTGATGTCCGACATATAATTTACTATTTGACAATTTACTATTTACTATTTGACAATTTGGAGTTTGCACGGCAAAGGTAGCAAATAGTTACCAAGTAACGACAATGCACTATGTTAATCTAAGTTAATGCTGCGTTCGTGGAAGTCCGACAACATGCCAATTCCTACTTTTTGGTAACTATATCACCTTTTAGTACCCTCTTGTGGGATTGAAAAAGTGGCCGTACCTTTGCAGCGTCAAAACGAAATAAGTAACCCTTTAAACAAATGAAATTATGAAACAGATTGAGACAATCAAGAGAGGTAAAAACTACAGTGCTGTCAGCGTAGGTAAGATGGATGAGATTATTGAGCATGTGTTGCCGATGGGCCCCGAGATGACGATTCAAGGCAAGGTGTTTGCCGGTCAGGCCGTAGGTGCTACAGGCAGCGAGTTCTCGTTCCAAACACTTGTTCCGGGTCAGGACAGCGGTTTCCTGCACACCCACAAAACTCACGAAGAACTTTACTTCATTCTGAAGGGCGAGGGACAGTATCAGGTAGATGGCGAGATTTTCCCCGTCAGCGAGGGCACCGTCATCCGCGTGGCTCCCGATGGCAAGCGTGCGCTGAAGAATACAGGCAATGCAAACCTCACGATGCTCTGCATTCAGTACAAGGCCAATGCCTTCACCGAAGCCGACAGCCCCATGACCGACGGCGTCATCCTAAATGAAGAACTGAAATGGTAAACGAGATGTTTGCGCGAGCCTTTCAATTCTTGAAAGACCACAAAGAGATTGCCCTTGCCACCTGCGAGGGCAATCTCCCTAAGTTACGCATCTTCCAAATCATGAAGCAGGAGGGACATGTGCTCTACTTTGCCACCTCTGCCAAGAAAGCCGTCTGGCGTGAACTGCGTCAGAATCCCAATGTGGAGATACTGGCATACGCCGACAACATTTCCGTGCGCTGTTCGGGCATGGTGAACTTCAACGTGGAGGACAATGTGAAACAATGGATATACGACCACAACGCTGTGCTGTCCCGCCTCTATGCGAGCTACGACCAGATGGAATACTTCTGTCTCCCCATCGCCGAGATGGACTACTACGACCTGTCTCCCACCCCACCCGTCTTCCAGCACTTCGACCTCATCGCCGGTCAAGTCGGTCAGGGATACGTCGGTGAAAGATTCAAGCATTCCAACGCCGGTTTATCCTGACGGGTAACACCGTTACCGCCTTGTCTTGTATTTTGCCCTCACTATCTCATAAGGTCACACAATGACAGGCAATACTCGTGATAGTCACCTATATTCATTGTATCTCTCTCGTCTCTCCCTCTCGGCTAATCCCCCAGAAAGGAATATTTTTTGCATCCGTGAACTCCTTCATACGCCAGGCTGACTCAAAGCCGCTGGCTACGAAGTGCATAGGGACGAACAGCCCCACCTCGAAACGTTCGATGAACTGACGGGCGCCGAGCGTATAGCCATTGCCTATGCGGCCATCCACAGGAAACATCACGAGGTCGAAACTGTCGGCCACCTTACGGATATCTTTCAGCTCGCCCAAGAATTGCTTCTCGTGGGCGATGGGGTCGATGTACTCTCCGAACTCCTCGCTATATATCGTCTGCCCCGGCACAGCTCCAGGCAGGAATCTCGCATACCAGTTACAGAGGTCGCCGGCATGGAAGATGCGTTTACCCTCGGTCTCCACAATCCACGACACACCGCTGTCCGTACTGCCCAGGGCTTTGACCGTGAGCCTTTCATCAGCCCATGTTGCGCCCTTGGCCAACCACACATCGGCTTCTTCCCTGCTCGCCCTCCTATGACGAAGGATATCCTTGCTCAGGATATACGTCACAGCGTCTTTTTGCTTCTTCCATTCGAAGATGTCACGATTGAAGTGGTCTTCATGGAAGTGGCTGGAGAAGACATACATAGGCTTCCCACTCCGCAGCACACCGTCCATCACGCCGCTTGGATCCATCCAGTAATCGAACACCAGGATGGACTGCTCCGTTTCGAGCTCGAAGCCGCTATGGAAGATATATGTCAGTCTCATTCTGATAAATACCTTGATCGAACAGCTTTGGGGAGTTTCGATGCAATGAGCTGATAGGACTCTCTTATCCACCCCTCTACTAACGCATCGTCCAACTGCTCGTAATAGACATCGCTCCAGTGCGTCTTGTTCCAATGATAGGCAGGTGCCACGGCAGAGTATTGTTCTCTGAGTTCGATATTCCTGTCCGGTGACAGCTTCAGGGCAATTCTTGAAGCTCCGTCCTTCATATCATACCGGCCGCCGCCTAACCATAGGCAGACGAATATCTTACCTTCCAAGCGGAAGTTGAGGATGTCCTCACCAAACGCCTGGTCTTCGGTCACTCCCGGTAGCGACAGCGTGTACTCTCTGACTTGCTCAATGTTCATATCCAATCAAACTTAAAGGGATTGCTCTTCAACCACTTCCAGATAGAAGCTGAAGGGGCGGAAGCCATCGTTGCAACTTATCATGGCGCTCATGGGGTTCTGCATCCATCCGTCGAAGAAATTGCCTTCGCCGCGTGCCAACGCCTCCACGAACTCTCGCATGGATGACCAGGCAGAGGGGCACAACCCCTCGGGACGTTGCCCGTCTGCGGATATCCACGTCTGCCCCACCCTCACGTCACACGTGTGTTCGATAGGGTTCTCATATTTCGCCATCAGATCAGGATATTCCGTCTGACGGACAGCCGTGATTCTTACCTTATTCATGACCTTTGATGCTCTTGACGGTTTTCATTTGATAAGCTTTGAGATTTGTTTCTCCGTGGCATCGTGCAGCAGCCTGTGCAGGTGGTCAGACATACGCTGGAAGGACTCTTCCGGCGACCTATCGCACAGGCAGGCTTCCTTGCCTATCAGGCGCTCCGGTGTGGTCAGCAGCGACCATCCAAACCCATACTCCCGTCCGTGCTTATCCACCGGATAGACGAAGTCTTCGGTGACGATATAAGTTCCCATCTGCAGGCGGCTGACGTATGCATCGAACTTCGAGCGCATATTCTTTCCCGTGAAGTCGCAGGCGGCACGCAGGTCACGGGTAATCATGCTGCCCTGTTCGCGTAGCGTCATGAGGATGCCATCTTCGATAGTACCCTCCGCCGGTACGGGGTTCTGGCTGCGCCGCCAGTTGTAAAGGTCTGGCCACCATTCGCGGCTGACGAAGCCCGCTTTGCCCGCGAAGAACTTGCCATAGACGCAGACACCCTCGCGTATCACCGACCCTTTCCATTGCCACAGCGGCCACTCCCAGGTCCCATCCTCAAACTGCGTGAAGCGGCATTCCTCGGCCATCAGTTTCTCGGCAGCATAGCCCGGTATGCCACTCTCCAGCAGCGGCAGGAAACCCACATGCCGCACGCACTCCATCAACTCGGGACAGGTGTGGATAAAGCCCATCGCCCCCCTGTGCTGATAGTAGTCCTTGAAGAAATCTGCCATCGTTCTCATCTCAATATTGTTCTGTTTGCGCTGGCAAAGTTACAGATAAATTTTAATAAATGTATCGTTTCACACATTTTTTGTCACAAAAGAGGACTTTGGTCATGGAAAATGACTATCTTTGCCGCAAAAACAGCGAACCATTGATTATAGGCCTCCTTATACCCCTGCTGGGCACCATGCTCGGAGCCTCCTTCGTCTTTCTGATGAAGGACGCGATGTCGGCGCGTATGCAGAAATCGCTGCTGGGCTTCGCCTCGGGTGTCATGGTGGCCGCCTCCGTGTGGTCGCTACTCATCCCGGCCATGGAGATGAAAGCGGACGAGGGTGCGTGGTCGGTGGTGCCGGCAGCCGTGGGCTTCCTGTTGGGTATGGGCTTCCTGCTGCTCATCGATGAGCTGACCCCACACCTGCACATCGGCACCGACACCCCCGAGGGCCCTCGCTCGCGTCTCTCACGCACGGCGATGCTGGCCCTGGCCGTCACCATCCACAACCTGCCCGAGGGCATGGCCGTGGGCGTGGTCTTCGCCGGGGCTGAAGACGGAGCCGCTGGACTGTCGCTGGCCAGTGCGCTGGCGGTATCGATAGGTATTGCCATCCAGAACGTCCCCGAGGGCGCCATCATCTCCATGCCCATGCGTGCTGCAGGCAACTCCAAGTGGAAGTCCTTCATCATCGGATCTCTGAGCGGTGCCGTGGAGCCTGTGGGTGCCTTGGCCGTAGTGCTGCTGGCCTCGCTGATGACACCCGCCCTACCCTATCTCCTGGCCTTCGCCGCCGGCGCCATGTTCTACGTCGTCGTGGAGGAACTCATCCCCGAAGCCTCAGAGGGGAAGCACAGCAACCTCAGCACCATCGGCTTCGCCATTGGTTTCGTCCTGATGATGGTGCTCGACGTGGTGATGACCTAAGGAGGGCTCGCCGCACGAGCGCTACTACAAGCCCGGAGGCGTCTATTTCGAGGCGTGTTGCAGAGGACAGCTCCTGCTGTTGGAACCCGCCGAGCAGTCGTTCCTCGATGCCGGCATACGCGCGGCTGTCGAAGAGACCCTGCGTCGCAAGGCTGAGGCACGCCATTGGGCCTACACCCCCATCCCCGTGACAAGCCAGCGTTATAGGTTCGTGGCGCTCAATGAGATGGCGAAGCGGTTGGCACAAGGCGAATAAAAAGCTGCATTCTTGCGGCTGTCATAAGTGTTTGTCTTAGCCTAATAATGGTATTTATTTGATGCTTTTTAAGCGTTATCTGCGAATTTGGTATATAATCAGCCAATATGTGTAACATCTATTTAAGAAGGAGTGCGTATCTTTGCAGCTGGAAACCAAAACGTAAATAATGATAGGAGTTATGAAACAGATTCTATTCATGCTTTCCGCACTGCTGCGCACGTTCCTGAAGGCAGGCGAAAGCGACATTAAAGTAACGCTGTCGCTCACCTCGGGCGAAACAGCCGTCAAGGCCGTCAATGCGAATGGCATAGAAGAAGGAACATATTACTCTCTGAATGGTATGAAAGTTGATAATCCATCTAAGGGATTATATATCCTTAATTCCGCAACACTTTGATTTAACTTTATTTATAAGTTCCTGAGCAACAAAAAGTTGCTCAGGATTTTGCCATGTCAGATTTTTCACTTATCT
>ONCQ01000004.1 GCA_900316355.1 uncultured Prevotellaceae bacterium | reverse complement strand
CCCTTGCTGACCTGCATGATGACGGGAGACTTGGTTTCCACGGCAGCCTGCACAATAGCCTGCATCTGCTCCATGGTGTTGAAGTTAAAAGCGGGGATGGCATAGCCACCAGCCACAGCCTTCTTGAACATTTCACGGGTGTTTACCAACCCAAGTTCTTTGTAACTTGTCATGATGATTTACAATTAAAAAATTACAATTTACTATTTAATTCTCGTTGTCTCGTTGTGATGATTGCGAATTGACAGAAACCTTCTTCTTTCAAGCGACTGCAAAGGTAGTGAAAAAATATGATATGAAGGATGTGTAATCCTTATTATTTATCATTTATTATTCATTATTAGGACTCGTGGGGCCTACTCACTGCTTTCGTACAAAGTAAGTGACAACGGGTAAGTGGTCCGAGAAGCCATCAAGCCAGACACCGCCGGCATGGGTGCGCTTGGGATTGCCTTTGTACTTGCCGCCGTCTTGGAAAAGATAGTCGCGCATGAATATCTCTGCCTTGTAGAAGGTGAGGGAACTATAGTTCTTTGAAGCACAACCGGAAATGCAACTTTGTGACATGACAATCTGGTCGAAAAGGTTCCATTTGCCATCGTACTTAAGGGTGCCTCGGCCGTCCAAAAGAATCTGCCACCAGGGGTTGAACATGTCGGTGGACTTGACATCCTCCATCTTACGACGTGCGCCAAGGCTCTTGGCCATCGAGGGACTGAAGGGGTCATCGTTCATATCGCCCATCACAATAATCTTCATGCGGGGATTGGCACGCAGGATGCTGTCTTTCTCCACCTTCACCTGCTGCCCGGCCCATTCACGAAGAGGGGATCCACCGAAGCGGCTGGGCCAGTGGCAGACGATGACGGTGAGGCTATCACCCGCAAGGGCACCCTGCACCGTGAGAAAGCCACGCGTGGGACGCTCGTTGACACCGGCCTTCAGCTCGTAAGGCTGCAACCACACTTTCTTGGGGGTGAAGAATCGAGGATTGTAGAGCAGACCACAATCCACACCGCGCTGGTCGGGCCCCTCGATATGCACGAACTTGATGCCACGCTTGGCCAAGGGCTCCTGCGCACAGAGGTCTGTGAGGCAATGGGCATTCTCCACCTCGCTGACACCGATGATAGCACATCCCGTGCGCAAGCGGTCTGTACCCATCTCCGCCAAGACTGTTGACATATTCTTCAGCTTGTGGCGGTACTTCAGGTCGGTCCACTTGTTAGCACCATCGGGCAAATACTCATAGTCGTTCTTACCCTCGTCATGCTTTGTATCGAAGAGGTTCTCCAGGTTATAGAAACCAATGGCATACATCCCGATACGCCCCGTCTGGGCTGCCAAAGGAGCGGCGAGGCAGAAGAATGAAAGAACACAAAATGATAAAAGAATAAAACGATGCTTCATGCCAAGAGTGCGTTATGATGTTATTTCAATCTCAGTTTAGCCATAATCCTTCGGAGTACTCTGCCTCCACTTTCTGTTCGACATCATCGGGCAGATTGTGGAAGAAGTCTATACCAGTGAGTCGCTCCAGTTCATCTACGGAGACGACCTGATGGTTGTCTTGGAAGACCGTCTTGGGTACCTCATAATCCTCCGTATAGCCATAGTCCTTGTGTTCTATCCAAAAGGCGATGCTGTTGTATGTCTTACCTTTGATACGGAGGAGCGCCATGAAGTAGTGACCGGGGACAGCCACCCGCTTGCCATTGCCACGCATCTCATAGCCAAGGAGATCGGACTCATCATCGATATAGCCGCCTTTGACAACGTAGAGAGTGTCGGCAAAAGACGTGTTACGCCCATGATTCTGCACGATAGCCTCCAACTTCGACCAGTAAGGAGCATTGAAGCTGTGTATCTGCGGACTAATATTACTCATGTAGAATGTCTGGTCGTTAGCCTGGCGCAAAAAGAGACGGTCGGCCGAGGCTACAAGGTGGCCGCGACTATACGGCCAACCGAAGGAACTTGAACCCACCCACATACTGTTGGGCAATTTGGGGTCGTCGGTAAACGGCTCATCGCCACGCGCCACGGACTTGGTTCGTGTGTCACCGTCGAAGCGGAAAGCTACCCAGCGGGAATGCATCCGCACGGGGTCGAACTCCAAGCAGAAGTTCATCACCTCGCGATTATTGATTTCTACAGTATGTGCCACGAACTGATTACTGGCCTTACGCGCCGGCACCTCGAGATGCTGGTCATAGGGCGTCGTCACGATGGTACCTGCGGCCTTGCCCGAACTGCGCCATTGAACATCGTCTGGCATCTTATAGCGGTCATCGTCATTGTCACACGCGAATGCCACTGAGAGCGTCAGCGCTGCGAAGACGATAGAGCCAAAGTAGGTGAGATTTCTTTTCATAGCTTACTGCACTTTAGTAAGAGTAACATCATCCACAAGAACAGCCTTATCCTTGCTGCCAGTGGGAACAGCGATAACCAATGAGGCGGGCACACCCTCCTCGATGACGAACGTAAAGGAGATTTCCTGCCAGCTGTCTGTCAAGTCGGTACGCTTGGTTGTAGTAGTCGGCGCGCCCGTAGGATCAGACTCTGTGTCCCAAATCGTAGCGCTGGCTGTCTGAGGCCAGTAACCAGCTTGTACACGCGCGCCGACCTGTGTGGCAGCCTTGGCGCTGAAGGTGCAGGTGTAGGTGCCCAGATCGAAGTACATCATCTGAGAAACCATACGGCGCTCACCGAGAGCTACACCGGCGATGCTGACGGCGTAGGGCTGACTCAGGCAATCCTCTGAACGGGACAAGGTGGCATTACCCTTCGAGGTGTCATCCTGCCAACCCATAGGCTTCACGCCGGCAGCATCCCATCCGCTGAAGTCGCCGTTAGCGAAGTCTTCCCATGTGGTACCATTGAAGCCCTTCTCGCCGAAGCCTGTCACCTTGAAGTTCTTAATCTCCCAGGTGCCTGCAGAGGAAGTAGTGCTGGTATACTTGAAGGCAATCTGCACCTTCTTACCGACAAACTGCGAGAGGTTGATGTTAGCAATCGTGGCGAATGTGCCATTAGGCCATTCTTCGACTGACAGCGCTGTCCACTCCTGTTCGTCGTCAGCTTTCGCGAATACGGCACACTGTGTAGATGCATCGACATTGAACTTGCTGCAGTAGTTGTCGAACGTGAGATAAGCCTCTGTGGCCTTTTTCAGGTTGATGAGCGGACAAATCAGCCACCCCTCGGACTCCTGACAGGAACCGCCGACATAGCCGGAAGCCTTCGCACAATGATAGTTCTTGTCACCGGTCCATACATAGGAGGAAGTACCGGGCAGCTTGACATTATTGACGGTGAAGTCACCTAAACTGCCATCCAAAGCATCCTCAAAGAAGATGACATCACCTAAGATATCTACAGAGGGAGTTGTGCCGCCACTGGTATTGGTGGTAGAGAGGAGGCGAGCCTTATTCTGTACGGTTTCCAATGTACCATTGTAGTTGGTCACCGTTCCCTGTACGACCACGACATCACCCACCTGCACTTGATCGTTAGAAGTAAACATCTCGCCATTCAATCCCAATGCACGATAGACATAGAACTGTTCTGTAGTCTTTCCGTTGTCAGAGATGTAGAAAGAGAGATTTCCGAACTGAGGATTCAGGTCGTTCTTCACCTGCGACACAATACCCTTCACTACCAACTCCGTAGGCGTATTCTCACCATTTGCCAGATTGGCAACTGCTTTGAGGAGACCGGCCACATTGTAAGGGTCTGCGACCGTACCGCTACCAGCAGGTTCGATAATCACTTCCTCTTCGTCTGCAAGGTTACCTGCATTAATGCCATAAGGCTCTGGAACATCAGAGCAGGATGTGAAGGCAAAGCCCGTCAGCAACATCGCCAAGATGGAAAAATATTTTTTCATAGTCTGTATATGTTTTTTCTTTTTGTCCTATTATATGTTATCTATGAAACCATGTTTCAGTCTTTCATTTTCTCAATTTCCCAAGACCTCCATGTCCGCGAGATTACGCATCTGGAACTGCCAGTCGGAACCATAGTAAGTCAGGAATCCCGTGAGGCGTACACGCCCTGAAGGGAGCAGTGCTACGGATATCTCGTTGCGCGTGGAGGTGCGCACCAAAACAGTTGTGTTCCCCACCTTGAACTTACGGTTGCGGGCATAACCGGCATCATAGCCGTTCAATGGGTCCTCAGCCTCAGAGATGTTCGGTGCGAAGATACGCTCGCCATCGGCTTCCGTAAAGACACCTTCCATGACCACCAGCTTGGGGGTATTGTTGATATTCTTGTTTCCGTCGTTGGCCAACCAACTGCCATCGATGGCAGTTGGTGAAAGCAGTTTCTCCTTCGTAGCGGCATCAGGGCCCTCCACCAACTGGATATGCGTATGGCAATCCTCCAAGAGCATCGCACCTAAACGCATATTGCCAGCGCTAGTCCGGTAGGGTGTACCGATGGTGGGCACATAGCCATAATTACCAATCCACAGTCCCTTGAGGTTAACGCGCACAGAGCAACCCACGGGGAAATAGGAGAAGAGATTGGTATTCTTGATGCTGACATAGATGGTCTGCACATCGCCATCGGGAGTGAGCTCGCTGAGCACCAGTTTCTGATAGAGGTTACCAGAGATATCATTTCCAACGACCGTACCCTCGAACACCTCGTCTTTCAGCACTTTCGTGTAGGTGTTGTTCGCTGTCATCTTGGAACGATACTTGGTCTTCAAGCCCGCAATGGACATATTCACCTCACCCACGGATGTCTGGCTATAGATTCCTATATCATTTGTGGCAGGTGGCTCGTCGTGCTCATCCATACAGGCTGTGCAGGCAAGAGCCACACATGCAAGGAGGAGAACATACCCGCCACTCACCCTCCTTGTGAGGGAGGGAATAAATACTCTTTCTAAAAAGTTGCTGATATATTTCATAGAGCTAATCTTTCTTTATTTTCTTTTTCCGTCTTCTCCCCCTTTGAGTAAGGGGGTATGCGAGTTTAGAATCTCAGACCAACATTGAGGAATGCATTGATGCCCTGAGCGTAGTAGTACTTGGAGTTCTTGGAGAACTTATAAGCCTTCTCTGCGCCTGTTGTGCCATCAAGGTTGTAGTATTTGTCATCGCGGTTCTGCTCGTAGCCACCTGTGCGCATATTCCTATTGTTCAAGATATTGCTCACGCTGAGGTTGATGCTGAGGCGACGTCCGTGGCGTAGGAATATAGACTTACCGATAGAGGCATCCAACATGAAACCGCCCTTGAACTTCTCCTGCTTCGGTGAATAGGCGTGAAGGATGTTGCCATTCTGGTCGTAAAGGATACCACCCTCGTTCTTCAACGTTTCTTCATCTACGTTGTCGAAGATCCATCGGCCGTTCTCTGTCCTGCCCGTAGCCACGTACTCCGTCATGACGTTGCTCAAACGGCGGTACTGAGAGAAACCGACGTACACGCGGTCGTAATAGTTGAGGTCGAGGCCGAAGAACCAACCACTGACGTTGTAGTTCACGCCGAAGTTAATCGCTGTGAGAGGCGTACCATTGGCATGCATACCGTCAGCATAGACACAGAGCGGCTCTTTCATGCTGCGCTTCGTGACTGGATTCACCCAACGGTTGACCTTTGCTATCGTGGCTGCATCCATACCTTCATAGGATACCTGCGCCAGCGGATTGTTGGTGTACTTGGCTTCGCTAATGGTTCCGAGGAGGTGGAAGCTCAGGTTATTGGTCACCTGCAGGTTGAACGCTGCTTCAACGCCATAGTGCAGGCGATTGATGCCATTCATCGTCAGGTAAGTGAAACGTGACTGGTCATCGTTGTAGAAGGCTGTTTGCTCCACACCATTCTCGAACCTGGTGACATAGCCGGCCACACGACCGGAGAAGATGCCGAAGCGAAAATCGTAGGCCAGCTCGGCATTTGCAATCTGCTCCAAGCCGAGGTCGTTGATATAGTTATTCTGAATACGCGGAGCCACAAAGCTGTTCGCAGGCAACGGAGCCTCATAGTCCCAGCTTGCGCCAAAGGACAAGGTGTGGTTGGGCGTAATATCGTATGCCAGACGCACCTTTCCGCCACCATGCAGGAACTTGGCCCATCCGCTCTTGCCGTAACTGTTCTCGGGGGCACGACCGTTCTGCATCAAACCGTCACGTTCGAAAATCGTTCCGTCCAGGTGCGCTGCAGCATCAATGTGCCAACCACCCTGTTGGAACAGGTACTGTCCCCAAAGACGGGCCTTGTGCACATATATATTATAGTTATATCCGAAGATATCTCCCACCCCTATACGACGATTAGGATTGCGCAGGTCGTTCTCGGCCTCAAGCCGACGCTGTACTTACGGTTGTTGTCGATGGTTCGATTGAGGGTCGAGCTGAGGTTCGCCATCAGCTGATCATTATGGCGGCGCTCCTGATAGTAAAGCGTTTCACCACCACGGGCAGCCTCAGCACGGTTGACGGCATACATGCGATCCCACTGTATCTGGCGGTTCGCCTTGTCTTCAGTCCAATGGTTATACAACGTCTGCCACTGATCCAGGAAATAGCGGTTATTGCCCAGATATTCCTCATTGTTCAAATTCTCATCATAGACATTGAACACACTGGAAGGCAGGTTCTTATAGTAATCAGGGCGGGGGTCATAGGCATTGCCGTTCCATCCCAAAGCCGTGCTGCTATACATGGAATAGCGGAAACCTGCCGACGTGCTCAACTTGGTCTTTTCATCGATATCGAAGTCCCAAGTGAGGATGGCTGTCGGCTCATAGTCACGGACAACACGACTATTGCGTTTTTTGCCGTCTTGATAACCCCAGTTGGGGTTGTAGTAATGCGAGTTGGCAAGCCAGTATGCCTCTTCGGTGCTGGCGCCCTGCTGTCCGCGTTCGGTGGGCGCGCCGAAGGTGACGAGGGAGAGGCTGTGGCGGTCATCAAGTTTCTTCTCCACGCCAAGATAGTAGCTCAGAGAGTTATAGAAGGTACCTTCGATAACACCTTCCTTGGCCCAACGGTACCCCAATGCTCCAGAGAACGCCCAGCCCTTGGAATTGAAACCAGAGGCAAAGCTATAAGCGGCACGCGCCACATAGTTGCGGTTGCAGGCAGAGAGCGTCACCTGATGTCCTTGGCGCTGTGCCCCTGGACGCAGGTTAATACTGGTAGCACCACCGATGGTGGGCAGGCCATAGATGGTTGCCTCGAAAGGCGAGGAGCCTTCGCGGTTGGGATTGACGATCTGATTCAGACCACCTATCATGCTGTAGCTGAATCGTCCACGCTCAGCTTCATTGTACATGATGCCATTCAGGTAGGTATGGTTATACTGGTTGTCAAACCCACGGATACGAAAACGCATGGGGCTGAAGGTGAAGCCGACCTTTGACAGATACGGGTCGGTCTTCGTGGCCACCAAAGCCGATACGGTCTGGGCCGCGTCATTATCTTCATCGAGTTGCGACTCTGTGAAGGTAAAGTCGGCATTATCTTCTTCGACCGTTGTCTTCTGGGTTGCAGGAGTTTGCGGTTGCTGTGCGAACACGGCTGATGCCAGGCAGCAGACCATTGTCGCGAGCTTCACCCTGTTGGTCATGAGGTAAGGATTTAGTTTAGTAAAGTGTAATAAATGATGAATTATTGGCGCAAAGATAGAAAAAGTGTGAATGTGCTCCAAGAAACAACCCATTTTTTATCATATAAAGCGGCATGAAACAGAAAAAAAATAAAAAAAGGTCGGAATATTTGGCTACATCAGAGAAAAGCTGTACTTTTGCGCCGCAAAAATAGGTACGTAGGCCGTCAAGCCCTACAATTATTCACACGCCGGTACACAAGCCCGGCAAAACTACTCAACAAAAATGAAACAAGGTATTCATCCCGACAACTATCGCCCCGTAGTGTTCAAGGACATGAGCAACGGCGATATGTTCCTCAGCCGCTCCACCGCAAAAACCAACGACACCGTGGAGTTCGAAGGCGAGACCTACCCCGTTGTTAAGCTGGAAATCTCCAGCAGCTCACACCCCTTCTACACAGGTAAGAGCAAGCTCGTCGATACCGCCGGTCGTGTCGATAAGTTCATGAGCCGCTATGCTCGCAGCCGCAAGTAAGCGCTGAGAGGGCTAAAAATAAAGGAATGTTCCTGCGGGAGCATTCCTTTTTTTGTTTTAGAAGTGAGAACTGTAGCCGCTGTCTGTACCTTTCCATTGCATAACAACAGGTTTGACGACCTCACGCACCGTCTCTCGTTCATCGGCGCTGAGGACTGACGTTTGCAGGGTGGCGGTGAGCGTGGAATCCTCGGGAGAGAGCTGTAACTTGACAGAATGGAAGGAGGCAAGGGCACGTCGTGCCACCTCTGTCTCTGGAGACAGCGTAGTGAAATAGGTCTCCAAGGAAGGTGCCGAAAAGACGGTGCTATTGAGAGGCGTCCAGTCCGTATGATAGAAGCGGATGGTAGAATCTTCCAGGCGTCGTGACGTGTTCTCTTCACCCACTTGAACCGTAGTCACCACGCAGAGAATGAAGGGCGAAGAGGCTGATGAGTCCGCGGGAGATGCTGCTGGCACAGTAGTGGACTCTCTGGCGGGCAGCAACTTCATCTCCAGCACGGCAACGGCACTGGTGCGGAAACGGGCATAATCGGGAGTCAACGCCTCCAGCGTGACATATTCATCCACTTTGTTACGCACCCGCGCCTCCATATTGTTCTCGATGAAGTCTATGCAGTCCAGCCGATTGTTCTTAGTCACCATAGGTAGGATGCTATCGGGCATCGCTGCGAAGACATCACGCATGAGAACCTGAGCCTCTCTCCCATCCTCTCCAAGGAGGGGAGCAGATACAGCAGGCTGCGCAAATATAGAATAAAGGACGACGAGAAAATAATAGAAAAACCGTTTCATCATTGCATTTTTATATTGATCCCATATACAGGAATATCATACTCAATATCACGAACGCCAAATCAAGGGCTTTCGACCATGGGTTCTTCTCACGGAAAACCAGAGCACCTACCGTGAAGCTGACCAACACACTGCCCCTTCGCACCATAGACACCACTGCGATGAGGGCATCCGGCTGCGAAAGTGCGTAGAAATAGACGAAGTCAGCAGCGGAAAGGAAGAGTGCAATCATCAAAGGCCAAAATACCAAGGCCCAACCATGATCCCTTACACGCACAAAGGGAAAAACTGGCGCACTGACCTGTTCTTGCGAATGAGATATCTCTCCGGTGCAGGTTTTCAAATACACGACCGCCATCATGAAGAACTGATAGAAGAGGAAGTAGCTCTGCACGGCCATGCGGTTCAGCCCTACACCACCTGCTTCCTCAGGCGCTAAGAGATATTTATCATAGAGGGCACTGACGGCACCCAAGAGCGCGCCAAGAACCGCAAAGATAATCCAACGGTTATGACGAAAATCTATACCCTCCTTCTTACCACTGCGGCGCAGCAGGTAGTAGCCGACAATCGCAAATGACACACCCAGCCACTGATAGAGATTCAGGCGCTCACCAAAGATGAGCAAAGCGCCCAGGAGCACCATAACAGGACGCGTGGCATTGATGGGCCCCACAAGGGTCAGCGGCAGATTCTTCATGGCATAGTACCCGCATAGCCATGAGGACAAGACAATGACAGACTTGAGGATAATATACTTATGCACCTCCCATCCGCAAACGGGAACGTAGAAAATAGAGGATTCCGACAGATGCCCTGTGGCAGACAACACGACCAATGGTAGGAAGATGAGCGAGCCGAAGAAGGTGTTCAGCGTCAGTACCAACACCACGGAGTTGTCCTTCAAGGCTATCTTCTTGAAAACATCATAGAAGCCGAGCAAAGCGGCTGAGGTAAAGGCTAATAGTAACCACATAACAAAAGGCCCTCATATTTAACATCTTGGAGGAACAGTCCTCGTGCCGGCACGCTGTCACCGGCTGCACATCGGTCTTTCTTCTCTATCACCTGACGGAACCCGTCGATGGTGAGCTGACCACGTCCCACCTCCATAAGTGTGCCGACGATGGCACGCACCATATTGCGGAGAAAACGATCTGCTGTGATTTCGAAGCGCCACTCATAGTCTGAAAGTTGCAGCCACTGGGCATGGGTGACATGACAGATGTTGGTCTTCGTATCGGTATTCACTTTTGAGAAGCTGGTGAAGTCGTTGTATTCCATCAGCGTAGCTGCAGCCTTGTTCATCGCCTCGAAATCAGGCGTACTGACCAGTCTCCAGGAGCGGTCACGCAGAAAGGGGGACTTACGCGTATGCACGTAATAATAATAGGTACGCGCGATAGCCGAGAAGCGAGCGTGCATATCATCGGCAACTGGATAGATGCGATGAATAGCGATGTCGTGAGGCAAAACTCCGTTCAACCTATACACAAGATAGTCGCATGCTGTCTGCTTTTCACCCCCCTCCCTAGCTGGAGGGGTTGGGAGTGGAGCGTTTATATCGAAGTGCGCCACCATCATGGCTGCATGCACACCAGCATCGGTGCGCCCGGCACCAGTTACAGGCATCTCCTCACGCAGCAACAGGGACAGGGCCCTCTGCAAGGTTCCCTGCACACTCTCGCCATTGGGCTGTACTTGCCAACCGCAATAGGCAGTACCGTCATAGGATAGTTCGATGAAGTAGCGCAAATCGAAACGGGCTAACCCGCTGTTTAATGTTTAATAGAGTTGTTTCAATGTTTCAATTTCCAGACCTTATCGCCCTTACGCACCACATAGATGCCGCTGCGAGCAGGCACTGAAGTGCCGACGTAGCGGCCGTCCAACGTATAGACGGCGGTGGGTTCTGCATCGAGCGAATGCTCAAGGTCATAGACAGCCACGTTCGTGCCGAAGTCACTCATTTGGATGTCATCGAGGTTGATGCGTTTGTTCTGATTCCCGTCTTGTGTGGCAAACTTTAAACGTATTAGACCGTCACGTTTTATCTCATAGCCATAACGCTTCCACTCGCCGCTATTGAACGCAATGTCTTGCGCTACGGGTGTCCACGTCATACCGCCATCGAGACTGTAGCTAACGTTGAGCTTCACGCCCGTATCTTTATTGTAGAGTCCTGCATAGAACCAAAGGGAATCGCAGCCACCCACCTTATCATCCTGCATGGTGATGGAACCACCTATCTGCATTCTGACACTGCGACCGTCGTTATGGAAGACTTCTGAACCGCTGATTAAGGCCCTATTCATCACCCATGTGGCAGCATTGCAGGTGACAGCCGCCTCTGCGTAACCACCCTTATTGCCGAGTTCAAAGCTCTCAAAGAAAGCTTTTGTTGCATCCACGGAAGCCGTCAGTGAGACAATCAACTCCCTCACGTCAGGCAACAGAAGCGTCATCTCGCTCGCATAGACACCTTCATAAGGTGCACCGGCAAAGCGTATCTGGAACTCCAGCTGTGAGGAATTGAGCGTCAACTCATGGCTCCATGTCTCTCCATCAAGGCTTACCTCGTATGGATCAGGACAAGAAACGACGATGCTGTAGCCGCTGATGCCAAGGACATTGAGTTTCATATTCTGAGGAAGCGAAGGCTTCTCGGGAACTGCCGTGAAGAGCATATCAGAGAAAGAAGCTGTGAAGATAGGCGTGATGGCAGGTATATCCACCTGCACCTCATTACTCACAAGCCCCTGAGAGGTACGGACTTCATAATAATAGGTCGTGGAAGCGGCCGGGTTCCGAACGAAACAGAACGTGTCAGTCAACTCTACGGGATAGGTGCCGAAGGATTTACGCTCGCCTTCTGAGTCCTTCGTATAGACATCTATGATATACTTCTCGCCCTCCGGCAGATGCATATCCATCCATGTTGCCAGGAATGAACGGCTATTCACTGTGCTGGTGATGTCACGTGCCGGATAAGCCGGCACGCCATCGATGACCGTCATACGCAAAGGTGTGCGCTGTTCGTAGTTGCCTTCGCCACGCAAGATGAGCATGGCATCATAGACGCCGCCAGCCGTGGCCGAAGAGGTGATGGTCAGCGGAGCGCCCGCAATAACCTCCTGCGCCGTGAGGTCTGCATCTGCCATCGCAAAGCCGTTCCCCTCGATGGTTGCTGTCAGGCCTGTTGGCAAATTACGGCCACGCACCATCACCTGTCGGTTCATGCCAAGGCTTAAGGCTTGCAAGCCGAAGTCAAGGGACACATCATGAACAGGAACAAACACTTCGGGTGCTGTGGATGAAGGATCTACATAGAACACTTCCTCGTTACGAGATCCCCACACATAATCTGCCAACTCAGGGATATCCACATAAGGATTACGGTTGCCTTGGATGCCATATATGGCTTCGTTGCGGTTGCGCTCGATGTCATCCACGGGATCAGCTGCTGCCCACTCAAGCATCAGTTCATAGACCCACGGGCGCATGGTCGTCCATGAGGTGGGATCCACAGTAAGCAAGCCCTCTGTGGTCTGCCATTCATTGGTCATGTGCTGATAGGTCGTGGCCATATAGAAATAAGTACGCGCGAAATCACCTTTCCATTCATCGGCGGGTTCCCATGCGGTGATGAGTTGGTCAGTGCTGTAGCTGCTGCTCTTTCCAACCTTGGTGACACCATTGTCAAAAGAGGTTGCACCATCGACAACGCCGATGGGATTGTTGCTCTTACGTCCGTTGGCAGAGCCGTCAGCGGGATAGAGGTTGAAGAGGTCGCAGTAAGCATTGTTCATCGTATGGCCCCACCAAGAGTTGGCCCAGATATGTTCAATATTCATGCCCGTAACAGCATTCTGTCCGTCGAACTCTCGGCGTATATCGCTGTAGCGGTCGCGCACTGAACCGTCTGGCATGACATCAGTCACGGCAAAGCCCGACCATGTACGATTACTGCCACCCCCATAACTGAGGACAAGGCGTGGTTGAACGAGGTCATGGAGAGCCGTCTTCAACTGACCTTTGTTCAATCCTTGCACAGTACGAAGATAATCCAACGATAGCGGCTGCGCACATAGTGTGGCAACCACAAGAAACATACAGAGCTGGAGAAAGGCAGACTTTTTCATGCGCGAAAAACTATTTCACAAAACGTTTATAGGTATAGCCGCCCTTACGGACAATATATATGCCACGCTGCGCGGGTACTGCGACGCCAATATAGCGGCCATTGATATCGAAGACAGCATCCTCGCCTGCTATGGGGGACATGTAGTTCTGGTCAATTCCCGTAGGCAAGGGCTTTGCCTTGATGACACAATCGCTCAGTTCCCAAGCCCAGCAGTGGTCGGCATCTGAAGTGTAACGGAAGGCGATATTCACGACCTGACCGGCATAGTCATCAAGGTCTATGATGCCCGACGAAACAAATTCTGTGAACTTATTCTTTTCAGAGAGATACTCCGAAGGCCACTGCACATCTAATGTCGTCCAAGTGGCATCATTGGGTATCTGCAGATAATCCGTTGAGATGAGGACTTCAAACATAGAGCGCGGGTCGCCACCTGCATTGTAACCTACGGCGTGACTGAATAGCATCTTTGCGCCCTGCATCGAAGTCAAATCCAAAGCAGGCGTTATGAGCCATGCATCACCAGACTTCCCATAGTTGAAAGCATTGCCGACCATTCCATAGCGTGAATCATAGGCCCAGACCTGCGATTGTGTGCCGTCCGCATTGACAATGCGGAAGTCACCGGCTCCATCACCTTTGAAATTCCGGTTGACCAAGATGACGCTATCACCAGGCTCAGGCGTAGGGGGAACAGGCGGATCGGGGATTTGTCCATCAAGGGAAAATGGGACTTCGGTCTTACTACCCCAGATGTATTCTGCCAAACCCGGTATGTCTATGAATGGGTTGCGGTTGTTCTGGAAGCTATAAACAGCTTCATTACGAGCACGCTCGATATCGTCGATAGGGTCATCCTTATCCCATTGCAGATAGAGCTCATAAGCCCATGGTTGCAAGGTCGGCCAGTCTGTGTTGGTGAGTGACTTTAGCGCTTCAGACTTCCATGTGAGGTCGCTGTAACATGTCACCATATAGAAATATACGCGTGCGAAATCGCCCTTCCACTTATCTGCGGGTTCCCACAGCTGGATACTGTTGCCCCCCGCACCAGGGCCAGTACCGACCTTCGTGCATCCGTTGTCGGTTTTGGCGGTTGTAACCTTGCCCATGCCATAGTTTCCCTTAGAATTGTTAATGGTGGTCTGACATGGCATAAGATGATGTATATCCTTATAAGCTTGGTTCTTTGACCCGCCCCACCAGCTGTTCGCTAACGAATGCTCAATATTCATGCCACTAACGGCCGCATACGGATTGGAAACGTCAAAATAACGATGGTCGTTACTGTAGCGGTCACGAACCTCGTTGGTTCCTATGATGCGGTCAGTCTTGTAAAAGCCTGCCCAAGTCTTATCTGCAGACCCCTTGCCATAATCAAGGACATCCGCCTTAGCGATAATACTATGCAGTGCGGACTTTAGATTTTCTTTCTTCTCACCAATTGCCTTAGCATAGTACACCTTCAAATCAACGCCCTGTGCTGACAGAGTATTGCAGGAAAGAGCGCAGAAACACGCTAGTATAACCGTTCGCAATTTCATTTCACAAGACTTTTTATTGTTCTCTCCCCTTCACGAATCAGATATATGCCACGACGTGCAGGCACAGAATGCCCGACATATCTACCTTGCTCATCAAAAACGAGGCGCAAAACTGAAGGCCTGCACAAGTCTTCAACCCCTGTGATAAGCGGTTCTGCGATGGTAACGTCCATGCTTGCTATGCGGCTTTGTCCGTCTTGCGCCATCACCAAGAAGGGATTCATACTACCCGTCCATGTCATTGTTGCTTTATCTTGCCATGCATAGCTCTTGCCATCAATACTCATATTAGCAAGTTTGCTGTCATAAGCATGGAAGACGACACCCGTCACTTCTGCGCCCTCGATGAGTAGCACTGCGCCCTTGTAAAGGCGCACCTCGGCATCTGTCTTAATGACGCCATTCTGCGAAGTATTGGTGTAATAACTTATCTTCAAGCCATTAGCTGTTGCAGTGTAGCCATTACCATAAGTGGGGTGCTTCTCTGAGGTCCATGTGCACTGACTGAATACGATACATCCTGAATGAGCACCGGGATTATCTGGGGTTACAGGGTCGTCTGGATTGGGATTATCAGGATCAGGGTCATCAGGATTTGGGTCGTCAGGATCGGGGTCGTCAGGAATGACTACTTCGCCCTGTCCATGAGGCAATGAGACATCGAAAGCGTATGAGACGCTGTCGCCCCACACGTACTCACAGAGCGAAGGATAATCAATGAATGGATTACGGTTCTTCTGCCATTTGTAAACAGCCTCATTACGGGCACGCTCGACATCATCCACTGGATCTTGCTTCGCCCACCGCAGGAACATCTTCAAAGCCCAGTCCTTCAGGCCAGGGTATTTCTTGCCGTCGAAGACCTGTGAGGCACTGCCGCCATTCCAATTCGGATGCAGATTCTCGTAGCAGGCAAGGACATAGAAATAGACACGTGCAATATCTCCTTTCACCTCGTCATTGGGCTCAAAGCACTGCCCGCTATAGCCGCTGACCGTACATGCTCCGAGCTTGCTATATCCGTTGGCCGACATCCATGTGCCGCCATTGTTCTCGCCAAGCGGGTAATTTCCGCGACGATTGTTGACATAACCATCAGAGGGCACCACCTGCACCAGGTCACTCTTCATCTCGCCACTTCCGAACCAGCTCTGCGGCACGAGGTGTTCGCGGTTGTAGCCGTCACCCTCGCCGCTATATGAATGATTCTCTTTGGGACCGCCGATGACATAATTCGTGGCATTGGAATACCAGTCACGAAGGTATCCATCGGCACGCTTGTCTGTTTCGTGGTAAGCAGAAAGAAGACCATCATACCCGATGTTGGTATGGTTGTGTATGATTCCATAGAGAGCAGTCTTCAAATCAGCCCCCTTTTTATTGTTTGCTCCAGCATAATAGGTGGCTAGATTCTCAGCCTGTGAAGTCATTGCTACACAAGCGAATAAAAGAATAAGCGTTGAACAAAAACGAGTATATCTCATCCTGCTAATAAGGTATTTTGGGGCAAAGATAGGTGAAAAAGCGTGAACGGCAAAAAATATAGACAAGAAAAGAGCCAAGGCAGCAAAACCTTGGCTCTTTTTCTGAAGATAGAGAATCTGAACTGCTTATTTCCGGATTCTCTTATTCTCTAATCATCCTACTTTTTATTTCACCACGACCTTCTTGCCGTTGACGATGTACAGACCTGCCTTGTTGAGGTTCTGCATGCGCTGACCGGCAACATTGTAGATGGTCTTGGCAGCGGGAGCAGCCTCAGCAGCGATGCCACGCACAGCGGTGAAGTTTACGCCGTCAAAGCTGTAATCCTTGACATCCTTGAGGCCGGAAACGCCCATATACTTGGTGATATCACCACGGAGCCATACCTGCTTGCCGAGATTAGTGGGATTAGCAGCCAAATTAAGGCCTTCGCGAACAAAGCCGTTGGGGAGATTGATAGGAAGAACCTCGGCGATGGTGCTGGCATCAGCAGCATCTGCCACCAGAATGTTGGATTCGGTCACGGTCTTACCCTCGGGAGCAGCTGCAGAGAAGATGACCGAGTTTGCGTTCAGGGCGTTGCCACTGATGTAACCCACGATGTAAGCCTTCACGATTACCTGTGTCTCCAGGTCAACATCCTTTTCGGTAACTTTGTGGCGGACATCTTCTGCCGTGTAAGGCTTCTCCAATGTGCCATCACCTGTGAACTCATACTCCGGCTGTACCTCGCCATTGTCGAGGTCGGCGGCAGTACGGGGATATATCTGCACCACAGTGTTGTCATTCTTCGTGTAGAGGGTGACGAAACCTGTCACGGCGTAAGGAGTCTCTTCATTGAAGACAAGCTCAGTAGCGATGTTCCAGTTGTCACGAACGGCAACCACGCCCACCGACTGCTCGAAGCTGTCATCAGCGTAAGCATCGAAGTTGATGTTGCGGTTATCCAAAGCTGTTGCTTGGGGCACCAGATACTCGATAAGCACCAACTCGTTCTCATAATTGGCACCATTTGACAAGAGGTCAGCAGCAGCCACCTTGTGGGGAAGAATGCCAAAACCGGATTCAACGACATTGACATCATAGACGGGGTTGGACACCTGCGTGTTGCCATTGCGCTTGTAAAGCTTACCCTTAACAGTACCGCTGACGATATCACCAGCCTTCAGGTTCTTGCTGTTAGTACCATAGACCAGCATACCATGTTCTTTATCATTGAGGTAAACGCTCTGACCATTCACGAAGACGACGATGGCCTCGTTGAGGTTCAGCTGGGCATTGACGGCATCAGCCTCAGCAGCGGGAGCGGCAGCCTTAGCAGCAGCGAAGGTGTTGAACTCAGTGTATTCCACCTGGGGAAGGTCAACCTTGGTAGCGATGATGTAACCATATTTCTTAGAAGTGCCCGTAGCATAGACAAAGAAACCTGTAATCTTCACGACATCGTTCACATTCAGCTGGCTGAGGATATCCGATCCAGCAATGAGTGAGCCCGTGTTTGTAGCGCCAGAAATCGTCAAGTTGTAGTAGGTGCCGACACTCGTAACGGTTGCCTCAACCTCGACATACTGAACCTGAACGTTGGAAACGAGGGCATCGAAAGAAGATCCATTGAGGACGGTGGGATTCGGGTAAACGGGGGTTGCAGTGCCTGTCTTAGTGACACTGGCGTCCTCAGAGAACTGAAGACGACCGCCGTATTCAACAGTAGGACCGGAGACGGTGACGACATCACCGACAGCCACCTCGGGGGCTGCGCCGGTATAGACGAAGATGTAGCCCGTGGCATCCTGAACCAGCACACCGTTGGTGGCTGCTGCAACGACAGTAGCACTCACCTTGCCGGTACCAACACCAGCTGTCAGGACATCAGCAATTGTCTGAGTCTGCAGGGTTTCGATGGTGATGACGCTCGTGGCCACATCACTCTTGTTGTCGCCCTTGACAGCGATAGCCTTCACGGTCGTGGTCTCGCTCACAGTAAAAGGAGCGGCATAGACATCGTTGGAAATGGTAGGATCACCGCCATTGGTGGTATAGTAAATGGTAGTGCCTTCCTCGGCGACTATCGTTACCTCCTGAGCAGAATAGTAAGTCCCGGTCTCAGGGGTAATAGCAGGAGCTGCCACATAATTGGGATCAGGATTCTTCACCGTTATCTCAATCTTTGTGGCACGCACTTGATTGGAACTGGCCAAAAAAGAGACTTCAGCGGCAGAACCGGTCCAAGTACCAGTGTTACCCTCATAAGAATAACCCGTCTGCTCGGCAAAACAGCCAGGACCATACTGGGAAGTACCGCTGGCTGTACAGGTGAATTTCACCTTTTGAATATCACCTACTGTGGAAGAAATCGTCAAAGTCTGATTTTTTCCGATTCTATACTGATCTGCAGCCAAAGCACCTTTTGTCACAGAGAGGGTAATACCATCCTTCGAGACTTGGTCTGCGCCCTTTCCGGCATCTGTTTGCGTACCTTTGTCCGTACCAGCCGTAAAGGTAATCGTTTGTGCCTGTGCCACACCGACTAAGGCGAGCAAGGCGATGAGTAAAGAGTAGAATTTTTTCATATAAAAACAGGTTTTAAAGTGAATACGGCACAAAGGTAAGGCAATTTGTCCGAACCGCAAAATAAAAACACATTTTATTCTTAAATGAGAAAAAAAATGCAGCAGGCTGCATCGGGCGATGCAGCCTGCTGTGTAAGTCGATGCAGCGTGCTGCATCCAGAATTAGAGGTCGCCTTGCGGGCCTCCGCCAAAACCTCCCTGACCGCCGAAGCCGCCACGAGGACCACGGCCACCACCGAAGTCACCACCACGACCTTGACCACCGCGTCCTTGCTGACGCTGGTTGGGGGTCTGCTGCGGACGGAAGACGCGCAGGAGCTGCTGGGGTGTGAGGAAGGCGGAGAGCTCGGCGCAGTACTTCTTCTGGATATCCAGGCGCTGCTGTGACAATTGAATCTGCTGAGCCTGACGGTCGAAGATTGTCTGCAGACGGGCGGTTGCTGCCGCATCTGTCAACTCTTCTTTCTTGTCGCTGCCATCTTGTGCGCTAGCACCCGTCTGGCCGTCCACTTGCTGACGCGGTGTGCGCAAGGCTGACAGCTCCGTCTGGTAGTTTTTGTAGATAGGTTCAAACTTCGCCTTCTGCTCATCCGTGAGCTTCAGGTCTTTCATCAGTCGCTCCGTCTGGCGGCCACGCATATCCGAACGGCGAGCCTGACGCTGACTGTTATCATCTTGTGCGTTTGTGTTGCTGACGCTGCCGAACATCATGGCAGCCATTGCGAGCATAAAAATAGACTTTTTCATTGTGTGTAGATAATAAATGAATTGAATCGGGTTCTTTTTCTCTTTGCTTTATACCTACGACAGCAAAACCGCAAGAAGGTTTATCCCTCTCGCGGTTTTTAAGACAGCTTAACAATTCAATAAAAGCTGTATAGGATGAGCTTTCTTAACGCACTGTGATGTGGAAGCAGCCTTGCTTCACCTCATATTTAATATAGCACAGTCCCTCATTGCGCGCATCATTGAGCACCTCACAAAGGACATACTTCAGTGAGTCACTACGAACCGCACGCCGGTTCGGGTCATCGGGCGGTGCCACTGTATGGTAGCGGTTGTAGCTGATATCGAAAGTGGTGCCGAAGCGATGGCAGCTCTGTTCGGAGGCATTGCCGTTGATGCGGCGTAGGCGACGCACGTCATCCTCCGTACGCAGCACGCTGGTGACAATGAGCTTATGCAGAGGAATACCTTTGACAGCAAGAGAATCCAGAAAACGACGACCGATGTGCTGCAGCAGATGACTGGCTTTCGGCACCAGATAGGGGATACTGCGACTCATGCCGCCATCCATCATATAGTAGGGATTCACACCCACGAATAAGAGTTCGCTCTTGCGTTGCTCCGCCTCAGCGCGGTCCTCAACAGGTGTCACGCCATTCGCCCGTGCTGCCGGATACTGCACATCCTGCACATCAGGGAAAGACTGCTGATAGGAGTGTACACCACGGATGCGGTGGTGCACGCTGAAATCCAGACATGGCTCCGTAGAGGACAGAGCCAGTAGCTCAGCATGGCAGGCGGCAGGCGCCATCTGGCAAGTGCTGTCGGCAGTAGGAGCTTCCGCCAACAGGGAAGCATTCTCGGCCATCGGTGTCTCAGCATCAGAGCTGTCTGCAACAGACGTTTCCGACTCTGTGGCAGAAGACGCGGCTGCCTCGGGCCAGCAGAGACGCACGATAAACAACACCACCACGATGGTGATGACACTCTTCACAAAAAGGTCTTTTCTGAGGGTTTTCACGATGATGTATCACAAAAAGCGGTGCAAAGATAAAACATTTCTTCCGAATCACTCCAACGTTTCATAGGATTTCATTATATTTGCACCCGAAAAAGATAAAGAATGACAGAAAAACACTTCATCCTGGAAGAAGCAGACCCCATCATCTTCTATGGTGTAAACAACACCAATATGCAGATGATTAAGGCGTTACACCCGAAAATGCGCATCGTGGCACGCGGCAATGTCGTGAAGGTCATGGGCGATGAGGAGGAACTGTGCACCTTTGAAGAGAACATCGAGAAGCTGCAGCGCCACTGCGCCAAATACAACAGCCTCAGCGAGGAGGACATCATACACATTGTGAGGGGCGAGCGCACCAAGCGCGATGGCATTGCCGGCGCCATCGTTTTCAGCGTCACCGGCAAACCCATCACCGCACGCAGCGAGAACCAACAGCGCCTCGTAGAGGCCTTCGACAAACATGACATGGTCTTCGCCATCGGCCCGGCCGGCTCGGGAAAGACCTACACCAGCATCGCACTCGCCGTGCGCGCCATGAAGAATAAGGAGGTGCGCCGCATCATCCTCAGCCGCCCCGCCGTGGAAGCTGGTGAGAAGTTAGGATTCCTGCCGGGCGACATGAAAGAGAAGATAGACCCTTATCTCCAACCGCTCTACGATGCCCTTGAGGATATGATACCGCGCCAGAAGCTCAACGAAATGATGGAGCAGAACATCATCCAGATAGCGCCACTGGCCTTCATGCGTGGTCGCACGCTGAATGATGCCGTAGTCATCCTGGACGAGGCGCAGAACACCACACCGGCACAAATAAAGATGTTCCTCACGCGCATGGGCATGAATACTAAAATGGTCATCACGGGTGACATGACACAGATTGACCTGCCCCACTCGCAGAAGAGCGGACTCATAGAGGCCCTGAAGATTCTCGAGGACATCGACGAAATCGCCGTCATCCACCTGAATGAGAAGGATATCGTGCGCCACAAGCTGGTGACAAAGATTGTTGAAGCGTATGAAAGAAAGGAGAAGGCCCTCCCCCTACCCCTCCCTTACAGGGCGGGGAGTAAAGACCGCCAAGATTACATCTAATAAATATCATATTCTACATGGAAAAGAACACAACTAGTCAAGTACATTCTACTCCCCGCCCTGTAAGGGAGGGGCAGGGAGGAGGGTCCGCTCTAACCCACACTGCTTTTACCTTCCCAGGCCAGCGCAGTGTCTATCACGGCAAGGTCCGCGATGTGTACAACATCAACGACGACATCATGGTGATGGTCGCCACCGACCGCATCTCGGCCTTCGACGTGGTGCTGCCCAAGGGCATCCCCTTCAAGGGACAAGTGCTGAACCAGATTGCCGCCTCCTTCTTGGACGCCACCGCTGACATCGTACCCAATTGGAAACTCGCCACTCCCGACCCCATGGTCACTGTAGGTCTGAAGGCAGAAGGCTTCCGCGTGGAGATGATTATCCGCGGATACCTTACTGGTTCCGCATGGCGTGAATATAAGAACGGCTGCCGCGAGCTATGCGGCGTAAAACTTCCCGATGGAATGCGCGAAAACGAGCGTTTTCCCGAACCCATCATCACACCGACGACCAAAGCCGACGAGGGCCACGATGAGAACATCTCCAAGGAGGAAATCATCCGACAGGGCATCGTCAGCGCTGAGGATTATGAGGTGATGGAGCGCTACACCCGTGCACTCTTTCAGCGTGGCACTGAGATTGCTGCCAAAAAGGGCCTCATCCTCGTTGATACAAAGTATGAGTTCGGTAAGCGCGACGGCAAGGTCATCCTCATCGACGAGATCCACACGCCCGATAGCAGTCGCTACTTCTATGCCGAGGGCTACGAGGAGAAGTTTGAGAAGGGCGAACCGCAACGCCAACTCTCCAAGGAGTTCGTGCGCCAATGGCTTATCGACCACGACTTCATGAACCGTCCAGGCGACAAAATGCCCGAACTCACCGATGCTTTCGTCCAAAGTATCAGCGACCGCTATATCGAGCTCTATGAGCATATCGTGGGCGAGAAGTTCGTGAAAGAAGCCACCACCGATAATGTCGCCGCCCGCATCGAAAAGAACGTTGCCACCTGGCTCTCCACCCACCAATCATAACCCCGCATCTCACGGCCTACCGCCCATTAATCGTAACCCGATAGCTCTCGGCGATTCCGTCGCCGAGCCCTCCAAGAGCAGCTATGCCCCACGCTCCAGAACCCATCACCCCCTATTCCACAGCGTCTGGCCCGAAGCGCGGACAAGTCGAGACGATGTTCAACCGCATCGCCCCCACCTACGACCGCCTCAACCACACCCTCTCCCTCGGCATCGACCGCCGCTGGCGCCGCAAGGCCATCGACTCGCTGAAGCCCTTTGCGCCGCAGGTTATCCTCGATGTCGCCACGGGCACGGGGGACTTCGCCATCCTCGCCGCCAAGCGCCTCGACCCCGACCGCATCATCGGCGTGGATATCAGTGAGGGGATGATGGAGGTGGCTCGTGAGAAAGTGAAACAAGTCGGGCTCGACAACGTCATCTACTTCATGAAGGATGACTGCACGGCACTCTCCTTCGAGACCGGCACCTTCGATGCGGTCACCGTCGCCTATGGCGCCCGCAATTTCGAGGATCTCGAAGCAGGACTATGCGAGATGTGTCGCGTGCTGAAACCCGGCGGGCACCTGATGCTCGTGGAGCTAACCACCCCACCCCGTTTCCCGATGAAGCAGCTCTTCTGGATTTACTCCCATGTCATCATGGCCTCCATCGGCCACCTCATCAGCCACGACGACAGCGCCTACACCTACCTGCCCCGCTCCATGGCGGCCTTCCCGCAGGCCGAACGCCTCGTGCCGATGCTCCACCATTGCGGCTTCAGCAAGGTGACCTTCAAGCGCTTCACCTTCGGACTGTCAACCATGTATCTTGCCACAAAATAGCAAACATCAGTCTCCATGCTCAAACATCTCATCAAACAGAAGCTCACGGCCTACCTTCAAGCGCATATCACGCCGGGCCTGATAGAAGCCGCTGCCACAAGGCTTCTGCAGGAACAACGCAGGGAAAGGCTGTTGCAGGCAGCACTCCAAGGTCAGGAAGCAGGCGTTGCAGCAACCACTGCTGGTGAGACACCTGTCATCGTATCTCTGACAACACATGGTAAACGTTTCTATGAAGTATGTACGACCATCGAGAGTTTGATGCAGGGAACGGTGAAGCCCAACGGCATCGTCCTATGGAGAGATGAGAGGGACCGCAGACCGCTGCCCGTCACCCTGCAAAGACAGATGGAGAGGGGATTGCAGGTTCTTGGAACACGTGACCTCCAATCTTACACCAAGCTCCTGCCCGCCTTGAAGATGTATCCTGATGCCCATATCATCACTGTTGATGATGACATCTTTTATCCCCACGACTTCTTGGAGAATATCCTTATCGAGCACTCAAAAAACACCCATTCCATCGTGGGAAATATGGTTATGAGGCTCTCACGCGATGCAGAGGGGATTCCCACCGGCATCCTCGACTGGCCCTATCTTCAGGAGGAGACCCAAGAGGCATCCAAAGACCTCTTCTTCGAGGGCTTCGGCGGTGTCTTCTATCCCGCAGGCTGCATGCCTGAAGAGGTCTTTCATAAAGAGGTCTTCCAGGACATCTGTCCCACAGCTGACGATGTGTGGTTCAATGCCATGGCGCGCCTCGCAGGCACACCGATAGCCGTCTGCCAACGAGGTAACTACGATTACTTGCAAGCCGACAACCACGTCTGCCAGGACAGCGCCCTCCACCTCATCAATAACAGTGGTAACCGCAACGACAGACAGCTACGTGCCGTATGGCAGCACTATCACCTACAAGGACAATAGAACTATATGACAACAGGTAATCTCCATAGCGCGTTATATGGTCTCGTGGGCTATCCCCTCGGCCACAGCTTCTCGCGCGCGTTCTTTAATGATAAGTTCGCGCGCGAAGGGATTGATGCGGAATATAGGAACTTCGAACTACCATCCATCGAAGATTTTCCGAAGCTCATCGCCGAGCATCCCAACCTGCGCGGCCTCAACGTCACCATCCCCTACAAGCAGGCCGTCATCCCTTATCTCGACGAGCTCTCCGACGAGGCACGTGCCATCGGGGCTGTCAATGTCATCAAGATAAGCCACTCATCAGACGCCTCACGCCCTTACCTCAAAGGCTACAACTCCGACATCATCGGCTTCACTGATAGTATCCGCCCACTCCTGCAGTCCCACCATAAGCGCGCCCTCGTTCTCGGCACCGGTGGTGCGTCCAAGGCCATCTGCCACGGCCTCGACGACCTCGGCATAGAATGGCACTATGTCACCCGCCATCGCCCCATTACCGTACCCGAGCATTCTATTACGGTTCCCAAGTGTTCTCCCGAGGGTCCCTTCACCTACTCCGACATCACCCCCGCCCTCCTCGCTGACTACACCGTCATCATCAACTGCACCCCTCTCGGCATGTTCCCCCACATCGATGCCGCTCCCACCATCCCCTACGCAGCCCTCTCCCCGCGACACCTCCTCTATGACCTCGTCTATAATCCAGAGATAACAATGTTCATGCGCCAGGGGCGCCGATTCGGTGCCACTGTCAAGAATGGCCTTGAGATGCTACACCGCCAGGCCTTAGCTTCATGGAATTTCTGGAACGAACAAGACTTATGAGACTACGTATAACGATACTATGTATGATATTGGTTGCTGCGTTGCATGCAGCCACCTACACCCCTGAAAGCCTGCCCATCCCCTACCTTCAGGACAAGAGTCAGTATGTATCAAACCCCGATGGAATCTTGTCTCAGGAAGCGGTGGATTCGCTGAATTTATGGCTTGGAGAGATGGAAAAGGCTCATGGGGTGCAGACCGTTCTGGCCGTCGTGGAGCACATCGAAGGAGGCGACACCTACGAGTTCTGCATGGCCCTCGGCCGCAAATACGGTATCGGCTCAAAGGAGCAGAACACAGGTCTCATCATCCTGCTCTCCACAGGAGATCGCGCGTACTATATATTAACCGGACGCGGACTGGAAGGCACACTACCGGACGCCATCTGCAAACGCATCGAGAACCGTCAGATGCTACCTGCCTTGCGCGAGGGTGACTGGGATGAGGCGATGCTCGCCACTGTGCGTGCCATCACACGCTATGTCGATGGCGACACGTCGCTGGTGGGCACCTCTGATTTCGACGACGAGGATGACACCATCGCGCTCATGTTCTTCGTTGCCTTCATGGCACTCGGCATAGGCCTCATCTTCTTCGCCATCTGGTTGGAGCAGAGGAGGAAATCATACTGTCCCAGCTGCCATCAGTACAAGATGAAGAAAATCAGCAGCTACACGACAAAGAATAAACGTCTCGGCATCCGCACACACCACGACACCTACCGTTGTTCTCACTGCTACTTCACCAAGGAGCAGCACTGGGATGAGGACCTCCACAGCGGCACCGGTGCTGCAGCGGCGGGTGGTGCCCTCGGCGGCAGCTTCTTCGGCGGGGGCGGCAGGTCCTTTGGAGGTTCCTTTGGCGGTTCCTTTGGCGGCGGCTCCTTCGGAGGAGGCGGTGCAGGAGGCAGATTTTAGAACAGCAAGCCACATAACCAATAAAAAAATAACAACAATGAAGACTCTGAAATCGATTTTTGTAGCTGTCATGACAGCCATGTGTTTCACCAGCTGCACCTACAACAAGCTCGTAGAACAGGAAGAAGTGGTGAACCAGAAATGGGCTGATGTGCAGACGCAGTACCAGCGCCGTGCCGACCTCATTCCCAACCTCGTGAACACCGTCAAGGGCTATGCCGCCCATGAGAGCGAGACCTTGGAGGCTGTTGTCGCCGCCCGCACCAAGGCCACACAGATTACCATCGACCCGGCCAATGCTACCCCCGAACAGATTGCTGCCTTCCAAGAGGCTCAGGGTGAGGTCAGTCAAGCCCTCGGCCGTCTCCTCGCCATCACCGAGGCTTATCCCGACCTGAAGGCCAACGAACAGTTCAGCGAACTGCAGGCACAGCTCGAAGGCACCGAGAACCGCATCGCCGAAGCCCGCCGCCAGTACAACGAAGCCGTGCAGACCTACAACGTCAACGTCCGCAAGTTCCCCAACAACATTTGGGCAATGATCTTCAGCTTCGAGAAGAAGACACCGTTTGCTGCTGAAGCCGGAGCTGAGAAAGCACCGGAGGTGCAGTTCTAAGAGCAGACCCTCCCCCCTACCCCTCCCTTGTAGGGAGGGGAGTAATTACAACACAAGATAGATAAGAATAAATATCCTATATGCAACAAAACGACATAAAAACAAACAGGCAAATACATCCTACTCCCCGCCCTACAAGGGAGGGGCAGGGGGGAGGGTCTGCCCGTTACATGGCCCGTGGCGTCTCCGCCGCCAAGGAAGATGTCCACGCAGCCATCAAAAACATCGACAAGGGTATCTTCCCTCAGGCCTTCTGCAAGATCATCCCTGACATCCTCGGAGGCGACCCCGAATACTGCAACATCATGCACGCCGACGGCGCCGGCACGAAGAGCAGCCTGGCCTATGCCTACTGGCGCGAGACAGGCGACCTCTCTGTCTGGAAAGGCATCGCACAAGACGCGCTCATCATGAACACCGACGACCTGCTCTGTGTGGGCGCTGTGGATAACATCCTCGTCTCCTCGACCATAGGCCGCAACAAGATGCTCATCCCCGGCGAAGTCATCTCTGCCATCATCAACGGCACCGACGAGCTCATGGCTGAACTGCGCGAGATGGGAGTCGGCATTTATGGAACAGGTGGCGAAACAGCCGACGTGGGCGACCTCGTCCGCACCATCATCGTTGATTCCACCGTCACCTGTCGCATGAAGCGCAGTGATGTCATCAACAACGCCAACATCCGTCCGGGCGATGTCATCGTCGGTCTCGCCAGCTTCGGTCAGGCCACGTACGAGAAGGAATACAACGGTGGCATGGGCAGTAACGGCCTCACCTCCGCCCGCCACGACGTCTTTAGCAAGTACCTCGCCGAGAAATACCCCGAGACCTACGACCACGCCGTTCCCGAGGAGCTGGTGTATAGTGGTAAATACAAGCTTCAAGACCCACTCCCATACCCCTTCCGTGAGGGAGGGGAGTCCTCCGGCTCGTCATCCTCCGATAATGCGCAGCCTCTCCCCTCCCTCACGGGAGGGGTCGGGGGTGGGTCTTCTGTCGGCCGCCTTGTCCTCTCCCCCACCCGTACCTATGCTCCCGTCGTCCGTTGCCTCCTCGACCAGCTGCGCCCCCGCATCCACGGCATGGTACATTGCACGGGCGGCGCCCAAACAAAAGTCCTGCACTTCGTGGGCGACAACTGCCGCGTCATCAAGGACAACATGTTCCCCGTGCCGCCCCTCTTCCGCATCATCGCCGAGGAGAGCGGAGCTGACTGGAGCGAGATGTACAAGGTCTTCAACTGCGGCCATCGCCTGGAGGTCTATGTCAGCCCCGAGGATGCCGACCAGGTCATCGCTATCTCCAAGAGCTTCAACATCGATGCGCAGGTCGTCGGCCACATCGAAGAAGGCCCGCTCAGCCTCACCATCCGTAGCGAGTTCGGCGAGTTCAACTACTGATAATAGTTTCACATAAGGACAAAGGTAAAAGACCGCCGCGCAGATGGAAACGCCCAAGAAGCCTAAAGCGCACAGCATGAAGCGCCGCAGCTTCACGCATGAATACAGCTACCGCGGCTACTTCCACATCACCATCAGCACCGAGCAGCAGCTTCGGCAGCCGTTAGGGCGGATATGCGGCGACATCAGCAAGCCCGACGGCGATGCCGCGGCGCCGCATGTGGAGCTGACGCCCTTCGGGCAGATGGTGCAGCAGGAGCTGTTAACGAGCATCAAGCGCCACTACCCGATGGTGGAGGTGGACACCTACGTGATCATGCCGGAGCATCTCCACATCCTCCTCCATGCCACCCGCGACATCTTCTCCGCCACAGGCCGCCGCACCCACATCGGCCGCGTCATCGCCGGCTTCAAGCAGGGCTGTAACCGCCGCTATTGGGAAATGACAGGCCGCATAACGGCCCCAGCGACAGGAGGGCAGGCGGAAGGGCAGGTAGAAGGGCAGATGGAAGGGCAGGCGGAAGCGCAGGCGACCAAATCGCCTGACGCCATCGCAAAAAACGCGGACCCACCCACCAAGGCAGCAACCAACAAAGCAGCAACCAACAAAGCAGCAGCCACCAAGGCTGCAACCACCAAGGCTGCGATGGCGCTCAACGATTCAGTCGTTGAGCATCACCCCTCCGCCCCTCTCCCACCCCTCTTCGATGCTGGCTACTGCGATGTCGTCCCCATTGATGAGGCACAGCTGGCCACCCAGCGCGCCTATATCCTCAACAACCCACGCAGCCGCCTGCTGCGCACCTCCAACCGCGCCCATCTCATGCCCCGCCGCGGCGGCATCGACACCGCCGTCAGCCCCTCTGCCATGTGTGGATTTCTGCGCCGTGAATGCAGGGCCAATCAGTTCACGCCTGCCATCTGGCAAGAGCTGCAAGCGCGCTTCCTCATTGAAAGCTGTCGCATCAGCTGTGACAGCTATGGCAACCGCGAACTGCTGAAGCGGCACTTGCTGCCCGTTGTCTGTCACCGTAAGGATGCCGCCCTCTTTGCTCAGCAGAAAGCGCGCTGCTTAGAGGCTGCCGCCGCAGGTGCACTCCTTGTCTCAGCCCGCATCGCTCGTGGCGAGCAAGACATCATGGATGCAGCCAGCGCAGCTGGTTACCCCGTCATCCGCATCATCGACAACGGCTTCTCCGACCGCTACCACCCCTCCGAAGAGATGATTGACGCCTGTGCTAATGGCCGTCTTCTCCTCGTGACACCCTGGCAGTACCAATTCCGCAGGAAAGACGATGCCATCCACGTTCCCTTCTGTAAAGCCATGAACTGTGTGGCGCAGGCGCTATGCAAAACCAAGGATGACTGGTGGAAACACCAAGAAGCGCTCGATGCAACCCATGCAGGATAAAGGGTCGTTGGCATCATTTTTTCCGTCTCGGAATAAAAAAGCGAGAAAAACGATGGCGGTTTCAAAAGTTTGTTGTACCTTTGCAGCCGCAAACAAGGATAGGAGCGTAGCTCAGTTGGTTCAGAGCGCTTCAGTCACATTGAAGAGGTCATCGGTTCGAGCCCGATCGTTCCTACAACCCACGAGACGGCGGGCTTGCTAGACGGCAAGTCCGCTTTTTCTTTCTGATGACGAGAATGCACACGCTTAACCCTTAGCAGCATCACAGATAAAGAAATATACGAACTTAAGATATGGCCATTGAGAATAACGAACTGTTAGACAGGCTTGAAGGCTTAGTAAGTCGCTATGAGGAGGTGGGGACGCTCATCACCGACCCCTCTGTCATCGCCGACCAGAAGCGCTATGTCAAGTTAACCAAAGAGTACAAGGATCTGGGCGCCATCGTCAAAAAACGCGAGGAGTATGTCGGCGCACTGCAGACCATAGAAGACGCCAAGGAGATGCTCTCCGAGGACGACCCCGACATCAAGGAGATGGCGCGCGAGGAACTCAATGCCGCCCAAGAGCGCATCCCCCAGTTGGAAGAAGACATCAAGCTGCTGCTCATCCCTGCCGACCCCGAGGATGACAAGAACGTCATCATGGAAATCCGTGGCGGCACAGGTGGCGACGAGGCAGCCCTCTTCGCCGGCGACCTGTTCCGCATGTACACCAAGTACTGCGAGACGAAAGGTTGGAAGATTGCCATCAGCAGCTTCACCGAGGGTGCTGCCGGCGGCTACAAGGAGATTATCTTCGCTGTCACGGGCGAGAAGGTCTATGGCACCTTGAAATATGAGAGCGGCGTGCACCGCGTACAGCGAGTGCCGGCCACCGAGACACAGGGGCGCGTGCATACCTCTGCCGCCACCGTCGCCGTGTTGCCAGAGGCCGAGGAGTTCGACGTGGAGATCAACGAAGGCGCCATCAAGTGGGACACCTTCCGCAGCCAGGGCGCCGGCGGTCAGAACGTTAATAAAGTGGAATCAGGCGTGCGCGCCCGTTATATGTGGACCAACCCTAACACCGGCGAGACCGAGGAGATCCTCATCGAATGTACCGAGACGCGTGACCAACCAAAGAATAAGGAACGCGCACTCGCGCGCCTGCGTACCTTTATATATGACAAGGAGCACCAGAAGTACATCGACGACATCGCCAGCCGCCGCAAGACGATGGTCTCCACCGGCGACCGCTCTGCGAAGATCCGCACCTACAACTATCCGCAGGGCCGCATCACCGACCACCGCATCGGCTACACCATCTACAACCTCGCCGCCTTCATGGACGGCGACATCCAGGAATGCATCGACCGGCTCACTGTGGCCGAGAATGCAGAAAGGTTGAAGGAGGCAGCGCTGTAAACGAGGGAGGGAGTGGTCACCTCTCAAAAAGATGAACAATAAACCACATAATTATTAACCTTCAAAAGAAATTGCTCCCTCCCTCACAGGGAGGGCAGGGGGTGGGTCTCTATTATGACAAGACAACAATTATTTGAGAATATCAAGCGGAAGCAGAGCTTCCTGTGCGTAGGCCTCGACACTGATCTGAAGAAGGTGCCGCAGTTCCTCATCGAGCGGGCTGAGAAAGAAGAGGGATTCGACCCCATCTTCGAGTTCAACAAAGCCATCATCGATGCCACCGCCCCCTACTGCATCGCCTACAAACCCAACCTCGCCTTCTACGAGGCACACGGTGTGAAGGGATGGATGGCCTTCGAGCGGACGGTGAAATACATCCGCGAGCAATACCCCGACCAGTTCATCATCGCCGACGCGAAACGTGGTGACATCGGCAACACCAGCAAGCTCTACGCGCGTACCTTTTTTGAAGAGATGGATGTCGATGCCGTCACCGTGGCTCCCTACATGGGCGAGGACTCCGTCACTCCCTTCCTCGGCTACGAAGGCAAGTGGGTCATCCTGCTGGCGCTGACGAGCAACAAGGGGAGTCAGGACTTCCAACTGGCCCCCCTTTCGTCTCCCGAGGGGGACACTACAGCTTCTGCGACCCAAAAACGGTTGTTTGAAGTTGTTATCAAAAGAAGTCAGGAGTGGGTTAAGGAAGCCTCCCCTCGGGGAGGCTTGGAGGGGGCCTCGTCTGAATGCCTGATGTACGTCGTCGGCGCCACCCAAGGCAGCGCCTTCGCCGACATCCGCAAACTCGCTCCCGATCACTTCCTGCTCGTGCCCGGCATCGGTGCCCAGGGCGGGAGCCTCGAAGAGGTGTGCAAGTACGGATGGAACAACCACTGCGGGCTCATCGTCAACAGCTCCCGCGCCATCATCTATGCCGACGGCACAGAGCGCTTCGCAGAAGTGGCTGGCAACAAAGCGCAGGAAGTGCAACAGCAAATGGCCGCCATTCTTCACGCAAAAGGGCTATAAGCACCATAGAATGCACAAATCGGACTTTTTTAGGGTGAGAAAGACAACATTTCAACATTTAACACTTGTTTAAATAACATTTGTAGTGGTGTTTAATATTTTTTAACATAAAATGTTGTGTAAGGTAATAAATAATGACATACCTTTGCACTGCATTTAGAAATGAAAGTGAAATTTAACAAAACAAACATTATTTATTCTTCTTAATTATTAACCATTAAAGACAAATTAAAAATGAAGAAGATTCTTTTCTCTGCTCTCATGGCTTGCTTCGCTATGACTGCATCTGCTCAAATTTCTGAGGGTGCTCCTTCTGCAAAGAAGTACGCTACAGGTAACCGTCCTATGAAAGGCACTTTCGGCCTCTATGTAGGTGCTGAGACAGACCTCTTTAAAACAGATGAGGGTCCTAAGTCAGGTCAGTTCCATGTTCTCCCTATCATCAACTTGAAGTACATGGCTACAGACAACTTGGAACTCCGCATGGGTATGAAGTTCTGGAAGCAGCGCGAAAGCTTCAAGGGTACAATGGATGAGGCTGAAGGCGTCGTTGCAGAGACCCAGAGCACAAAATGGGTAGAGGCTGACAACCAGTTCCGTCCCGGCTTCGCTTACCACTTCACAAAGAGCAACCTGCTCGATGTTTACGCTGGCGTAGAGGGTATCCTCGGTTGGAAGCGCAACACTATCACTTACAATGCTGAAGTGGATGGTACAAAGAGCTACAACAATGTACGTATTCGCAACATTCAGTTCGGTGCTAACGCATTCATCGGTCTGCAGGCTTTCATCGCTCGTCTGCCTCTGGCTCTCGGCGTTGAGTATGGCATCGGCACAAGGTGGGATGGTGCTCTGAAGGCACGCTCCAGCGCTAAGACTGGTGACAACGACGCAATTGTAAAGTATTCGCCGGATGCTACTCAGCTTACTCATGTAAACCTCCCCAACAACCAGCTGGGCAACCAGACTTGGGACGCTGTGAAGGGTCGCAAAGGCCAATGGGGCAGCCAGGTTCGTCTGACCCTGTCATACTACTTCAACCGTTAATCGGTCCTCTCCTCACACTTTTTACACTTTAAGTTAACAAGGACATGAAGAATTTGAAATATCTATTCATGGTTGGTGTGGCAGCAATGCTCTTCACCAGCTGCGGAACAACGACCAGCACTCGGTCCTTCAGTCCGCAAATCACCCAGCTGATTTATTCCAACGATGACATGGAGTTCTTGGGTGAGACAGAGGTATCCGTAACCTACAGCACATGGTTGAGCGTGTTCTATCAGATTCACACCGTCAACGGCGTTGAATACGATAGCAGCAACAAGAAGATGACCAACCTGACCAACGGTGTCAACACTCGCATGCTGCCCCGTATGCTCAGAAAGGCTACCTACAAGGTTACAGAACAGTTCCCCGAAGCTCGCTACTTCCAGGTTGTTCGCCAGACCGCCGAGAAAGAAAAGCTCTTCCTCGGAAGAGAATGGAAGAGAACCGCTCTGATTCGCGCTTACAAGATCCGCGAGAGCCACAACCACTGCCTCCCCTGCGTGGTAGAGAAGCAGGTTGAGCTCCAGAAGCAGCAGGTTGAACTGCAGAAGAAGCAGCTCCAGAAGTAATCCCATCTACACCATTTCTTTAATCCCGCCCTTTCGCTCTGAAGAGGGCGGGATTTTAGAGTTTTCACACACAACAGACAAATGAAGAAATTCTTTCCCCTCTTAGCCATCATCCTCTTGGGCGCTTTCAACTGGGCTTGTTCCGATAATAAAGAGGATGAATCTCCCGTATATATTATAGCAGACTGGGCTAAAGCAGACAGCGTACTCGGCGGACGACATTATTTCTTCAAGATGGACATCAACTCGCCTCAGGGAACCCTTGAAAAGTTGGTCATTTCATCTCGCGACGGTTACAATGGCGAAACGAAGCTTGAAACCATAGAATTAAGCGGAACGCGGAAGAAAATGGAATACGATTTCCTTCTCCCCGTATTTCCCGACTCCGTCCTTGAAGTTCAGCTCCGAGCTACAGTAACCAATTCCATCGGTGATGAATGGACGGGCACCAAGTATCTGAAAGTTTTCGCTGCCGACTACACGCTGACGGAAACATCCTTCAATCTCTGGGAGAACCCGACTTTGGGAGCCAACAACGCCCTCTACTTCTCCGGCGGCAAGGCTACAGCTATCAACACCGGCAACGACACCGATGTCAAGCATCACCATGTCGTCATCTCCTACGACAAGGATGCAGGTACTGCCTCCTCCAAGGCCATCCGCACCTTGGCTCCAAACATACGCATGGTAAGGGTGAATCATTTTGACTACACCAATGCCAAGTACAACAGCGTCCTGAATGCATTCAGAGATCGCTATAACGTAGGCGATGTAAAGACATTCATCAACAACATCACCGTCGGCGACATCATCCTCGTCGGCACCGTTGATGAAGCAGCCAAAAGGGCAACAGCTCTCGGTGTCATCAAGGTATCGGGCGTCCCCGAGACCAACAACCAGGAGAGTGACATCTACACCTTCCTCGTGAAAGGTATGGGTCGCTAACCCCGGGCATATCACTACTCATCAGCCCCACGGCTTCCGCAAGGAAGAGCGTGGGGCTTTTTGTTGTCCCACTGGTGGGACAAGGCGTAAGAGCATGGTGTGATGGGATTTGCCACTGGTGGCAAATGCTTAAAGGACGTGTCCTTATGGCGAGAAGGACACGTCCTTATGGACATAAGGATGCATCCTTCTTGACAAAGGCTTGTGGAGGAGGAGAAAAAGTATGTGGAAGGTAGGAAAAAATATGTAAAAGAAGGAGAAATAGGAAAATCACATAGGGTTTAAGAAAATAGAGGAATGTCCACCTGATAGGAATGGAATAATTTATACACAGAAAGTTATATGGGTGGAACATAAGAAAGAAAGGTGGATAAATGAAATGTATAATGCAAGATTTTTACATCAAAGAAGCATTTTTTGGTGAAAATATTTGCACAGTTGGAAGGATTATCATACCTTTGTCGCAGAAAGAGAGGTTTGGCGCATGATTAAATGCACTATTCATAGGAAAACAATCAGGAGTAAGAGAGAAGTCGTCAGCACCTTGGGTATGGAGCCGCTGATGGCTCGCATCAGAGATGATGCCAAGAAGAAGGAGACGGTAGAAGCACTACGGACGGTTTACCCCCCGCTTCTACCGTCCTTTCGACTTGAACTCACGAACTCCCTGCCGCTCATCTGCCCGGGCCTGGAGGCGCACAAGCGTCGCTCAGGGGAAGTGGAGATGCGCTACAACGGTGTAGCGCTGCTGGAAGTCAGCGACCTCGACGACGACGGCATCACGGAGGTGAAGCAGAAGGTGGCGGCATGGCCCACGACGCTGGCCGCCATGACGGGTGCCAGCGGCAAGAGCGTGAAGATCCTGGTGCGCGGCACATGTGCCGACGGCACACTGCCCAGCGAAGCAACGGTGGCCGGCCACTTCCACCACCTGCTCTACGAGCGTTGCGCCGCAGTCTATAGCGCCGTCATCGGCAAGCCCCTCAAGAGCAAGAGCGGCGAGCCCTCCGACACGTTCCGCTGGACATGGGACCCCGAGGCGTTCTACAACCCCGAGGCATCGGCGCTACGCATACAGCCGCAGGATCTGGCACAGGGCGTCGCCGAGAAGCAGGACCGCAGCCGCGAGTACGGTGAGGAGTCTATCGTCCCGAGCACGAAGACCAGACATTTCTATGAGATGCGCTTCGCCCTGGCGGTGAAGAAGATGAACGAGCTATGGCAGGAGCACACGGACAAAGATGCTGAGACAGAGAGGGGCCGAGGGAAAGATTCAGAAACGGAGAAAAACCGAGAAAAGGATGCCGAAGCGAAGAGAAAGGGAGGAATGGATGCCGAGGCGGAGAGAAAGGGAGGAAAGGATGCCGAGGCGGCGAGGAGATGCGGCGAGGAGCAGTTTGCGCTCATCGTGGAGGAATGCATCGCATTGGGGATGCCAATAGAGGAAACGCTATATCAGGCGCAGTATTGGGCATTTACACATTTGGACAGCCGCGAGCGCGCCCGCGAGATTGCCGAGAGCATCTATCTGGCGCATCCGCTGCGCCCCACAAAGAACCACCCCCACGGCATGCAGGAGCTGACGATGATGCTGCAGGCGTTTATGAACCAGCGCTACGACCTGCGCTTCAACGAGCTGACGAACAGCGTGGAGTGGCGCCCCAACCATTCCAACAGCTATGTCTTCCGTCCGCTGGACACGCGCGTGATGAACACGATGATCCAGGAAGCCCACGAGCACGGCATCGAGGTCTTCGACCGCGACATGCGCCGCTTCTTAGGGTCCACGCGCATCCGCTCCTACAACACGGCACAGGCCTACCTGCGCGAGGTGAAGGACAAATGGGACGGCAAGACCGACCACATCGGCGCGCTGGCTGACCGCGTGCCCAACCGCAACCCGCATTGGAGAGAGTGGTTCCACACGTGGTTCCTGGGCATGGTGGCACAATGGGAGGAGTTTAACACCGGCCACGGCAATGCCGTGGTGCCGCTGCTGATAGGCCTGCAGGGCTGCGGCAAGAGCACCTTCGGGCAGTTCATCCTACCGCCTGAGCTGCGCGGCGACGGTTACCGCGAGTTGGTGGACTTCTCCAGCAAGCAGGAAGTGGAGCGTATGCTGACCAGCAGCCTGCTCATCAACCTCGATGAATTCAACCAAATCAGCGAGAAGCTGCAGCAGGGTTTCCTAAAGAACCTGCTGCAGAAAAGCAGCGTGAAGATGCGCCGCCCCTACAGCAGCGCCATCTCCGAATTGCCGCGCCGCGCCTCGTTCATCGCTACGACGAACATGAACGATGTGCTGGCCGACCCCAGCGGAAGTCGCCGTTTCATCGTGGCAGAGATCCGCGAGGGACAGCTCATCGACCTGCGCAGTAGCATCCGATATGAGGAGCTCTACAGCCAGGCCTTGCGTGAGCTCTACGGACAGCAGCGCCGCTGCTACTTCACGCCCGAGGAGGTGCAGCAGATTGAAGCCTACAACGCCGCCTTCGCCAACCAGCGCCCGGAGGTGGAGTACCTGCTGGATGTCTTTGAGCCCGTGGCCGACGGCAAGGGCGAGTGCGAATGGCTGAGCACCACGGAAATCGCCAACGAGGTGCGCCGTCAGACCCACTTCGAATACAGCAACCGCAGCCTCAACTACCTGGGCCGCTGGCTAACCTCCGAGGCTCGCGCGATGCGCCTCTCCAAGAAGCTCAGCCACGGCATCGCCATCTACTCTCTGCGACGCAGAAAAAAGGGCGTCATGTAGGAGAAATGGTCGTTTTTTGTGCACAAAGGCAAAAAAACTTGCAAAAAATAGGTGCCATTTATCTTTTTTTGTAACTTTGCCCCGCAAATAGTACGATTGTTCAACAGCCCACATGAATTTCACCGCTCAACAAATCGCAACCCATCTCCACGGCACCGTCGAAGGCGACGCCTCGAAAGCCGTGCATACCTTTGCCAAGATTGAAGAGGGTGTGGAAGGCGCATTGTCCTTCCTCTCCGACCCGAAATACGAGCCCTACATCTACCAGACGGCTTCGTCGGTGGTGCTGGTGCCCAACAGTTTCCAGCCCGCACAACCCGTGAAGCCCACGCTCATCCGCGTGGAAAACCCGCGCGAGGCGCTGGGTAAGCTGCTGATGCTCTATGAGAGTATGAAGCCCAAGCGCACGGGCATCGACCCGCTGGCGTATGTGGCGCCGACGGCCAAGATTGGCAAGGACGTCTATCTCGCCCCCTTTGCGGCGGTAGGCGACAATGCCGTCATCGGCGACGGCACCGAGCTGCACCCCCATGCCACCGTAGGTCCCAATGCCAAGGTGGGCAGCGACTGCATCCTCTATTCCAACTGTGTCGTCTATCACGACTGCATCGTGGGCGACCGCTGCATCCTCCATGCCGGCAGCGTGGTGGGTGCTGACGGCTTCGGCTTTGCCCCCACGCCCGACGGCTACGAGAAGATTCCCCAGATTGGCATCGCCGTGCTGGAGGACGACGTGGAACTGGGCGCCAACGCCTGCGTGGACCGCGCCACGATGGGCGCCACCATCATCCACAAGGGCGTGAAGATCGACAACCTGGTGCAGGTGGGCCACAACGTAGAGATACAGAGCCACACCGTGCTCTGCTCACAAGTGGGCATCGCCGGCTCCACAAAGGTGGGCGAATGGTGCACGTTCACCGGTCAGGTGGGCATCGCCGGACACATCAGCGTGGCTGACCACACCACCGTGGGCGCCCAAAGCGGCGTACCCGGCAATGTGCGCAAGCCCGGACAGACCCTCATGGGCTACCCCGCCATCGACCCGAAAGTGTGGTCGCGCGCCGCTGCCGTTTATAAGACGCTGCCAGAGATGGCTACCGAGCTGCGCGAACTTCAGAAAGAAGTGAAGGAGCTGAGAGAGAAGCTGAAAGATGAGAAGTGAGTACTGACGGGTGACATGGATTAAACAAAATCCTGTTTGAGATGTCATACAGGAAACACTACAATTTGAGAATATGTTAAAACAAAATACTTTAGGCGGCAGTTTCACGCTACACGGCAAGGGCCTGCACACAGGTCTGAATCTGGTCGTGACCTTCAACCCCGCCCCTGAGAACTACGGCTACAAGATTCAGCGCATCGACCTCCCCGGTGAACCAATCATCGACGCCGTTGCCGAGAACGTGGTGGAGACCACGCGCGGCACGGTGCTGGCCAAGGGCGAGGCACGCTGCAGCACGGTGGAGCACGCCCTCGCGGCCCTCTACGCGCTGGGCGTTGACAACTGCCTCATCCAGGTCAACGGCCCCGAGGTGCCTATTCTTGACGGCTCCGCGGAGATCTATGTCGAGAACATCCGCCACGTAGGCGTCGTGGAGCAGAACGCGCCCAAGGACTACTACGTCGTGCACAAGAAAATCGAGGTGCGCGACGATGAGAAAGGCAGCTGCATCACCATTCTTCCCGACGAGCAGTTCAGCATCACGGCCATGATAGCCTTCCAGTCGAAAGTGCTGAGCAGCCAGTTCGCTACCCTCGATGACATGGCGAATTTTGAGCAGGAGATTGCTCCCGCCCGCACCTTCTGCTTCGTGCGCGAGGTGGAGATGATGCTGGAGGCCGGCCTCATCAAAGGCGGTGACCTGGACAACGCCATCGTCATCTACGAGAACCAGAAGACACAGGAAGAAATCGACAAGCTCGCCAAGCGCATCGGTGCCCCCCACCACGACGCCACGGAGCTGGGCTTCCTGCAGACCAAGCCGCTGCAATGGGAGAACGAGCCCGCGCGCCACAAACTCCTCGATATCATCGGCGATATGGCGCTCATCGGCAAGCCCATCAAGGGCCGCATCATCGCCACGCGCCCCGGACACACCGTCAACAACAAGTTCGCGCGTCTGATGCGCAAGGAGATACGCACGCACAAGGTGCAGGCACCGTTCTACGATGTCAACCGTCCGCCACTCATGGACATCAACCGCATCAAGAAGCTCCTGCCCCATCGCTACCCGATGCTCTTCGTGGATAAGATTATCGAGATGGACGCACAAAGCATTGTGGGCATCAAGAATGTCACTGGCAACGAGCCCTTCTTCCAGGGCCACTTCCCCGGGGAGCCCGTGATGCCCGGCGTGCTGCTCATCGAGGCCCTCGCCCAGACGGGTGGCATCCTCGTGCTCAGCAACCTGGAGCACCCCGAGGACTACAGCACCTATTTCCTACGCATCGACAACTGCAAGTTCACGCAGAAGGTGGTGCCGGGCGACACGCTTCTCTTCAAAGCCTACTTCACCGCTCCCTTCCGCCACAACATCGTACAGATGAGCGGCCACGTCTTTGTCGGCGAGAACGTCGTCGCGGAGGCAGACCTGGTGGCACAGGTGATTAAAAATTAGTTGAAAGTTGAAACCATCAACAACTTTAAACTATCAACCATAAACTATCAACCATCATGATTTCCCCTCTCGCATACATAGACCCCGCTGCCAAGATCGGTGAAAACGTGGAAATCGGTCCCTTCTGCTACATCGACAAGAATGTGGAGATTGGAGATAACAACACGCTCATGAACAGCGTCACCATCCTCTCCGGCGCACGCATCGGCAACGGCAACATCTTCTTCCCTGGAGCCGTCATCAGCGCCATCCCGCAGGACCTGAAGTTCCGCGGCGAGGAATCATTAGCCATCATCGGCGATAACAACAAAATCCGCGAGAACGTCACCATCAACCGCGGCACCGCCTCCAAGGGCAAGACCGTCGTAGGCTCCAACAACCTGTTCATGGAGGGCGCCCACATCGCCCACGATGACGTCATCGGCAACGACATCATCATCGGCAACTGCTCGAAGCTCGCCGGCGAAGTCACCGTCGATGACCACGCCATCCTCTCGGCTTGCGTCCTCGTGCACCAGTTCTGCCGCATCGGCGGCTACACGATGGTCAGCGGCGGCACGGGCGTGCCACAGAGCGTGCTCCCCTACACCATCTGCGCCCGCCATCCGGCTGCCTACTACGGCCTCAACATCGTGGGTCTGCGCCGTCGCGGCTTCGAGCGCGATACCATCAACACCATCCACGAAGCTTACCGCATCATCTACCAGGGCGGTATGGCTCTGACCGATGCCATCGCCACCATCCGCGAGGAGCTTCCCATGACACCTGAAATCACATATATCCTCGATTTCATCGAAGATACTAAGCAACGCGGATTCGTACATTGATATGCTATACACCATTATCGCTGCCAGCCCCGAAGAGGCATACGAAGACTTTGCCATCGAGCTCCAGATAGAGTCCGACGCCACCTTTGCAGACCTGCATCAGCTCATCCGCAAGACCTGCGAATGGGACAGCGCAACGCCGTCCAAGCCCGCCACTTTCTACATGTGCGACGGCTGGCGTCGCGAGCGCGCCATCCCCGAGAAGAGCTACGAGGAGGACACCATGGACGAGGTGGAACTCGGCGATCTCATCGACGATGTGAACCAGCGGCTCATGTATGTCTTCGACGCTGAGAAAGACCGCGGCTTCCTGCTGGAGGTCACCAACATCGAATACGGCAAACACATCGATGCCCCCCGCTGCCGCCGCTCCCACGGCACAGCCCCCGCCATCATCGAGGAAGCCCCTGCCGCCATCGCCGCAGACGCCCCCTCCTCCCTTCTCGCCGAACTCAACGCCGCCGCGCTCGCCGCTGAAGGCCTCGACGATGATGACCGCGAGCCCGACGACGACGACCTCTTCGAACTCGACGAGCTCGACCCTGAAGGCTTCGATTTCGCAGAAGAATAATGCGCCGGCGGTTTTCCTGCCGGGAATCCCTCCCAAGATGAAGACCCTCATCGCTCTCATAGGTCCCACTGCCGTAGGCAAGACGGAACTCGCCATCGAACTGGCGCGCCATATCGGCAGCCCCGTCATCAATGCCGACAGCCGTCAGATATACCGAGGCCTGCCCATCGGCACGGCAGCCCCCACCCCCGAACAGCTCGCACGCGCGTACCACTATTTCATCGGCATCCTCGACATCACCGACTACTACAGCGCCGCACGCTTTGAGGCCGATGTCATGCAGCTCACCGACGAGCTCTTCAAGACCCACGACACCCTCCTCCTTAGCGGAGGTTCCATGCTATACATCGACGCCGTCTGCCACGGCATAGACGATATCCCCACCATCACGCCGGAGACCCGCGACCACCTGCGCCAGCGTCTGGAAACGGAAGGCGCCGACACCCTCAAGGCCGAGCTGAAGCTCCTGGACCCCGCCTACTACGCACGCGTCGATCTCAAGAACACCAAGCGCATCCTCCACGCCCTGGAGGTCTGCTACCAGACGGGGCAACCTTTCTCCAGCTTCCGCACCGAGACGCACAAGGAGCGCCCCTTCCGCATCGTCAAGTTCGGCTTGCGCCGTGAGCGCGCCGACCTCTTCGACCGCATCAACCGGCGCGTGGACCAGATGGTGGCCGATGGCCTCCTTGAGGAAGCCCGCCGGATGCTGCCCCACCGCCACGAGAACGCCCTCAACACCGTCGGCTACAAGGAGATGTTCGAGGTCCTCGACGGCCACTGGGAGCTCCCCTTCGCCATCGAGCGGATGAAGAAGAACACCCGCGTGTACGCCAAGAAACAGATGACGTGGTTTGCCCACGACGACAATATCCACTGGTTCCATCCCTCTGAAGCCGACGCGCTCTTCGAGGCTGTCGATGCCCTGCGCTGAAGACATTTACCCAACAACTCTAACTATATCTTTTATGAAACGCAAACAACTTCTGGCCTTTGTGCTCCTGCTGGCAGTCTGCGGTGCTGCCGCCAAGCCCAAGACAACCGCCTATCTCTTCACCTACTTCACCGGCAACGCCCCCGAGAACGAGCAGATCTGCTACGCCATCTCCGAGGACGGCTGGAACTATACGCCCCTGAACAACGGGCAACCCATCATCGCCTCCAAGGACATCGCCCGCACCGGCTGTGTCCGCGACCCCCATATCCTGCGCGGCAAGGGCGGCTGGTTCTACATGGTCGTCACCGACATGAAGAGCAGCCTCGGCTGGAGCAGCAACCGCGGCATGGTGCTGATGCGCTCCAAGGATCTGGTCCACTGGCAGCACCATACCGTGCACTTCCCCGACCGCTTCAAGGGCACGATGTTCGAGCATGTCACCCGCGTGTGGGCTCCTCAGACCATCTACGACAAGCAGACGGGCAAGTACATCGTCTATTTCTCCATCCTCACCGACGACGGCTCCTGCCCCTATGACCGCGTCTATTGGGCCTACGCCAACAAGGACTTCAGCGACTTGGAGGGTACCCCCCAGCTGCTCTTCGACATGAAGAATGCCAGCATCGACACCGACATCGTGCAGGACGATGAAGGCCTGCTACATATCTTCTTCAAGACCGAAGGCAGCCGCCAGAAGGGCATCAAACAGTTTATCGCCAAGAACTTCTACGACGGCAACACCTGGGAGCTCCAACCCGGCTGGTGCCAGGACACCAACAAGGCGGTGGAGGGCTCCGGCGTCTTCCGCCTCCACGATGGCAACTGGGTGCTGATGTACGACTGCTACACCAGCGGCCACTATCAGTTCTGCAAGAGCACCGACGGTCTCCGCACCTTCCATCAGGTGCAGGACACCAAGACCGAGGGCGCCTTCACGCCCCGCCACGGCACCGTCATCGCCATCACCGCCAAGGAACTGAAGCGCCTGCTGAAGGCCTTCCCCAACCGCTAACCCACCCCGACAAAACGTCCCTGCTACGGACTGTACGGCCCCCGATACCGTACAGTCCGTAGCTGTTGATGCACCTGTAGGTTCATATACACTCTTACACACTTTATTTATTAAAAAACGTTAATATTCCCATTTTCCCAAGGATTATTGAAGCTCGTATTTCAAAAAAGCCTTAATTTTGAGCGCTTGTAGTGCATTTACTACCGCAGTGTGCCCATAAAAAGGCTAGCTGCGCACTAACTAACTTGAATAAAATCAATCAACTAATAAAAATCAATTTCAAGTGTATGAAAAACCGTTTTAGCTCGTTCGGCACACATGCGTTACGCACGCTGTGCATAATGGCTCTTTGCGGAACGACTTGGGCTTGTAAAGATGAGTACACCCTCGACGACGAGAAGCCGGAATGGCTGTCCGAGAACATCTACTCTATCTTGGAAAATGAAGGCTTCAGTAACTACCTGAAGTTGCTGGACGACCCCGCTATCAACACCGAGGGTGCCCGTAACCTGAAGGAAGTCCTCGGCAAGACAGGCTCCAACACCGTCTTCGCGGCCAACGACGCCGCATGGGAACAGTTCTACAAGAGGAACGCCACGCTCCCCGCCACCAACCCCTGGCACACGGCCACCAGCTATGCCAACCTCTCACCGGCTCAGAAGAACCTGCTGGTTCACACGAGTTTGCTCGAGAACGCCATCACGATGGAGAACCTCTCCGCCTCGGAAGCCTCAGGAAGCAACGCCCCGGAGCCTGGACAGTATATGCGTCGCTACACCACGGTCAGCGTCTTGGACTCCATCACCTATCTCCCCGCCGACCAGGTGCCCGTCACCTACAACGAAGAAGACATCGCCAACGGCTACGACTTCTGGGAGGAGTTCCGCAAGGACAACAAAGGCATCTACCTCGTAGCGGACGACAGCAAGAACATGATGATTCACTTCACGCGTGAGCACATGGGTCGCGGCGACATCAGCATCACCGACGACGACTTCGAGACCATCATGGGTGAGTCCCGCGTAGCCGACGACGTACATATCTACGACGCCCGCATCATCGAGAAAGACCGCGTCGCAGAAAACGGCTATGTCAACATCACCGACAAGGTGCCCGTGCCCCTGGGCAGCATGGCAGAGGTGCTCCGCACCAACGGCAAGACGAACATCTTCAGCCACATGATCGACCGCTTCTCCGCGCCGTTCCCCAACACCGCCATCACGGAGGCCTACAAGAACCTGCATCCTGATTTCTCGGGAACGATCTACACGAAGCGCTATTTCTCCCTCACCAATGCCAGCAAGGCGACCCTGAACAAGGGTCCCAATAACAGGACGCTGCCCGACGGCGCAGTCCTGTATCTGGATCCCGCCTGGAGCGAGTTCACGATGTCCTCCGGCAACGAGCGCAAGGACATGGCCGCCATGTTCGTGCCCAACGACGAGGCGCTGGTGAAATATTTCTCCATCGGCGGTAGCGGCTCGCAGCTCGTCGAGGAATACTCCCCCGACCAGACAGCCAAGACCTTCGAGCTCGACGATTTGGAGACCCTCTATAGGAACATCGACTGCATCCCGTTGAACACCTTGGCATCCCTGCTGAACGTCATCATGTTCAACTCCTTCGTGCAATCCGTGCCCAGCAAGATGCTGACGCTCCGCGACCACGACTCACAGATTGAGATGTTCGAAGAGGCTGACCGCGACGAGATTGAGTCCAGCCTGCTGGCCTGCAACGGTGTCATCTACCTAATGAATAAGGTGTACGGCCCCGCCCGCTACGAATCTGTTGCCGGTCCCGCCAACATCCGCAGAACCAACAAGATTATGCAGTGGGCCATCAACAACGGTAGCGACCCGAATGCGGACAAGATGCACATGAACTACTATGCCTACTTGATGGCCATGCGCTCCCGCTTCTCCTTCTTCCTGCCCAGTGACGAGGCCCTGAAGCGCTACTACGACCCCATCAGCTTCACCAGCCAGCACCCGCGCGTCATCCGTATTGAGATGACAGACAACGGCCGCGGTAACCCGCCCCTCAAGGTCGGTAAGATTCTGTATTCCTACGACCGTTTGAACGGCACCATCGCCGAAGTTCCCTTCAACCTCGACCAGCTGACGGAAGTGGAGCTCCTGAACCGTCTGCGTGATATCCTGGAGAGCCACACCATCGTGCACACGGGCGACAACCCCATTGACAACGAGGACGAGTACTACCTCGCCAAGAACGGCGTCGGCATCAAGGTGACCAAGGTCTTCAATCCGTCCACCGGCAAGTATGCCGTCACCAAGGTGCAAGGCGGCTTCCAGCTGGAGAACGAGCGCGACGGCTATGCCGCCACCCCCGAGGCTCTCGGCACCTTGGAAATCAATATCGAGGAGAAGAATGCTTTGGAGAAGTTGAACGGTCACACCTTCACCATCGATGACTCCCCCATCATCCCCGCCAGCAGAAGTATCTACTATATCATGTCCAATGAATATGCCGCAGAGTGCGAGAAGTTCTTCGAACTCACGGATATGGACGGTAACAGCGACATCACCAAGGACTGCGGCTTGAAGCCCGAGAACCTGGCCATCTGGGATCAGGGTGGTGCTGTAGATCGTAACGTGAAGTTCCTCAGCAACTATAACTTCACCGTGCTGGTGCCATCCAACGATGCCATCACACAGGCTGAAGCCAACGGCCTGCCCACTTGGCAAGACATCCGTGATGCCTATAATGCAGGTATCCAATGGGAAGATGTCGATCCTCTGGACCCCACAGCAGAGCCCGAGCCCAAGAGATATCCCAACGGCAAGGTGATGTGGATTCACCAGATAGATTCCGGAACAGGCGAACCGGAGGCGGAAAGTTCCGACAGCCTCAAGGTTACCACGATGATTACCTACCTCAACAACTTCATCCGCAGCCACTTCCTCGACAACAGCTTCTTCGAGGACAAGACAGCGCGTGATGCGAAGGAGTTCACCACCTCCAGCTACGACCAGGTCAACGGCGTCTTCATCAAGGCTTACATGGGCCGCACGAAGTCAGGTGACGGTTCCAAGCTGATTATTCACGACAATGCAGGCGGTCCCACAGAGGATCACACCACGTGCTCATGTGGCACGCACACCACCACGGGTGACCTGCGCAACATCATGACCCGTGACATGACCTGTATCTACGATAAGAACGGTACGATGTCCGGTGAGAAGACCACACCTACCGGCAAGCTGGAGATGAACTACATCGTCCTCCAGAGTTCCAGCTCTGCCGTCGTCCACCAGATTGACGGTGTCATCAACCACAAGCCTCTTACGAGTGGCCGCTTCGACGGCGATTGGGCCAACGTCAAAGCTTGTAAGAACTACCTCAAGAGATTCTCCATCCCTTCCCCCACCAGCATCAAAAAAATGAAGCGCCATGAATAAGATCCTCAAACTGATTCTGCTTTGCACGATGTGCTTCACGGCCGCTACGGCCAGTGCGCAACAGCGTCGTATTTCCGGTACCGTATCGGATGACTTCGATGTCGTGCCAGGTGCCAATGTGGTCGAGCGCGATAAGAACAACCGTATCGTCAGTGCCACCGTCACTGATATGAACGGTAACTTCACCCTCGCCATCAAGGACCCCAACAATACGCTGTCCATCACTTTCATGGGCCTGAAGCCTTGGGCACAGAAGATTGGCACGCGCAACGTCTTCAAGATTAAGCTGGCCGACAACACGAAGACGATGACCGAGGTGAAAGTCACGGCCAAGAAGACCCAACAGTCCGGCGGCCTCAGCATCCCCGTCCGCGAGTTGGCGGGAGCCTCCCAGACCTTCAGCATGGATGAAATGGAAGGTATGGCCTTCGAGTCTGTCGATCAGGCCTTGCAAGGTCAGATTGCCGGTCTCGATATCGTCCAGAACTCCGGTAACCTCGGTTCCGGTACGACGATGCGTCTGCGCGGTACCACCACCATCAACGGTAACGCCCAGCCGCTGATTGTCGTCAACGACCACATCTTCGAGCTTCCTGAAGATGCCACCAAGGACATCGACTTCGGCGACCTCGACAACGAGGAGCAGTTCTCCACCCTCCTCAATGTCAACCCCGAGGATATCCAGAGCATCGAGGTGCTGAAGGATGCCTCCACGGCGAAGTGGGGTTCACGCGGTGCCAACGGTGTCATCGAGATCAAGCTGCGCCGCGGTCATCGTGGTAAGACCAACGTCACCTTCTCCTATAAGTTCAACGGCACCTGGCAGCCCGATGGCTACAAGATGCTCGACGGTGACGGCTACACCATGATGCTGAAGGAGTCCTACTACAACCCGCAGCATATACAGACAAATATGCCGGAGCTGTCCTACGACCAGACCCGCCCGAACATCTATCCACACTACAGCAACAACACCGACTGGATTGATGCTGTCCGCCAGTTCGGTCAGGAGCACAAGTGGTATGTCACCCTCTCGGGTGGTGGTGAGAAGGCACAGTTCCGTGTGTCGGCAGGTTATGATAAATCCAAGGGCTCTATCATCGGCCAAAAGTTCGACCGCTTCACCACACAGACCGCCTTGGACTACACAGTCAGTGACCGCATCAAGTTCACCTCCAACATCAGCCTGACCTTCACCACCAACCACAAGAATTTCACTAATAATGAAAATAATCGAAGCGACATTTTGGCCAAAGCCTACAAGGCCATGCCGAATATGAGCATCGATGAGATGTCCGCCAAGATGGTAGATGGCCAACTCACCTACGTCCCCACGGGCAACTACTTCAATATGCTGCCCCTCAGCCCCGTGAGGCTGACGACGGCCAACGATGCACAGTATGGTTACAACTACACCAGCTACAACCTCTACGATATGTTCGTCAACGGCAACCCCGTGGCATACGCCTACGGCGGCTGGAACAAGGAGAGGCAGTACAACCTCACCCCGCAGTTTGCCATCGAGTACAAGCTGTTGGGCAAGGACAATGATCACACACAGCTGAATTATCTGGGCGATGTGCAGCTGAATATCTACAACACGTCCAACGACAAGTACCTCCCCGCTGACCTGATCACCATGGACTGGCAGTATGGTGGCGACACCCCATATCAGCATGGTAAGGGCAAAATTAACAACAACCGCAACACAGTGGGCAATGAAGAGTACAAAAGCTTAGAATTCACCACCCGCCATAACCTGTCCTTCTATCCCCATTTCAAGAATGAGGACTGGAGCGCCAGCGCCTTGGTCAGCTGGGAGTTGAAGAGCGGTTCATCCAGCAGACAGAATACCGATTTGTGGAACGTGCCTAACGGCGTCACCGACCCCACGATTGTAGCGCTGCTGCAGGGTGCAGGTGCCAGTAATGGCGAATGGCGCGAGACCAGCTTCTTCGTGCGCGCACATGCTTCCTATAAGAGTAAGTACAACCTCGATGTCAGCGTCCGTTGGGACGGCAACACGACCTTCGGCCAAGGCCACAAGTTCGGCACCTTCCCCTTCGTGGGTCTCCGCTGGAACATCATCGACGAGCCCTGGATGAAATGGTCCAGGAAATGGCTCTCCATGCTCTCCGTACGTCCCACATGGGGTATCACGGGTAACACCGGCGGTGGCGAACTCAACCAGTATAACAGATACAGGCAGGCAGGTACCTACTACAACGGCCACTCCATCATCATCCCTGAGAACTTGTCGCTGAGTTCCATCCGTTGGGAGAAGACTCGCAAGCTGAACCTCGGCTTCAATGTAGGCCTCTTCGACGACCTCATCAATTTGGAGTTCGAGCTCTATGACAACAAGGTCTCTGACCTGATTATGAAAAATCAGCGCATTGCCTCAGCCAACGGTTTTTCCTCGCTGGCTAAGGTCAACGCAGGTGTCATGCGTAACAAGGGTTGGGAGTTGAACTTCTCCACTGGCTGGTTCGCCAAGGTGGGTAAGTTCTCCATGAAGCTGCGCGGCAACATCGCACAGAACATCAACGAGATTGAGGAGATGGATCCCCTGATTCTGGAAGGCTTGAACCCCAGCGAGACCACCGAACCAACCAACCTGGACTATGATGCCCTTCGCTTCATTCAGGAGCATAATGCCTTCGGTTCCATCTATGGTCTGAAGTACAAGGGCGTCTATCGCTATGACTATGAGCACAGCGGCTACACCCAGAGCTCATGGTATAGGTACGGCTACGCCGAGAGCGTGCCCGACGGTAACGGCGGCTACCGCGACAGCAAGTCACTGGCTGAAGCACAGTCCATGGGCGATGGCTGGCACTACAAGCAGACGTCCGACGGCAGCTGGGTAAAGGACTACGCCATCAACACGGCCTCCGCTGCCGCACGCCGCGGCGAGAATGCCACCTGCCCTGTCGCCTTCGACGAGAATGGCAACATGCTCACCGACCAGAATGGCGATCCCCTGAAGATGTACTATTGCTACAACCGCGGTTCCCGCAAGGATTTCCAGGGCGGCGATGTCATCTACGAGGATATCAACCACGACGGACAGATTGACCGTCTGGATATCGTCTATCTCGGCAACTCCAACCCCTCCTGCAACGGTGGTTTCGGCTTCACACTGAAATGGGACCGTCTGTCACTGAACACCGGCTTCAACTACCGCATGGGCTACCAGATTGTCAACTGGGCACGCCACAACGCAGAGGCCATGCGCGCCAACGACAACCAGAGCTATGCCACCACATGGCGCTGGCGCAAGAACGGCGATATCACCGAGATTCCACGCGCACTGAACACGGCCGAGTACGCCAGCTACAATGCCTTGCCCACCGACCGCTACGTGGAGAACGGTGACTACCTGCGCCTGCAGTACATCCAGATTAGCTATGACTTCGACCCGAAGATCCTGAAGAAATGGGGCATCCGTTCCTTGAAGCTCTTCGCTTCTGCCAACAACCTGTGGGTTTGGAGCAAGTACTCCGGTACCGACCCCGAGGTGGCCCCGAACGGATGGTCGAAGATCTCCATCGACAGCAACAGAACGCCCCGTGCACGCTATTTCACGGCCAGTATCAACTTGGGATTCTAAAAGTACAGCGATATGAAACGAATCACATATTATTCAAGCATTGCCGTACTGGGGCTCGCCAGTCTCAGTATGCTGTCCTGCAACGACTTCCTGACCATCTATCCGCAAGACCGCGTGGTGGAAGAGAATTTCTGGGAAGACAAGAACGACCTGGAAGGCGTCCGCTACGGAGCCTATATGCAGATGTCCAACACCCTCCTCAACCTGAATGTATGGGGTGACATTCGTTCTGATGCCTACCATTGGAACTCACACAACCCCAACAGTAGTAACTATAAGGAAATCATGTTGGGCAACCCCGACTCCACCATGTCTGAATTTGACTGGGGTGGCGTCTATACAACCATCAATTACTGCAACAAGGTGCTGTCTCATGGCGAGGAAGTGCTGGAGAAAGACCCGCAATTCACCCCCACAGAATGGCAACAAATGAAGGCAGAGATGACAGGCCTCCGCGCCCTGAACTATTTCTACCTGATTCGCGCCTTCAAGGACATCCCCTTCACCACCACGGTCATCAACTCCGACGAGGATGTGCACGACTTCACGCTCACGCCTCAGATGGAGGTTTTGGACTGGCTCATCAACGATGTCACCCCCGTGGCGGGTCAGGCCAAGAGCCGCTTCCCCAGCGAACGCGACACCAAGGGCCTGATTACCAACACTGCCATCTACGCCCTCTTGGCCGACATGCACCTGTGGCGCAGCGCCCTGCGCGAGGGTCGTGGCTACCCAGAGTCTGACATTCAGGCTGATGCCCAGAAGGTAATTGAATACGGTCAGAAATCCTTGGATGCCCTGGCCAAGCAGAACGAACAGATTAACAATAGCTCCTTTGACCGCAATGTCAACAAGAAGGATGACTTCGGCAGCGGCCTGACCAATGCGATGCTCATCAAGAATGAGGATATGCAGAACCTGTACAATGGCAACAGCAGCGACATCACTGTCAACAGCTATAACGCCATTTTCTACACGGGTAACAGCGAGGAAAGCATGTTTGAGCTGCAGTACTCCGCAGCGGACCAACGCACCAGCAATTTTACGCGCACCTTATGGGGCTACTCCAGTGACTTCAAATTCCAACTGGCAGCAAGCTACGATGCCGTAAAGAACGCCGTGGGGGCCGATCGCGTGGACAAGGACTGCCGCGTATGGTATAGCTGCGCGGATGAAAAGTACTACTTCACCGCCACCCGTGAGATCAAAACCAACGGACAGCTTTACTACTGCGCGAAATGGTTACAGGCGAGCTTTGACAGGTCATCCACCAACCTCTGCACAGATGTCATCCCTATTAGCTCTAATAGCTATACCAATTGGATTTTCTACCGCATGACCGATGTGATGCTGATGATGGCTGAAGCCTACGCCATCACGGGCGACTATGCCAAGTGCCGCAGCATCGTGGATGCCATTCAGAAGCGCTCTATGCTGGACCAAATGACAGGCCTGTCCTCCGCCACCGCCGACAACAGCAAGGATGCCTGCATCAAGCTGGTAATGAAAGAGCGCCTCATCGAACTGTTGGGCGAAGGTAAACGCTGGTTTGACCTTGTACGCTACGCCGAACGCATCGGCGGCGGCACCAACGAAGATCCACGTGAGCCGCAATATAAGGATGGTGCAGCGGGCGTCAAGGAGATGATAGAGACATTCATGGCGAAAGGTTACTACAGCCAATTGTACACTAACCTTATCAGCCGCATCCAAAACCGCTATGGCCTGTACTGCCCCATCTACTATCGTGAACGCAGTGCCAACCACTATCTCATTCCCCAGAATCCTGTCTGGAACCGTGAGAAAGTCAATGATATTCCGAAATAAGCTGTCAAACTGAAATACATACGATTATGAAAGATATGACAAGCATACGCCGAAGCACATGGGGCATCCTTGCGGCTCTTCTCATAGGGTTCATGGCATCATGTACTGAGGAAATTAACACCGAGGACCGATTCACAGCATCGGACTATACCATTATGAGCTTTCTGGAGCATAGCGATTCGGCTTACAGATACACCGAATATGCCAGCCTGCTCCATCAGGTGCCCATCAGTGAGCAGTCAAATTCTACGGTGGCACAGCTGCTGGCAACACGCGGCGCCTACACCTGCTTCGCACCCAACAACGAGGCCATCCACGACTATCTGGACTCCCTGTATAAAAAAGGAATCATCAGCGAACCCTCATGGAACGGTTTCCGCTCCGAGGCCACACTGGACTCCGTGCGCAAGGTCATCGTCTATAACAGCGTGCTCGACGGCAGCAACATCGACAAGGTGCTGGAGATGGGCGACATCCTCTCTCAGAATGACGAGGATGAGTTCACCCTCCCCAACCTCAACGACCGCAAACTCTACAAGACACATGTGGACCAGACGGACTCCGTCTTCATCAACGGCCATGCGCTGATTGACTTGAGGAACCGCGATGTGAAAACGCTCAACGGCCGCGTACACGAAGTCCACGCCGTCATCGCGCCCAGCAACGACACGATGGCCGATATGTTCCGCCAACTTGTGGCTGAAAATGAGAAAGGCTTCGTGGTCATGGCCAAGCTTATCCTAGCCTGTGGTCTGGAGGACACCCTCAGCAAGACACAGGACGATGTGTGGGAGAAGCTCTACAAGAACAGAAGCGTGAAAGACCTGCCGCTACACTCAGCCCCGGAAGGCACAGGCCCCATCCCTGACCACCGCAAATACGGCTTCACCATCTTCTCCGAGACGGATGACTTTTGGGAGAAGGAATTGGCAAAGGAAGGCATCCACAAGAGCTACAACCAGATTGAGGCTATAGACATCAAGAACTACCTGATTCAGAAAGGAGTCTATCCCCATGCCCGTCAGGACAACGATTTCAAGAACGAGGAGAATATCCTGAACCAGTTCGTCACCTACCACGTTCTGCCCTATAAGCTGACGCCGGACAAGCTGGTTATCCACTACAACGAGAACGGCTATTGCTACAGCACCACAGAGGGACATTTCACCGTGCCCGTGTATGAGTACTACACCACGATGGGCAAGCGCCGCCTGCTGAAAATCTACCAGAGCAAGGAGAGTGCCGATGAGGACGCCGAACGCACCGACGGCAACGCCGGCATCTACCTCAACCGTTTCCCCATTCTAAAGAACGGACGCGGTATGTTCAGCGATGAAAGCAGTAAGGACAACAACAGCTACCATGAGAGTGGTATGTTCAAGGATCCCGGTTCCGCTGCCGTCTTCTACCCCGACGAGAACCGCGGTGTGAAGGTACGCTTCCAGGCGGAGGACGCCGCCAAGCATAAGAAGCTGTTGAACAGCTGCATCTATCCCATCGAACGGATGCTGGTATATACCGAGAATGTCCAAAACCGCCTCGCAGGCGAACGCATCCGCATCAACATGGCAGCCATGTTCCCGGAGATGATCAACAACGAGCTACGCCGACCAATGGGTAAATATTCCTTCTCCCCCGCCGGCCATACGACGGGCGGCACTGTCGGCTTCCCCGTAGAATACCCCTACCTGGCCGACGTGAGCATGCGCGAAGGCACCGGTTTCTACTATCTCTCCGGTTACAACCGCGGCTGGCACAACTATCAGGGCGACGAGTTTAATATCATCGGTAAGTACGAATTCACCATGAAGTTGCCGCCCGTGCCCAAGCGCGGACACTATGAGGTACGCTTCGGCGTGAGCTCCGGCTCGTCCAAGCGAAGCATGTGCCAGGTATATTTCGGTGACAACCCGAACTACTTGCCTGCCAAGGACATCCCCATGGACCTCCGCATCGGCTTCGTACGTCACCGCTTCAAGAACGGCAACCAGACCTCCACGTTCGGCTACACCTCGGACGCCGACTACAAGAATGAGTCTTCACTCAGCATGGAGGAGCAGGATGAGATCAACAAGGCCCTGCGCGCCCGCGGCTTCATGAAAGGTCCGAAGTACTACCATTGCGGACAATCGACGACGGCCAATCTGGGCATCGAGAACGAGAACGTCACACGACGCATCATGGTGAGCGAGGACATGGATCCCGACAAGACCTACTACATCCGATTTAAGAGCGTGCTCGACGACGAAGAACTGCAGTTCTTCATGGACTACTTTGAGTTTGTCGAAAAGAATGTCTATGACAATCCCGTAGAGCCCGAAGACATTTGGTAACCTAAAAAACATCGAAAATATGATACGAACGAATTTAACCAAAGTCATTCTCTTGGGAGTATGGGGGCTCGTCATGTCGGCCGCCTTCATCTCCTGCGCTGATGACCATTTCGATATTCCCGAAGGGGATGGTGCTGACGGCATCGCCACAGAGTCGCTGTGGTCGCTGCTGTCCAGCAACCCCGAGTTGTCCAACTTTGCCAGCATCGTGGAGAAGACACCCGCCTTCAAAGATGAGAAGCATAAGATTGAAGGCTACACCTTCAAGGATATCCTCAATGGCAATCAGGTGCTGACCTTGTTCGCCCCCGACAACACCGCGTTCACGAAAGCGGATGTGGAGGAGTATGAAGAGCTCCTGTTAGTCAGCCCCTATGATGCTTTCCTCCGCCTGATTGGCAACCATCTGGCCCGCAACCGCTATGTGGCCTCCGGCATGAACCCGCAGGGCAAGGCTGAGCGCCTCATATTCCTTAACAACAAGAAGGGCACCTTTGACCGCGAGGCCAAGACCATCAAGGACATCCCCCTGACAAAGAGCAACCTCAGCGCCACGAACGGTGTCATGCATATCGTCAGCGCCCAGATTCCCTTTGCCTATAACATTTACGAGTATATCCGTGCCAACAAGGGCTACACCCATCTGAACGATTGGATTAACCGTCACGACACGCTCTATTTCAACTCGAATCTCAGTGCCGTGGCAGGAACGGATCCCGAAACGGGCGAGCCCATCTATGTAGATAGCGTCTATACCCGCTTCAATTCGCTCTACTACTATTCCTACCAGCCCAACGCCATCGAATGGGCGATGCCGCACAAGGGCCTCAACGCCAATATCGAGCAGGAAGACAGTACCTGGGCGATGGTACTCCCAACGGATGCCGCATGGGAGGAAGCAGCAGAGCAGATGAGACCCTGGTACAACTATGCAGACAACTACTTCGATATGTCCAAGTTAGATGACCTGCCGAAGGACAATAGCACCGCCAAGGCGAATATGTTATTGGAGGTCACGAACGACCTGCAGGAAGATGCCATCGCCATGGACATCGTATCGCCGCTGGCATTCAACATCCGCATGCAGCGTCGCACACCTGAGCAGCCGGACTTCTGGACAGTTGAATCCTTCCTGAAGTACAAGATTAGCAAGCTCTTCAACACCCGCGTGGATACCTTCCTGATTGACAAGGAAGGAACTGAGGATGTCCGTAAACTGCTCTTCGAGGACAAAGCCCCAGTCTATGTCAGCAACGGTCTGGTATATTCGGTGGACCACTGGAACTATCGTAAGACCTACAATGCGCTCAACGTGGAGGTCAAAGTGGCTCCGTACGCCATCTTCCAAAATGTCCGCTACAACCTAACGGATTCCGAAATCAAAGACACGGAACACTACACCTACATGGCTCACTATGATTACATGAGCATAGACAATAGTGGTAAGTTTGCTCAGAAGTATGGCACTGTAAGCAAAAACGGTACGTTCATGTCCTTCTATCGCAACAACGGTGAACCTCAGGTAAGTTTCAAACTGAGAAGCAACGATGAAGATGCTCAAGTTCTTAGCAACCTGCCCTATCAAGTCGGCATCGTACTGGTTCCTGACTTCTATCGCAATAACATCGATCCGGAGCTGGATCCTGAGGCCGTCAAGAAGAACAGGCTGACGGTCACCATCACCTATCTGGAAGAGGACAAGAAGGAAAAGACAACTGCGAACCTCAAGTGGACTGACCCGGAGACCCTGAAGACGACAGCCTACATCGATTATCAAGGCGCGAAGGTGGACACCCTCTGGTTAGACGACATCATCACCTTCCCGAATTCCTATCGCAACCTACCCAAGGCCTACCCGACCATCAAGATTGCTTCTCAGCGCATCACATCAACGCTGACCAAGCAAGGTTATCAATCCCGCTTTAACTTGGATCGCATCATCCTGCGCCCAAAGAGCAATGAAGAATAACGTGAATTCTTAAACCTTCTGATATGATACGTATGAGATCCTATTTCAATCCATTCAAAGATATGGCCATCCGCCTGGGGCTTTGCCTGCTCTTCATTGCCAGCGGCAGCGTCGCCCCCCTCATGGCCCAGGATATGTTCCAGGAAGAACGCGTGGATGATACCGCTGAAAAAGACAGTATCGCCCTAGCGAAACTCCGCCTGCACAAGAAGGCTGACAAGCAGTATCCCATGAAAGCGGTGGCCGGACGCATCGTAGATGATGCCACAGGCGAACCGATGAGTGGCGTGCGCGTGCAGGCTTTGCAACTTCCCAAGTATTCCACGCTGACCGAAGAGGACGGTACCTACCAGCTGCAAGTGCCGGTGTTCTGCCATGCCCTCATCGTGGAAGCGCCCGAGTATAACCTCCTGCAAGTCGCCATCAAGGGCGAGACAAATCAGGATGCCCGCCTACTGAGTAGCAAGTTCAAGAGCTACTACACAGATGGCACTACCATTCTGGCAGAAAAGGAAGTCAAGCTGAATGAGACCAGCTCCCTGAGCATCGAGACCGACATGCAGAACCTGTTGGCGGCCGACATCCACTCCGTGAACCGCAGCGGCCTACCCGCTCAGGGTGCCTACTTCACCATCCGCGGTGTGAACTCGCTGAACGCCAACGCACAGCCCCTGTTCATCATCGACGGTAACATGGTCGATCTCGAAGAGGACCGTCCCAGCCTCCACGAGGGCTACTACAACAACCTCCTCGCAGGCTTGGATCCTGACAACGTGGAGAGCATCAAGGTGCTCAAGAACGGTACCGCCCTGTATGGCGCCAAAGGTGCCAATGGCGTGGTCATCATCAACACCAAGCGCGGCCACAGCATGGCCACCAAGATCAATGTTCGCGTCTATGGCGGTACCGAGTTCATCCCCAGCAAGATCAAGATGATGGACGGCAATGCCTACCGCAACTACGTCAGTGAGCTGGCAGGTACGGTGAAGGAGGTGCGCGAGTCCTCCACCAGCAGCCTCAACAAATACACCTTCCTAAACGATGCACCGGAAAGCAGCAACTACTATTACAGCATCTTCCACAACAACACCAACTGGCAGGATAATCTCTACCGCAACACCTTCACACAGAACTATAAGGTGAGTGTGGAAGGCGGTGATGAAATCGGTATGTATGCGCTGTCACTGGGCTACGCCAACGGCACCTCCACCCTCAAGGGCAATGACTTCAGCCGTCTGAACCTGCGCTTCAACACCGACATCCAGATATTCTCGAAGCTCCGTGCTGCGCTGGACATCGCCTACAACCAGACCTCCTACAATGTGATGGACAGCGGCTGGAGCGAAAACTACGACATGCAGAACATCGGCTCCACCAATGTGCTGGGTCTCCTGCAGGCACCGTTCCTGTCGCCCTACGCCTACTACCACAGCGAGGCCACAGGCAAGCTGGAGCTCTCTGACTCCTATGCCGGTAAGTATGCCTCCACAGCCCTTCTGGGTCAGTGGGTCCAGAACCCCTTCCAGTTTGCTAATCAGCTGGATCCCGACATCAACGAGAGCCTCCGCAACCCCTATTGGATCCTGGAGAACGGCAAGGGCAAAAATAAGAACTACGCTGAGATGACACAAATCAGCATCAACTTCGCCCCGAAGTACCAGATCACGAAGCAGTTTGCCATCAGCGACCGCTTCTGCTACACGCTGAACCGCAACAACGAGAAATACTTCCTGCCCATCAACGGTACCACGCTGTACCAGTTGAAGGACCTGGGCACCATCTCCTCTGTGCTGAAGTCACAGTTCACCAAGGAAACGACCATCAACAACGACCTGCGTATTGAGTGGGCCAACACCTATGGTGCACATGACATCAGCGTCTTCGGAGGCTGGCGCTACAACAACTACAACTACAGCTACTCCTTCATCCGCGGTTACAACAACGAGAACGACAAGTTGCCCAACATCTCCAAGAACATGGCCTACGTCAACTACGGCGGTACGAAGGACAACTGGATTGACATGGCCTACTATCTCAATGCAGCCTACAACTTCCAGAACAAGTACTTCGCGGAGTTCACCCTCTCCACACAGGCCAGCAGCCGCTTTGGAAAGAACACCAAAGGCGGTCTGAAAATCGCCGGCGTGAGTTGGGGCTTCTTCCCCAGCATTCAGTTGGGATGGGTTATCTCCAATGAGAAATGGTTCAAGCCTGGCAAGGGCATCAACTACCTGAAGCTGACGGCCGGCTTCGACCAGAGCGGTAACGACGGCATCGACTACTATGCTGCCCGCACCTACTGGGAGAGCCAGCGCGTAACGGGCAATACCGTGGGTCTGGTGCTGAAGAATATCGAGAACAGCAGCATCCAATGGGAAACTACCACACGCTTCAACGTGGCATTGGAAGGCTCCTTCATCAAGAACCGCTTGAACGCAGGCGTGGACTTCTTCATGAACACCACCGACAACCTGCTCACTCTGGGCGAAATCGACTATATCTCCGGTCTCGGAAAGTACTGGACCAATGACGGTCAGCTCAAGAACCGCGGCTTTGAGGTGCACGCCACAGCAGCCCTGCTGAACCAGAAGGACTGGAAGTGGGAATTGGGCCTGAGCGTAGGTCACTACACCAATGAGATTACCAAGTTGCCGACCTATAACAACGGCCTTACCGTTGGCGGTCAGCCCGTGAACGGTGTCACCAACAGCATCTATGGCACCAACAACATCCTCACCGCCGAGGGCTATGCCGCAGGCAGTTTCTTCGGATGGGAGACGAATGGTGTCCTCGCCAGCGATGCCGAAGCCCGCGCCGCCGGCAAGAACGGCTACCTGCAATACCCCACCGGTGTTGAGAGCCGTCCGTATGATGTCTTCCAGGCGGGTGATGTACGCTTCGTGGACCAGAACAACGACGGTGTCATCGACGACAACGATCGCGTGGTCATCGGCAATCCCAACCCCGACCTCTTCGGTAACATCTTCACAGCCCTCTCGTGGAAGAACCTGCGACTGGATGTCAACTTCAAGTACTCCTTGGGCAACGACATCTACAACTACCAGCGCAGCATTCTCGAAGGCGGCAACACCACCTACAACCAGACAACGGCCATGCAGAAGCGCTGGACTCACGAAGGCCAGCAGACAGACATCCCCAAGGCATGTTACCCCGATGCTGACGACTGGCGCAACAACGAGCGCATGTCCGACCGCTGGATTGAAGATGGCAGCTACCTGAAGCTGAAGAACGTACGCGTCACCTACGTCATCCCAGTACGCAACGAATACATCCAAGGTCTGCGCGTATGGGCTGAAGGCAACAACCTCTTCACCCTCACCCGCTACTTGGGCACCGATCCCGAGATGAGCGCCCGCAACCACGCCCTCTATCAGGGCATCGACACGGGTCTGCTCCCCTCCGGACGTAGCGTCAACGTAGGCGTATCCATTAACCTCTAACATGACATCATGATGAAAAAGAATATCTTTGCATTGACACTCCTCGCACTGACGACCGTTGGAATCACCTCCTGCGAGGATATGCTGACAGGCGACATGGACCGCAATGTCGGCATCGAAGAAGTGGCTTCGGATACGCTGTACAGCTATTGGGGTATTTACAAGAGCGTGCAGCAGGTGGCTGAACGCTATGTCATCCTCGGCGAATGCCGCGGTGACCTGGTCAACGGCACACAGTACGTGAGCGACTCCATCAGCTCCATCCTGAACTTCGGCATGACCGGCAACAGCGCTGACGGTTCCAACCGCTTCCTGAAGGCTGCCGACTTCTACCACATCATCAACTCCTGCAACGCCTACATCGAAAAGGCTGACATCGCCGCTCTCTCGGGCCTCAACCGCCCCATCATGAGGAATGAGTACGCGCAGGTGGTGGCTATCCGCGCGTGGGCTTACCTCCAGTTGGTGCTCACCTATGGTCGTGTGCCGTATTTCGAAAAGCCCATGCTCTCCACCGCCGAGATGGAGGAGTTCCGTCAGGCTACACAATACGTAGATGCCAATACACTGGCCACCTCCCACGCAGTGACGATGTTGGACGAAGTGCGCCATATCCCGTCGCTCTTCGTAGACGACCCCTCCGATGTCATCGCCTACCCCGACTACGGTCTCTACGGCGGCAACAACCCCATCGCTTACGCCGCCCAGTGCATTTTCCCCCAAGACCTGGTGTTGGGTGACATCTGGCTTCTGCGTGCGCAGGGTGCTGGCTCGGAGGCCGACTACCGTCAGGCGGCTCAGTACTATTACAACTACCTCAATTCCGAGGTCGGCGGTCCCCTCATCCCCAATCGCTATTACGGGCGTTTTCTGAAGAATCAGAGCACAGAGCAATACTATGTAAGATACCCTGTCTTGGACCCTTGGAGATTCATGTTCAACAACAATATTACCAAGCCCAGCGCCTATGAAGAGCTTGTGACGGTGATACCTTCCTCCAAGAACAAGCTGCATGGCACGGTGTTCCGCGCAATGAATGAGCTCTTCGGCTTCGACCAGACGCTATCCGTCTCCGGCGACAGCCTCGGATCTGGAACTATCACCCTGGAGTGGAACTTCCAGCACCAGCTGGATGCCTCTCCTGCCTATGTGACGTTGAACAAGAATCAGGACCATGAGGTCTATGTAGGAATCACACCCCAGTGCATAGTGTATAAGGATGCCGGCGATACCCGCTACCGTATGAGCACTGAAAACCAGGCCGACTATAAGACAGGCGCTGCCGAGGAGATGAACTTCGTCATCAAGCAGAACCCCTCTATTTATGGATTCTCCACCACCTACCCCGTCATCTACCGCAAGGCCAGCATTTGGCTGCGCTACGCTGAGGCGCTGAACGGTGCCGGATTCCCGGGCTACGCCTTCGCCATCCTGCGTCACGGGCTGGTGGGTTCCGACGGCTGGGTGCCCGAGGATGAGAACTCCTATGACTTCGTCAAGTTTGAGTACTACGACCCGACCGACGAGGATGAACTCGGCAATCCGATTACTCCCGAACCGAATCCCAACGATCCTGCTATCGCCTTCACGTTCTACGACCCGATGACAGCCACCGAGGAAACAGCCCCCGTCATCTATAACGACTACAAGCAGTTCTTCGACGACATGCTTCACCCGGGTCTGGCCCCCCTGTTGACCCATGAGGACAGTGCGAACTATGTCAGTGCTCACATGGTGGCAGAAACCACTACACGTCAACAGCAGGCCAAGAACGGCATCATCTGCAAGTACATCAGCCAGGAAGAAACGGCAGCCGCCAAGAGCGCTCCTTTCCTGAATTTCAAGACAAAATTCCTGCAGGGCGATGAAAGCAACAAAGATCTGGAATACTATACAGGTGTTACCGAATATTCCGTAGTGCAACAACGTTCAGACGTCAACCCCAACTCAGGTGCTGTTACCATGGGTATTCATGCCCGCGGTTGCGGTATTCTCAAGTTGGAAGAGACCGAGACGCAATATAACTACGTCAACCAGATCAACCGCATGAGAAAGCGCTATGGCGGCGCCTCCACCGACTTGACAGAAGAGCAGATTTACGATCCCGCTAACAAGCGCGAGGTGCAGGAGGCCATCGCCTCCCTCATCCTGGAGGAGCTGGGTCTGGAGACCGCCTTCGAGGGCAACCGCTTCTTCGACCTGCTCTGCTACAGCCGCATGATTGGTGGTAACAAGGGTGTTGAACGAGTCGCCAAGATGATTTCCGAACGCGGAGGTACCCCCAACGGTGCGCTGTATAGTCACCTGTTGAATACCAACAACTGGTACTTCAAACTTCCTCAATAAGTCATCTGTTCACTCCAATTATCGATAGGAATCGGCCGTCTGAGCTCAGTCAGACGGCCGATTGCCTTTGTGATGTGTGCTTTTTGGCACGAAAGTTTGGCGCGAAAAGCATTTTTGCGTATCTTCGCCCCACAAATACGCTAACTAAATCAATAACACCTATCATGAAACGAATCATCTCCGTTCTGTGTCTTGCTGCCATGCAGCAATTCCTCCCCTCCCCTCTCTCTGCACAAACCCAGAAGGAGGCGTGGCTGAACCCCAACATCACCCGCGTGAACACTGAGAAGCCGCGCGCCAGCTTCTTCGCCTTCGAGAGCGCTGACAAAGCTGCCAAGAATGACAAGGCGAAGAGCGACCGTTACCTCTCCCTCGAAGGGATGTGGCGCTTCAACTTCGTGAAGAACCACAACGAAGCTCCCGCAGGCTTCTTCCTGCCCAGCTACGACGATTCCAAATGGGTGGACTTCCCTGTTCCCGGCCTCTTTGAGATCAACGGCTACGGCGACAAGATCTACAAGAACGTGGGCTACGCATGGGACACCCAGTTCAACAGCAACCCTCCCTACGTAGAGGAGCGCAACAACTACACAGGCTCCTATCGCAAGACCATCACCGTGCCCGCTGCATGGAAGGGGCAGGACATCTACCTCCACGTAGGTTCCGCCACCAGCAACCTGCAGGTATGGGTGAACGGCAAGGAAGTGGGCTATGCCGAAGACTCCAAGATGGAGGCTGAGTTCAACCTCACCAAGTACCTCACCCCTGGCAAGGAGAACCTCATCGCCATGCGCGTCATGCGCTGGTGTGACGGCTCATACCTCGAAGATCAGGACTTCTGGCGCTTCACCGGCATCGCCCGCGAGGTGTATCTCTATGCCCGCCCGAAGGCACATATTCAGGACATCTTCGTTCATCAGGACCTCGTGAACGACTACAAGGACGGCCAACTCTCTGTTGACATCACCGCCCCCACCGCCAAGGGTTGCACCGTGGAACTTGCCCTCACCGACCCCGTAGGCCGCCCCGCAGGCAACACAGCTGTTAGTGTGGGCAATGGTACTGCTATTGCCGCCATCACCGTCTCTAACGCCAAGGCCTGGAGCGCTGAAATCCCCAACCTCTACACCCTCGCCATCTCCCTCAAGGACAAGAAGGGCAACCTCATCGAGGCTACCACCCAGCGCGTAGGCTTCCGCAACATCAAGATTGAGGGCGGCCAGCTGCTCGTCAACGGCCAGCCCATCCTCATCAAGGGTGCCGACCGTCATGAACTGGATCCCGACGGTGGCTATGTCGTCAGCATCGAGCGCATGATTGAGGATATCAAGATCATGAAACAGCTGAACATGAACGGCGTGCGCACTTGCCACTACAGCGATGACCCTCGCTGGTATGACCTCTGCGACCAGTATGGTCTCTACGTCGTTGCCGAGACGAACATCGAGAGCCACGGCATGGGCTATGGCGACAAGACCCTCGCCAAGAACCCCATCTTCAACAAAGCACATATCGAGCGCAACCAGCACAATGTGCAGGTGCAAAAGAACCACCCCAGCGTCATCTTCTGGAGCCTCGGCAACGAGGCCGGCTACGGTAAGAACTTCGAGGATGCCTACGATGCCGTGAAGGCCATCGACCAGAGCCGGCCCGTACAATATGAGCAGGCAGGCCAGAACGGTAAGACCGACATCTTCTGCCCCATGTACTACGGCTATGGCAACTGCGAGAAGTATGCCCAGGGCGACAATCCCCGTCCGCTCATCCAGTGTGAATATGCCCACGCCATGGGTAACAGCATGGGCGGCTTCGCTGAGTATTGGCGCATCATCCGCAAGTACCCCAAGTACCAAGGCGGTTTCATCTGGGACTTCGTGGACCAGGGTATGCGCTCCAAGAGCCGCGTGACGGGCAAGGAAATCATGGCCTACGGCGGCGACTTCGGCCGCTATCCCGCCAGCGACCACAACTTCAACTGCAACGGCGTCATCGCTGCCGACCGTCGCCTGCATCCTCATGCCTACGAGGTACAGTACTACTATCAGGACATCTGGGCCACCGTGCCTGAGGGCAAGACGCTTCTCGACGGTGAGGTGGACCTTTACAACGAATACTTCTTCCGCTCACTCGACGATGTGGAAGTCACGGTAGTGGCCAAGGCCTACGACGGCCAGCAGCTTCGCAGCGAGAGCTACGACATTCCCTACGACCTCAACCTCGCACCTCAACAGCGCCAGCACTTCACGATTCCCGCGCAGATGCTGTCACAACTCAAGGAGTTCGTCAACGGCTACCAATGGGCAGCCATCGATGTGAACTTCATCTTGAAAGCCGACCGCGGCCTCCTCAAGAAGGGTGAGGTCATCGCCAGGGCACAGTTTGAGTTGCAGCCCTATTCTTTCCCCGATGTCAATGCCGTCATGACAGCAGCCAAGCCCGCCCCCGCTGTTGACAAGAAAGGGAAAGTGCTGGCTCAGCAGCCCGAGGCCGTACAGAAGGATGAGGCCAAGGCTTGGCTCACCCTCTCTGCCAACGGCACCAGCGTGACCTGGAACAAGTGGACAGGTAACATCGACTACTTCGACGTCAACGGCAAGTCTGTGCTCGAAGACCGCAAGAGCGTAGAGCCCAGCTTCTGGCGCGCTCCCACCGACAACGACTATGGCGCAGGGATGCAGAAGAGCTTCGCTGCATGGAAGAATCCGGATTGGCACAAGAAGAGCATGGAATGCACCCAGCTCGACAACCAGAGCAAATCGGTCACCATGGAATACCACTGCGATGCCGTGGATGCCGACCTCATCATGATCTACGTCCTCACCCCTAAAGGCGAGCTCATCGTGACCGAGAACCTGAAGACTGGCGACCACCAAGGCTGGCAGATGTATGCGATGGGCATGACATGGCGCCTGAACAAGGACTACGACACCGTTCGCTACTTCGGACGCGGCCCCGTGGAGAACTACTGCGACCGCAAGGACAACGCCTTCATGGGCATCTATGGCGGCGAGGTCAGCAAGCAGTACTGGGACGGCTACGTACGCCCGCAGGAGAGCGGCAACCACTGCGATGTTATCTGGTGGCGCATGGAAGCTGCCGGCCATCCCGATATCTACTTCGAGGCTTGCGGCCCCATGGAGGTCTCGGCACTCCCGTATGAGATTGAAGACCTCGACGACGGCCCCCGCAAGGATGCTCACCAGAGCCACAGCGGCGACTTGGTTGCTCGTGACTACACCGTCGTTCAGGTGCGTGCCTTCCAGATGGGTCTCGGCTGCGTCACCAGCTGGGGTGCCTGGCCACAAGACCGCTTCATCCCCAAGTACAAGAACCACAGCTTCACATATATTGTAAAGGCAAATAAATAAAGACCCTCTCTCCCTTCCCGTGAGGGCAGGGAGAGGAGGATAAAGAAGATAAAGAGATAATTTCTGATGAAGAAAGGAAAAAATAATGCAACGCGCCAGCCTCTCCCCTCCCTCACGGGAGGGGTCGGGGGTGGGTCTTTATGGTGGCTACCCGTCATCGGTTTGTTGTTGGTGGCAGGCTTCAAGTTGGTCCTTTCAGAGAGCGAAATGCTACTGCGGGCCCAGGAACTGAACCTATGGCTTCCCACCGGACTCTATTGGAAGACGATGATGCGATATCCGGGTGGCGCAGCTTCTTGGTGTGCCACCTATCTCACGCAGTATTTTTTCCACCCCTGGCTCGGCGTCGGTATCCTCTGCGGTCTCTGGCTCATCATCTGTCTTCTGCTGGCATGGATCTATCGTCTGAAAGGACCGTGGATGGCACTGACGGTTCTTGTGCCCCTCGCCCTCATGGCCTGCTTTGTGCAAACAGGTTATTGGATTTACTACCAGAAGCTGCAGGGTCATCTCTTTGTGCCCACCATAGGCGTCCTCTTTGCCACCCTCTGCCTCGCCGTACAACGATTGCTCGATGACCGTCTCCCAGAAAAAGCCGCCCGCTGGGCGCGCCTCTGCTGGATGGCCATCGTCTGCATCGCCGGCTATCCCTTCTTCGGTGCTTGGGCTTTAGGGGCAACAGGGCTCTTAGGATTATTCCCAAGGGTGAAGGATTCCTCTTTAAACTTTAAACTCTCAACTTTAAACTTTCTCCCTTCCCTCGTCCTCATCGCCGCCGTCCCGCAGATTTACTACCAACTGGTCTTTGAGATGACGGAGCGCTCCTTCCTCTATGTGGCAGCCCTACCCTCCTTCCGCTACAGCGCAGAGAGCTTCGAGCAGTACCGCATCCCCTACTACGCCATCATTGCCGCCTTCATCGTGCTCATTGCACTGAGTGCGAGTGAAGGCTTTGCCTTCGCCAAGAAGCTGAAGCCCTGGCACCGTTCAGTCCTCGCTCTTCTCCTTGTTGCACAGGGCATTGTCGGCGTCAGCCAAGTCTGGTACCGCGATACCAATTTCCAAAAGGAGCTGGCCATGAACCGCGCCGTGGAGGAACTGGATTGGGAGCGTGTGCTCACCATCTCCCGCGACGGCAGCAGCGACGTGAAGCCCACACGCATGATGATTTTGTACAAGAACCTCGCCCTCTTCCGTCTCGGTCGTGCCGGTGATGAGATGTTCACCTACCCCGAAGGCGCCACGCCGCAGAATGCCCCGTGGAAGGTGCGGATCACACAGGTCGGCGGCAAACTCATCTACTACCACTACGGCAAGGAGAACTTTTGCTATCGCTGGTGCATGGAAGACGGCGTGGAGTTCGGTTGGAAGGCTGAAACGCTGAAGTTCATGGCTCGCACGAGCATCCTCAACCACGAATGGACCGTAGCCCGCAAGTACCTCGACCTGCTCAAGAGAACGACCTTCCATCGCCAATGGGCAGAACGTTATGAGCAGTATCTGGCCACGCCTGATGCCTTTGACCTCGACAAGCTGGAAGCCTCTGCAAAAGCCGGCCATGCCCTTCTCGATGCGCAGGGTATGAAGGAGTTTGCACCCATTCTCCACATGATGACCTACCCCGACCGCCTCGACGGCGACAACACCCTCGTGGAGATGTACCTGCTGCAGACCTTTGCCAAAGGTAATGGCGACGACCCACTCTTCCAGGAGATGACGCTCATCTGCGCCCTCATCATGAAGGACATCGACCTCTTCTGGCCACGCTTCATGAAGTTCGCCACCATGAACCCCGAGCGCCACATGCCGCGCCACTACCAAGAGGCCGCCTACCTCTACGGTCATCTGGAGAACAAAGTCGATATCAGCCGCATGCCCTTCGACCCCGAGGTGCGCGACACCTACGAGCGTTTCATGCGTTTCAACGAGCAGTGTGGTCCCATGAGCGAGGAGCAGAAGGCCGTCGCCTTCTATCCCCAGTTCGGCAACACCTTCTACTACTTCTACTTCTTAGTCAGGAATCAAAAGACAAATTAGACCCACCCCAAGCCCCTCCCGTGAGGGAGGGGTAACAGTAAGTTATCACATCATGAATCATCTTCTTTCTTCAGTATATCATCATTTAACTTCGCGCCAGCTTCTCCCCTCCCTCACGGGAGGGGTCTGGGGGTGGGTCTTTCTGTTCACCGCCTGCACCACCGATGTGCCCTCGACGTTCGTCGAGGTCAACACCCTCCCTACCATTTACCCCGATTACATCGGCGTCACCGTGCCCGTGAACATCGCGCCGCTCCACTTCCACATCGACCACGGTACCGAAGCCACTGACTTCGTCACCCGTTTCACAGCCGGCGGCGAGGAATGGACGCTTGGTGGCGAGGATGTGCGGCCGGGGCTGAAGCGCTGGCATCAGATGGTGGAGTGCGCCCTCGCTGCCGACGGCACCATCAGCATCGAGGTCTTCATCAAGGACAACGGTCAATGGCAACGCCAGAAGCCGTTCGCCATCACGGTCTCGGCAGACAGCATCGACCCCTACATCTCCTACCGCCTCATCTCGCCCTCCTACGTCACATACGAAGACCTCACCCTCAACCAACGCTGTCTGGAGAACTTCGACGAGCGCCTCATCTACGGCAATATGATCAACAGCGATGAGAAGGACGGGCAGTGCATCAACTGCCACCACGCCCAGTGGTACAACCCCAACCGCATCCAGTTCCACGTGCGCCAGCACCTCGGCGGCACCGTCATAGCCTACGACGGCAAGGTCCGTAAGCTCAACCTCAAGACCGATAGCACCATCTCCGCCGGCGTCTATCCCACGTGGCATCCCACAAAGCCCTGGATTGTCTATTCCACCAACAACACCGGCCAGAGTTTCCACACACGCGACGTACAGAAAATCGAGGTGCAGGACACCAAGTCGAATCTCATCTTTTACGACCTCGAAGCCAACACCGTGACGCCCATCACACGTGACACCACCGACCTCGACTGCTTCCCCTTCTGGAGCCCCGACGGCAAGTATCTCTACTATGTCAGCGCCCATTGGGAAAAGCGCGACACCGTGCAGATGGACTTCGAGCTCATCAAGAACTACAAAGAGGTGCAGTACAACCTCTACCGCAAGCCGTTCGATGAGCAGACCCGCACCTTTGGACCGCGCCAGCTCATCTATGATGCCGTGGCCCGCAACCGCAGCGTCACGCTACCGCGCGTCTCACCCGACGGCCGCTGGCTGATGTTCACCGAAGGGCAGTTTGGCGTCTTCCACATCTGGCACAACGATGCCGACCTCTTCCTGATGGACCTCACACAAACAGAGCCCCTGGAGCCCACGCCCGTCACGCGCTACAACGAGAACAATCTGCCCGCTGACATCCTGGCCCGCCTCGCCAACAACATCGAACGCGATGCCGCCATCGACAGCCTCAACGAAGCACAGGGCGCCTTGCACCCCCTGCCCGCACAGATTCGTCGCATCGACGAACTGAACTCCCCCGATGTGGAGAGCTGGCACTGCTGGTCCAGCAACGGTGCCTGGGTCATCTTCTCCTCGCGTCGTGATGATGGAAACTTCACACGCCCATTCATCGCCCACCACGACGGCAAGGGCCATTTCTCGCGCCCCTTTGAGCTGCCGCAGGACAACCCGCAGTACCACCGCCAGTTCATGCGCAGCTATAATATTCCCGAATTCCTCTCAGGCCCCGTCACCATCACCCCCCAGGAGTTCGCCAAGGTCATCAAGAACGATGCCACCCCTGCACAGCTCCGCATCTCCGACAGAACCATCGACGGCCACACTGCGGCCTCACCCCAAGCTCCGAAGTGACAATGAAGCGATATTTATCATTTATTATTTATCATTTATCATTTATCATTTCCCTGTCCGCTCAGGGCACTGTGGACGACTACAACCGCGCCTACTCCCTGCAGCGTACTTTCACCTGGTCAAAGGTGCTGAACCACGTCGATGATGCCCGCTGGCTCTCCGATGGCCGCTTCCAATACCACCTCACCGATGGCGCCCGCGGTGCCTGGCATTTCGGCCAAATCAACACCGACGGCACCATCACCCTCGCCGACACCACAGCCACCCGCCCCATCGAGGAGCCCCGCTCTCACGAGAGCGCGCGTCGGTTTGGCCGACGCGACCAAGCCTCCCCCGTCCGCTTCATCGCCAACCCCTCCAAGCGCCGCCAGCAGCGCCACTGGATGGAGACCGATGACGAGCGCGGCGGCGACCCCGTCCTCTCCCCCGACTCCTCTCTCGTGGCCTTCATCCGCAACGACAACGTCTATGTCGCCAAGCCCGACGGCAGCCAAGCGCGTGCCCTCAGCACTGAAGGCACCCTCTCGCACTATTTCAGCAGCTATATCCAATGGAGTCCTGACAGCCGCTACGTAGCCGTCAACCGCATCCGCCCCGTGGAGAAGCGCTACGTCCATTACGTGGAATCCTCGCCCGCCGACCAGCTCCAGCCCATTCTCCACAAACAGGAGTATGCCAAGCCCGGCGACGAGCTGGCGCAGAAGACCCCTTACATCTTCGAGGTCGCCACAGGCAGGGCCGTCACCCCCTCCCCCGAGCTCATCGCCAACCAGTATAGCCTCAACGGCCCCTCCTGGCGCAAGGACTCCCGCGCCATCCGCTTCGAATACAACCAACGCGGCCACAAGCTCTACCGCATCTACGAGATGCCCATCCCCTCTCCCCCCAGCAAGCCAGCTTCCGCCAGCAAGCCCACCCCCTCCTCGAGTGCGCTCGGCGGTTTTGCCACCGAGACAGTCCCCCTCCGCGTCCTCATCGAAGAGCGCGAGGAGAAATATGTCCGCTACTCCAATTATTTCCGCCGCGACCTCTACGGCGACAGCCTCATCCTCTGGCTCTCCGAGCGGGACGGCTATCCGCATCTCTACATCTTCGAAACCGGACTCTCCCCCCGCCCTCCCTATAAGGGAGGGAGCAGAATCCATCGAAAACAGTTAACCTCTACTAGCAAAGGTGACCACTCCCTCCCTCATAGGGAGGGCAGGGGGAGAGTCCTCACCTCGGGCCCCTGGTGTGTCCGCAAAGTCCTCCACGTTGACGAGGAGCAGGGCGTCATCTTCTTCACCGCCAACGGCCGCAACAAGGACGAGGACCCCTACCACATCCACTACTACCGCATCGGCCTCGATGGCAAGAACCTCGTGGACCTCACTCCCGAGCCCGCCAACCACAGCGCCCGCTTCAATGCCGACTACACCGCCCTCATCGACACCTACTCCACCGTCGATACGGCACCCGTCACCGTGGTGAGAAGCCTCACCCCCGACCCCTCTCCCGTGGGCGAGGGGGGCTTCAATGCACCCAAGGGAGATACCAAACATAACGCAACTCCCCTCACCCACGGGAGAGGAGTTGGGGGTGGGTCTATCCTCGCCACCGCCGACATAACTCCCCTCCTCGCCGCCGGCTGGACTGCTCCCGAGGTCTTCGTGGCCCCCGGCCGCGACGGCGTCACTCCCATGTGGGGCATTATCCAGCGTCCCTCAAACTTCGCCCCCACGCGTAAGTATCCCATCATCGAATACATCTACGCAGGCCCCGGCGACAGCTACACGCCCAAGTCCTTCCAGCCCTCCTACTACTACACCACCGCGCTCGCCGAGCTCGGTTTCATCGTGGTGCAGCTTGATGCCATGGGCACCAGCAACCGTGGCAAGAAATTCGAGGAAGTCTGCTACAAGAACCTCAAGGACGCCGGCTTCCCCGACCGCATCGCATGGATCAAGGCCGCAGCCGCGAAGTATCCCTACATGGACATCGACCGCGTAGGCATCTACGGCTGCTCTGCCGGTGGCCAGGAGAGCACCGCTGCCGTCCTCTTCCATGGCGACTTCTACAAGGCTGCCTACAGCGCCTGTGGCTGCCACGATAATCGCATGGATAAGATATGGTGGAACGAGCAGTGGATGGGCTACCCCGTAGATTCCTCGTATGTCGAGTGCTCCAATGTCGAGAACGCCTATCGCCTTGAGCGTCCCCTGATGCTCGTCGTGGGCGAGCTGGATGACAATGTCGATCCTGCCAGCACCATGCAGGTGGCCAACGCCCTCATCAAGGCCAACAAACCCTTCGAGCTCGTTGTCGTTCCCGGCGCCCGCCACACCGTCGGCGAAGCCTATGGCGAACATAAGCGCTTCGACTTCTTCGTCAAGCACCTCCTCGGCGTAGAGCCTCCCGCATGGAAAAACCTCACCCCCTAACCCCCTCTCCAAGGGGCGAGGGGGCATATATACTTTTGCAATTTTTTATATATGGAATCCCAACATACTATCTCAAACAACTCTTCCTCAAATTCTACAGTATCCACTCCCCCTCGCCCCTTGGAGAGGGGGCTGGGGGGTGAGGTTTTCCTTACCCCAGAGCAAATCTCCCTTTGGCACCAGCTCCTCGCCGCTGCCCGCCACATCGTCATCACCTGCCACCGTGGCCCCGACGGCGATGCCATTGGCTCCACGACGGCGCTGGCCTCATGGCTCCATCGCCACTACCCCGAAGCCGACATCCATATCGTGGCACCTAACATCTTCCCCGATTTCCTCAAGTGGATTCCAGGTGCGAATGAAATCCTTATTTATGAAGGTCACGAAGAGGAGGTGCGCCCCGTCGTGGAAGCTGCCGACCTCGTCATCATGTGCGACCACGGCGAGCTCAAGCGCATGGCCACCCTCGGCGATGTCGTCCGCGACCACCCCACACCCCGCATCATGATTGACCACCATCTCAATCCTGAACCGGACATCGCCGACCTCGTCATCTCCCACCCCGAGTTGTCTTCCACTTGCGAAGTGCTGTTGCGGGTGATGCTTGAGACCCACCCCCTAACCCCTCCCGTGAGGGAGGGGAGTAAACAGTGTACAGAGGTGACAAGTGGAAACAAAAGTCTCCCCTTACGGGGAGATTTAGAGGGGTCTGAAGCCACCTCCATCTACACCGGCATGATGACCGACACCGGTGCTTTCACCTACGCCAGCAACCGCCCGGAGATCTATGAGCTCATCAGCATCCTCCTCTCCTGCGGCATCGACAAGGACAAGATCTACCGCAATATCTTCTTCACCTACAGCCCCAACCGCATGAAACTCATGGGTTACCTGCTCTATGTGAAGCTCGATGTATGGAAGAAGGCGCACACCTCCATCATGACCTTCACCAATGCCGAGCGCCGCCGCTTCGGCGCCCTCAACGGCGACACCGAAGGCTTCGTGAACCTGCCGCTGCAGATTCTGGGCATGAAGCTCTCCATCTTCCTACGCGAAGACACCGAGCACCCCTGCATCCGCGTCAGCCTTCGCTCCGTCGATGACTTCCCTTGCAACGAAATGGCTGCCGAGTTCTTTGGCGGCGGTGGGCACAAGAACGCTGCCGGTGGCGAGTTCTGGGGTACCATGGACGAAGCCGTCGCCCTCGCGAAGAAAGCGGTGCAGAAATATATGACGCTGCTGAAAGCAGAATGAAAAGTGAAAAGTGAAAAATGAAAAGTGAAAAGTGAATAATAAAAAATAAGCACAATGAAAAACCTACTCTCCCTTCTTGTCCTGTTTGTTGCGACTATGTCGCAACCCCTCCCACTCCACGCCGATGAACTATCCTACGACGGCGGCCCTTTCACTGAAGCCACCCAGCGCTCCGGCAAAGTCCTCGACCAGATCATCAAGGTCAACAACTACTGGCAGGCACACAACACCCCCTACGTGCGCTCCTTCTGGGACCACGCCGCCTACCACACCGGCAACATGGAGGCTTACCGCCTCACGGGCCGCGCCGACTGGTACGCCTACACCGACAAGTGGTGCCGCCACAACGAGTGGAAGGGTGCCAAGAGCGACGACCGCGCCAACTGGAAGTACAAGACCTACGGAGAAGGCCACGACTTCGTCCTCTTCGGCGACTGGCAGATCTGCTTCCAGACCTATATCGACATGTACAACCTCGTCCCCGCCCCCTACAAGGTAGCTCGTGCCATCGAGGTGATGAGCCACGAGTGCTCCATGACCGACACCCATTTCTGGTGGTGGGCCGATGCCCTCTACATGGTGATGCCCGTCATGACGAAGATGTACAAACTTACCGGTGAAATCAAGTATTTGGACAAGCTCTACGACAACTTCCTTTGGAGCGACAGCCTCATGTACGACAAGGACGAGCAGCTCTACTACCGCGATGCCAAGTACATCTACCCGAAGGTCAAGACCGCCTGCAACGAGGGCAAGAGCTTCTGGGCCCGCGGCGACGGCTGGGTTCTTGCCGGCCTCGCCAAGGTGCTGGCCGACATGCCCCACGACTACAAAAACCGCGCCATCTTCGTGCAGCGCTTCCGCGAACTCGCCGAGGGTGTAGCCCGTGTGCAGCGCCCCGGTGGCTACTGGAGCCGTTCCATGCTCTGTGAGGACGATGCTCCCGGTCCGGAGACCTCCGGCACCGCCTTCTTCACCTATGGTATGCTCTGGGGCGTCAACAACGGCTACCTCGACAAGGCCACCTACGCCCCCGTCATCCAAAAAGCTTGGAAATATCTCTCTGAGACCGCCCTGCAGCCCGACGGCAGCATCGGCTTCGTGCAGCCCATCGGCGAGAAGCCCGACCCCACCAAGACCGTCGATGCCCATTCCCAAGCCCCCTTCGGCACAGGCGCATGGCTCCTGGCCGCCTGCGAGATGGTCCGCTACATCAATGCCGATCCCCTCATCTCCCCCCTCAACACTCAACTCCCCGCCCTCAACTCAGTATATCACCACACCCCCGGCACCCCCACCGTCTCCGGTCCCATTAACGGCGGTGCAGCAGGCTACACCGGCGGTGCCCGTGCCGCACGCCCCATCGACAGAGGCCACGAGAGCTTCTGGTTCAGCGAGGTCAAGAACCCCACCAAGGAGAACATCGCTCAGGTCATCGAGGTCGCTAAGATGGAGGACCTGAAGAAAGCCAACTGCGCTGTTGCCCGCGAGTTCATCATCCTGGACAACGACAACAACGAGCTTCCCTATCAGATCACCCACGACGGCCGTGTCCTCGTCTTCTGCAGCGTGCGTCCCGAGAGCAGCATCTCCCTCTCCATGATCAAGGGCCAGCCGCAGGACTACGAGCTCACCTGTAACGGCCGCATCTACCCCAACCGCTGGGATGACCTCGTGTGGGAGAACGACCGCTGCGCATGGCGCTTCTACGGCCCTGGTGCCCATAAGAACATGAAGAACAACGCCTACGGCTTCGACACCTTCGTCAAGAACACGCCCCACCCCATGCAGGATCAGCTCTACCACAACGAACTCACTTCCTACGGCGTGCACGAGCAGATGAAGAAAGCAGGACGCGGCGGCGAATGGAATGAAGTCCACCGCGGCTACACCTACCACCGCAACTTCGGCGCCGGCATGGATGCCTACACCGTCGGTGCCACGCTCGGTGCCGGTGCTCCCGCCTTGATAGCCAAAGACGGTTCCCTCGTCTATCCTTTATATTATGAGAAAGCCGAGATCCTCGATAACGGCCCCCTCCGCTTCACCGTCCGCATAACCATGCCCGCCCGTCCCGCCACCGTTGTCGGCGGTTCGTCCGCCGACTCCATCCGCGAGACCCGCCTCATCACCCAAGACTGCGGCAGCCATTTCGCCCGTGTGGAAGTCACCTATGAAGGTATCACCAAGCCCACCCCCGTCTGCACCGGCATCGTCGTACATGACAGCAACCCCAACGGCTATGTCCTCAACAAGAATGAGGGCTTCGTCACCTATGCCGAAGCTCTCGACCACCCCAATGTCATGAACGGCGAGCATTATCTCGGCATCTTCTTGCCTCCAATGAAAAATGAAAAATTAAAAACGAAAAATGAGGTGAAGTTCGTGCCGTTGAAGGAGAAGCGCGCCGGCGGCATCGGCCACGCCATCCTGCAGACCACCTACGCCCCCGGCCAGCCCTTCGTCTATTACACCGGCTCGGCCTGGAGTCAGTACGACGTCCCCACCCACGCCATCTGGCAGGAAACGCTGCGCCACGAACGACGCATCCTGCAGAACGGCCTCCAACTCATAGAGCACTAAAAAGATGAAGAAACTTTCGATTGCAGCGTTACTGGCGGCTCTCTGCATGAGCGCCGGCGCACAGAAAGCCGATGTGGCCGTGAAGACCGGCACGTTCGGCAACGACTACGAGTCACTCAGCACATGGCAATGCCCCGAATGGTTCAAGGATGCCAAGTTCGGCATCTGGGCACACTGGGGGCCGCAGTGCCAGGCCGAGGACGGCGACTGGTATGCCCGCTTCATGTACTATGAAGGCAGCGGGCAGTACAACTTCCACGTGAGCCACTTCGGCAACCCCGCCACCTTCGGCCTCAAGGACCTCTGCAACGCCTGGAAGGCCGAGCAGTGGAACCCGCAGGAGCTGGTGAACCTCTACAAGAGCGTGGGCGCCCGCTACTTCATGGTACTGGGCAACCACCACGACAACTTCGACCTCTGGGATTCTCCCTATCAGGAATGGAACTCTGTGAACGTAGGCCCTAAGAAAGACCTCGTCAAGGGCTGGAGCGAAGCCTGCAAGGCCGCAGGCCTGCCACTGGGCGTCAGCATCCATGCCTCGCACGCCTGGACATGGCTGGAGCCGTCACAGAAGTTCGACGGCAACCTCACCAAGGCCGACGGCATCGGAGAGTGGTGGGAAGGCCTCGACCCGCAGGAACTCTACGCACAGAACCACCCCCACTCCACGGGTTGGGAGCAGAGCAGAAGCATTCACAGCCAGTGGGACTGGGGCAACGGCGCCAGCCTGCCCTCGGCAGCCTATAAGCAGAAATTCCAGAACCGTGTGCTGCAGCTCATCAACGACTACAACCCCGACCTCCTCTACTTCGACGACACCGCCATGCCCTTCTACGGCTGTGATGAACAGGTGGGAAAGAACATCCTGCAACACTACTACAACCACAGCGCCGCGCAGCATGGCGGACAGCAGCAGGTGGTGGTGACGGGCAAACAGCTCACCCCCGAACAGAAAGACTACATGATGTGGGATGTGGAGCGCGGCATCCCCGACCGTCCGCAGGAGGCCTACTGGCAGACCTGCACCTGCATCGGCCAGTGGCACTACGACCAGAACGTTTATAACAGAAACGGCTACAAGAGCGGTGCCACCGTCATCCGGATGCTCATCGATGTCGTCTCCAAGAACGGCAACCTCCTCCTCAACATCCCCGTCCGCGGCAACGGCAGCATCGACGACAAGGAACGCAAGGTGCTGGCCGACATCAAGGCTTGGCTGGACATCAACGGCGAGAGCATCTACGGCACCCGCATGTGGAAGACCTTCGGCGAAGGCCCGCTGGCCGAAGCCGCCAACCCCATGAATGCCCAAGGCTTCAACGAGGGACAGAAGTACTCGGCACAGGACGTGCGCTATGTGCAGGCTCCCCACGCCCAGAAGGGCGCCACCACCGTCTATGCCACCATCATGGCATGGCCCGTAGCCGGCAGCTTCACCTTCAAAGCCCTCGCCAAGTCCCCCGACTGCGGTAAGGTCAAAGCCGTGACCCTCCTCGGCGGTGGCAAGGTGAAGTTCAAGCAGCACGAGGGCGGCCTCACCGTGCAGATCCCTGCCGCCCATCCCAACGACATCGCCCCCGTCTTCCGCATCACCGTGAAGTGAAAAGATTGCTACGTCGCGTCCTCCACGCTGATATAGCCTGCAGCTATCGCTTTGATGATAAGCCCAGCCATGTTACGCACGTCCAGCTTTTCAAAGATGTTTTGCCGGTGAGTCTCCACCGTGTTTTCTGAAATGAAAAGCTGGCGTGCTATTTCTTTTGTGGACAATCCACGGGCAATGGCGCGAACCACTTCGATCTCACGCTTCGTGAGCACCTCATTTTGCAGCTGCAGTCTGTCCATCGAACGACGAAACTTCCGACAGTAGTATTGCTGGCCGTTCAGGACAGCGATAAGGGCTTCCTGCAACTGTTCCAACTGGTTAGTCTTATACATAACCCCATCAACCTTCTCCTCTACCAACCGGCTGACGACCCACATCTCATCATGAATGGTGCTGATGAGAATCTTTGCCTCCGGCTGTTGCTTCCTGATGCCGTTGATGAGGGATGAGACATCAAGGTCAGGAAGTTCGACATCTACAATGAACACATCGAACGCGCACGCTTGTAGCCTATGGAGTAAGGCGTTGGCGCTTGTGAAGGTCTCAACACATGCCACCCCGAGTCTGTGCAGATAGCTATGATATCCCTCAAGCACCACCTCGTGGTCGTCAACGACCGCCACGCTGATGCCGTCCAATAGATAGGTGTGTATATTCTGTTCCATGATGTAAATTCTCTATCATCAAAAAAAGGCGTAAGACAACTCCTGTCATCCTGTTGATGGGCTCTCGACAGCCTGAAATCGGACGATGGAACGGCTCACGCCCCAGAGTTGTATATAACGTAGTATATAATCAACACCAGGGAGAGAACGTTTTCTTATTTCAGATTTCAGTTCCATGATGAGTTGTCGAGATTCATCAACATTGAAACAAGCTTAACGCACTTCCTTAATATCAATGCACATTCACTGCTGAACGGCGTTGCAAAGATACATAAATCCGTGCATTATCACGTTCTCATGTGAGCCTTTTTTTACTTTTCGGCTGCAAATATATTAAAAAGTGAGGAATTTGAAGTGGCGGAAATCCATGATTTTGGTTCTCAGCCTGCTTCTGTCTATTGTTTTTTACCGATGTTCAGGCAAGCAGACAACCAGTTTCGCCACCCTGCCATATTGATGACGCATGATTTCCAACGATCCTCCGAGTGCCTCGACTCTGTGTTTCATGTTGCGAAGCCCTATGCCCGTGGAAGCAGCGACATCATCGGCCACATCCTCACCATTGTCGCTAATGAGAATCATGATGGTCCGTGCTCTGTCTTGATGTAGCCCTACGGAGATCATGGTGGCTCCGGAGTGTTTCAGGATATTGGCAATGAGTTCCTGAACAATGCGGTAGATCTCAAGAGCCGTGGTGGCAGGAATGAAGGACCAGTCAGCCTCCGGGGGCGTAGCCGTAAAACTCATGCTACACTGCCGCACGCCATCCAGTTGTGCCACATAGTTCGCAAGGACTTCTGCGAGTGTGACGCGGCTGAACTCAGGCTGTACCAATTCGTGGGACACACGTCGCACCTGCTCACGGCTCTCATCGAGCAACTGCATGGTATCAGGGGTCAGTCCTTCCGTGCTGAGCTTCATCTCTACGGCCAACAGCTGATTGCTCACGCCATCGTGCAACTCACGTGCCAGGCGATTGCGCTCATACTCCTGTCCTTCGGCATATTTCTCTGCCATCTGGCGTTCAGCCTCTTCCTGCTGTTTCTGCCTGTTGTGTCTATGCCATACATAATAAACAACTGTCATCAAGGCCACAATACCCATCAGCATCAAAAGCAGATACAGGTATGACAAGTCTTCGGGTCTGTCTTCAATCACAGCAGGTACAGCCTCGACAGAGTCGCTGGCTGACACATCTTCCACTTTATCAGGTTCCACCTTGCTCTCATTCTCATTGTCTGATATACTACCCTTTCCTGCGTCTTCCGCCTGGCCCTTATATTTGCCAACGAGCGAGCGTCGGATACGCTCATATTCCTCTGCTGCGCCACGCGTAGTTACCCTGTGCACGATGCTGTCAGCCTGCCGCATCCACGGACAGTCTTCAGGGCCACGGCTGAAGCACTCGTCCTCGCAGGTCATGAGATAAGCCGCCATGACCACGGCGAGGTCATACTGTTTCAGTTCCAGGGCATCTGCGAACGTCTGCTTCATCAGTTCGTAGGCTGGAAGCCACTCTCTGCTCGCTGCCAATGCTGGCATGACACACGACATAACACCCACGCGCAACTCCGCCTGATTCACGTATGACACCCATCGCAATGCCGTGCGGGCATAGTGCAGCGCCTCCACCTGATTGCCCTGATTCTGATAGCGCAGCGACATCTCACCGTACATCGTGGAGAAGAGCGCAAGAATAGTACCTGTCTTTTCGCCGACAGCCTTCTCCAACAGATGATGCTGCTCGGCAATGGACGCACTGCGCATATACTCCTGCAGACCTTCCTGCAGGCGATTGGAACGTGAGAGTGAAAAGCCAGCAATGCCATGCAACGCGGCCTCAGCCAGCACATTGCCATTCTCCTGCGCAGCGGGCAGCAGACGGCGCACCTGCACCAGTGTCGAGTCATACTGCATCTGCCTGAGCAACACCCCAGTGCGCGCCACCTCAGCCATTAGCAAGCTGTCCGTCATTGCCTTTACAGGAATGACAATGACCATCAGGCACCATATAAGAATGATTCGCTTGCGTAGCATTTTGTTGATTCTTGACTGCAAAGATACAACATTATTTCAACTCGGCAGTCACTGTCATCAAAAAAATAGCGGATAACCACTATTTACTCGTATGTAAAAAACACTTATCTTTGCGGCCGCATATTCATAAAAACTAAATCTAAATCAACATGAAACTATCAAAATTGACATTGATGAGTGTGCTGCTGGGCGTGATGAGCATGGCAGTGCAAGAAGTGTCGGCACAAGCCTACCGCACTAAGACCAACAGACCCAAGTCAACTCCCGTTGCCAAGTTTGCCATGTACGGCAAGCTGGGCGCACGAGCTATCCACGTCACAGGCGACACGATATTCTATGTGGAGAGTGGCAGCAACAATGCGGTCATGGCCATTGACCGCCAGACGGGTGAGAAATCGGTCGTCTTCCCGGGCATCGACGGCGTCTATGAGGGCGCACGTCCACGCATCAAGAAAATATACAACGTTGCCGGCGACAAGATTTTCACTCGCGAGGGCGCATGGGGTGTGTACCTATGGGATGGCAAGAGCGTGAATACCTCACCACAATTCGGTAAAGCCACCGATATCATCCAGACCTGTGGCGACTATGCTCTCTTGGAAACGGGAGACGGCAGCGGGTATGATTTGTGGAACGTACGCGAACGGGAAAGAGTATGGCATCACTCAAGAGAAGATGTAGGAGGCAACTTACAGCTTGTTCAGAACGGCACCTGCTGGTACTACGCCTTTGACAATGGCAACGACCCCTTCAATCCGACCCACGATTTCGGTGTCGTGCGCATTGGCCTCGACGGTAAGCAGACATCCTATTTTAAGTCATTGGTGTCGCAGCCCTACGTACAGGAAAACAATATCAAGGGGAAGACTGACACCGAAGCCTCACAGCTGGTCAAGCAGGGGGATTTCATCTACCTCCCCGTTTACCGTCGCGTCTATCGTCTCGATACCACCAACGAGGATGCCCAATGGGAAGAGTTCGCCAAGGTGCCAGCCAATCAGGCCGGCAATTTCGGCAAGCTGTGCATCAACAGCAAAGGCGACATGCTGGCACGCCGCCCCGGCACCAACAATAGTCAAGAGGAGACACAACTCTACCGCGCCGGACATTTCGACCAGCCTGTCAATCTGGGTGACGAGGTAACGACAGGCATCACCTCACCTTACGGCTACAACCGCCTCTCCGTAGCCTCATGCACATGGCTGACCGATGCCGCCGACAACTTCATCTGGCTCTACAGAGACGGCAACGAATTCTACATCTACAACCCCGATGGCGTGAAGGGCTACAAGAAGGCATTGGGCCGCGTGGTTGAGTGAGGAATCTACTTCGCACACTGTGAACAGAATTACAATACAAAATCATTCAACTATGAGAAAATCTATTCTTTCCTTTTCCGTCGCCTGCGCTGTAGCACTGCTGACGGCCTGCGGCGGTTCAAGCAATGGAGAATCCACAACCGACGGCCTGCTCGGCAAGCTCGATGAGCAAGTGCAGGACTTCTATGCCAAGAGTAATGCCTTCGCGGCCATTCAACAGCGAGTTTATCAGAACGAGGGCGACAAGGATATGGACAAGGCTCGCAAGCTGCGTGACGAACTGCTGGCAGCTTTCGACAAGTTGGAAGTGGAGAAGGCCAACTATTTAGACCGTGAAATTGTCACCGACGTGAACGAGGGTGTGCCGATGAAGGTGGTGTCGCCCTTCCAAGTAACCAATATCGAGCTAACCAACGATACAGGCAAGAGTCTGGAATTTGTCGACGACCCCGACGAGGACCGGCAGAAATGGCTCAATGCCATGAAACTTGAGAATGCCGTACTGACGACCACGCTGATGGCCGAAGTGGAGCTGACCGAGGACGTGCGCGGACAGCGAAGGGGAAACATCGAACACTTCATCGAGTTCTGGGCTTTAGGTGAGGCAGACAGTGTTTTATATACCGGCTACTGCCGCTGTCAGGACCTCGACTACAGCCAGTCCTATCCCGCCGGAACCCACTTCATGCTGATAGCAGAGGTGAGAGACATCTGCAACCATCCCTATAATGCTCCCGAAGAAGACTTCAACTACGTCTGCAAGACCAACAAGGTGCAGAAGCTCGTCCTCAACTGGGAAGTGGGCACTACAGCCAAGGTCGGTGCAGGCACCGTGCCGGGCGAACTGGGACTCTTTGAGCTGCAGGGACCGGTGAAGAAATGCACCGTCATCAATGAATGGGGCAACGTGGTGCGCACTTTTGATGAAAAAGGCTTCTGGCTCACCCACGACGGTAAGAAGCTGAGCGAGGTGTATCCTGCCGGTATCGAGCGTGACGAGTACGGACGCATTGTCAAAGGCCTCACCGACACAGAAGGCAATGGCGAGGACTACACTTACAACAAATTTGGCAAGGTAGCCAAATACAACTGCCACATCTACGACAGCATCGAAGAGGATGTCTATACCTACGATGACAACGGCAACCTGCTGAAGAAGCATGTGGAGATGGGAGGCATGGATGCCGAAGAGCCCTACGACGAGACTTATACTGACATCGTCACAGACGAACATGGCAACTGGACCAGCCGCAAGGCTGACGGCACCGTGCAGAAACGTAAGATTGAATATTACAACTAATCAAGTAATATGAAAAGGAAAGCTTTTATTTGCGCCTTGCTCCTTTGCCTGTCGGCAATGGGCACAGGCACATGGGCGCAGCAGGTGTCGCAAGACGAGGCCATGCAGCGCGCCATCCAATTCTTCGCAAAGCCATCATCAAGCGGCATGAAGAAAGCGCCGCGCAAGGCTCCGCGCATGAAGGCTGCAGAGGTCAACGATGCCTACTACATCTTCAACGACGAGGCCAACGGCGGCTTCGTCATCGTGTCGGGTGAGGAGCGCACGCCGGACATCCTCGGCTATAGCAATGGCGGCCGGTTTGATGCCGCGAAGGTGCCCGCTAACATGCGGGCATGGCTCGATGGGTACAAGGCGCAGATAAAGGCTGCCGCTGCTTCCACGACGCTGACAGCCACCAGCGAGACTTACGTCTCACGCACGCCCATCGCTCCGCTGCTCCGCACAGAGTGGAATCAGCTTTCACCCTATAACCTGCTCTGTCCCATGGACAACGGCAAGCAATGCGTCACCGGCTGTGTCGCCACCGCCATGGCACAGGTCATGAACTACTGGCAGCACCCCGCACAGACGACGGCCACCATCCCTAACCGCGTCGCTGAGCGCCTCAACTTCACACATCCCGACATTGCAGCCGGCACAGCCATTGACTGGGCAAATATGCCGCGTGCGGAATGGGATGCCACCACAGAAGCACAGCAGAAGGCCGTCAGCGAACTGATGCTCTACTGCGGCATGGCTGTGCAGATGGACTATGGTGCCAATTCCTCCGCAGCCTACAGCCAGAATGTGGCTCCAGCGCTGGCAAACTATTTTGGGTATGATGCAAATTACCGTTTTGTTAAGCGGAGGAGAAACAGTGTCAGCTATGTAGCCTCAGAAGGCTACGACTACGAAGACTGGCTCTACGTCATCTATAATGAATTGCGGCAGGGGCATCCTGTCTATTATAGTGGTCAAAGCAGTAGCAGCGGTCATGCCTTTGTCTGCGACGGCTATGCATCTGAAGACTATTACCACATTGACTGGGGATGGGGTGGCGACTACAATGGCTTCTTCCGCCTGCAGGTGATGAACCCTGAAGGACGCGGCACGGGAGGCGGCAGCTCCAGCGACGGCTACGCCAGTGACCAAGATGCCATCATCGGTTGCGTGCCATCTGGATACACTGACACGAAAGCCGCACTGGCTTGCCACAGCATCGCCACCAGTCAGACGACGGTACAGCGCTCTGCCGCCACCGGCAACTTCCCAAGCGTTGCCATTACGCCCAGGTTGTTCGTGACCACTCATGCCGCCGGCATCGACTACGCTCTGGCCCTGTATCAGGATGATGTGCAGCGCTCGCTGCTCTCATCAGCCACCGCCAGCGCTCGCGTGGGCGACATCCTCAGCAACAGCTTCAGCGTCAGCATCAGTGAAGAGGTAGCCGACGGCGAGTACCAGATTGTACCCGTCTGTCGCAAAGCGGGCGAGAGCACCTGGCAGCGCTGCTTAGACAGCGATGTCTTCTATGTTAAGGCTGTCGTCAGCGGACAGACGCTCACGCTCACGCCAATGGACTACACCACGACACCCATCTCTGATGCCAAACTCGTCTGCACAGCAGCACCTGTCATCACGGGCACCTATCACTACACCGACAAATTCAGCGCCTCCTTCACCATCCGCAACGACGGCGGTGACTACATCGGTCCGCTCTGCATCTTCAACAGCACCACACAGGATATACTGGCCGAACAGATGGTAAGCCTCGCCGCCGGCGAGACAAAGACCGTCACGATGACCAACATCACACCCTGGAGTATGCGTACCGACAATACCCAGAACCACTTCTACCTTGGCAGCTACATCGGCGACATACACGTCAGTGGCAGCGAATTCGCCATGGCTCCCTTCCCGATTCTTCGCGTAACCACCAACATCCCCGAGCTGCCCGAGGCCGAAGACGACGGATACAACAGCTACTGGATTCACGACACAAAGCTCAACGCCACCCTGCGCATCGAATACCCTGAGCCTGATGGCTATGCACCTACGGTCAACGGCAAGGTGAACGTGAAGCTGTCAACAGCCAACTCAGGGGATGTCTTTTCCACCGACCTCGACATCAATCTCAAGCCTGGGCAATCGGCAGAACTACCCCTCAACCTCCCAAAGGAGACAATATCAACGTTCTACCTCTACATTCTGGGGTTCTCCGCAACACCTATCCTGCAGGAGGACAGCAAGAGCTTCAAAATAGAAAACAACGGAAGTCCCGGATATAGCATCGTCGTAAGTGGTGGAAAGAAAGTGCCCGGTTGGGTGAACTACACGGTATCCGTCAGTCCTGAGGGTGCGGGCAGCGTCAACAGCGACAGCAGCGGCCAAATCATCTTAGGCAGTGAGATGAGTATCACTGCTGCACCTTTCATGCTCTACGATGGAGGCAGATACAGATGGGATGAAGAATTCTATAATACGCACAAATACATGCATATAAATTACTACTTCGACCATTGGACCAAGAACGGGGTGCTTGTCTCTAAAGACAATACGCTAACGCTGACCATGGACGAGGACTGCGCCCTCGTAGCACATTTCAAGCCCATCATCAAGCTGACCTGCATCGAGACGCCAACCGTGGAAGGAACGCTGGAAGCGGGCAGCAACAATACCTACAATGCCGTCATCTGGAACGAAAGCGAGGAGGACTATGAGGGGGATGTCACGCTCACCTACTGGGCAGACACCAAATACGGAGACCCTTCTATCCAAACAACAGCCTCGACACATGTCGCCATCAAGGCTGGCGAGACACAGCATGTCAGCCTGCAGCTCCGGAACATTGCGTCAACCAACGTCACTCTCTACAGCTACCTCACGTTCTCCCACCCGAAAGTGGACATCCGCGAATGCAACATTTCTGGCAGCAACGTCGAGATTGCCCTCTACCCCCGCATCCGTGCCACGCTCACGGTGCTGAACGCCGATGCCGACCACTACATCGATGCCGACTCCATTCGCGTAAGTGTCCGACTGGAAAAGCCTGCCAACTGCCGCGCCTACAAAGGGACATTACCCATACAACTGATGCGAATAGATGGGGGTGGAATGAGTCACACCTTTGGGACGCAGGAGATTGATGTTGACTTCACCAATGAGGAAAGTATTGTCAGAGAACTCACCTTCCATAGCGGCAACTCTACAACGCATTACAGCTATGGAGATTTCCTTTTCAACCTGCATTTCGACCTGCCATCTGTTTGGAAAGAAGACTCGTATAGATATGAATATAAGACAGAGTGCATCGGGAATGACATTATCTACCACCTGAAGACCGACTGGGGCATACGCGGATCAGTCTTAGCCTATTCACCATCCATAGAGGTCGGCACCGTGGGCCTTAAAGACAACAACAACGCTGGTAATGAAGAGATTTTCTTCAGTTCTGGCATGACAGCTCATGCCCACGCTACCCCTGCCGCCGGCTACTACTTCCGCTGCTGGACGGACAAGGACGGCAACATCGTTTCTCGCGATGCCCGCTACACCTTCGTCACCTCCTTCAAGACTGAAGGGGAGCGCTACGCCCTGAAGGCCAACTTCGAGCCGGGCACAGCTCCCGCCAAGCGCACCATCCGCGCAGAGGCACAGCCCTACGGAATGGGAACTGTCACAGGCAGCGACACCTACTATGACGGCGAAGAGGTGACGCTCACAGCTACTGCCGCCAAGGGTTATGAATTCATCTGCTGGCAGAGCGAGGACGGCACCGAGCTCTCCACCGATGCCACCTACACCTTCACTGTCAGCCAAGATGCCACCTACACCGCCGTTTTCGCTGTCTATGAGGAAGCGGTCACCGTCATCGCAGAGGGCAAGACAATGGACTATGGTGAGGAAGTGCCGACGCTGACCTTTAAGACCATGGGCAGAGGAACGCTCAAGGGCGAACCTGTGCTCTCTACGGAGGTCACCAGCACCACCAAGCCTGGCACCTACGAAATCGTGGTCTCGCGCGGCACCTCCACTAACCGTCATCTGACGCTTAAGAACGGCAAGCTAATCGTGCGTAAGGCCAATCTGACCATACATGTGGATGATGCCGCCATGATTCTGGGAGAAGAGCTGCCCACCTTCGACCTCATCGTCAGCGGCTTAGTCGGCGATGACACGCTGGAATCGACCTTCTCGCGCCTACCCTACGCTTATGTGCCCGGCGGAACACCTACGGCAGTCGGCACCTACAACATCCTGATTAACAGCGGCACCTCCGACTATTACACGGTCACAAGAGAGGAAGGCACACTGACGGTCAGCGTTCCCGTAGGTGTTGAAAGCATCAAAGCCGACAATGCCGCCACAGATGTCTATCTGCTCAGCGGACAGAAGATCCGTGCCAAGGCGAAGGACCTGCACGACCTGCCCGCGGGTGCCTATATCATTGGCGGCAAGAAAGTCGTCGTAGGCCGATAAGAACTCATGCTTCATGAATTTGCCACTGGTGACAAATGGTTTTGCCACTAGTGGCAAATTGTTTTGTCACTGGTGGCAAATACTATCAGACTGTAGCGCCCTTGAGCTCCTTAAACAGGTCGATGGCGTCGCGGTCGTTGAGACTGGTGAGGAAATCCACGACCATACGGAGGCGGTTATAGCGGTCGTTGGGGTATGTCTCCAAGGTCTCGTAGTTCTGGCGGAAGTTGGCCGAGATGATGTTGTAGATGTGTGCGGCGTAGGTGTTGGCGGTCGTATCGAGATGCTCTTCCTCGCAGCAGCGTACGAAGATGCCGAGCAGACTGTGCATGGCTTCCCATCCGGCGAGTTCCTTCTTCTCCTTTGCCTTGTAGCGGAACATCTGGAGCTGCAGCTGGCGCAGGACCTTGCGGATGTCGCCGGCAGCGGAGACTTCAAGGAGCTCGTGTTCCAGGGTGCCGCGCATGATGCTGTCGTAGTTCTCCACGAAGCATCGCACGGTGGCGGAGATCATCTCACGCTGGAGGAAGGTGCAGATGTTCTGTGTCAGGATGGCGTCTTTGAGTTTGCCCTCGTTCTTGTACTTCTCGAGGATGCCATCGAGATTGTTCATCACATAGTCGTGGTATTCCGTGAGTTCCTGGTCGAAGAACTCGTAGATCTGGTTCACTCTGACGGCCCCGAGCTTGACGCCGTCCTCTAAGTCGGAGGTGCAGTAGGCGATGTCGTCTGCGGCCTCTAAGAGATAGGCCAGGGGGCAGCGGCGCCCCTGCATCTGCAGATAATCGCTGAGGGCTTGGAAGAGGTTTGCCTCAGAAGCGAAATAGCCGAACTTCTTGTGCGCAATCTCCTTGGTGGAGGCGCCGAGATTCCCCTCCAGCGCATTGCAGGGATATTTGATGAGTGCTGCCAGCGTGGAGTAGTTGAGATTGTAGCCGGCGGCATCGCCGAGGTAGTGGAGCTTGGTGAGGATGCGGAACGACTGCACGTTGCCGTCGAAGTTCTCCAGGTCGGCGCGTTCCAGGTCGCTCAGTCCCTGGGCGTCGTTCTTCAGATAAGTGCGGAAGAAGTCCTTGACAGCCTCCTCGCCGAAGTGGCCGAAGGGCGGGTTACCCATGTCATGCACAAGGCCTGCCGTGCGCAGCAGCGAGCAGAGCCAGCCGCTCTTGCCCTCGGGCATATCGCCCCTCTCCCGGAGGAAGAGCTCCACCTTCTGTCCGAGCAGTCCTGCGATGTAGGACACCTCCAGCGAGTGTGTGAGGCGTGTGCGGATATAGGTGCTGCGCTCCAGAGGGAATATCTGCGTCTTGTTCTGCAGGCGTCGCACGGGAGCGCTGGTGATCAACCGCCCGTAATCGTCCTCGAAGGGATTCCCTCCATCAGGATCTGTCATTTCTCCTTTCTCACATGTTCGTTTCTCGGAGAGTATCAGATTCCACTTGTCTTTGTAGTGTCCGTCGGCGACGTGTCTTTCTTCTCTTTCTTCCATATACTTTAGGAATTTCTGTCCTTTGAAACATTCATCGTTAAGGTGATTATTATGAATGCGCGAGGGTTACTTGATGATTAGTCTGGCCAGCAGACTCAGGAAGAGGCGCTCATGCCAGTTCAGCGTCTGGATGTACCCGAGCAGGATGATGTCCAGTCCTGCATGGCGCCTGCACTGGGCCGTGAAGGCCTCCAGTCCCTCGGGTCCGTTGTAGGCCAGTGCGAAGCTGTCCCAGAAGTGCATCAGCTGCTGGGTGGTCATGTGGGCTATCTCCTGCACGCGCTTCTGCTTGGAGAAGATGGTGCAGTAGAGATACAGGTGGGCGAGATCGAAGATGGGCAGGCCATGCGCCGCGCGACCGAGGTCAATCCAGTAGGGCTTGTCATCGGAGAGGTCGATGATAAGATTGCCCAGCGAGAGGTCTCCATGCAGCAGTGTGGGCGCATCCTCCAGGCTCTCCACGTATTCGGTGAGGCGCTTGCGCGTCTTGCTGCCGACCATCCTGGTCGTGGCCAGCGCCTTCAGCATCTGCTCCTTCATGGATGGCAGCCACTTCTGCCCTGTGGCGACGGTGCTGTGCAGCTGCTTGACCTGCTCTGCCAGTCGGGCTGCCAGTCCGTCGATGGCAGCGTCGTCTTCACCGCTGAGGCGGGCAATGGATTTCTTCTTGGCAATCAGCTGGCTCTTGATGCCATACTCATCGCCCACACGCACCATCTCCAGCATCTGCGGCGTGGGAAGACCGAGGTCATAAACGGCCTTGGAGGTGTAGAACTCCTTGCTGACGACTTCATAGGTTCCATCGACGCGATGGCTCACCTTGAGAATCACGCCCGGCTCGGCAGGGTTCGTGTAGGTGGCTCCGTTGCCACCCTCTCCCACCTGAGTCCAGGCGGTGAGATCTATGGTTTTGTAATCCGTATCCATAACGTAAGTGTGTTGTCGGTTTATTATAGTTTGGTTTTCTTCTTCTGCATGAAGGGCAGCGTTGCCGCCTGCTCCAGGATCATGTCTGCCAGCAAGCCGCTGGCGTCCGTCTCGCCGTTGACGGTGTCATAGATAGCCTTCAGCTCGTCGTGCCCGCCGCCATGCTTCAGGACATGCACCAGACAGAGGTTCAGCAGCGCGGCGCTGGAGGAGAGGATGTCGAGGTCGGTGACAGCCAGCTGGGAGATGGCCAGTTGGTGGGCATCGTCGCTGTTGGTGTCGATGAAGTGCTGCACATCACCCAGCGTCTCCAGCCCAAAAGACTCCAGCACCGGCAGGAAGGGCATGAGTGAGACGGGGTAGATCTCAGCCTGATTGATGGCAGCGATGCGGCCGTTCAGGCGGTCGAAGGGCCGCAGCTCGAGGAAATTGCGGAAGGAGCCGGTGGACAGGGGCACCTCATCAAGGCGCCCGCTTTTCACCAAAGCCTGTGTCTGCCTGCGGTAGTCCGTGAGCACCAGGCGCAGACGATTGAACTCATCGTCGGCAAGCTCCATGAGTCCTGCCAGGCGGCTGAACTGTCTAAGATACTCGCGAGGAATCTTCACCTCACCCTTGTAGCCCGTGTCATGAACCAGATTTGACCATACATGCTGCAACGCCGTGCGCATCTGCAGCTCGAAGCGCGGGCCTCCCGTCTTGAGGCGGCAGATGAAATGAAGAGAACTGTAGCCGAATTGGTTGAGCTCAAGCTGCTTGCGCTTGTCCACACTCTTCTCCCAATCGACATCGAAGATGTTCTGGGAAATAGCGGCCACCTTCTCCACATCGTCCACATAGAAGGTGACGACACGGATTCCCACGAGGTCGGTGATGTCATTGATGGTCTTATACTTCGCCCCCTTCAGCTCCAGCTTGCCCGCCAAGGACTTCTCGCTCTTCACCCTATGCTCAATGGCTGTGACATAGATGCCCTGCTCGTGCAGCGCCTGGCATAGCTGGTCGTAGGCCTCCTGGGACAGGCGGTCTAAGGTGGGGCGCAGCTCGCGATACTGCTGCATGAGCATCTCGCAGTGGGAGTCCAGATTCATAGGCTTACTTGAACTTGAAGATATTGATGAATCCTGTCATGGCAAACACGGCACGCACGTTGGTGGTGATGCCCTTGATGTACACCTCGCCGCCCTTCTCCTCGGCGTTCTGCAGGATGCTGAGGAAGATGCGGAGGCCACCGGAAGAGATATACTGCAGGTCGGTGCAGTCGATGATGATGTCCTTGCCTTTATTGTCATAGAGAGGGGCCATCGCCTTCTCTGTCTCGGAGACTGCTGGGGTGTCGAGGTTGCCCTCAAGGATGGCAACGAGATCTCCGTCGTGCTCTTGGATTGTTGTCTTTACCATATATTTCTGATGATTTATTGTTCTTCCTGCGACCGGAGATACTGGATGGCCATCATCGTCAGGTCGTCGCTCTGCTCGGCATCGCCGACGAACTGGCTGACAGCGTCGGTCATGAGGGCAATGAGCTGTCTGGGTTGCTGCTCTCCGTGCGCCAGTGCCTGCACGGCCACGTCGTTGACACGCGCCATCTGGAACTGCTCCTTGACAGCGTTCATCGCCTCGGTGAGGCCGTCGGTGAAGAGGAAAATGGTGGTTCCGGGGAATATCTGTGCCTCCTGCAAGGTGTACTGCCACTGGGGCCTGAAGCCCACGGGGATGTTCGAGTCACAAGGTAGCTCGCTGATACCTTGGCCCACAAGCAGCGGAGCGTCGTGGCCGGCGTTGCAGTAGTGGAGATGTCCTGTGTGCAGGTCGAGCACACCGACAAAGAGCGTCACAAACATGTAGCGCTTGTTCATCTCGGCAATCGTCTTGTTCATGGCCGTCACAATGCAGTCGGGCATCGTCTCATGGGCCGACACGGTGCGGAAGATGCTGCGGGTGACAGCCATGAAGAGCGAGGCCGGCACACCCTTCCCCGATACGTCGCCAATGCAGAAATAGAGCTTTTCATCACGGAAATAGAAGTCGAACAGGTCGCCGCCCACCTCCTTGGCAGGCACCAGCGAGGCGAAAATCTGCACGTCGTCGCGGTCAGGATAGGTGGGGAAGTTGGTGGGCAGCATACCCATCTGTATGGAGCTGGCAATATGGATGTCGCGCTCAATAGAGGTCTTCTGCGCGGTGGTGTCCTGTAGCTCATCCATATATTTCACGATGGACTGCTGCATATCCGCAAACGAGTGGCTCAGCTGGCCTATCTCATCGATGCGCTGCAACTCGGGCAACTGCGCATCGAACTGCCCGGAGGCGATAGTCTCGGCACCCTTTACCAGACGGCGCAGGGGCTTGAGCTCATGGGAGATGACGCGGATGAAGACATAGAGCATCAGCAACAGGCTCACCATCACGATGGCCGTCACGGTGCGGCGCAGCTTGTTGAATCCGCTGAACACGTCGCTTTCGGGACAGACGATAGCCATGCTGCAGCCGGTGTGGCCGAGAGGTTTGTAGAAGACGTAGCTCTCAATACCGTAGAGGTTCATGCGCTTCATGCCCTCCTCGCCGCGCTGCATGGCATGGCCCAACGCGGTAATCGCCGTATCGGGCTGCTCCAGAGTGTGTGTGAATATCGTCTCGCGGATAATCTTCGTGCTGTCTGGATGCACCAGATAGGTGCCGCCACGACCTATCATCATGCTGAAGGAATGGGGATAGGGCCTGACGGAGGTAATCAGTTGGGAGAGCCAGTTCAGGGACAAGCTGGTGTTGATAACACCCATCACCTGCCCGTTGTTACCAACGAGAGGCTCACAATAGCTGGTCACCATCTCGCTGGTGCCGCTGGGCGCATCGTAGTCAATATAGGGCTCCGTCCAGCTGGGACGGCCGAGCAATTTAGCCATGAGATACCAGTCCATGTAGAAATACTGGTAGCTGTCGCTGCCGCCCTGAATGGTGCGTATGGAATCGCCGGCGACTGAGTCCCGCCTGCGGCGGAGCTTTTTGGAGTAAGCGGAGTAGTAGAGGCCCTTATCCTTGAAATAGTTGGGCTCAAAGGCGATGGAGGCGTTGTAGAAGTCGGGGGTGTTAGCCAGCAGTCCGCGGCTATAGACCATCATGGAGTCGGGGTTGTCGGGGTGGCGCTCCACGAGCCACTTGGTCATGTGCGTGGCCACCTCCACACGATTCATGATGCCTTCCACACGCAGCGATGTCTTGTCGAGAATCAGCGTGGCACGGCTGATGGCTTCCTGCCGCACCGCGTTGCGTGCCTGATAGGACAGGAAGCTGAGTGCTGTGACGAAGATGACGGCAGCAAAGACGACCACCATGAGGCCGACTCTCACGGAGAGTTTCCGACGGATATAGGCTACAATCTTACTCATCTGCCTTCAGTTCTTCATAGGTTATCTCACGGCTCAGCATCCGGCACTCTGTCATCAGCTTGTTTGCCAGCTGCACCATGTCGGGGCGCAGTCGGAACTCACGCTTCTTGGAGTGGCGATCCAACTGCAAGCGCAGCACTTCCTTGAGCATCAAGCGCTGCAGCACACGGTTGGTGGCAACAGCGTGCTGCTCTACGTATTGCATCACGATGTCCAGCGCCTCCTCGGGATGCGCGGCAGCCCACTCCCACCCCCTCCGGCTGGCCTGGGCAAAGCGGCGCGCCTGCTCCTTATGCGCCTCATAGAAGTTGCGCGTCATATACACGCCGTCCTCCTGCACGTTGTAGCCGTGGTCGCAGAAGCGATAGACATTTTTGTCGGTCATCTTGATGCCAGCCTGCATCAACTGGTAGTATTCGTTGTAGCTCATGGCCACCGTGGCATCGAGCACACCGGAGATAAACAGGTTCATATTCTGAGCAAAGCGTACCCACTGGTAATCCATGCGTTCTCTGATGTTCATGCAGACGGCCAACTGCCAGAAACCCACACTCCAGATACCCACACGCGCCCCTTTCAGCGTCAGCGGGCTGCGGTCGGTGGCCGAGACGATGACCATGGCGTTGTTCATGGATGTCTGCAGGATGTTCACCAGCGGAGTGCCGTTATCGACAATCTCCATCGCCTGACTGAGCTGGAACATGGCAGCCTGACACTCACCGTCGCGCAGATAGCTAATCGACGACTGGGTTCCCGTAGGATGTTGGATGCGCACCTTCACGCCCGCCTCGCGGTAGAAGCCCTTCGCCTCTGCCACATAGTACCCGGCAAACTGCGCCTGCGGCTTCCATTGTGGCGTGAACACAATGGTGTCCTCCTCCGCACTGGCCGAGGTGCAAACGCTGATGACGGCAGCCGCCACCCACAGTCTCATTCTATGCATCCACCCTTTATGCCTCATGCTTGAACACCTGATTGATGAGTTGTACAAATTCCTTGTATGCAAATGTGTCCTGCAGCTCGCTGAGCGACTGTGCCAGGCCGCGATAGTGCCACTCGTGTTCCTTCGGGTCGTTGACATGGAAAAGGTTCCAAAGGGCATCGCCCTGCATGGCATAGTCACGGGCTATGGCACGCATGTTCGAGAGCTTATCGCCCAAGGCCACCATCTTGGCATCGTGCGGGGCGCGTGCAAGACGGTCGATGGCAGCCTGCTTGCGCGTGTGCCAGCTTGCTTCCTCGCTGACGCCCTCACAGACAACGTCGCTCTCCGCAGCCACCAGCGCGGCGATGCGGTCACCGAAGACGGCGCGCAGCTGCTCCACGGTGACATCGGTGTCCTCCACCGTGTCATGTAAAGCGGCGGCGGCCAGCAGTTCCTGGTCACGCGTCATCGTGGCCACAATCTCCACGGCCTCCATCGGATGCACGATGTAGGGGAAGCCCTTGCCGCGACGCTCGGTGCCGGCATGTGCGCGAACCGCGAAGATGATAGCGCGGTCGAGCAAGTCTGTATCTAAAGGCTTATTGGCCATACTTATCTTGTGTAACGATCGACACTCTGTTAAAAGAGGTATTTCTCTCTCAGCTGTCGCTGCTCTTCCTGTGAGAATCCCAGCTGAGACTCAATGTATGCGGGCAGCGAGCCGTACGTTCGGTCTATCAGGTCCAGCGTCGCCTCGAAGTTCTCGCGGCTCACGCCAACCATCGCGCGGATGAAGGCCACCGCCTCGTCGCTGCCACCCTGCTCGCTCACCTTAGCCACCGCGACAGCCAACAGCGGCGCATAGCTCTGGTTGGAGAGCTCGAAGTCCTCAACAATCACCTCCCGACTGGCGCCGAGTGCTGCCAGCAGGAAGGCTGAGCCCCAACCGGCGCGGTCCTTGCCCTGGGAGCAATGCCAGAGGACACCGCCTCGAGCATGCAGCACACCACGCAGGAATGTGCCATAGTAACGTTGGGAGAGCGTGTCGGTGACGATAGCCGGATACAGCTGTCGCGCCATCTGCTGAACCTGAGGAACAACAGCATATTTCATCAATGTAGCCATCATGTCCCTCATCTGCATCTTGGCCGTATCAACCTGTGTCTTGGTGAAGGCTGCCAAGAAGGTCTTCGGGAGCGTAGAGAGGTGCGTGTAGTTCACACCGTCAATCACGCGGTCAGGAGAACCAGCAGCTTCAGCCTCAAAGCGAAAATCAAAGACATCCGTCAGCTTGTAGCGCTCTTTCAGCAGGGCCACATCGCTGTCGCTGGCCTGAGCAAGGCTGCCGCTGCGGATAAGCATTCCGCTGCGAACAGTCTGCCCGTCCTGCATAATAAGTCCGCCCATGTCACGAGCATTCTCGATGCCGTCAAAGGCAATCGTGCGTTGGGCGTGAACTGGTAGGGATGAGCAAAACATGAAAGACAGGAATAGGCTTATGCAAGAAACATGCTTCTTCACATTGTATTCTGAGAGATACATGCGGTAAATGCGTTGGTTGTTTTCTGGCCGCAAAGATAAGCAATACTTTTATTATATCTCTATATCTTACCCCAAAAACGCGTATCTGCGGGACGTTTTTCCATTATTCCTCACATCTCGCACATGAGATTGTGGCACGCTACGACCGATAAAAGAACATAAAAAGACCTTCCCGCTTGCGTCAGGAAGGTCTTCTGTGTTGGGCTACCCGGACTCGAACCAGGAAAGGCAGGACCAGAATCTGCAGTGTTACCATTACACCATAGCCCAAGGTTTGTTGAAAGTTTAGAGTTTAAAGTTTAAAGCCGATTAAAGTTTAAAGACTAAACTGCGCCTCATTTCTGATTTGCGGGTGCAAAGGTAGGCTGTTTTTGTGAAACGTGCAAGCTTTTCCCTAAAAAAATCAAATTTTATGCTTGTTTTTCCTGTTGTTCGGGGAATTCGTCGTATCTTTGCCACCAGTTTTTCACACATAACAATGAATTTACAGACAGAACAACTGATTAAAGACATCCAAGCCGGCATTCAGGAGAAGAAAGGCCACGACATCGTGATTGCCGACTTCACAGGCTTGGAAGACACCATCTGCAAGGCTTTTGTCATCTGCACGGGCAATTCGCCTTCCCATGTGCAGGCACTGGCAGAGAGCATAGGTGAGTTCGCCCGCAAGGGTACCGGCGCAAAGCCCACGGCCGTGGACGGCATGCGCAATGCACAATGGGTGGCGATGGACTATACAGACGTCATCGTGCACATCTTCCTGCCCGAGCTGCGCGAGTTCTACGATTTGGAACACCTGTGGGCTGATGCGGAGATTACGGAGGTTCCTGATTTAGATTAGGCCTCTCCCTCGCCCCCTACTGTTCTTGAAGGGTCAAGCGTCCCTGCGGGCCGAGCGAGGGAGGGGAGATTAGGTTTTATGATTGATAGATAGATTAACATCCGATAATGGCTGAACAAAATAAGAACAACGGAGCGCCGCAAAACACGCAGCGCAACGGCAAGAACAACAAGAAGCCGCGCATGAACTTCATGTGGGTGTATGTCTTAATTGCCATCGCATTGGGTTGCCTCTCCGTCATCGGCGACAAAGATCTTCCCTGGAGTGCCGCCGCATCAAAGAACGTGCCCTACACCACCTTCCAAGAGTATGTCAAACAGGGTTACGCCAATAAGATTGTAGCCAACAAGGACGAGGGCACAGTACAGATGTTCGTGAAGCCCGATCATATCCGCGATGTCTTCAAGACAGGCGTGGATCAGGCAGGGAAAGCGCCCTTCGTGCAGGCAGAATACGGCTCTGCCGACAAGCTGGAGGAGTTCGTGACCGCCGAACGCGAGCTGGGCAACTTCAACGGTGAGCTGAGCTACAAGCGCTCCAACGACACCTTCATGCAGGTCTTCTGGAACTTGTTCCCGCTGCTGCTGATCATCTTCGTGTGGATGTTCATCATGCGGCGCATGGGCAGCGGAGGTGGCGGTATGGGCAGCATCTTCAATGTGGGTCGCTCACGCGCGCAATTGGTAGAGAAGGGTGGCGAGAACGAGTCTAAGGTGACCTTCAAGGATGTGGCCGGTCAGGCTTCAGCCAAGCAGGAGGTGCAGGAGATTGTAGAGTTCCTCAAGAACCCGCAGAAGTTCACGGACCTGGGCGGTAAGATTCCCAAGGGCGCACTGCTCGTAGGCCCTCCGGGCACGGGTAAGACGCTGCTGGCGAAAGCCGTGGCAGGCGAGGCCGACGTGCCTTTCTTCTCGATGTCGGGTTCCGACTTCGTGGAGATGTTCGTGGGCGTGGGCGCCAGCCGTGTGCGCGACCTGTTCCGCCAGGCAAAAGAGAAGGCACCGTGCATCATTTTCATCGATGAAATCGACGCTGTGGGACGTGCCCGTGCGAACAACGCCATGATGGGCGGCAACGACGAACGCGAGAGCACGCTGAACCAATTGCTCACCGAGATGGACGGCTTCGGCACCAACAGCGGTGTCATCATCATGGCCGCCACGAACCGTGCCGACATCCTCGACAAGGCGCTGCTACGTGCCGGACGCTTCGACCGTCAGATACACGTGGACCTGCCCGACCTGAACGAGCGCAAGGCCGTGTTCAAGGTACACCTCAAACCGATCAAGGTGGACAAGAGCCTCGACATCGACCTGCTGGCACGCCAGACACCGGGCTTCAGCGGTGCCGACATCGCCAACGTGTGCAATGAGGCAGCGCTGATAGCAGCGCGCCATGGCAAGCAGAGCGTCACGAAGGAAGACTTCATCGCCGCCGTGGATCGTATCGTGGGCGGTCTGGAAAAAAAGACCAAGGTGATGACCGAAGAGGAGAAACGCACCATCGCCCTGCACGAAGCTGGTCATGCCACCATCTCGTGGAACCTGCAGTACGCGAACCCGCTCATTAAAGTAACTATAGTACCGCGCGGGCGCGCGTTAGGTGCTGCCTGGTATCTACCCGAGGAGCGACAGATTACCACCAAGGAGCAGATGCTCGACGAGATGTGCGCCACGCTGGGCGGACGCGCTGCCGAAGAGCTCTTCACGGGCCACATCAGCAGCGGCGCCATGAACGACCTGGAGCGCGTGACAAAGCAGGCTTACGGCATGATTGCCTACATGGGCATGAGCGATGCACTGCCCAACCTGTGCTACTACAACCAATCGGAATACCAGTGGCAACGCCCCTACAGCGAGGCCACGGCGCAGAAAATCGACGACGAGGTGAAGAAGATGATTGCCGAGCAATACGAGCGCGCCAAGGCGCTGCTTCTGGAGAAGCGCGAAGGCCACGCCGCCCTCGCAGACCTGCTCGTGGAGCGCGAGGTCATCTATGCCGAGGATGTTGAGAAAATCTTCGGCAAGCGTCCGTGGGTCAGCCGCACAGAGGAGTTGTTGGAGAAGCAAGGAGAAGAAGAAGGGGCCACTCCAGACTCTCCCCCCGCCCTCCCTAACAGGGAGGGAGCGGAATCCACTGAGCAGTCGTCCGCGTCGTAACATCATTGATTATTAAAAATTGGTCAGATATGAAAGATTCAACAGATAGCAAAGGTAATAACTCCCTCCCTAATAGGGAGGGCGGGGGGAGAGTCCAGAACCTCATCGTTCGCACGCTCACGGGCATCATCTTTATCGCCGTCATGATTGGCGGCATTCTCCATAGCCCCCTCACCTTCGGCCTGCTCTTCCTGCTCATCACCGTTTTGAGCGTATGGGAGTTCACAGGCATTGTGAACCGCAGGGCCGATGTGAGCGTGAACCGCATGATCACCACCGTGGCAGGCGGCTGTCTTTTTGTGGGCTTCTTCGGCTATGCCGCTGGTATCGCCGGTGCCGGCGTACTGTTCGTGCCCTGGCTGCTGAGCATACTGTATTTGATGATTACGGAGCTCTACCTGCAGCGCGAAAGTCCGCTGAACAACTGGTCCTACACCATGCTGGCACAGGTGTATGTCGCCCTACCCTTCTCGCTGCTCTGCCTGCTGGAGTTCATCGGCAGCGGCCTCACCGTGGTGAAGCTTACAGAGGGTGCCACGGGTGCATGGCTCGTGATGGCCATCTATCTGTTCCTTTGGTGCAACGACACCGGTGCCTATTGTGTCGGTTCGCTCATCGGCAAGCACAAGCTCTTCCCCCGCATCTCCCCGGGTAAGTCGTGGGAGGGCAGCATCGGTGGCGGTGTGCTCTGCATAGCTGTGTCACAGGTAATCGCCTACTACCAGCCCATCTTAGCGCCGATGGAATGGCTGCTTTTTGCACTCGTCGTAGTTATCTTCGGCACATGGGGTGACCTCTCCGAAAGCCTACTGAAGCGGCAGATTGGCATCAAGGACAGCGGGCGCATCCTGCCGGGGCACGGCGGCATGCTCGACCGTTTCGACAGCAGCCTGATGGCGATACCCGCCGTGGTGCTCTATCTCTACATTTGTTCCGTATTCTAAAAAACGTTAAATAGGCGGGTGCGCGTTAAACGACCCGCCTTTTTCATTGTCAATTCGAGTATAAGGCAGGCGGCAGGGAGCCGCCCCTTTCTTTGAAAAGCAAACGCAAAAATGAAGCAAATTCTCAGTTTCCTGCTCCTCATCGCCGTAGCCCTGCCCGCTGCCGCCCAGAAGGGTAAGGTCAGCGGTAAGGTGGTGGATTCCACAGGCGAAGCGCTGCCCGGAGCCACTGTCGTCATTATGCGCCAGGACAGCACACAGGTGACAGGTCAACAGACTAGCTCCGACGGCTCTTTCAGCATCAGCTCCATCAAAGATGGCGACTACCTGCTGCGCGCCTCCTTCGTGGGCTTTAAGACCGTCTTCCTTCCCCTCTCACTCTCAAAGAAAAACCGACAGATTGTCGTCGGCGAAATCACCTTGAATGACAACGCCCAGCTAATGCGTGAGGCACAGGTGACAGCACGCGCATCGCAGATGGAGATGAAAGCTGACACCTTCATTTACAACTCCGACGCCTTCCGCATCCCGGAAGGTTCCAATTTTGAAGCGCTGTTGAAGAAGTTCCCCGGCGCGGAGATTACCGAGGAGGGCACCATCAAGATAAATGGTAAAGAGGTGAAGAAAATTCTCGTCAATGAGAAGGAATTCTTCGGCGGCGACATGCAGATGGCGCTCAAGAATCTGACGGCAAAGATGGTGAGCAAGGTGAAGGCCTACGACCGACAGAGCGACTACAGCCGCATGACCGGCATCGATGATGGCGAGGAAGAGACGGTGCTGGACCTCACTGTGAAGAAAGGCATGACGGAAGGCTGGAATCTGAATGTGGATGCTGCCGGCGGCACGCCCACCGAGTCAAGCGTCAGGAGCGAGTACCCCTTCCTCTATTCCGGGCGCGTCAACCTGACACGCTTCACCGATCAGCTGAACCTCGCCGTGCTCGGCTCCATGAACAATGTCAACGACCGCGGTTTCGGCGGCTGGGGCCGCGGCGGCAACGGCATGACGAAGGTGGCGAACCCCGGTGCGAACTTTGCCTGGAACAATGGTAAGAAGCAGAACGAGCCCGGCCGCATTGAGGTGGGCGGTAACGTGCGCTACCGCTACCAGAAGAACGAGGTGGTGACAAAGACCAATAGTGAATCGTTCCTCTCCACAACCGCCTCGCAGTTCGTCAACAGCCTCAGCAACAGCACCAACCGCAGCAAGAACCTCAACGGTGACTTCCGCATCGAGTGGCAACCGGATTCGATGACCAACATCATCTTCCGCCCCGACTTCTCCTATAGCCTCAACGACAATGAGAGCGAGAACCGCAATGTCACCTTCAACAACAGCCCCTATGACGCAGGCATGACAGACCCGCTCGAGGAGTTCGGCACGCGCGCTGCGGACGGCAGCCTGGTGTATCAGGACATCCTCGTCAATGACAACCATCGGCAGAACCGGGGCGACAGCCACAGCTACAACCTCAACGGCTACGTGCAGGTCAACCGCCGACTGAACAAACCCGGGCGAAACATAACGCTCGATTTAGGCGGTTCCATCGGGGAATCAAGCGGCGACAACTACAGCCGCTCGCTCGTCAACTACTACCAGAACCAGCGCAATCCGCAGACCTTCACGAACCAATATACGCAGAATCCATCGGAGAGTTGGAACTGGCGCATACGCGGCTCCTACACAGAACCGCTCTTCAAAGGCGCCAACCTGCAGATTAGCTACCAGTTCCAGCGCCGTTTCTCGGACAGCGACCGCTCCATGTACAGCATCGACTCGCTGCTCACCAAGGACGAATACGCCTATCTGTGGGGCGACATGACGCGCGATGAAATCATACAGCCCCTCGTCCTCGGCTACAAACCCGCCGACGCACTGCTCTCCGGACTTCGCAACATCGAGAACTCCCAGTATGCCACATACAACGAGTACAACCACGATGCCAACGTGATGTTCCGCTATCAGGTGGGTGAGTTCCGGATGAATGTAGGCGTCAGCGTGCAGCCGCAGACCACGTACATGGACTATGCCAAGAATCTCCTTGACACCACCGTCACGCGGCACGTCTTCAACTGGGCACCGCGCGTGGATCTGCGTTGGAAGATATCCAACACCAGCCAGCTACGCGCCCGCTACAACGGACGCATGAGCCAGCCATCGATGACGCAGCTGCTGGACGTCAGCGACACCAGCGACCCGCTGAACATCAGCCACGGTAATCCCTCGCTTGACCCCTCGTGGAGCAACCGCTTCAACATCTTCTACAACAACTACATCGTTGACCGACAGATGGGATGGTTCACGCGACTCTATTTCAACAACACCCTCAACAGCATCTCCAACCGCACCATCTACGACACCGAGACCGGTGCGCGAGAGACACGCCCCGAGAATATCAACGGCAACTGGGACGGCGGCTTCTTCGGCAACTTCAACACCGCTCTCGGACCTAAGAAGTACTGGAACATCAACAACCGCGTGGACGTGAACTACAACAACCGCGTGGGGTACATGAGCCTCGACCGCGCCTCGTCGGTGAAATCGACCACCAAACAGACAACCGTGGGTGACAACCTGCGCATTAACTACCGCAATGACTGGGGCGAGAACGGCTTCGGCATAGAGGTCGGCGCCAACGGCGGCTTCAACTTCAGCCACGCCCGCAACGATGTGCGTGAGAGCGCCAACCTCGACACCTGGTTCTTCAACTACGGTGGCAACTTGCTGGTGAACTTGCCGTGGGGCATGAGCTTTGCCACGGACATCACCCAGGAGAGCCGACGCGGCTATGACGACGAAGCGATGAACACCAACGAGCTCATCTGGAACGCACGCCTCTCGCAGTCATTCCTCAAGAATAAATCGCTCACGCTCAGTCTGGAGTGCTACGACATCCTGCGCCAGCGCTCCAACATCAGCCGCACACTCAGCGCCATCCGCCGCAGCGACACATGGTCCAATGCCATCGATTCCTACCTGATGGTACACGTCATCTATAACCTCAACATCCTCGGCAGCAAGGAAGCACGGCGCGAGGGCTTTGATGCACCTCCAGAAGAAGGTCGCGGACCACGAGGAGAAGGCGAACGCGGCGGCGGACGACCGGGTGGAGGAAGACCTGGTGGCGGTGGCTTCGGCGGCTTCGGCGGCGGACGTGGCGGGCGTTAACCAGCCACAGTCCCCTTATCTCTTCTTACGAAAGAAATCTTGCATGAGCGCGGCACACTCGGCTTCGAGAACGCCGCGCTCCACTTGTGTCTTGGGGTGCAGCGCGTTCGGCGCAAAGCGGCAGAAGCCCCGCTTCTCGTCGGCTGCGCCATAGACCAGACGCCCCAGCTGTGCCCATGCGATGGCTCCTGCGCACATCACACAAGGCTCCACGGTCACATAGAGCGTGCAGTCCGTCAGATACTTCCCGCCCAGCGCCGTGGCAGCGGCCGTGATGGCTTGCATCTCGGCGTGCGCTGTGACATCCGTCAGGCGCTCGGTGAGGTTGTGGGCTCGGGCGATGACACGCCCTTGGCAGACGACGACAGCCCCGATGGGAATCTCGTCTTCAGCCGCGGCATACTGCGCCTCCAGCAACGCCTGCCGCATAAACTGTTCGTCCAGATTCATGTTCTTTCAACTGAGAGGTTACTTTTTTCCGTGGCAAAGGTAAGGAAAATAATAAGAAATCGAGGCAATAATCCAGAAAAAAGCTAAAAGAGCCGCGTTATCCGAGCGAAAATGCTTACCTTTGCCGCTCAATAGTTCGTAGAACTAACATTCAAAGTAACGACGAAAACAAGAAATATGGGAAAAATCATCGCATTAGCGAACCAAAAAGGAGGCGTAGGCAAGACAACGACCTCGATGAATCTGGCAGCATCGCTGGCAACGCTGGAGAAGAAAGTGCTGCTCATCGATGCCGACCCGCAGGCCAACGCATCCAGCGGTCTGGGCATCAACATCAAGGAGGTGGAGACGAGCATCTACGACTGCCTCATCAATGGTGTGGACGCGCGCGAGGCCATCTTCGAAACCGATGTGCCCGGCCTGGACCTCATCCCCAGTCATATTGACCTGGTGGGTGCTGAAATCGAGATGCTGAATATGCCGCAGCGCGAGAAGGTGATGGCACAGCTGCTGCAACCCCTCAAGCAGGACTATGACTTCATCCTCATCGACTGCTCACCCTCGCTGGGTCTCATCACGGTGAACGCGCTGACGGCGGCCGACTCGGTCATCATCCCCGTGCAGTGTGAATACTTTGCGCTGGAGGGTATCTCCAAACTGTTGAACACCATCAAAATCATCAAGACAAAGCTGAACCCACGACTGGCCATCGAAGGCTTCTTGCTGACGATGTATGACTCGCGCCTGCGCCTGGCCAACCAGATCAAGGACGAGGTGCGCCGCCACTTCCAGGAGTTGGTATTCAAAACGGTCATCAACCGCAACGTGAAGCTCTCCGAGGCTCCCAGTCATGGCATCCCCGCCATCCTCTACGATGCCGACAGCTCCGGCGCGCGCAATCACTTGGAACTGGCGAAAGAGATTATTGAGAAGAATGAGAAGTAATGCCCCCGAGCCCCCTAAAGGGGAGCGTAATGCCCCCGAGCCCCCTAAAGGGGAGCGTAAGGAGTGAAAAATCATTTTTCATTAAAATATAACAAAATATGGCACCACATAAGAAGTTTCCGGCACTGGGTCGCGGCCTTGATGCGCTGATACAGACAGACGAAGTGAAGACAGACGGTTCCTCGAGCATCAACGAGATCGCCCTCACTCTGATACACCCGAACCCAAAGCAGCCGCGTCATGAATTCGACGAGGATGCGCTGAACGAGCTTGCCGACAGCATTCGCGAGATTGGCATTGTGCAGCCCATCACGCTGCGACAGATGGAGGACGGCACCTATGAGATTATCGCTGGTGAGCGTCGCTGGCGCGCCTCTCAGAGGGCGGGCCTCACTGCCATACCGGCATATATCCGTACTGCCGACGATGAGAACGTCATGGAGATGGCGCTCATCGAGAATATCCAACGTCAGGACTTGAACGCCCTGGAGATAGCACTGGCCTACCAGCACCTGCTGGAACAGTACGGACTGACACAGGACCGCCTGAGCGAGCGTGTCGGCAAGAAGCGCGCCACGGTGACCAACTACCTGCGCCTGCTGAAACTGCCCGCACCGATACAGATGGCGCTGCAGAACCGCGAGATGGACATGGGGCACGCCCGCGCACTCCTCTCATTAGACGACCCTGCCATGCAGCTGAAGGTGTTTGCACAGATTCAGCATGAGCATTTGAGCGTGCGCAAGGTGGAGGAACTCGTGAAGCGCCTGATGGAAGGCGAGACTGTGAACCTGAGCGGCCAGAAGCTGCGCCCCCGCAAGGCTGTGCAGGCCAGCCATGAGTACGGTGAACTGCGCGAGCGCCTCTCGGAGTGCTTCCAGACGAAGGTGCAGTTCACCTGCAGCGACCGCGGCCGCGGGAAGATCACCATCCCCTTTGCCAATGAGGAGGAGATGGAGCGCATCGTGAGCATTCTGGACAGGCTGAAGCATTGAGAAAAGGCCCCTTCCAGCTTCCCCGAGGGGAGGAGAAGGGAAAACGAAGCTAAAGATTAGGGAATTTGAAACAGATAAGGGAACGATACAGGCGATGGACGTTGGCACTGTTCTTGGTGCTGACCGCCGCGACGAGGCTCTCGGCGCAGGTCGTCGATGACGACCCCGAGTTCCCCATCACACCGGACAGCGTGCTGTTGCTACCTGACAGCAGCCTCCTGGAGCGCAACCTCACGGCGGTGCCGGACACGCTACGCGCTGACACTCTGGGGCTGACGCAACTTTCCGACAGCCTCCTCATGCAGGTCGATGCCGCCGTGCGCAAGCCCTTCAAGCCCGACCCTATCCGCTCGCTGTGGCTCTCGCTGGTATTCCCCGGAGCAGGACAGATCTACAACCGCAAGTACTGGAAGCTGCCCATCATCTACGGAGGATTCCTCGGGTGCGCCTACGCCCTCTCCTGGAACAACCAGATGCTGAGCGACTATTCGCAGGCCTACCTGGACATCATGGACAACGACCCCGCATCTAAGAGCTATGAGAAGATGCTGCCCATGGGCTATGACATCAGCGGGCGCGAGGAACAGTTCAAGGAAATCTTCAAGAACAAGAAAAACTACTACCGCAAGTACCGGGACATGAGCATCCTGGCCTTTGTGGCTGTCTATGCCATAGCTGCCATCGACGCTTACGTGGACGCAGAGCTCTCGACCTTCGACATCAGCGAAGACCTGTCGATGCGGGTGGTGCCCACCATACTGGCACCTAATGCGGCCGGCCAACGACAGCTGCCGGCAGCGCGGTTCGGAGATATCGGCGCAGGCATGGCCTTGCGCCTGACATTCTAAGATGACACTCAAGAACGAGAGAAAACAAATAAAGGCTAATCGTATGGAAAAAGATGTCAACAAGCAGGAGAAAGATGACATGATGGTGCAAAACGCCTTCCAACAGCTGCTGGACAGCTATCTGGCGTCGCCCCATCGTAAGAAGGTGGATATCATCACCAAGGCCTTCAACTTCGCCCGGAAGGCTCACGAGGGCGTGCGCCGCCTCTCGGGAGAACCCTATATCATGCACCCGCTGGCTGTGGCTCAGATTGTCTGCAGCGAGATAGGACTGGGAAGCACCAGTATCTGTGCAGCCCTGCTCCATGATGTCGTGGAGGACACCGACTGGACGGTGGAGGATCTGGAGAACGTCTTCGGCCCCAAGATTGCACAGATTGTAGATGGCCTGACGAAGATCTCCGGAGGCATCTTCGGCGACAAGGCATCGGCACAGGCCGAGTCCTTCCGCAAACTGCTGCTGACGATGAGCGACGACATCCGCGTCATCCTTATCAAGATTAGCGACCGCCTGCATAATATGCGCACGCTGGGGTCACAGCCACAGCACAAGCAGTACAAGATTGCCGGTGAAACGCTGTATATCTATGCGCCATTGGCCTATCGTCTGGGACTCAACCGCGTGAAAGAAGAGCTGGAAGAGCTGGGATTCCGCTACGAACAGCCCGAGGAGCACGACCGCATCTGCCAGCAGATTGAGGCCATCCGCCCACAGTTGGAGACGGATTACGAACAGTTCATCATCCCTATCCGCAAGGAGCTCGATGCGCTGAACTTCCACTATGACATCAAAGCACGCATCAAGCGGCCGTACAGCGTGTGGATGAAGATGCAGAACAAGCATGTCCAGTTCGATGAAATATATGACCTTCTCGCCGTGCGCATTGTCTTTGACCCTCGTCTGCCCAAGACGCAAGATGCGGAAGGCAAGAACGTGGCTCTCGACGATGCCACCGTGCAGAAGATAGAGAAGTCCGACTGTCGCCACATCTACTCCGTTTGCACCAGCATTTACCGTCCCCACCCCGCACGCACGCGTGACTGGCTGGACTATCCCAAGTCCAACGGCTACCAGGCACTCCACACCACGCTGATGAAGAAGGAGGAACGAGAGGACAGAAAAGGCCGATGGATTGAGCTGCAAATACGCTCACGCCGCATGGATGACATGGCCGAGCGCGGCTTCGCAGCACACTGGAAGTACAAGGAGGGTGCCAAGGATGACGAAGCCAAGGAGACGGAACTCGACAAATGGCTGCAGACCATCAAGGAGATTCTCGACGACCCGCAGCCCTCAGCCATGGACTTTCTCTCCACCATCAAGCTCAACCTCTACGCTTCTGAAATCCTGGTCATCACACCCAAGGGAGAGTTCAAGACGATGCCCGCCGACTGTACGGTGCTGGACTTCGCCTTCTCCATCCACACCTTCCTAGGCACGCACTGCATGGGCGCGAAGGTGAACCACGAGCTGGTGCCTGTTGACTATCAGCTGAAGAGCGGCGACCAGGTGGAGATCCTCACCTCCAGCACACTGCGCGTACAGCCGGAATGGGTGAACTTCACCACCACCGCCAAGGCGCGCAATAAGGTGGAGGCCGTCCTGCGCCGCATGAAGCGCGAGCGGCAGAAGAAAGGCGAGGAGCTGATGGAGGAATGGTGTGCCCAGCATGAGATGGAGATGACCAGCCAGCTGGTGGAGAACCTCGGCATCATCCATCAGCACAGCAGTCGCGAGGAGCTCTTTGCGCAGATCGGTGCCGGCACCATCGTGCTCGATGACAACGACATCGAAGAGCTGCAACGCCTCAAGCGCAACAAGAAGGGCAGCAGGGGCTGGAAGAAATACATCCCCTTCCTGAGGTACAAGAAGACGGAAGATACTACCGAGACGCCTACGGAGGAAATCAAGATAGACCGTAAAAAGCCCGTGATTCTCAATGAGGAGAACATGTCGCGCTACACCATGTGCACCCATTGCCATCCCATCCCGGGCGACCAAGTGCTCGGCTATCTCGACAACCAGAACCGCGTCATTATCCACAAGCTGAAATGTCCCATCGCCGACAAGCTCAAGAGCAGCGACGGCAACCACATCCTCTCAGCCAAGTGGGACACGCATAAGCTGTTGGATTTCTCCACGATGATACACATCGAGGGCTTCGACCGCGTGGGCATCATCAAGAGTCTGGCCGACGTCATCACACAGCAGCTCAATGTCAACGTGCATCGCCTCAGCATCGAGGCCAACCGCGACCTCTTCCAGGGCGACATAGAACTCAGTGTCCACGACACGGAGGACGTGGAGACCATCATCAAGAATCTTAAGAAAATAGCTGGAGTCGAAGAGGTGACGCGCGTTTCCTGAGGCGCTGCCGTCACCCATTTCTGCTTACACCAAAGCCTCTAATTCCTTGCGAATAGCCACAAGGTCTTCACGCACGCTGGTGAGGCGTGCCAGCAGGTCGTTGGCGTTTTTGGCGCCGGAGCGGTTGCGCTGTATCAGCTCACGCGCGGAAGCCAGCTTCATGTTTCGCACTTTCACCAGGTCGTTCACCAAGCGTATTTCCTCGATGTCCTCCTTTGTGTACATGCGCACATTGTTCCCTCCCTTCTTCGGGCGGATGGTGGGAAATTCCTTCTCCCAGTAGCGCAGGAGCGATGCCGGCAGGTTGAACATCTCGCTGACTTCGGCGATAGAATAGTACTGCTTCAGGTCCTTGTTCGTATTCAGAGCCATAGTGTGATGTTTTTATTTCTGTGGGCAAAGGTACAAAAAACTCCTTAAAGAAGAAGCTTTTCGCGCTCTTTTTTCGCTCTGACCGGCATTTTGTCATGTTTTTCGCCGTTGTAGGAAATATTTTATAAAGGTTATCGCGCGCGCGTAAACTTTTTTTCGTACCTTTGCGGCCAAATTGTAAATTGTAAATTGTAAATCGTCAAATTGTAAATACATAGATGCTTCGCACAGCCAATGAAATCCGCGAGAGCTTCAAGCAGTTCTTCGCACAGAAGGGACACACCATCGTGCCCTCAGCCCCCATGGTCGTCAAGGACGACCCCACACTTATGTTCACCAACGCTGGCATGAACCAGTGGAAGGACATCATCCTCGGCACCAAAGACCCCGAACCGCGCCGCCGCGCCGACTCGCAGAAATGTCTGCGCGTGAGCGGTAAGCACAACGACCTGGAAGAGGTGGGACACGACACGTACCACCACACGATGTTCGAGATGCTCGGCAACTGGTCGTTCGGCGACTACTTCAAAGAGGGCGCCATTGACATGGCATGGGAGTACCTGGTAGATGTCATCGGCCTCGACCCCAAAGACCTCTACGTCACCGTCTTCGAGGGCTCACCCGAGGAGAACATCCCCCGCGACGACGAGGCCGCCGGCTTCTGGGCGAAGCATGTGCCCGCCGACCACATCATCAACGGCAACAAGCACGATAACTTCTGGGAGATGGGCGACACAGGCCCCTGCGGTCCCTGCTCCGAGATCCATCTCGACAGCCGCACACCCGAGGAGAAAGCCAAGGTGCCCGGCCGCGAACTCGTCAACAAGGACGACCCGCAGGTCATCGAGATATGGAACATCGTGTTCATGCAGTTCGAGCGCAAGGCCGACGGCAAGCTCGTGCCCCTAGGCATGAACGTCATCGACACCGGTATGGGGTTCGAGCGTCTCGTCCGCGCCTTGCAGGGTAAGCACTCCAACTACGACACCGACGTGTTCCAGCCCACTATCAAAGCCATCGAGCAGCTCTCCGGCAAGCAGTACGGCAAGAGTGAGGACGTGGACGTCGCCATGCGCGTCATCGCCGACCACATCCGTGCCGTGGCCTTCTCCATTGCCGACGGCCAGCTGCCCTCCAACGCCAAGGCGGGCTATGTCATCCGTCGCATCCTGCGCCGTGCTGTGCGCTACGCCTACACATTCCTGGGTCAGAAGCGCCCGTTCATGCACCTGCTGCTGCCCACGCTCACTGAGCAGATGGGCGAGGCCTACCCCGAGCTGGTGGCACAGCGCGAACTCATCGACAAGGTGATGAAGGAAGAGGAAGAGAGCTTCCTGCGCACGCTGGAGACGGGCATCAAGCTCCTCGACAAGGTGATGGCCGACACGAAGGCCGCCGGCAAGAGCGAGATCAGCGGCACCGAAGCCTTCACGCTCTTCGACACCTACGGCTTCCCCCTCGACCTCACCGAGCTCATCTGCCGCGAGAACAACCTCACCGTGGATGAAGCCGGTTTCAACACCGAGATGCAGAAGCAGAAGGAGCGCGCCCGCAATGCCGCCGCCGTGGAGACCGATGACTGGCAGGATGTGCTCGGCGGTTCTCCCGCCGAGAGTGAGTTCGTAGGCTGGGACTACACTGAATACGAATGCCGCATCCTGCGCTACCGCCGCGTCGTGCAGAAGAAGCAGACCTACTACCAGATTGTGCTGGACAAGACACCTTTCTATGCCGAGATGGGCGGACAGGTGGGCGACCAGGGCGTCATCGTCAGCGAGTTTGAGACCATCGACATCATCGACACGAAGAGCGAGAACGGCCTCACCGTGCACATCGCCAAGAAGCTGCCCGAACACCCCGAAGCCAATTTCATGGCTTGCGTGGATACTGACAAGCGTCACGCCAGCGAGGCCAACCACAGCGCCACGCACCTGCTGGATCAGGCCCTTCGCGAGGTGCTTGGCACACATGTAGAGCAGAAAGGCTCGCTCGTTTCGCCCGAAGGCCTGCGCTTTGACTTCAGCCACTTCCAGAAGGTGACAGCCGAGGAGCTGCGCCAGGTGGAGCGCATCGTCAATGCCCGCATCCGCGAGAACATCGCCCTGCAGGACCATCGCAACGTCCCCATCGAGAAGGCCAAGGAGCTCGGCGCCATCGCCCTCTTCGGCGAGAAATACGGCGACCACGTGCGCGTGGTGCAGTTCGGGCAGAGCGTGGAGTTCTGCGGCGGCTGCCACGTGAAGGCTACGGGTCAGATCGGGATGTTCAAGATTGTGGGCGAGAGCAGCGTCGCTGCCGGTATCCGCCGCATCGAGGCCATCACCGGTCAGAAGGTGGAGGAAGCACTCTACCAGCTGCAGGACGGCATGGAACAGCTGCGCCAGCTCTTCAATGGCATCCCCGACGTGCACGGAGCCATCGAGCGTCTCATCAGCGAGAACGCCGGCATGAAGAAGCAGGCCGAGGAGTTCATCCACGAGAAAGCACAGGCCTACAAGGCCGAGCTGCTGCGCACCGCCAAGGAGAAAGACGGCGTGTGTGTCATCAGCGGCAAGACCATCCTGCCCGCCGAGGCCGTGAAGGACATCGCCTTCCAGCTGCGCGCCGAGGTGGAGAACGCCCTTGTGGTCATCGGCTCTGTCAATGACGGCAAACCGCTGCTGACCTGCGCCGCCAGCGACCTCCTCGTCAAGGAGAACGGCGTCAACGTGGGCAAGGCCATCCGCGAGGCTGCCAAGCTGATGCAAGGCGGCGGCGGCGGACAACCCCACTTCGCTACGGCCGGCGGCAAGAACCCCGACGGCCTCAGCGCCGCCATCGACAAGTTCGTTGAGCTCGCCTTAGCCTAACTTTAAACTTTAAACCTTAAACTTTAAACTATACGGAAGCATGGATTGGCTCGTCAACCTTTTCACCAACACCGATTCCATCGCCCACATCGTGGTGCTCTACTCGCTGGTCATCTCAGTAGGCATTTTCCTGGGGCGCTATAAGATCTTCGGCATCTCTCTCGGTGTGACCTTCGTCCTCTTCGCCGGCATTCTGGCCGGACATATCGGCTTCACGGGCACGCCCGAGGTGCTGAACTACGTGCAGGACTTCGGCCTCATCCTCTTTGTCTATTGCATCGGTTTGCAGGTTGGCCCCGGCTTCTTTGAGAGCTTTGCCAAGGGCGGCATCACGGCCAACATGCTGGCGATGGGCATCGTGGGGCTCAACGTCGTCACGATGTTGGCGCTCTACTTCATCCTCTTCTACAACCCTGCGGTGCACGGCGGTGAGAATGTGTGGAACCTCTCCATGATGACAGGTGTTCTTTGCGGCGCCATCACCAACACCCCCGGCTTGGGTGCTGCCTCCGAGGCGGTGGCCAGTATCTACAAGGGTGCTGCCGAGATTCCGCAGATTGCCTCCGGCTACGCCTGCGCCTACCCCCTGGGTGTCGTGGGCATCATTGGAGCCATCATCGCCATCCGCTATATCTGCCGCATCAGCCTCAAGACCGAGGAGGAGCAGATAGAGCGGGAGCTGAACGAGAACCCGCACGCCAAGCCGCATCGCATGACGCTGCGCGCAGAGAACAAAGCCCTCAGCGGACGCACCATCCTGCAAATCCGCGAGTTCCTGGGCCGTAACTTCGTCTGCTCACGCATCCTGCATGAAAACCATGTCACCATCCCCAACCGCGACACCGTCATCACCACCGGCGACCTTATGTACGTCACCTGTGCCGAGGATGACTGGGAGGCCATCTCCGCCTTCATCGGTCCTGTCGATCATCTGGAATGGGACGAGCAGGATGTGGCGATGGTGTCGAAGAACGTGCTCGTCACACAACCCAGCGTCAACGGCAAGACCTTCGGTCAGCTCCACTTCAGCTCCGTCTATGGCGTCAATGTCACCCGTATCCATCGCAACGGCATGAACCTCTTCGCCGACCGCAACCTGCGCATCCAGATTGGTGACAAACTCGTCTGCGTAGGTCCTGAGGACGCCATCGCACGTGTGGCCAATATGCTGGGCAACGAGGTGAAACGCCTCGACCACCCCAACCTCTCTGCCATCTTCATAGGCATCGTGGTGGGTATCGTTTTCGGCATGATGCCTATCGCCATCCCCGGCGTGCCGACGCCTGTGAAGCTCGGTCTGGCCGGCGGTCCCCTCATCATCGCCATACTCATCGGCCGCTTCGGCTATAAGGCACACCTGGTGAGCTACACCACGACCTCCGCCAACCTCATGTTGCGTGAGTTCGGTCTCTCCCTCTTCCTTGCCTCCGTTGGCATCAAGGCAGGCGCCACCTTCTGGCAGACTGTCACCGAGGGCGACGGCCTCACCTATGTATGGGCCGGTTTCCTCATCACCGTGATCCCTATTCTTATAATAGGAACGCTCGCACGCCTGCGCTACAAGATGAACTACTTCACGCTGATGGGCCTCATCGCCGGTGCCACCACCGACCCGCCTGCCCTGGCCTACGCCAACCAGACGGCCAACAACGACGCCCCCGCCGTAGGCTACAGCACCGTCTATCCCCTGTGCATGTTCCTGCGCATCCTCACCGCGCAGCTCATCATCCTGCTGCTTTATTCCATCGTGTAATCTCTCTCCTTTTGCACGATGCCAGCGGACAGCGTCACCCTCTACGAACTCAACGCCCTCGTGCGCTCCGTCCTGGAGCAGACGATGTCCGATGCCTATTGGCTGGAGGCGGAGCTGAGCGAGGCGCGCCTGGCCTCCAACGGACATTTCTACGTGGAGTTCGTGGAGAAGGACAGCAGCGGACGCTCCTTCATCGCCAAGGCGCGCGGCACCATCTGGGCGCGGACCTACCACACCATCGCCCCGCTCTTCGAGCATGCTACCGGCGAACGCCTGCGTGCGGGCATGAAAGTGCGCGTGCAGGTCACCGTCTCCTTCCATGAGCTCTACGGCTACTCACTCAACGTCATCGATATCGACCCCACCTACACGCTGGGCGACATGGCCCGCCGACGTCGCGAGATCCTGGAACAGCTGGAGGCCGATGGCATACTCCATGACAATCAGGAGCTGGAGCTGCCCTCATTGCTGAAGCGCATCGCCATCGTTTCTTCGGCTGGCGCTGCTGGCTACGGCGACTTCTGTAACCAGCTGGAGAACAACGACTATGGCCTCGCTTTCCACCTGCAGCTCTTCCCCGCCGTGATGCAGGGCGAGCATGTCGAGGAGAGCGTGTTGGCAGCACTCGCCGCCATTGCCGACGAGGCCGACCGCTGGGACTGCGCTGTCATCATCCGTGGCGGCGGTGCCACCAGCGACCTCTCCGACTTCGACAGCTATCACCTCGCTGCTGCCATCACGCAGATGCCCCTGCCCGTCATCGTGGGCATCGGCCATGAGCGCGACGAGACCGTCCTGGACTTCGTCGCCCACACCCGCGTGAAGACCCCCACGGCCGCTGCCGCCTTCCTCATCAACCACGGTGCCGAGCAGCTCGCCCGCCTCAACACCCTTCAGGACCGCATCATGCAGATGCCGCGCCTGCAGTTACAGGCTGCCCGAGAGCGTATGACGCGCCTGCAGACGCTGTTGCCGCGCACCGTGGCCATGACCATTGAGCGCGAGCGCCACAAGCAACAGCAGCTGTCACAGCGCTTCCGCCATACGCCTCTTCTGCGTGTGCAAAGCTCACGCCTGACAGCGCAGAGCCTGGAAGTCCGCATCGCCAATGCCGCCAAGCTCGCTCTCCAAGGCTCCAGGCTCAAGGTCCAGAGCCTGGAGACCCGCCTCGCCGCCCTCGACCCAGCCCTCCAGCTCCGCCGCGGCTTCTCCCTCACCTACTCCTCCGACGGCCACCTCCTCCGCAGCATCGCCGACATTCGCCCCGGCGACACCATCACCACCCGCTTAGCCGACGGTGATGTAGCCGCAGTAACAACATCCGTTCAAAACACCCAACATAATAGATAATATGTCTGCAGGAGCCTTTTTTGTGAGCTAAAGCGAAAAAGGAACAATATTCCTTTGCTGAATCACCAAATCTTCTTACTTTTGCCCCCGTGATAGCAAGTAAAGCATTGTTGTATGGCAACGGATAATGTAAGTATTGGCTTGATATCGTGACTAACGACCTTGATACTGCTGAATATCTGTTCAAGGGCGGGCGCTGGCTTTATGTAGCATTTATGTGTCATCAAGTGATTGAGAAGACGCTGAAAGCATATTGGACAGCAACACGTGATGATGATCCGCCATATACGCATAGCCATATCAAACTCATGGAAGGCTGTGGATTAAAAGATGCGTTGAGTGAAGAACAACTGCGTTTCTTGGCTTTAATGGTTCCTATGAACATTGAGGCTCGCTATCCCAAATACAAGCAGGATGTAGCTGCAACGCTAAATGAAAATGCGTGTCGATATATCCTTGAACAGACTAAACAACTACGCGAATGGATACTCCAAAGACTTTGACACAGGAAGAAGCTCTTGACCTTGTTCGCAAATACAAACAGGTGATAGCCCCACGTTTCAACAATCAGGCCAAGGTGTATTTGTATGGTTCATATAGTAAAGGCTATGCTAATCCTTGGAGCGATATTGATGTAGCTGTTATTGTACCGTCTTATGAGGGTGGATGGTTGAAGGTCTCTACGGACATTACGATTGAAGCCTTCAAACTCAATTCGCTCATAGAACCTGTTCTAATGACCGAAGATGAGCCATCGCCATTGTATCGCGATGTCATGCGCACAGGCATTGCAGTATAATTCAAATAAACGACACATTATAGTCCCCTCGACGAAAGACCATGGTCTTAATGGCGAAAGAGCATGGTCTTCGCGTTTTTGCCACTGGTGGCAAAACGCTATGCAGCCCTGAAGGGTCCGGATAGGGGATGGTGGCGGCTCTCAGCGATTTTTATCTGTGTAGCAGCAAAACTCCGGCGACGACTGCAAATGTAATAGACTTCAATAAAACACGCGGCGCATCCGTTATGGATGCGCCGCGTGTTTGTGTGAGCGGGAAGAACTTTAAGGTCTTATAGACCTATTTGTCTTTCATCATGTCTGTGGCATCAACGACAGAGCCTTCATAATGCAGCGTGACCTTAGATGACGACGTCACTCCCTTTTCAGGATCCGTCATATTTGTCACTTGAATATCTATGACATAGCCGCTACCTTTCTTTGCGACAGTCGCTTTCGCCATTGCGCCAAATTCAGGGTAACTGCCATCAGAATGGTTGCTGAACACCTCGACACCGACGTCTGTGTGCTCGCCGACAGCAATGTCGTTAGCCCCTTTGACGCCATCAAAATCGACCTCAACACCCAGCCATTTGTCATTCGGCGTAACTTTGCTTGATTTCATGTTCAACGACGAGAACATCAGACTGTGATCACCAACGTAGAAAGCATAGGGAACGGCATATTTCTTGCCGTCAACCGTCATCACAGAAGAAGCAGAACTACCACCTTCGGAAGAGCCGCTGTCATCTTTGTCATCATCCTTACTGCAAGAGATAAAACTGACTGAAAACACAGCCACTGCAAGAATGACCATCACATAAAATAAATTCTTCTTTAACATAATAGTAATTGGATTATGTGTTAGAAGTAGGGATAAAGTTATGAATTAATACTTTTCTTGAATAGTCTTTCCTTATTTGTGGCCTTATCGTTTGGCGGCAAAGGTATAAGAGTTATTATTGAAACCAAACAATTGCACAAAAAGGTTATCTGCACAAGCTATTTTGACGGATAAAAGGTTCATGCAATAAGGGATTTTGGGAAACATTGAGAGTATGACGGCAGATTCTTTGCGGTTTTATTGGGCTGTTGCCGAGGAATGATGTATCTTTGCGGCGGTTTGGGAATCAGACCATCATTAGACATATAAGAACAGAATCATCATGACACAAAAGGAAATGACCTACGAGGGCGCGATGCAGCGACTCGAAGCGCTGGCGCGCGAGATGGAGGCGGGGGATGTGGCTATCGACAGTCTCGCAGAAAAACTCAAGGAGGCACAGCAGCTGCTGGCCTACTGCAAGGCACAGCTGACGAAGGCCGAGGCGGAGGTGCAGAAGTTGCTGAAGGAAGAGGAGTGAATGAGAGAGAAGAAATGAGAGAGAGCAAATGAGAGAGAGCAAATGAGAGAGGAGATGAGAAAGAGCAATTCTTTGTGCCTTTCGCTCATTTTTCACTTTGTCCTTTTTCAGTTTTCACTTTATTTATGTACTTTTGCCGCCGCTAAGCGCCAAAGGCCGAGTGCAGAACGCCAAACGGCTACGCGCTGATTGCCCGAAGAGTAAATCGTAAAATTGTAAATTGTAAATCGTTAAATAGTACATCAGAATGATTGACTGGAGTAACCTGTCCTTCGGCTATATGCCGACCGACTATAACGTCCGTTGCAACTACCACAACGGCAAGTGGGGTGAAATCGAAGTTCACTCCGAGGAGACAATTCCCATGAGCATGGCAGCCACCTGTCTGCACTACGGCCAGGAGGCTTTCGAGGGCCTGAAGGCCTATCGCTGCCCCGATGGCAAGGTGCGCATCTTCCGCCCCGAGCAGAACGCCGCCCGCCTGCAGTCCACCTGCCGCGGCCTCGTGATGCCCGAAGTGCCCACGGAGATGTTCATCGAGATGGTGGAGAAGGTCGTGCGCCTCAACGAGCGTTTCATCCCGCCCTACGAGAGCGGCGCCACGCTCTACATCCGTCCGCTGCTCATCGGCACCACCGCCCAGGTCGGCGTACATCCCGCCAGCGACTACCTCTTCCTGATCTTCGTGTCGCCCGTAGGTCCTTATTTCAAGGGCGGTTTCGCCACCAATCCTTATGTCATCACGCGTGACTACGACCGCTCCGCGCCCCTCGGCACCGGTTGCTACAAGGTCGGCGGCAACTACGCTGCCAGCCTGCGCGCCAACAAATGGGCTCATGAGCAGGGCTACAGCTGCGAGTTTTATCTCGACGCCAAGGAGAAGAAGTACATCGACGAGTGCGGTGCTGCTAACTTCTTCGGCATCAAGAACAACACCTACGTGACCCCCCTCAGCAACAGCATCCTGCCCAGCGTCACCAACATGAGCCTGATGCAGGTCGCCGAAGACCTCGGTCTGAAGGTGGAGCGCCGCCAGATTCCGCTCGAAGAGCTCTCCACCTTCGAGGAGGCCGGTGCCTGCGGCACAGCAGCCGTCATCAGCCCCATCGAGCGCATCGACGACCCCGAGACAGGCCACAGCTACGTCTTCAGCAAGGACGGCAAACCCGGTCCCATCTGCACCCAGCTCTATCACCGCCTCATCGATATCCAGTACGGCATCGAGCCCGACATTCACGGCTGGACGCGCGTCGTCATTGAATAAAAGCCTCTCCCCCCTCCCCTCCCCCGTCAGGGAGGGGAGTTTCTAAGAGGAATACCGTCGTAGAATATGAGTAAAGGGAAGTTAGCTAAATTCGCCGATATGGCGAGCTATCCACACGTCTTCGAGTACCCAATGGGGGCGTTGGTGAATGACGAGTTACGAATGACGAATGACGAATGCAAGTTACCTGCATCTTCTGGCTGTGACTCAGATTCGTCATTCGTAACTCGTCATTCGTCATTCGAAACTCGTCATTCGTCATTCCCCCTGCGTGGCCGTTGGCGCCAGGAGTTCTTCAAGAACGACAACCCCATCGTGCTGGAGCTGGGCTGCGGCCGCGGCGAGTATGCCGTGGGGCTGGCGCGGCGCTACCCCGACCGCAACTTCATCGGCGTGGATATCAAAGGTTCGCGCATGTGGAGCGGTGCCACGGAGTCGCTGAAGGAAGGTCTGAAGAATGTCGCCTTCCTGCGCACGAACATCGAGATCATCGACCACTTCTTCGCCCCCGGTGAGGTGCAGGAGATCTGGCTCACCTTCTCCGACCCGCAGATGAAGAAGGCCACCAAGCGCCTCACCAGCACCTACTTCCTCGCCCGCTACCGCCATTTTCTTGAGGACGGCGGCCTCATCCACCTCAAGACCGACAGCAACTTCCTCTTCACCTACACCAAGTACATGGTGGAGGCGAACCACCTGCCCGTGGAAGTCTGCACGGAAGACTTGTACGGCGACAAGAGCTACAGACCCACCCCCAACCTTGCCCGTCCTCAACTGAGGACGGACAATTTAGAGGGGTCCTTAGACCTCTCCATCCGCACTTACTACGAGCAGCAGTGGCTTGCCCGCGGCCTCAGCATCAAGTACCTGCGCTTCCGCCTGCCCGCTGAAGGGACCCTTGTGGAGCCCGATGTAGAGATACCCCTCGATGACTACCGCAGCTACAACCGCGACAAGCGCAGCTCCCTCATAACCAGCCGCTAACCCGCCCCTCTCACTCTTCATTTTTCACGCTGCCCTTTTCACTCTATATGACCCTCTACCCACAACTCATCATAGATGCCCTGAAGACCGTGCGCTACCCCGGCACGGGCAAGAACATCGTGGAGATGGGGATGGTGGAAGACGACCTGCGCATCGCCGGGATGCACGTCAGCTTCTCCCTCCTCTTCGACAAACCCACGAACCCGTTCCTGAAATCCCTCGTCAAAGCCTCCGAGGCTGCCATCCACGCCTATGTCAGCAAGGATGTCGAAGTGGAGATAAAGACCAAAGTAGCCCCCCATTCGGCCCCCGAGGGGGCTACGGCGCCTCAGTCCTCGACCTCAAAAGAAGCCCCCTCGGGGGCTGTAGGGGGGGCCTCTATTATCGCCGTTTCCTCTGGCAAGGGCGGTGTGGGCAAGAGCACCGTGGCCGCCAATCTGGCCATCGGTCTGGCACGTCTGGGGCACCGCGTAGGGCTGCTCGACTGCGACATCTTCGGTCCTTCGATGCCCAAGATGTTCCAGGTGGAGAACGAGCGCCCGTATAGCGAGGAGATTAACGGTAAGGCGATGATAGTCCCTATTGAGAAATACGGGGTGAAGATGCTCAGCATTGGCTTCTTCGTAGATCCCGACACCCCTACCCTTTGGCGCGGTGGAATGGCCTCAAATGCGCTGAAGCAGCTCATCGGCGAGACCGCCTGGGGCGACCTCGACTACTTCATTCTCGACACGCCTCCGGGCACGAGCGATATCCATCTCACGCTGGTGCAGACACTACCCATCACGGGCGCCGTCATCGTCTCGACACCCCAGCAAGTGGCATTGGCCGACGCGCGCAAGGGCATCAATATGTACACCAACGAGAAAGTCGGCGTGCCCATCCTGGGACTGGTGGAGAACATGAGCTGGTTTACGCCTGCGGAGCTGCCTGACAACCGCTACTACATCTTCGGCCGCGAGGGTGTGAAGGCGCTGGCCGAGGAGATGAACGTGCCGCTGCTGGCACAGATTCCCCTGGTGCAGAGCGTCTGCGAGAGCGGCGACAGCGGCGAACCGGCCGTGCTACACCCCGAGACGCCCACCGGCAATGCCTTCCTGCAGCTGGCTGCGCGCGTGGTGACAGAGACAGACCGCCGTAATGCCAACCAAGCAGCCACACAAGTGGTGAAAACACACTAAGCAGTAGCGTTATACCCCTCTATTAAGTGTCAGAAAGGCCCATCTCAACGGCCATTCTGACACTTAATTGTTATTTTACGGGCCGTTTTCTTTGCCGAATAAGGAAACTGACGTATATTTGTGCGCTAATAACCGTATAATAACGCCTAAAACACATAAAAACATGAAACCGACTCTCAAGACACTCGCAGCCATCATCGCGATGATGATAGCCATGCCCGTTCATCTCCTCGCGCAGTCCTCAGTAGGTGTTGGCGCACAGATCACCAGAGAAAGTGACCTCGTAGATGGCGGCAAGTATATCCTGCAATCACAGGCCAGCGGCAATCCCTATATCACCGACGCTGGCTCCGACTATTCCGTACCTAACGCCGGCAACCAGCCCACCACGGCCAGCGTCTATTACTTCTTCAAGAACACCGACGGCACCTGGCGCATCCGCAACCAATACACAGGTAAGTTCTGGGGTGTGCCGGTCTATAACCAGAAGCTGGCACCGGCGATAGAGTTGGAGGCCGGCGCATGGTCGATGAACTTCTCCGGGAACATCGCCTACCCGAGAGCCAAGGCCGCCGACGGCACCACGGTGCTCAGCATCGACCGTTCCTCGCAGAAGATTGTAGGCTATACCACCAAGACCAGCGGCAATGCAGCGCAGGGCGTGAAGATCTTCGCGGTGGATGCGGCCCTCTCCTCGGAACCGCTGTTGGAGCTGGAGCACAAGATGGTGGCCGTCAGTGCCACGCCTGCCAACGATTTGGCCACCGGACAGTGGTACACCATCTACGACCGCGGCCTCACCGGCGGCACTAAGCCCCACGGCTATCTCTATGAGAACAGCGACAGCCACAAGCTCTTCAACACCGCCACAGCACCCAGCGGACTGGCCACGAAAGCGGCCAAGTACCTGCTGCGCCTCACGGATGCAGGCGATGGAAACTACTATATCCAGAACGGCTTCGGCAACTACTTCGGCACCATTGAGCACAACACACAGGTGGCCGTGGTAGCAGGAGCCACCGAGGCCATCGCGGTGAAGAAGATTGCAGGCACCGACGGACACTTCTACCTGCAAGGCGTCAGCACCGGCGTCATCTTGGACGCCAACGACCTCAGCGCCGGCGAAGCCAAGGCCACCGTCGTGGGATGGGGCACCACTGTTCCCACCGCCACGGGCGGCAACAACGACTGGGCCTTCTATCCCGTAGAGCTGGATGATATCCCTGCAGAGATTGCACTCTTCGAGAGCGACGTCACCGTCAGTCGCGGCTACCAGACCACCGGGCGCGGCAATGCCGATGCCCTGCTCCTGCGCATAGACATCACCCCGTCGCAGGTGTTGCAGAAGGCCACCTTCCGCTTTGCCCTGGATGCAGCTACGCGCGACAACATCAACAGCCTCTATCTCTATGACACCAAGGAGACAGAGTTCCTGGCCAATATCCCGGCAGCCCCCGTGGGGAGCACCACCGAAATAGGCGCCACGACGGACATCAAGGTGGAGAATATCACCGCCGGGCTGCACCGCCTCTGGCTCTGTGCCACGGTGAAGGACGATGCCCAGCTGGGCGCCATCCTCAAGGCAGCTCTCACCACCATCGACTATACCACGTCGGCCGATGCCTCCTTCGATGCCACAGCCATCGGGAACCCCGACCGCCAAGGCATGAAAGTCTTCGACCAACAGCTCTTCATCTTCAAACCCACCACCGACGACTGCCGCTACTACCGCATCCCGGCAATGATCCTGGATGAGAACGACAACATCGTCGTGGCAGCCGACAAGCGCTACAACAGCAACAGCGACCTGGGCAACCACAAGATCGACGTGGTGAGCCTGCGCAGTGAGGACGGCGGCCGCACCTGGAAGGACTACGCCACCATCGCTGTCGGCGACGGCTACACGGCCGCCTACTTCGGCTACGGCGATGCAGCTCTGGCCCGCGCCACCAACGGCGACCTCGTCTGCATCATGGCCTCGGGCAGCAAGACGTGGGGCTATGGAATGGTCACGGCCGGCTTCGCCCGCAGCACCGACAACGGCAAGAGCTGGACGCTCATGAAGAACCTGCTGGATTCACCCGCCTTCTATGACGAGAACAGCAACGACGGCAGCCTCAGCGTCACCAACATCTTCACCACCTCCGGCAAGGGCCTGACGACCACCGACGGCGTCATCATGTTCACCACCAACTGCAAGAACGACCTCGGCACCGTCAATTATATCCTCTACTCCACCGACAACGGTGCCCACTGGCGCCTGAGCAATGCCGTGGCCTACACTGGCACCGACGAGTCGAAGCTGGAGCAGCGCAACGACGGCAGCCTGCTGCTCTCCGTGCGCCAGAACGGCAACCGCGGCTGGAACACCGCTACCTACACGAAGAACGCCGATGGCACCGTGACCTTCCACTGGGGCACACAAACCCGCACGGGAGACATCTGGGGCAACGCCTGCAATGCCGATATCCTCTACTACAGCCGTCAGAGCGACACCGATCCCGACATCATGCTCCACAGCTACATCAACACCAGCGGCCGTCAGAGCCTACAGATAAGCATGAGCCTGAACGGCGGCACAACATGGAAGGACGTCTATAACATCCAGCCCAACGGCTCCTGCTACTCCACCATGATCCAGCTGCCCAGCGGCAATGTCGCCCTGCTCTTTGAGGACGAGTCCTACAGCGCCGGCAACGGCTATGCCATCAACTTCGTCACCATCACCCGCGAACAGATCCTCGACTGGTTTGTCAAGGCGGGCGGCAAGCTGCCCGACGGCATCCGACTCACCCCCATGGACGAAGCCGAAAGTTCAAGGTTCAATGATCAAAGTTCAAAGATCTACAACCTCGCCGGTCAGCGCGTTGACGGTTCAAGGTTCAAGGTGAATGGTTCAGGGTTAAAGACAGGTATCTATATCGTGAATGGCAAGAAGATGATGGTACGGTAATGGGCAGGAACAGTCGCTTCAACCATCCATGAACCATAGCAAAGACAAAGTTGAACAATGGTGAAAACAAGACCTTTCCTTCTGGCATTGCTGCTCCTCGTCAATATCGGAAGCCTGCAGGCATCATCTGCCACGTCATTGTTGTTGCCCAAGCCTCAACAGGTCATCGAGAACGGAGCCACCTTCGACCTCGGTCGTCCCGTGATGCTGACCGACCCGACAAATTCGACATTGTTGGCCTCACTCTTCACCACGTCCGGCAGCGCCACGGCAGCCGTGACGGTGAACATCGTCAGTGCCGCCACGCTCGGCACCTTCGACTACACGCTGGCGGACTTCCCCAACGAGGGCTACAAGCTGGAGGTCGCCACAGATGCCATCACCATCACCGCTGCCACAAAGACGGGCGTGATTCGTGCTGCCCAGACGTTGATGCAGCTCGCCGCTGCCACCGGCGGCACAGGCATTCCCGGTGTCAGCATCACCGACTACCCGGCCTTCAAGCTGCGCGGCATCATGCACGACGTAGGCCGTTCGTTCATCTCCTTCGATGAGCTGAAGAAGGAAATCGACTTGCTTTCACGCTTCAAGGTCAATGTCTTCCATTGGCACCTGACCGACAACCAGGGCTTCCGCTTCGAGTCCAAGGCCTATCCTCAGCTCAACCAGGCCGCCAACATGACGCGCTTCGCAGGAAGCTACTACACTCAGGCGCAATGCACCGAGCTGGAAGCTTACGCCGCCGAGCGTGGTGTCATCATCATCCCAGAGATTGACATGCCAGGCCACTCCACCGCCTTCACCAACGCGATGGGCTTCACCATGAGCAGCAATCAGGGCAAGGTAGCCCTGAAGACATTGCTCTCGGAGCTGGCCGCAGCCTTCCCGCTGGCGCCGTACATCCACATGGGCGCCGACGAGGCCGGCACAACGGCGGCCTTCGTCAACGAGATGTCGCAGTACATCAAGCAGACACTCGGCCGCAAGTGCATCGTATGGAACCCCATCAGCGGCGTCAGCATCAGCAAGGCGAACCTGCCCTACATCGACATGACGGAGATGTGGAGCACCAGTGGCCGTAAGATTGACGGTCTGCCCAATATCGACTGCCGCTACAACTATGTCAACCACTTCGATGTCTTTGCCGACCTGGTAGGCATCTACAAGAGCAATGTCTATTACGCCCAGCAGGGCAACAGCGAGGTGGCCGGTGCCATCACCGCCATCTGGAACGACCGCAAGACGCCGACCGAAACGGACATCATCAGCCAGAACGGTCTCTATGCCCACGCCCTCGCCACCGCCGAACGCGGCTGGATGGGCGGCGGCAGCCAGTACATCGAGGTCGGCGGCACGACGCTGCCCAACAGCGGCGCGGAGTTCGAGGCGTTTGCCGACTGGGAGCGCCGCTTCCTCTACTATAAGGACACCTGGCTGAAGGATGAGCCCATCCCCTATGTCAAGCAGACCAACGTCAAGTGGCGCATCACACAACCCTTCCCCAACGGCGGCAACGCCGCAGCTGTCTTCCCGCCCGAGACGTCCACCGACGAGATCCTGCCCGACCAGTTCACCTACGACGGCAAGACCTATACGACGAGCATGGCCACAGGCGCCGGCATATACCTGCGCCACACCTGGGGCACCATTGTGCCGGCGTTCTTCGCCTCGCCGCAGCTGAACACCACGGCCTACGCCTGGACCTACGTCTATTCGCCCACGGCACAGCCGGCAGGTGCCCTCATCGAGTTCCAGAACTACAGCCGCTCGGAGAACGACAAGGCCCCCGATGCCGGCAACTGGGACCGCAAGGGCTCGCGCCTCTGGGTGAACGACATAGAGGTGCCAGCTCCCACGTGGACCAACAGCGGCAAGAGCATCAACAGCGAGGTGGACCTCGGCAACGAGAACTTCCCCGCGCGCAACCCCATTGCCATCTCCTTGCGTGCCGGCTGGAACAAAGTGCTGCTGAAACTGCCCTACGTCAACGCCAGCAACATCCGCCTCAACAAATGGATGTTCACCTTCGTGCTCACCGACGCCGAGGGTCGCCACGCCCTCGACGGCATCACCTACTCACCCATCCAGAGCTTGGATGCCAATGCAGAGAGTGTCGTGGCAAAGATAGGTGAAATCAGGACCTACGTCAACAGCGTCTGCGGTACACAGGTGGGCTACTACCCCGTCAGTGCTGCTGCCACGTTGAACGCCGCTGTCGCCGAGGTGGAAACCACGCTGCAGACGACGATGACCGCCGCCGAGCGCGAGGCACAGGTGACAACGTTGCAGACAGCCTTCACGACCTTCAAGAACGGTCTGTCGGCACAGACCATCAACCAACCCCTGACCAGCAGCGATGGCGATGCTCACTACTACACGCTCTGCACTCCCCTGCGCGGCAGTCGCTACGCCACCTCCTCGGGCAGCGGCAGCGAGCTGGCCGGAGCCACAGCCATCACCACCGCCGCCTGCTGGAAGTTCGTGGCGCACGGCGACGGGAAGTATGACATCGTCAACATCGCCGACGCCTCTTTCATTTCCCCCAACAGCAGCAACAACACCGCCCTCAAGACCCAGGCCACAGCACCCACAGCCGGATGGACCGTCAGCAAGTCCGATGAACCCGGCTTCGTCATCATCACCTCCGGCAGCTGCCAGTTCAACCAGACGAACATGGCCAGCACGGCGCTCTCCGGCGCGTACAAGATTTACAACTGGGGCAGCGGCAGCAATATCAGCGACACGGGCTGCAAGTACGTCATCAGCGAGATAGCTGAAGAGGACATCCCCTATCCTCTCTCCTCTACACCGTTGCCAGAACTCACGGACAAAGAAATCCTCGTCGCAGCCACCGCCGCTGACGACCTGACGACGGGGCAATGGTATGTCATGTATGACCGCGGTGCCACCCGCGGCTATCTCTTCGAGAACGTGCAGACCCACAAGCTGCACAACACCGCCACCAAGCCCAGCGGTGCCACCACGCTGACCGCCCGCCATCTCGTGCGCCTCATGGAGGCGTATGCCGGGAAGATGTACATCCAGACAGGCTTCGGCAATTACTTCGGCAAGATACAGCAGAGCACGCCGGTGCCCGTCACGGCACGACCTATTGAGCCACTGACCATCGCCAAGATCAACAACACCGCAGGGCATTTCTTTGTGCAGTCGGCAGAGGGCATCATCATGGACGCTAACGACTACAGCCTGGGCGATGACAAGGCCACCGTAGTAGGTTGGGGAAACAAACCTCCCACCGCCACGGGCGGCAACAACGACTGGGCTTTCTTCCCCGTCAGCCTAACGGGCGATGCCCCCTCCCACGACGGCATCCGACTCACCCCCACGGACGAAGCCGAAAGTTCAAGGTTCAATGATCAAAGTTCAATGATCTACAACCTCACCGGTCAGCGCTTTGACGGTTCAAGGTTCAAGGTTAATGGTTCAGGGTTAAAGACAGGTATCTATATCGTGAATGGCAAGAAGGCAATCGTAAGATAATGAGATAAACAATTCATATCATTCAGGATCACTCTAACAAACTTCATGAAACTTAAAAATCTACTGACAACTGCGATGCTCTTACTCATGACGAGTGTGGCATCGGCTACGATTACGAGCGGCTACTACCGGATCAAGAGCTACAACGACAAGTATATGACGGAGAACACCAGTTCGCATATCCTCGTCTGTTCAGATTTAATGACGGAGAACTATACACAAGTGTGGTACCTCAACGTAAATGGCAGCAATGTCACAATCAAGAATGCGCTGACGGAGAGGTATATACAAAGCATGACCGACATCGAAACTAATTTCTTCACGAACAGCCAACCTTTCACGTTCACCCTCGGAGAAGACGGAAGTATTGCAACTTTTGCTAACACCAGTTGGGGAGGCCTCCATTGTTCCAACAGTAACAATGTAGTTTATTGGGATGTAACAGAAGCAAAGTCCAAGTGGACCATCGAATCTGTTGAGGTGGACGAAAATGAACTTGCGAACCAGCAGGCAGCCTTATTAGAAGCCACAACGGAACAGCTGACTACTTTCTTTACCACTACGGCCTGTACGGCTCTCAAAAGCCCGTATTCAGGATACTCTGATTCAGAGCTTCGCTCTGCCATGAGCGCGCTGTCCACCACTGTGCAGAATATGGCCATCAAGGTGAAGAACAACAGCTGGACAACTTACGACGGTTGGGACAAGACAGAGCAGACCTTCCGCATCGCGGACTACAAGGCATACAGCAGCCATAGCCGCTGGACAAGCATCCTCGGCTACGGCCACCTGATGGGGCGTCTCAGCAATCCTACGGGCATCTGGGCCGATGCTGGCAATATCCTGCAGATCTACGTGGGCGATATTCCTGACGGGCAGGCCGTGAAGCTGGAAGTGGCAGGACACGGACAGGCTTCAGGCACGACCTACGACCTGCACGAAGGTATGAACTGCCTGCTCATGGCCACCTCCGGCAACTGCTTCGTGTTCTATGAAGTCGATAACACCACAGATGGCGGTACGCCCTATCAACTGATGTCCAAATATGCCGACGTCACCGTTCACATCGAGGGCGGCACTGTGCAGGGTTACTTCGACCTCACCCGTGGCGATGACGATGCGGACTGGACACAGCTCACCACACATCTGCTCTCCAAGGAAAACGTCTGCCTCAAGAGCAGCAAGCACGTCATGAACCTCAAGAAGAGCTGGCTACTCACCGCACTCAATGGATCCAGCGTCGTCGATATGATGAATGTCTGGAAGAACCTGTCGGAGGGGCAGGATGAGCTTACGGGACGCTCCGATGCCTATGGTGGAGAGACAACTTACGGACAGTACTGCAACAACCTCTCGTCTGTCACCTCATTAGGAGGCGATGACGAATCCGGAAATCCCCACGCCACGAACTACGGCACATTCTACTACTATGACTATCACGATCGCATCTTCAATGCGACGAATCTGCTGACAGTGGCAGACAATATGTGGTGTATAGCCCACGAGCAGGGTCATAACCGTCAGAGCCCCATCAACATGGTGGGCAACACGGAGATCTCGAACAACCTTTTCTCCAATGTGGCCATCTACAAGCAGGGACGCTACACCAGCCGCACGGCCAGCATTCAGGCAGTATTCAACGACTACCTCGACGGCATCTCGTGGCCAGAGCGTGTAGCCCAATCATGCAATAACGTTGACGGCTATAATCAGCAGATGCTGCACTTCAACTGGTCGCTCTATATGTTCTTCCATCTCAACGACAACGACCCAGATTTCTTCCCCCGCCTCTACGATGCCCTGCGTGCCGATCCGATGACGCGTAAGGATGTGTCTGTCAACGAGGGAACAATCACGGGAGGCCAGTTCACAGCCGCCTCCGACGACTACTTGAAATTCTACGTGAAGTGCTGCCAGGTCAGCGGCTATGACCTCACGGACTTCTTCACGTCCTATGGATTCTTCATGATTCCCAGTTCAGAGAGTCTGACGCTGGGCGACATCACCACGACGCAATACCAGCTGATTAATGACTATAGTAAGTCATGCCTCTATGTGACGCAGGAGATGATCGATGCCGCTAAGGCTACCGTGTCCGCTCTCAACCTGCCCAAGGCCAACATCACCTTCATCGAAGACCGTGTCACAGCGCCCCTCGCCACCTACGAAGGTCATGCCGAAGGCGAGAAGAGAACAATCAACTCCGATGCCCCCGTCCGTTCCTTCGGCGCTGTCGGCGAGATGGGACAATACACCGATTTCGAAGCTCCATGTTCCGCCTATACCTATAATATTTCCGCGCGCGGGAATGTGACGGTCAGTGGCACGGGAGCCGTGGGCATCATCGTTTATGACAACAGTGGCAATATCGTCGGCTTCTACAACACCAACACCTTCCGCCTGCCCGACTCCGCTTTCGATGAGAATGGCCTGAAGAGCGGCTACAGCATCAAGGCTGCGGCAGGCGATGGCACGATGGCAGCTGCAACACGCGACGAGGCAATCGTGGTGAACGAGTTCCCAAAAACTGATCGTTGGTACACTTTCTGCACGCCATTGCGTGGCATTCGCTACACAAAGAGTAATGGCGTGGGCGAGGGTGTCGTGGGGGAGAGCACGTCAGGGGCAGCCGAGTCCATGCAATGGAAGTTTGTGGTTCGCGAGGGCGAGCGTGATGCCTTCGACATCGTGAACCGCGCTGACGGTTCCTACATCTCTCCCGTTGCAAACTACAACACACAGGTAAGCACCACCTCTACACAGCCGGCCGCAGGATGGCAGTTAGGCAAGGCTGCCACAGCCGACAAATATATCATCTACTGCGGCTCTGTACAGCTCAATCAGACAAACATTGATGGAAAGATCTACAACTGGGGTGGCGGTAACAATACAACAGACGATGGTTGCCAATTTGCTATTGAGGAAATCTACGACTCTGGGTGTGAGGATGTGAAGATTGTCAATGGATTATCCAGTGAAAGCACCTACGGCTCATGGAACGGCCTCACCTGGACATCTAATGCCACCAGCGGCGTAGCAGGGCTGACCATGACGCTGAGTGACGGCTCATACAACAGATTCTCGAATTTCAACAGCCTTTACAATCTGGCATATCACCCCGCCGCAGCCAACACCAATTCCACGCTGACGCTGACGGCTCCTGCAGGCTACGTTATCACAGGCTACTCCGTACAGACGGGTGTTTATCAGGCAGCTACATATACGCTTACCGCAGAAGGTGGTTCGCCCATCACTCCTGCCAACCTCGGCAACACTTACACTCCTCTTGAGGTTTCAGGCTTGTCCGCTGCCTCAACAACCATCACCATTACCACAACCGATGCCAGCAAGTGGCTGTCTCTGGCCAACTTCACCGTTACCCTTGGCAAGTCTCTTCCCCTCAACGTTGTCGGCGACAAGTCATACGCTACGCTCTATCTGCCTTACGACGTGCAGACAGACGAGAATACCAAGGCCTATTACATCACCACCGTCAGTGGCGGCTATGCCCAACTCACAGAACTCACAGACGGTAAGATTCCCGCCTTCACAGCTGTCGTGCTCGTCAACAGCGAAGCGGCTTCTTCTGCGACCCTGTCAACGGCAAACAACCTCACCCCCGTGGTTAGCAAGGAAGACAACCTGCTGAAGGGCACCATTGTGGGTAAGACGCTCGACCTCAGCGACGAGACACCCTACTACTCCATGGGACGTAAGGACGGGAAGATTGGGTTCTACAAGTTTGACAACAACGGAGTGACCTCCATCACGCTCGGCGCCAACAAGGCATACCTCGCGACAGCCGCTTCCGGCGGTGCCGTGAAGGGCTTCACCTTCGACTTCGACGGCTTGGCAACAGACATCAATACGGTTCAGGGTTCAGGGTTCAAGGTTCAGGATTCAAAGATCTACAACCTCTCCGGTCAGCGCGTTGACGGTTCAAGGTTCAAGGTGAATGGTTCAGGGTTAAAGACAGGTATCTATATCGTGAATGGCAAGAAAGTATTGGTAAAATAGAATTAACATTGAAAAAATAAATCCCCCAATCGTAGAAGTATCTACGCCCCTCGCTGATTAGAGAGGGGATGGGGGTGAGTCCTATGAAAAAGAAATACAATTCACCGTGTTTATACACCACGGCTATCGTGGAAGATACGATATTAACCACCCCGTCCATGCAGGTGTTTGACAGCAGCAATAAGATCAGCAACACCAGCGACATCGGCTTCACCAAAGAGGAGAAGGCCTCATGGTCGGACATCTGGAATAACTGAACAGAACCAGCAAGAAAGAAGCAAGCGGCCTGCGACATCATGGGATGTGGCAGGCCGCTGTGTGATGGAATGGCGCTGTGCTGCTGCGGGGCGCGCACTTGACAGCCAGAGGCATCTCTCAGCCGAAGAGGGCGCGGAAGGCATCTTCCACGCGGCGGCAGGGCTCGATGGCGATGCTGTAGTCGTGAGGGTTCACGGCCTTGAGGTTCGCCGCCGGGATGAGGATGCGCTGGAAACCAAGCTTCTGCGCCTCGGCGATGCGCTGCTCGATGCGGCTCACTGGACGTATCTCGCCCGAGAGGCCCACCTCGCCGCACAGACACGTGTCATGCTCGATGGCCGTATCGACATTCGAGGACAGGATGGCGGCGATGACGCCCAGGTCGATGGCGGGGTCCGTCACGCGCAGGCCGCCCGCGATATTCAGGAACACATCCTTCTGCGCCAGCTTGAAGCCCACGCGCTTCTCCAACACCGCCAGCAGCATGTTCAGCCGCCGGTAGTCGAAGCCGTTGGCCGAGCGCTGCGCCGTACCGTAGGCCGCCGTGCTGACGAGCGCCTGCGTCTCGATGAGGAAGGGTCGCACGCCCTCGATGGCGGCGGCGATGGCGATGCCGCTGAGGCCGTCCTGGTTGTCCGTCAGCAGCAGCTCGCTGGGGTTGGCGACGGGGCGCAGGCCGTCCTGCCGCATCTCATAGATGCCCAGCTCCGACGTGCTGCCGAAGCGGTTCTTCTGCGAGCGCAGGATGCGGTAGAGGTAGTGCTGGTCGCCCTCGAACTGCAGCACCGTGTCCACGATATGCTCCAGCACCTTGGGGCCTGCCAGCGTGCCCTCCTTGGTGATATGTCCGATGAGGATGATAGAGGGAGCCACAAGGGCCTCGGCCTCTCCCCCCCCCCCTCCCCCGTGGGAAAGGGGGGTGTTAGCTCCTTTGACGAATTTCAGGAGCGCGGCGGCGCACTCGCGGATCTGCGAGAGCGAGCCCGGCGACGACTCCACGGCCTCGGAGGCGATGGTCTGGATGGAGTCGATGATGACGATGTCCGGCTTCTCCGTCTCGATATGCTGGAAGATATTCTCCAGCGAGGTGTCGCAGACGACCTTCAAATCAGCCGCGGGCTGATTTGAGGGTGACAGTCTGTCCGCCCTCAGCTTCAGCTGCCGTGCGCTCTCCTCGCCGCTGATATACAGCACCTTCTTGTCCGTGAGTCGCAGGATCGTCTGCAGCACCAGCGTGCTCTTGCCGATGCCCGGCTCGCCGCCCAGCAGCACCAGGCTTCCCGGCACCAGACCTCCGCCCAGCACGCGGTTCAGCTCCTCGTCGCGCATATCCATGCGCGGCTCCTCCTCCGCCCTGATGTCGGAGAGTGGGATAGGGCGAGAGGCAGCCTGTGAAGACAGCGCCAGCCGTCCCCCTCCCTGACGGGAGGCGTTAGGGGTGGGTCCTGTTTTAAACTCCTTGAACGTATTCCACTGCCCGCACGACGGGCACTTGCCAATCCACTTGCTGCTCTCCTGTCCGCAGTTGTCGCAGACGTACATCGTCTTCTCTTTTGCCATATCGCCTTCGTTAATGATGTTGCAAAGGTAGAGATTAAGGATAAGCCCGCAAAAGATACTTAACATGAAATCACCCTTAGAGCTTAAAAACATGGTAATTAACACTGTTTAACATCGTGAGGAGAGTCTGTTTGTAAACAAATGTTTACCTTTGACGCCAAAGAAACTAAATAACCTCAATTAAACTTCCTTTTATGTCAAGAATTAAACTTTATTTTGTATCATTACTTTTGCTGCAAGTCGTTTGTACAGCGACAAAAGCCCAAAGTGCCGCAGATCGGATTGATTATAAGCCCACGCCCTATATGTTTGTGGGATTGCAAGGAGGAGTTCAAACGACTTTTGCTGATATATCACCACTCAAGTTGATAACTCCCACTGCATCCGTGTCATTTGGTGCCTTTTTCGTTCCGTCTGTAGGAGCCCGCATACATGTTAACGGTTTATGGAACAAAGGCGGTTTCGAGACAGACAATGACAACGACTTCAAATATAACTTCAAATATGTAACAAGCGATTTGGATTTGTTACTAAATCTTTGTACGCTATTTGGACATGAAGATTACTACCCGCTCAATGTCTATCTCATAGGTGGCGTGGGCCTGACATACGCTTGGGACAACGATGACTTAGTAAAGAGCAATCATTCCACGCCCTTTGCCTGGGAAGACAATCTGCTGAGTCATAATTTTCGTTTGGGCGCTATGTTAGACTATAATATCAGCAAGCATTGGAGCATTAACTTGGAAGTAAGTGCCAATAATCTCCGAGACAAATTTAATAGCTACTACCATGCAAAAGATGATTGGCAATTGACCGCTCAGTTAGGTCTGGCTTATAAATTTGGGTTTGGCAAGCGCGTTCATACTGCGCCAGTTGTGGTGGCACCGATAGAGGAATATGTGGGTGACAACAGTGCCGAATCTGCTGCTGCTCTGCTGGTTGTTCCCGATACTGAAAAGAAAGAAGTCGCACCTCCTGTCAAGACCGTTGAGACGATGCAGAAGGACATCTTCTTCATGATAGCAAGCAGTGAAATACGTAAGTCTGAGGCCGCTAAGATTCGTGAGGTGATTAGCTGGCTGGAGTCTCACCCGACGGCTGTGGCCACGATTACCGGTCATGCAGATGCAGGAACGGGTAATCCCGTTCTGAACGCACGTTATGCCTTGAACCGTGCCGAGGCTGTTGCCAAGGCTATTACAGATGCTGGCATTGATGCCAGTCGCCTGACCGTTGAGTCTAAGGGTGATAAGGTGATGCCTTACGGCGACAATGAGAAGAGCCGTGTAGCCATCGTCCTTGCTACTGAGAAATAGTTTTTTTGACTTATCTTTTTTTGCGATTGCTGTCTGCGAGTACGTGGACAGCAATCGTTTCAAACGATGAAATCGAAGATTCTTGAGTTCTGTCGGTTTATATTCCATTATGACCATATTGGAATAGTTATCATCACATTTGTGATAATGCAAATTATCATCACGCTGGCCTTCAACATCTCATTCCTGAATCCTGTAGCCCGCACGATTGATAATTTTCGCATGACAGATGTTTTCTATGAGATTTCGAATACGGGTGCCTCGCGCGACACGAGCGAATTAGTTACGATTGTCGATATGACGGAGGAGTTTGACCGCGGTCATCTTGCAGAAATCATTGATGAGATACAGTCCTTGGAGCCCTCTGTGATGGGTATAGATATAGTCTTTGACGGCATCAGGAATGATAGCATTGGGAATGAGCGTTTAATCGAAAGCGTCTGCAGCACCGTGTCTCCTACCGTGTGGGCTTATAAACTGACGCATTGGAACAGCGACGAGGGACAGTTTGAGCGTTCTTATCATTCATTTTTCACAGAAGTCGTTGACGTAGAGCATGAAGGCTTTATCAATGTCCAACGCGACACGAACGGCGGAACCATCCGCACACTGGGTTTGAGCCGTCAGGCCGCCGGCAAGACTGAATATTCCCTGACTGCTCAGGTGGCATTGGCTGCGACCAATGATTCTTCTATCATTACACAGTCCCGAGACTGTAACATTTGCTACACCTCAACCTATTTCCCCGTCGTGCCAGCTGACAGCATAGCAGCCTACGCCCACCTTATCCGCAGCCACATTGTCCTGTTGGGTGCCATGCACGATATTCGTGACCAGCATTACACTCCTATTGGTAAGATTCCCGGGGTGGAAATTCTGGCCTATGCCGTTCAGACTCTTGTACAGCGTCGCTTGCCGATAGAGTTCCCTCTCTGGATATCCCTGATGTTAACCATGGCTCTCGTCTGGTTGATACAGGTTCTACAACAAGGCGTTACCAACTTTCTTAAGGAATCTCCGTCATCCATGCGCCAATATTTGGGTAATAGCGGTATGGCTGCAAGCATTATCTCTATGATTTCCATGATATTGTTGGTGGGGGCTTGTTTCGTCCTCTTTTTCCATTGGAATATCTACTTCAACACAGCATGGGCCATTATGGGCATCGCGCTCTTGGACAATGCACGCGAGATCTATGAACTCATCATTCGCATTGTTGCCAGGATGGTGAATTGGCAATGGTTGAAACGTTCGATGTATTATACCGATGTCGCCTAAACGTAAGACAAGATTATTATACTTATATAGAATAGATATATGAAAAACCTTTTTCAATTACTCATTCTTCTTTCCTTCTCTCTGATGTCTTTTGCACAAAACAAGCCTACGGAGAAGTATGTCATTTCGTCCATCTCCGATAATGGAGCATATATTCAGCAAGGGAAGAAACGCATTGCAATCACACAGGGTTCTACATTATCAGGCCGTGATATCATTGCCCTTAAGCCTGGCATGACCATGATAGCCATCCTGCCTTCCGCAAACTTGCGTTATACAATCAAAGGAGCCTACACAGGAGCCTTCATGAACTATATTAAGCAAAACGAAGAGAGTTGTGTGAAAACCATCACCTCAAAATACATGAATTACCTTCTGAAACAAGCATTCCACGGACGAAAGGATGATTCCGGTGCTCTGGAGGATAATGAGGCCACGGTCTTCCGTAAGAGCGGACTTGACAACGACTCTGTGACGATGTCGCTGAAATCCGTAGATAGTCTTTACACGACTATAGATAGCCTGTCTGTGATCCGGACAGATAGCATACACTAATTTAAGCGTGAAAGGCCCGACATGAGATACGCCAGACTTCCGATGAGTAGCCTATTGTCCATAGGCTTGTTTACTATTGCATTATTGTGTAATCTGAACATTTGTGCACAAAACAAGCCACACAATCCGGAATACTATCGGGAGAGAGGCTTGGAATTACTGCAAAAGGGAGAATATGCAGATGCATACGTGTCATTGGACTATTATCTGAAGCATGCTCCCGTTGCAGTTAGACAATCTACGTTATATGCTCAAATCCAGCAACAGCGCAGCAAGGCTTATGTCAGTCTGGAACATCGCCTGAAGTCTATCTACAGCTCGGCTGAAACGGCCTTGAAGCAGAATAAGCCGGAAGCTGAAGCGTTATTCAACGAGTATCTGCAAGGATGTGTTACGCCGGACCTGCGAAAAACCTATAAATATTCTGTTGCCCTCACACAGAAAGCCCTGAGTCTCCAGCGAAGCGGTAACATCCAGGCTGCATTGGATTCACTGTACAGGGTGATTGATATCAGGATTCACGGAGAGTATATTGATTATGTCCATGCAGCGGAGACCTATAATCTGATTGCGGCCATCCACAATCAACAAGGGCATTACGACGAAGCCATCAAGCAAGGCGAAAAAGCTTTGGAGATTTATGCCAAGCGTTATGGGAAGAAGCACGAACAATATGCTATCACATTAAGTAATCTCGCAAGCTATTACACCTCACGCAACGCGCCAGGCGATCGCCAACACGCTGTTGCGTTGGGCGAGGAGGCTATCCGCTCCTTACCCAAGAAAAGTCCAGCCTATGCTCATGCCATCAACAACCTCATCGTTTATTATTCGCTTTCCGGTGAGAAGGTCAAAGCAAGTAAATTAGCTAAGATTGCCAAGAAGGCAATGAAGGTGCTGGAGAAGAGCAGCATGAACTATGCCTCAGCACTTAGTAATCAGGCTGTACATCTGGCCAATGCCGCCAATTATACCCAAGCAGCAGAATATGCCCATGAGGCCATCGCTATCTACGAACAGCACAACGAAACACAAAGCCTGAACTTTGCGCGTCTTCTGTCCAATACGGCATCCTTTGAAAAGCGCAACGAGAACTACGCAGAAGCCATCGCATTATGGCAGCGTGCAGCAGAAATATACGAGCGCACTCAGACAAGAAACGGTTCCGGATATTTAGATTGCATGAGTGAAATCTCCGCAGCCTACACCAAGATGGGAAACCTCGAGCTTGCGGCAAATGTCAATGTGCAAATGACCTCTCAGGCCACGCAAGACGCAAAATATGATGCACACTATGCTCACTCATTGTGCAAACGAGCATCTATCATGGCTGCCGATGGCAACTACCATCAGGCGATTGTCCTGGAAAGTCAGGCGATACAGATCTTCCGTAATCGCAAAGAGCAGGCTGATGTGGCCTCGTCCCTGTCCGACATATCCAATTATTTATATCACCTGGGGGATACAGAAGCTGCTATCGACACGTGTCAGCAGGCACTGATGATATATGAGTCCCTTCCCGGACGTAACGAGGACAAAGGGCTGGCGCTCAACAATCTCTCCATGTACTATTACAGCCAGGGGAAAACCGACTTGGCGATACAGGCTTCCCGTCGGGCGTCCCAGCTCTTCGAGACTGCCAATCGAACGGAAACATCGCTTTTCGCAAAAGTGCTGGCCAATCAGGCTTTGTATGAAGCGGCGCGAGACAGCCTGCAGTCTGCCATATCACTTAGTGCTCAGGCCGAGGCTATTCAGCAACGCATATTGGGTCCGCAACACCCAGACAATGTCATGCTGACGTTCAACCAGGCAGTGTATCATATCCGTAAGGGGGACACCATCCCCGGGCAGCAATTATTCCATCAGGCGATGACCCAACAAATGAGTCACGTGCGTAATAATTTCTCGCATCTTTCAACCCGTGGACGCGAGCTCTACTGGGGCACCAAGAACTATGTCTTCCACTATGCCCCCTATGTCGCGTGTCTTCTGGCAAACAACGACTCCGCGAGAATCGATGCCTACAACTCGTTGCTCTTCACCAAGGGCTTACTCCTGAATTCAGAAGTGGACTTCCGCAAGCTGCTGGCACACAAAGCTGATGAGGAATTACAGGAGAAATATTCAGAACTTGAAGCTACACGTCAGCAAATAGAAGACATTTGGCGTGCACCGACCCAGGAGAATCGGGCGGAGCTGGACTTGTTACAAAGCGAAGCAACAAGATTGGAGCGCGAAATCATCAGAGGCTGCAAAGAATACGGCGATTTCACAGCCGCTATGAATATCGACGTCAGTCAGGTCGTTAAATCCCTGCCATCGGATGGAGCCGCAATAGAATTCTTTGATATAGAGACTCAGAATGGCGACCGTGCGTATTGGGCATTAGTCGTGCGAAAAGACAATGGCGTGCCACAATTGGTGCACCTCTTCAATCTCTCCGAACTAAACAGCCTTATGTTTGACGGGCTGCCTTTGCAGCAGGCACTTACACAACAGAATGGTATTAATCAGATTTACAACGACGAGTACCTTGGTCGGCTGGTGTGGGAGCCGCTGATGTCATGCCTCCATGGCATACATTCAGTATGGTTCTCGCCTTCAGGACTCTTCTATCAGTTGGGCATAGAGTATTTTTATTATGAGGGACAACGGATGATAGACCATCTGGCCATGCATCGCGTATCCTCAACAAAGCAATTAGTCGAGGAGCATACACGCTACTCTGCGGACATCCAGACTTCGTCACCTTCATTAAGTGTTCTCATCAAGCACGCTGCGGTGTTTGGCGGGCTGGACTATGATGCCACCCCCGATGAACTCCGCGCTGCAAACAACACCATGAAGGAGCAGTCCGTCAGCTACCTTACGGCCTATTTGGCAGATAATGCCGACAGAGGCGAAGACCTCGCGTTGGCAGAAAGCCATACTCGGGATGCCATGGCGCGTGCAGGTCTGATAGCTGTTGAATTCCTGGAGGGCACCGAGAATGAGGCCCATGCGATTAGCGACATCCTCTTCATGCAGGATGTGGATGTGGATATCTATGAGCGCGAGCGTGGTTCCGAAGAAGCCTTTAAGTCGCTCAGCGGCAGTGGAGTGAGACTCCTCCATGTGGCAACCCACGGATTCACATTATCCGAGGAAACAGTAGAGAAGAATCAAAGCGACCTGATGTATCTGGGGTTGAATGGGGAAAGTGGACACGAAGCTGACAACAGCCTCTGTTATGCCGGTCTCCTGATGGCGGGAGCCAACAACACGCTGAAACACACAGTCAAGATGGAGAATATGGAGAACGGCATCCTGACAGCGCGCGAAATCGCTTCCATGAATCTGTGTGATCTGCAACTGGTGGTGTTGTCCGCATGCCAAACAGGATTGGGACAGCTGCGAGATGACGGCGTATTCGGATTGCAACGCGGGTTCAAAAAAGCAGGCGCCAGAACCTTGTTAATGAGCTTATGGAGCGTCGATGACATCGCAACTCAGACCATGATGACTGCTTTTTATGAAGAGCTGGCGAATGGCTCATCACGCAGGAAAGCATTCCATAAGGCCCAGAACAGAATGCGGGCCGACTCCAGATTCTCTAACCCCATATACTGGGCCTCATTCATCATGCTTGACGACTAAGTTAAACACCTCTTTTTGAACCAACAAGAAATTTATCATAAATTTAAGTTTCGCTTGTTGCTCAACTTTTTCAGGAGTTAAGGAGTTTGGAGTTAAGACAAATGAAACCTGAAACTTGAAACCTGAAACCTGAAACTTGAAACCTGCGAAACTTGAATTCTGATAATTTCTTCAGCGTCAGTGCGCATCGATGGTTCCTGCGGGCATTATTGCAATGAATTTGTGCTATTTCCACACACTTTCTCTGCAAAATCTTTTGTGCGGAAGCAACAAATTGCTATTTTTGCGGCGTGATGCATTAAAAAAGATAACGCTAAGACAAAAAAGGCCCTTAATTTTACAACTTATCTACAATATGAAACAGAAGACGATTCAATGGCTATTGGCGGCAGGTCTGCTTGTATGCAGCGCCGCCGTTTGGGCACAGCCTGTTCCCGTAGCCGACTCGCCGGTGTTGTTGGAAATATCCGACATCAATGGCGATAAACAGACAGTACCCATCACCGATGGCATGACGCTATATTGGCCTCAGGCATTGTTGCAGGACAATGCTGGGCATCAAAGAGCTTATGCCGTACTCTGCGACAAGAACAACGTACCTCAGTTCCGCTTCCCCGTTGGGCGGTCAGACCTGAGTATTCTACGCTTCCTCAATGCGCCTGCTGCGTCAGTCCCTGCGGACATGAGCAGCTACCAAGGTACTGATGAACAGTTGAACCAATTGCAATGGGGCAACTTTCCTACAGGTCTCCGTTTCGATATAGGCGGCAGTAAGTATGCAATTCCCCACCCTGGTGAGTTCCATTTCTCCAGTCCTACGGGCACTTATGAACTCGTCACGGCCGAAGGTCAGCGCCTCATGATTCCCATGGCAAACACCGATATGATACACTATCAAGACACCCTTCAGGGTATGGCCAGCTATTTGAATACGATGTTGTCAGAGCAAGCCTCCATCTACGAATGGGCTTTCTTCAATGGCATAGATGGCTTAAATAACAAGCTTCATGAAGATTTCTATGCGATGATTCCGAGCGGCAGCACCACCAACATCTCGCTGTTAGCGCCCTCGAATGAAGCCTTTAGTTTTGTGCCGTATATCATCTCCTATACCTCACGACAGCCCTCTGTTTTCAAGATTATATGGAGAGGGAAAGCGAGTTTTCCGTTTTCAACGGGCAAGATACTCTATCCGTATGATTTCCAGACGGGCGAGGTTTCCGAGAATTCATATAACATAGACCAAATCACTGAAAATCAGCTTTCTTCTTACCTTTCCCACATGCTCTACTCCCACACCATCATGCACCGTGATGAGAATCGGGAGAAGGGCCTGAACAGCGGCAACGAGTTCTATGTCGCCTTGGATGGCAGCCCCATCCGTGTCATCCGCGAAGACGGTCAGATTGTAGGCTTCCAAAGTGCCTATCATCTATGGAACCAGCAGCGCGGCCTTACCGCCATGAGCGGTGGCAGTACTGCCAGTCTCACGAAGGCCGACATCACGAAGCAACGCTCAAAGGAGAACGGCACCATCTATTGCATTGACAACACCTTGGATGCCGCGCCCAGCTCCGTCTATAGCATTCTCTCGGGCAATGACCCTGCAACGGGAGCGACAAATCCCTTCGAGCGCTTCTTTGAACTCTGCCGGATGAGCGGCGTCTTCGTACATAATGGCGGCATTGACGACCTTGGCCTGGACTTCATCGGCAACATCCCTTTCACGCTCTATGTTCCCACGAACGAAGCCGTCATGCAGGAGATGGGTGCCGCCATGTCGGAAATAGAGGGGTACGAGAAACAGCTGGAAGAGACAGAAGACGCAGCGACTCTTGAAGCATTGAGAAACCAGATTGCAGTGAAGCAGAAGCCCCTTCAGGCTTTTGTGAAAGCACACATCCATTTCGGCATCGAGATTGCTGACCAGCTGCCCTTCCAGCGCGAACACAACACCATGCTCGTCAAGAATGGCACTCTGACAACACCCAAGCTGGATGTACGAGGCTTGGGCAACGGCCAGATGACCGTCACCGACGAATGCGGCAACACCCGCCATATCGTGGATGCCCGCAAGAACATATTTGTTCGCGAAGCACACTGTATCAATGACAGAAACGGGACAGGCGATGGCACTGTCACCACCCCCCAGGGCAAATCGCATTTGGACTATGTCGTCGTCGGCAGCTATGCCAACGGTGTCATCCACCAGATTGACGGCGTGCTGCGCCACAACCCCTAAGTCACCACAAAAAAAAGAACTATAACGATGAAACAGAAAATATACTATCTCATAGCGCTCTGCTTCGCCGTCAGCACGGTGACTTACGCGCAAAACATAGAGCCAGAAACCATTACGTACCTGCTCCGCAATACGCAGGAGTTCACCGTCTTCAATCGTCTGGTGGAAGCCTGTGGCCTTCAGAGTGAACTCAGCAAAATCCGCGATGAGGAATATGAGAAGGCCTATCTTACGGGACTCATAAAAGACCTGGCTCGCCATCCTACGGAAGAAATCGGCACACTGCCCGAACACCGCTACTACGGATATACCATCTTTGCCGAGCCGGATGCCGTATGGGAGGCAGCATTGGGTAAAAGCGCCGCTGCCATCACCGTGGCAGATGTCAAGAGCTATCTTGTCAGCAAAGGTCTCTATCCACAAGGTTCGCAGGACGACAACTACACCGATGAGAACAACATCGTGAACCTGTTTACCACCTACCACATCCTGCCCGAGCGCCTCGCGCCCGCGAACCTTGTCATACACTATAATGAGCTGGGCTATTACTACCGAACACAAGGTAATCCCTTCACCATCCCCGTAGAAGAGTTCTACACGACGCTAGGCCAGCGCCGCCTGCTGAAAATCTATGAAAGCAAGGAGAGTTATGGCGTTTATCTCAACCGCTTCCCCGTGTTGCGCAACGGACGCGGGCCGTTCATGGATACATCGGATGCCAGCAATAACGACTACCATGAGAGCGGCGAGTTCCTGCCGACATCGGGCAACGCGCTGACGCAGGATGAGAATCAGGGCATCCTTGTCTATCAAAGAGACGTAAATCCCATCATCTTACAGGCCCTCAACGGCGTCATCTATCCCATTTCACAGCTGCTGGCCTACACCGAAAATGTCAGGACTCAGTTCAGCTTACAGCGTCTGCGCTTCGATGCTGCCTCGCTGCTGCCTGAAATGATGAACAACGATTTGAGACGCCCCATGGGCAACTATTCTTCGGGTTCCTCGACCACACGCGGTTTCCCCGCAAGTCAGGAGTTCCAGTATTTTGAAAATCTCGATATTGCCGTTGGGACACGGTTCTATTATCTCAGCGGCTACAGCCGAGGATGGACCAACCATCAGGGTGACGAGTTCAATGTCGTGGGCGATTATGAGTTCACGCTCAAGTTGCCGCCCGTTCCTGCCGACGGCACCTATGAGCTGCGACTGGGCGTGTCAGCAGGCTCTTCAGTCCGCAGTATCGCACAATTCTCATTGGGAACCGACAAGGAGCATCTGGTGGCCACGGAATTGCCCATCGACCTGCGCGTTGGCGGGCTCACGAAGCGAATCAAGACGGGCAGCGTCAAGAGCAATATCGGTTGGGAAGAGGACACCAAAGACGAGGTTCACAACCGTTTTGTGGATCTATGCCTGCATGAGCAAGGATTCATGAAAGGGCCGCAATACTTTACGGGTTCTTACTCCACGACATCTGTTCGCACATTAGAATATAACCTGCGTCGCGTTGTCTGGAGAGGGACAGTAGAGGCAGGAAAGACCTACTATCTGCACGTGAAGAATTGCATGTCGCGCGAGGACCTGCAGTTCTACATGGACTATATAGAATGGTGCCCCAAGAATGTCTATGCCAACCCAACAACTCCCGAAGACATTTGGTAAACTCTTAATATAAAGACAACAATGATGAAACGATATATCACCCTTTCGCTGCTCAGCTTCAGCATGGCTGTCAGCAGCATGGCGCAGGAGGAGTTCACCGTTGACGGAATCAGCTACCTGCCCACCGGCGCCACCACGGCCAGCGTGACAGCATGCTCACTGGAGGCCGGGGCGCTCGCCATCATACCTGAAAGTGTGGAAGGCTACACCGTCACCGCCATAGCCCCCAACGCTTTCGCCAACAGCCCCGTGGCAGCCGTATATATGCCGACAACGGTGACAAGCATCGGCGAGGCAGCCTTCCAAAGCTGCGGTGCCACCTTCATCAAGCTCTCACCCAATGCCACCACCATCGGCGCCAATGCCTTCGAGGGTTGCCAAGCCATCGGGCACATAGACCTGCCCGACGAACTGCAGCGGCTGGAGGATAGTGTCTTACTAAGCACCCCCATCTACACCCTTGGCAACAGCCAGCTTCCGCGCCTCAACTATGTCGGTGACTATGCTCTCTCCGGCACGCGGCTGCAGCACGTTCCTCTCACAGATGCCGTAGCCCATCTCGGCACAGGAGCCTTCTCTGGCAGCAAACTGCAAGAGATTCATTTGCCCGCAGACATGACCGCGATACCCGACGAGCTCCTCAGCGAATGTCCCATCAGCGAGGTAGCTCTGCCCGCCGGCATCACCAGCATCGGCAAAAGAGCCTTCGCCAATACCGGCCTCGCCAGCATCGATCTCTCGCAGTACCAAGGTTCCATCGGCATCATGGCCTTCAATGGCTGCCAGCAGCTGGAACGCCTCAGCCTGCCTGCCGATAATCCTCACTGCTATCTCTCCGAGGATGGGAAAGTACTCTATTCACGCGATACCAAACAGCTACTCTCCGTGCTTCCGACAGTGGAGCGCCTCACCATCCCCTACCCTTCAACGGGAGTAGATAAGCAGTTGATTCCCGACTTATATCACATCATCTACGACCCCGCAACAGGAGAGGAACGACAAGAGGAAGCATACGACATAACGCCCATCCTCGATGGCCCATTCAAACAGCTGCAGCAACTGGAGCTGCCACATTCTTGGCAAGCATCGCTCAGCAGTTGCCAGCTGCCAGCCTTGCAAGAACTCACCATGCGCATGCCCTCTGAGCGCTTCTCCGAAATCGCCCCTCCCTCAGGACTCAACGTGAACTGTGGAATCTACGTATTCAGCTATGCCATGGATGCCGTAACGGGGTCACCATGGAGCACTGTCCTGACCAAAGAACGGAATCCCGAGACCCATAAGGACGAATACACCAACATCCACGCCATCGAACGGCCCACGGAACAGCTCTACATGGCCGAGGTGATGCCCATGTATGACAAACTGAGCCTCGCTGAAGACGGACAAGTCATCCTATGGGATGCCGACTGGAACGCGGCCCTTGAAGAGACATACCCCCAGTACTTCACGGCTGAAAGCATTGTAAGGTTAAACACCGATTACAAATCACTGTTCCGCAACTATCTGATCCAGCAGTATATGACCGATGAGAAGTTCCAGGCGTTCAAGACCCCTGATGATGTCACCATCCAGTGCATCGACGGAACATTGCGCTTTGCCAGCGGCTTCGATGTTAACAACTTCACCAACTGGTACCTGCACACCAACTTCATCCCGGCCACGAATTATGTGCCCATTACCAATCCCTTGTCTGCGGACTATCAGACCTTCACCCAATACCCCAACCAAGTATCTGGACTCACGCGATGCACGACTTTCGCCACAGACCCCGAATGGGGAGCATCTGTCAGTGAGTATGGAGTGTTCTCAAGAAATACGAGCATTCCAACAGCACAGTTTGCGCTGCACATGGTTCCTGGCGTAGCTTATAATATCTATGCCATCGTGCCGCCCAGACATCCCGACACCACCGAGGAGATAGCCTATCGCAACCGCATCCGCCCGAAACTGGAATATGTAACCCGCAACACGAGTACGGGCTATCTACAGACCAAAACAATGAACGCAAATAACACAGATATCCTTTACGAGAGCGGCAAGGTGGATACGCTCCTCATTTTTGAGAATATTCAGGTGGAGGCTGATGCCTACAACCTGTTTACCTATGCGTCATCAAGTATTACATCGCCACTCGCCCGACAAGGCTACACCAGCACGATTCCCCTGATTGGTATCCTATGTGAACCGCAGACGGAACTGGAAGTCTATCCCGATGCCATTCAAGGTGTCAAGGAAGAAAACGCCACCGTCGTTGCCCGCTACGACCTCAGCGGCCGTCGCATCACAGCGCCACAGCGCGGCATCAACATCATTCGCTTGAGCGACGGAACAACGCGCAAGATACTGGTGAGGTAACAGCCATTTCCTCAACAGTTCCCCATAACTTACAACAGCAGGCTGCATCGCATGATGCAGCCTGCTGCGTTATCACCCAATTTGATGCCAATACCCAATTCTGCTAAGAACCTGCGAAACTTGAGTTCTGATAATTTCTTCAGCGTCAGTGCGCATCGATAGCCCTGCGGGCATCATTGCAAGGCGCCCCGCGGCTCGATGGAGTCGCGGGGCGCTGTCATTTATTGTTCGCTCGGCGCCTGCGGCGCTTCGCGTGCGAAGAACGTGTTAATCGTTCCAGATGTTCCAGTCGTTCTGGTCTTTGGTCCCAAACGCGTCCGGACTGGCTCCACCATTCTTGTCAACAATCAGGTTGGGGTCGCTCCCGGCAACAATCGTTGTCAGCTCAATCTTGACAACCACTATCTCAGGCTGTAAATATATCTTTTTCATTTTCTTTGAACCTAAATGTTATTTTTGGGGGAACTTAAATCCAACGCAAATCTCTACCTAAATCTTTATTTAAGTTTAAATTTATGCCAGATTTAAGTTCCTTTCTGCTTTTATTTCACGAGCACCTTCTTGCCATTCACGATGTTCACGCCGCGCTGCATCTTGCTCATGCGCTGACCGCCGATGTTGAAGATGCTCTCCACCTCTTCGCGGGTGGCCTTGCGGGTCTCGGTGATGCCTGTTGCCTCATCGTTGAACACGAAGACGAAAGCCTTCACGCCAGCGGGGATGCTGGCTGCATTGAGGTATGCCTTGCCAGCGGGAATCACGCCATCAGCGTTACTGGGCACAAAGGCATTGCCGGAGAGGCCATAGACTTCGCCAGCCTCAACAAACGTGGGAGCGGTTGTGCCCCTAAGCAGATTTTCGACATCGTCGAACTCTGTGTCGCCATCGGCAAAGTTAATGGTAGCATTCGTCTGCACGCCGCCAGCGTTCTTGTTGTAGAGCAGAACGCCCTGGCCGCCCTTGATAACGTCAGTGATCTTTTCGCAGTTGATGGTGCCGGTGGTGCCGTCCATATCGATGCTGCTGATGCGCCATGCGGTGTAGCCCTCAGGAGCAGTGAAGTCCATCGGGTTCACAGAGCAGAAGGTGCCGTAGCCGCTGGTGTTCAGCTGAACGGTGGCGGAAGGAGCCTGATACATGTGGACTGTCAATGTCGGGATTTGTACATTGTTTGCGTTTGTAACCTTCAGGGTATAAATAGTTCCTGCATCTTGGTATTCGGAATTAATATCAAACTCTTGATCATCCACGGAACTCGTTACCTCCGTGCTTACGGCCTCATCGTCCACATAGATATTAAATTTCACCTTACTCGATGAGCCTGTTTTTCCTTCTGTGGATATCTGAGTTACAGGCTTGTCAAAAGCAGGCAATGTGAGTGTAGCACCAGTCTTACCAAACAACAGAACATTCGTATTAAACTTATATCCATTAGAATCATCTGGTGTATTCAAAGTAACGGTCTTTCCGTCCTTCGTATAGGTGTTTTCACCAGTTGTATAATCTGTCGGGAATCCCCAAACAGTGTTGTCTGTGAAGTCGAAGGTATATGTAACCTCCGAGCTCGGTGCCTTTGTCTCGCCAGCCGGTGCCGTCACTGTCACTTCGCAAGTCTCAGCGGCCGTAGCGGGATAGTAAGTACCAGTGCCTGCTGTCACGGTGATGTTGGCAGTGCCGACAGCCACAGGCGTTACGGTAACGGTGGTGCCGTCAACGCTGACGGTAGCAACAGCGGGGTTGCTGCTCTCGGCCGTAACAGTACCATTATAGTTTTCTGTGGGCACAGTGGCCGTGATAGCGAAAGCACCTGCGCTGTAAGCCTGAGTCTTGCTGGTCAGGTCAAGGCTGATGCTGTTCGTGCCATTCACGGTGACAGCAACTACCTGCGAAGCCTGCTTGTAGTTAGCGGCATTGCCGCCTGTGGGAGTAGCAGTAATGGTGATGTTTGCAGAACCCGGAGCTTCAGCAGAGAATGTTGTTTCATCTACATCTACGATTGAAGCATCGCTGGTTGCATAGGTGTAAGTGATTGAACCTGTAAAGCCAGCATCCTCGGTGCAGGTGGCAGCGAAGTCGTCCATATCGTCCACAGTCAAAGTCTTCTGTGCAACAGGCAGGTCAATGCCCGTAGCAACGGCAGAGCGATTGTCGGTGACAGTGACCGTCACAGTTGTCTGTCCAGCCTTATAGGTGGCATCGGCGGCCTGCGAGATGGTGATGGTTGCAGAACCCTCACCAACGGCGGTGATCACGCCAGCATTGGTGACCGTTGCAACAGCTACGTTACTACTCTCACATGTGATGGCGCCCGTACTGCTCGTTTCCCAAGTGATATCACTTGTGGGATTCGCATTTGCGCTTGTGCGCTCCAGCTCCACCTCATCAGATGATGTCAGCGTCAGGTCGCTGTCAGTCTTCGTGACACGACTAACAATATAGTTGCCAGCTGCCACCTCTGCTTCGTCCTTATATAAAGTTAGACCGCCATAAATGGTCAAGACATCACCAACCAGAAGGTCATCAGCAGAGCTGAAGTCATCCGTGGAGTTCTTTTTTCCTCTGTAAACAAGCAATTGCGTAGCTGTTGTTCCGTCATCGGAAATATAGTAACGGTAGTTGGCGCCATCACCCACGATGCTCGTGTTATAGAATTGAGATACAATACCTCTAATATACACATTAGCAGATGTACCAGTGGCGGGGGTTGCTGCGATTGCCTGTGCAACGGTGTAGGGATTGCCTGATGCTCCAGGGGCCTTGGTGTCAGTAACGGTGATGGTCTTCGTGCCCGTTGCCGCGGCATAGTCCTCGTTGCCGGCGTAGGTAGCGGTGAAGGTCACCTCGCCAGTAGCGAGAAGAGTGACAGCACCCGTATTGGCATCGATAGTGGCGATGGCTTCATTGCTGCTGCTCCATGCAACTACAGCGCCTTCTACGGCAGCCTGCTCGTAGGTCACGGCAGCCGTGAGTGTGCCAGCACTGACATTTGTCTCACCGTTGAGGTCCACTGTCAGTTCACCTTCACCGCTCACGGCAACGGTGGGAGTGGGAAGCACCTTTGTGGTTGTTGCGCTTGCCACTTCGCTCTCATCGGTATCTTTTGTTGCTTTGGCGTAGATGGTTGTAGTAGCTGTGATGTTCAGGTCATCGGTATATTCTGTCCAGTTCTCGTTGTCAAAGCTGTAGTAGATGGTAGCATCGTCTGTTGCGCAGGTGATGGTAGCGGTAGTGCTGCCCACGAAAGTCTCGTCAACAGTGATAACAGGCTTCTTAACAGCTGCGTTGTTCTGATAAACATAGAAAGCGAAGGACTGATTTGCGATATTTCCTCCATTAGACGTGTAACAACGCCAGTCAGATGAATTGTAAACGCCTACGTAGCGACTTGTTCCACCATGCTTCAAATAACCTTCATCAATAGAGAATGTATTGCTATTGTTATCGCCGACACGTACTCCATTGTTTGTATTCGTGCAATACAGCCATGATTCTGTGCTGCCATTAACATAGAAAGTATAGCCATCATCAGCATTACCGCCAATGTTCCATTTCATATTGTCATCAACATCGCTTGTCAGCTCATCACCTTCGATGGTAACAGCTACGGCTGAGGGGGCGGAGCTCGTGCCGTTATTGTTGGTCATGGCATAATTGCTGCCATTATTGCCTACAATAACAAATACGTCCTCTGCTTGAATATCAGACAATGATGTTGCATACCATCCACCTGTCTTGGGCGTACTGTCATCAATAGTAACTGTGAAAGTTGCGGAGCCTGCTGCGTAAGTAGCATCTGCGGCCTGGTTCACTGTGATAGTCTGTGCAGAGGGTGTCTTCTTGACCGGAGTAACTGTGATGGTCTTAGCACTCTCATTAACTACAGCATTAATATAGTCGCTCGCAGCTACCGTGACAGCACCCGTGCTGCTCGTCGTGTAATTGATGACCTGCGCAGCTGAGTTGTTGTAGAGGTCAAAGCTAAGTGCTACAGGAGCACCTGTCAGAGCCAGGTCTGATTCTGTGAGAGATGGATCACCGCCTGCAGAATAAGTGATTACAATTTGTGTCCAATATGCAGCATTTGATCCTCTCGTAATTTTAAAGTATGTGTAGCTTTTATTAGAAAAATCAGCTGTTATGGAGCCGCTTCCGGTTGTGACCTCTGTCCAGTTTGTACCGTCTGAACTTCCGAGGATAGTGGTCGCACGAGCCGTTCCACTATGAGTAATAGCAACACTTGTTATATTTCCAGGAAAAGCCGTTTTATTATAAATAACACCAGACGTAGCCTTAGCCTGAATATTATCGTTATTCTTCATCAAGTCTGTATGGGCAAAGGTAATGCCGCTAATTGTCTTTTCTGCGCCTGATGAGTAAGAACCTGATAATCCCAAAGCAGATTGCGTCAGTGTTACTTCATCTCCCCACGCCGTTCCCGTGAACGTCGCGCATAGCAGTGCCACGAGCATCATCACTCGCAGCCTGATTGAATTGAGTAGTTTTTGTTTCATTGTTTTGATAAAGTTTTTGGTTTATGAATTGAATGTTTCGATTCGTACACGGGAAAAAGCTGGCAATTTTTCCTCGCTTTTGCCGTCGCAAAGGCGCCGTTGCAGCTCTCGAACACCTCCCGCGAAGCGGGTCGGTGCTTAAAATATTTTTATTTCGGCCGCAAAAGTACGAACTTTTGCTTTGAAATCAAAATATTTTTGGTGCTTATGTGTTTTTTTGTTAATATTTTGTACCTTTGCCCCCAATTCCAAACGCTGTTACTTTTTTGTTGAAAAGTTTCCAGCTTGGAAGAGAGTAAGATTTCAGGGATTTGTAAAGCCGTGAGGCCCCTACTGTCCCGCCCGAGGGGGCATTTCCCCCTCGGTTTTTTCAAAAAAACGAGGAAAAATTGTCATAAACTAACAGGCTGAACCCCAAAAAGATGAAAAAAAGCATCACATCTCTCGTGGTGGCTGTCGCCGCCGTTGCCGCCGTGGTCGCCGTGGTCGCCTGCGGCGGTGAAGAGCCCGCTCTGCCGCCCGTGACCCGATCCGCCCTACCCTGCGACTCCACCCCTGACAGCCTCGTCCACTACGGTGCTGTCAGCATCGACACAGCATGGGCGGGCGAGAGGCACGTGAGGTTCTGAAAAACGCTTTAAAAAAACAGATGACAGAAGATGAGCTGGAGGAAATGATGCGGCTGCTGGAGGAGCAAGGCTGGCAGCCGCGAGAGTGTGATGTGCAGGTGCCGGTGTACGGCAACCGCGTGCCCTGTGGACGCCCCCTGGATGTGGCGGATGCTTTCGTGGAGCGCCACATGTCGCTGCCGCACACCATCGTGCGCAGCATCAAGGCGTACGTGATACAGGCCAAGGGCGACTCGATGGAGGACATGGGCATCAGCGACGGCGACGAGCTGCTGGTGGAGCTGTGCGACACGGCCTGCGACAACGAGGCGGTGCTGGTGATGCTGGACGGCGAGATGATGATCAAGCTGTTCGTGCGCGACGAGCACGGCGAGGTGTGGCTGGTGCCGCGCAACCGCGCCTTCCGACCTATCCATGTGCAGGAGGGGATGGACTTCAGCATCCGCGCCCGCGTGCTGAAGGTGCTGAAGGACACGCTGCGCGCGCCCTTCGGCGAGATACAGGCACTCATCAGCGAGGCAGCGAAGGCGGAACAGCGTAAGGAGCAGCGAAGCAAGGGGCGACCGCGCCACCTGGCGTTTGAGGATTGCATGACAGCCGACGGGCGCGAAGAGCATCTTCGCCGTCTCAGCCACTGCATGGAAGGGCAGAAGGGTAAGCGGGCTGCGTTTATCATTCAGACGGCCAGACGAATGGGGTGGCTCACGGAGATACCGGCCTACGAGAGCATCAAGGGGGCTTTCGGTGACATCGGGGCGCGCTCTAATTTCATGAAATATGTGGCGATGAAGATGACAGAGGAGGAGGAAATGGATATCGAAAGGCTGATGAGCACATAGAGAAAACTATCTCTAAAGGGCCGTTTCAGGTGGCATAAAGTGGACAAAAAATAACTGTCCACTTTATGCCACTTTTTTTGTTTGTCCCATACTTGTTTTTGTCCGTACCTTTGCAAACAGGTTAACACATTAACAGGTTAACACATTAACACATTAACAAATTAACAGATTAACAAATTAACAAATTAAAAAGGTACGATTATGGAAATCAACAGTGGAAGCGGACAAAAGCGAGCCACAGGACTGGCTGGAGGTGTATCTGCGCGACCAGACAACGACGTGCGCCATGCTGGCCAACAAACGCGACTTCATCTTGCATGAAATAGCGCGGTTGGCAAAGGAACTCTGCGAGGCCATCCCCCCACGGGGAGAGCGGGGAGAGGGGCTTTAAATCAATCATAAATCTAAACTTACTGAACTCTCGGATGTGTTTTTTATTGATCAAGAATTAGAGCTAGCTTTTGCAAAGCAAAAGACATTCTATTCATTCTCATCAATTCATAAGACAGCGTATTGCATATTGAGAAAAATTCTCCAATTCTCTAATTCTTGAGAGAAATAAAATACTTGACAGACAACAAGTTGTTCACATCTGAAACTTGAACAAACTTAAATCTTATGGAAAAGAAAAGAAAATTTGTGTTCGAGGACGTGCCGGACGAGCGGACACTCACGACACTGAAGGACGGCACACGGCTGGAATGGGTGCCGACATGGGAGGGTGTGCTGATGTACGCCCCCGAGGATTTGAAGATGGATAGGCCCGTCAGAATCTGGCATGTAATCACGCGCAAGAGCAAGCGCCACGGCGTGCAGCGCATACGCTATGAGCTGAAGCCTCGCCTTGACAGCTGCATCTATAAGAAAAATAATCCCGATAATCTGCGCCCGCGTTGCAGATACTCTTTCTCGCATCATGGCAGAAAAGTCGATCTCTACCGCTATCACGCCACACTGCTAGCTTACTTCGGCTTCGAGCCAGTGAACCCGAGGCTGTGGGTGGCTGACCACTACGACAAGAACACACTCAACGACCGCATCTCCAATCTCAGCTATATCACGCAACGCGAGAACATCCGCAGGAGCAAGGAATATTGTGAGAACCAGCGTCTCTGTATTGCCGAGCGAAAGCGGCGCGCACAGATACGCATCGCATGGCGCGAACAGATGCGCCCACATGTCATCGCAGCCCTCGGCCCCGGTGCCACCGCCATTGACGTGGAAATGGAACTTACACAGTTACTGATTGAGCATAAATTCGACTACAGCCTCACCCCCGACCCCTCTCCAAAGGGCGAGGGGAGTAGAAACACTTGAAACTTGAAACCTGAAACTTGAAACTTGAACTATTGAACTCTTAAACTATTAAACATCTTAATCCCCTTAAACTTATTGTTATGAATAATCAGAACAAATCTGGTGCTGCGAGCACCGTGATAAGCCACGACATCGTGGCGCTGGAAGAGGCGCTGAAGAAGGGCGTCGTACACATGGTTTATCTGAAGAAAAATGGCGCCATGCGCGACGCCCACGGCACACGCGCCAACGCCCTCATCCCCGTGGGCTACCGCGCACAGGGACGACGCAAGGCATCGCCCTTGGTGCTGACGTACTGGGACACTGACCGCGGCGGATGGCGATGCCTGCTGCGTGATAGGCTGATGGGGTGGATTGAGAATGAGGAATGACGAATAACGAATGACGAATGAGGAATGACGGCCCCCGAGCCCCCTAAAGGGGAGCGTAGAGCCCCCGAGCCCCCTAAAGGGGAGCGTAGGGAATGACGAATGACGAATGAGGAATGACGAAGGCTGAGCATTTTTCTCTACAGATTACACGGATTAAACAGATTTTTTCGAACCACGAATTTCCATAATGAGCATCATGAATGGAACATCAATAGATTATAAATCCGTGCAATCCGTTTAATCTGTAGCGGAGGTTCCCTTACCTCGGCTTTGCCGCTTCCTCGAGCAACAGCAAGTCTGAAGAATCTTTGAACCTTTGAACTCTTGAACCCTTGAACTTTTGGAGCAGCGAGAGCAATTAAGCTTGCTTAAATTGCCGAGTCGTGACAAAAGTCAGCGAAGCTAAAAGTGAAGGTGCGAAAAGGGCAGGGTTTAGAAAGAGAGGAAAAGAAAAACGAAAGAAAAAGTAGCAAAAAGAAAGAAATACAGAAAAGGCTGAGAAAGAGAACATGATAATATCTGTTTTTGCAGCTCGAAAAAAATCAAACTGGAAGACTTAAAGATCAACTGGCCTGCGTTCATCAGCTTCTTTAATGCCACGCTGCGACTGCACGGTAGCGTGATTCCAGAACTGAAGTACATCACAAAGGGCAAGAAGGCACAGGTGCAACGCATCGTCAAGGAATTAGGCACCAAGCAGGCCCTCATTGATGCGGTGGTGAATATGGCCCGCAGCGACGTCTGTAACGGACGCGTCCGCACGAAGACATATCCCAACGGCTGGGTCGCCTCATTTCCGTGGCTCACGAGCAAGGACGAGAATGTCGCCGACATGGCCAACGGCAAACTTGACAACCCGCCCGCCGCCGAGCTCACAGCCGACGAGCAGCGGCAGCTGGAGCAGGAGCGTTACCGCCAGCAACAGGAAGAGCGCCGCGCCGAAGCCCGACGCATCGAGGAGGAGGAGCGCGAGCGCAGGGCACGGCAGCGCGAGGAATGGGCACGAGGCTGCGTCAGCTACGGGGAATACCAAAGGCTGAAGGCAGAAGGACGAGTCCCAACATTAAACATTAAACATTAAACATTAAACTTTAAACTAAATAATCATGGAACTACTACTTGAAAGAACTGAGAAGACACAGACGTACACGGCAGGAAGCCTGTACGTCGTCAACGAGCTGGGCAAGGCCTACTTCTGCAACACGCTGGAGCCCAGCCTCCATCCCACCAACCACCTGCGCCCCAAGGCCATCCCTGCCGGACGCTATGACGTGGCCGTCACGTGGTCGCCACGCTTCA
>ONCQ01000013.1 GCA_900316355.1 uncultured Prevotellaceae bacterium | reverse complement strand
TACTTGAGAGTGACCTGCTTGGATAAGAAATGACGGTTGCAATTTCTTGCTTCCTTGTACTACTTTGTCTTATTAGCTAATCTTTCAAAGAACGATTTCTAAGTGCAATTCTCCGCGTGCGGAGCGAGCGTAAACTACAGCCCCTGAAAACAGGGGTGTCCCTTTCTCGTTTGCGGGTGCAAAGGTACGCCAACTTTTTCATTCCTGCAAGCGTTTCTACAAAAAAATGAAGAAAAAAACACATTTTTTCATTCATGGAATGCCTTGTGCGCGCGTGCACGCAAACATATTTATATATTATTATCGAGATTGTTTGTTTTTCTGGGAAAAACTTGGTTTTCCGCCAAGCATGCACTACCTTTGCAGCACCAAACAAGAACACATGAGAGATTTACAAGGCAAAAAAGTTGCAGCATTGCTATCGGGCGGCGTTGATAGCTCTGTAGCAGTTGCTGTCCTGGTGGAGCAGGGCATCCGTCCGGACTTGTGGTATATCCAGATCGGGCCGGAGCGCGACACAACGGATTTTACGTGCACCATCGAAGAAGACTTGGAGATGGCACGAGCCGTGGCACATAAGTATGCCCTGCCCCTTCAGGTGGTTGACCTGCATAAAGACTACTGGGACAAGGTGGTTGACTACACCATTTCACAGGTACGCCAGGGTCTGACACCGAATCCGGATGTCATGTGCAATCGGTTGATTAAGTTTGGCGTTTTCGATGAACGCATAGGCAAAGACTATGACATCATCGCCACGGGGCACTACGCTACCACCGAAGAGGATGAGCAAGGGCGTACATGGCTCTGCACGAGCCCAGACCCGGTGAAAGACCAAACCGATTTTCTGGCGCAACTACAGCCATGGCAGCTGCAGAAAGCCTGCTTCCCCATCGGCCATCTGCCCAAGTCGGAAGTACGCGCCATTGCCGAACGCGAGCATCTGAGCGCCGCCCACCGCAAGGACAGTCAGGGCATTTGTTTCCTCGGGAAAATCAACTACAACGACTATATACGTAAATACCTGGGAGAGAAACCCGGACAGGTCATCGACCAAGCCACCGGGCGCGTGCTGGGTATGCACCATGGCTTGTGGTTCCACACCATCGGGCAGCGTAAAGGCCTAGGATTCGGAGGCGGCCCTTGGTATGTAGTGAAGAAGGATATGGAGAAGAACATTCTTTGGGTGGCCAACGGCTATGATACCGCAGAAGCTTACGAGTCTCACTTCTACATTGCCGCTCCCCATTGGCTGACAGTGAACCCATTCAACGAAGCAGAAGGGGGCACGTCGCTCTCCGCAACGCTCAAGATTCGTCATACACCAGACTTCTGTCCGGCTGTCATCACCCCGACCTCCGATGGTTTGTTGGAGGTTGAGACAGAACGGCCGTTGCAGGGCGTAGCCCCAGGACAGTTTGCGGTTTTATATGACAAGGACAAGCATCGCTGCTTCGGCTCAGGAGAGATTCGAAGAGACGAAGCCCTGAAGATATAACAAAGGGTCATTAACAAAAGGCGGCTGTGTCTGATGATGGACACAGCCGCCTTCCATATTGGAATCTGCTTTTTATTTCACAAGCACTTTCTTTCCATTGACGATATATACCTGACCGCGCTGTGCCTCGTTAACACGGCGGCCGTCGAGGGTATAGATAACATCCGGCTCACCCTTCTCAGCAGCAATGCCGCGGATGCCGACAGGTACCACATCGGTCACACGAAGGATACCCTTGGCGATTTCCGACGTATCCCAGAAGAGACCCTTCTCCGCATCGATGACTTCAGACTCCAGTTTAGGAGTACCTGCGAAGGTCGTCACGTTTTTCCAAAGTACAACATAGTCACCGACCTGTACGTTTGTAGCGAAGGTACTACTGTAGTGCAGACGGATGGTACCGTTGAATGTCAACTTCTGAATATTCTGAAGGTATGTACCGCCCGTATTCGTCACTTCACCAGATGTGTTAGTGACGGCCGCACGTGACAGTCCCATGTCAAGGACAGCGCCACTGGCTATCGTTACATTCTTCGTGCCGAAATCCATATAACCGCTGGTGGCCGTAGCGGAAGTTCCCACCTGCAAGGTTGAACCCGAGTTGAAAGAGTACGAGGAGTTTGTAAGGGGTGTCGTGGCTGTCGTGCCAGAGAGTGTAGCACCGTTGGCGACTGTAAGAGCACCCGTGCCAAGGGTAGCTCCGGCCTTGACACAAAGCGTACCTGCATTGACACGTGTGGCACCGGTATGGGTGCTCTTACCACTGAAGGTAGCCACACCTGTGCCCACCTTGATCAGCGTGGAGTTGGCAACTACCGCTCCACCCCATGTCCAGTTTGCATCATTGCCCACCTGCCAGGTGTTAGCCCCACTGCCACCACTGTTGCTGAAGCTTGCATATCCTCCTAGCTTACCTGTGCCCGCAAGCTTGCCGATAGCGAATGTCTTGCCTGTGTTCTGGACTTCCAAACCTGCTGCAATATTCAAGGTACCCTTCGGCATGCCATTGGCCGTATTCAGTGTCCAACGCGGTCCTGAATCGTCGGTACGGCCCGTGGCATTGATGGTTCCTTCGAAATCGCGGAAATCCATGGCCAGCTGCGTACGCGTGGCGAACCAAGTATTTCCCTTGATCTCAGAGCAATAGATTGTCAGCGTTCCCTCGCCAGTGACCTTGTTTGTATAGGTGGCATTATCCACGGAGCTCCAGCTTCCTGTCTTTCCTTTAGGTACATAAAGTGTAAAACTACTACCCGTATTCTCGAGGTAGGAACCGCCTTGGAACTCTACTGTATTTGCGATTCTGTTAGCATTGATACATTGTACCGTACCTGCCGCCACAATGAGTCGCTGAAGTGAGGAGGAGGTGTTGAACTTCATCCATCCGGCTCCGCGTTTGGTAAGGACTGTGCCAGAGATGGGCTTGTTGACAACGAAGTCGCCAGCATTATTGATGACACCGCCTGCTTCGCTGGCCATCTGCATCGGTGAGCCTTGTGTGACCACACCACTGGTAGAGAGCTCGGCCCCATTTTCTATCACAAACTTAGATGCCGTCGTCGTCACCGCACCGAGGTTGCCGTATGCCATGTTCTCGTTGCTGAGGTTGGTGACTATCACCTTTCCGCCACTAATGCGCGTACCGCCTGTGAAGGTGTTATCGGTTTGAATAGTAAGGCTTCCAGTGCCATCCTTAACCAGCGAGGTCGCGCCTACGATAGCACCTGTTCCTTTGAATGTGTAGCCCTTCGAGGCATCAACGATGACACTTTTCGCATCTATCTCGCCTTTGATGTTCACGGAGAGTTTCGTGGCATCGTTGGTGAAGCGCACGATATCGCCCGTCACGAAATAGTCCGGTTCACCCTCCGGTTGGTCTGTGAGGCGGAAGTTGCGGTCGCCACCAAACTGCCAGTCAGCACTCTCCGCTCCCGTCCACAAGACGTCGCTTGCCTGACGAACATCTGTCACAACGAGATAGAGTTTGTCGCCGTCCTGTCGGAGTGAAGACCTCTTCTCTGTGCCCAGACCTTCAATGATGATCTCAGAGACTGTTCCTTTGACCGTCTCCAAGCCCTCCATGATGAGGTAATCACCCGAGGCAATCGTGTTGCCGTGGTTGACGAGCTCAATGACCGGTGCGAGATACTTAGGTCCATAGGTAAGCCAAGTCCCCGACAGCTTTGTCTCGATTTCAAGAGTGCGCGTTGTGATCTTATCGGCCTTCACGCCGTCAGCATAGATATCCAGTTGCAATCGCGAACCGAACCCGAGAATCAGGGAGTCTGTCGTGATGGTACCTTGTTTTTCAGCACCTCCGGGACGTATGGTAGCATTGTAATCCGCTTTAATACGTCTGAAGGAGCCGCCATCGGAATTCAATGCCGTATGGCGGTTGAGCCACAGTGAGGATTGCAACATCGTACCCGAGAACGTCAGCGTACCATTCCATACGTCGGTCGGTGCCGTGTGGTTCATTGCCACCGCCGGCAGTTTGAGTTCACCTTCTCCCTGCTTGACGATTCGTGTTGCTCCAGCAAAGCCGCCGCCAGTAGCAGTGCAGGTATAGGTCGTGAAAGTCGGAGCGATTTTGCTGCTTGATTCTGCAGGATTGTTTCCCTGCACCCAGTGGGGCACGTTGAAGAAGGCAACCTGAGGATGTGCACCCTCGCTAATGGTCACACTGAAATTACCGTTCGCAAATGCAAGCACCTGCTTATCGTTCATGTCTGCACCGATGGTACCGCCGTTTGCCACAAGAACTCTTCCGGTGGTTGTCAATGCAGGAGGTGCTTCCGTGATACCTTCCAGCTCTCCCAGGAAATAGCTGGTATGAGGGGGCTGGTTGTAACCGATAGTTTCCCAGACCATGCCATTGCGATAGCCATGGTCATACCACAGCGAAGGGATGCGGAAGGTTGTGGGTCTTGAGGTGGTATAGAGGCGCATGCCGGTACCGTTAGCCACCAGCAGTTCCTCACGCCAGTCGCCAAGGATATCGCCCGTGAGGCAGGCATTGTTCTTGGAATCGTTATTCAGGTGGCCCTCCGAGTTGAATATACGTCCGCCATCGAGCTTCTCAATTTTAGCGGCCTTGGCAGTACCGGGGCTGTCAAGGATCTCCGAGCAGAGGTCGCCATCCCAATAGATGCGGAAATTCAGGGCATAACCACCCTGTCCGCTGATAACCTTGTCCGCAGTGAGACTGAGGACACCCGTCTGTGATGACTGTCCTACGCATCCCGGGTATCTATTGGTGAAATTGCCAGCAAGCGCACGGCCGTCATCACCGGTGCTCTGCATGCGATAATACATTTGTGATGTGGTGGCGTTGCGATAGTTCATTGCCGGCTCATCCTCGTTACAAGCAAAGAACTCCAGGCCCCAACGGTAGGGGTCGAGGTCTGAGCAGTGCTGCGCATCTCCGTGGCCAAGCCCCGTCGTCGAAAGACCCTTACCATTATCATCAATAATCATAGAGCCAAAGACTATCTCATCGCGCCCATCCATATCTACATCCTGAATACCGAAGTTGTGGTAGCCGTTGCCATACCACGGACTTCCCCAGCCTTGGTTGTTACTCCAATACCAACGCTGCGAGAGAGCATGGGTAGCCGGATCCACATTAAGCGCAACGAATTTATGGCGAGTATAGCAACCACGTCCGAGGAAGATGCTGGGATGCTGGCCATCGAGATAGGGAGCACCGAAATAGTGCTTTGTAGAGCGGTGACCGCCATCACCGTCCTGCCCCCAAACGGCGAGGCTCTGTGACTCTCCACTCTCATAACGTTTGAGGGGATATGCCATGGGGGTGAAGCTGTCTTTTGTACCATCCCAGCCGTAAGGCTCACCTGTCTCACCATTGATGTAAAGCAGGTACTCATCGCCCACGCAGGTGTACTGGTCACGCGGAGCATAATAGTTCATGTTACCGATGGCTATATCGTGGCCTGTTTTGGTGTGAACATACATATTGTTAGCACCGCGCAACAACACCTCTGCCTTGCCATCCATGTCCCAGTCGAAGGCCACAGCATCCCATTGTTCATCGGGACCTGCCATCATGTTCGGACCAAGGTCTATCCACCACAGGCGCTCACCCGTGAGCTTGATGATTTCAATACGGTGGAAGCGGGTTTTATTATTGGCATCGTTGACTCCACCTGTATAGTTACGCTTGCAGATGAGTTCTACAATTCCATCACCATCGACATCCGCAGGCACGCAGTCATTAAACTCATATAATGAAGTGCAGTCTATTCCTGCCCTATCCACTGCTGGCTGGCACGGAATATCGAGATAGCCAGTATGGGGATTATCGCTGACACCGTTCGTGAGATTTGAGATGCCGCTCCAGCGTTGGACTTCCTTGCAGAGCTGACCCTCCTGGCCACCTCTGACAGCAGCCACCTGATACTTACTGGCCGCTGTTCCGGTTGCATGCACATAGTTGCTTACCTTCAGGCCGCCCTTGAGGAGCGACCCATTGCAGTAAAGATTATATGTCACATCATGGTATTCCTCTGGAAGAATACGCCATGAAATGAAATTTCCAGAGCCGCTCATGGCCACCGTGGCCACAAGACCGCGGTCTAATTTGTCCGTGAAGCGCTGTGCAAAGGCGGTTACTGACAAGCCCAACAGCGTCACGAGAAGAAAGATTTTGTGTTTCATTGATTGTAACTATAGTTTGTTATACGAGGCAAATGACCAATTTCCGGTGCAAAGATAGCGTGTATTCTCTAAGAAAACGAAAAAAATAAAGGATTTTATCCAAAGTTTCATTCAAAAGGCACTAAAAACAAAGAAAATATTCGCTTTGCTTGCCCAAACGCAAAAAAATATGTTACTTTGCACACTTAACAATAACAAATACTACTGCTTATGACATTCTCTGAGCTAGCCCGTCCCATCTTCGAACGCGCCATTCTCGACTACCACAAGACAGACGATGTGGACACTCCGATGCACAATCCCTATGCCGAGGGCATCGAAGCAGACCTGTACCGCAAATGCTGGATTGATACGGTGCAATGGCATCTAGAAGACATCATCCGCGACCCGCACATCGATCCCGTGGGTGCGTTGGCTATCAAGCGCCGTATCGACCAGAGCAACCAAGACCGCACAGATTTGGTGGAGACCATTGACAGCTTCTTCTATACCAAGTACCACGATATCACTCCGCAGCCCGATGCTTCCATCAACACCGAGAGCCCTGCCTGGGCCGTCGATCGCCTCAGCATCCTGGCGCTGAAAATCTACCACATGCGAGAACAGGCTGAACGCTCCGATGCCAGCGAGGCACATCGCGCGACCTGCCAGCAGAAGCTCAATGTGCTGCTGGAGCAGCAGACAGACCTCTCCACCGCCATCGACCAGCTCTTGGCAGACATCGAGGCTGGGCGCAAATGGATGAAGGTGTATAAGCAGATGAAGATGTACAACGACCCCGATACGAACCCGGTATTGTATTCCAAATGACACACGTTATTGTTCTTCGTTTCTCAGCTATGGGCGACGTATTGATGACGCTTCCCGTTATCGACAGCTTTGCCCGTCAGCACCCCGACGTCCGCGTGACAGTCGTAAGCCGTCCTTGGGCGCAGCCGCTCTTCAGCCTGTTGCCATCAAACGTAGGATTCATGGCTGCCGACTTGAAAGGAGAGCACGCAGGCTACCATGGACTTAACCTCCTGGCGCGAAGGCTTTTTGCCCTGCAGCCGACACACATTGCCGACCTGCACGACGTACTACGGACGAAATGGCTGCGCATGCGCTTGCATATCGCAGGACACCACGTGGCCCATATCCGAAAGGACCGACGTGCACGGAAAGCCTTCCTGTCTGCGGAGGTAAAAGTGCCGCAGACGAGCATGTTTGAGAAGTACGTGGATGTCTTTCGTCGTCTGGGTTTCGATGATTGGTCGCTGGATTTCAAGAGCCTTTATCCCCAAGGAGGTGCCGACCTCTCTACGGCAGTGCCCTCTTTCGACCCCTCTTTGCGCCCCGAGCGTCACTGGGTGGCCATCGCCCCGTTCTCCATACATGAAGGTAAGACATATCCTCAGGAACAGATGGAGGAGGTCATCCGTCAACTCAACGCCCGCGGTGACACCCGTATCTTCCTCTTTGGCGCAGGCAAGACGGAGTCCGAAATCCTCGACCAATGGGCCGAGCGCTATACTCACGCCGAAAACATGGCAGGCAAGCTCAACAACATCGCTGAAGAGTTGGCACTCATCTCGCATTGCCAAGTCATGGTGAGCATGGACTCCGGCAATATGCACTTGGCCGCCTTGGCCGCCGTTCCCGTCGTCAGTATCTGGGGAGCCACGCATCCCTTTGCGGGTTTCCTTGGCTATGGCCAGTGTTTTAAAGATGTCCTTCAGCGCACAGACCTTCCCTGCCGTCCCTGCTCCATCTATGGCAAAGAGCCCTGCCAGTTCGGAGACTACCGCTGCCTGACAGGTATCACACCAGAATCTGTTGTCAAAAAAATAGAAGAGAGGTTGCCTGATTAAAGAGAAGGATTAAGGATGAAGCAAAGAATCGCCTTTCTACTAAGGACCTACCTGTGGACTGTGTTTGTTTTCTGCGCAGCCAAAATTGTTTTTATGGCCTGCTGCCATACCGGCAGAGACTTCACGCCCGCAAACGTCGCAGATGTACTATGGCATGGGCTCTCACTCGACCTCTCAACAGCGCTCTACATCCTCATCCTGCCACTGCTTCTAGCCATGATCTGCGTATGGTGGAACCACCGCAAGGTGACAAGCAACATTCTTCACGTCTATTTCTTCATCATCTCTGTTGCGCTTTCGCTTGCTTTCGTGGCTGATAGCAGTCTGTATCCCTTTTGGGGATTCAAGCTCGATGCCTCCTGCCTACAATACTTAGCGTCTCCCTCAGAGGCTGCCGCCAGCGTTTCCGTCGGCTATATTATGATTAGAGTGGTTATCTTTATTGCTGTTACCGCTATTATCTTTTATGGCTACACCTTTTTGAAGCCGTCAGCGAGTCGGGAAACCGCTAACGTCACCACGAAGATTTCGGAAACACTCTGCTATATCATCAGCATACCACTTATCGTCATCGGCATCCGAGGCGGTATGGGGGAGTCCGCCACCAACATCGGTCAAGTCTATTATTCCCAGAACCAGTTCCTCAACCATTCCGCTGTGAATCCAGTCTTCAGCTTCTTAGCATCTTTTGAGAAAACAGCACACGATATTGTTGACTATCATTTCTTTGACGATGAAGAGTGCAACGAATTAGTGGAGGAACTTTACCCCATTTCATCGACTGATACGGATTCTCTTCTAACTACGTCACGCCCCAATATCGTCATCGTCCTCATGGAGAGTGCAGGAGAGATTATGGGCGAATATATGCCCCACCTGCAACAGCTGAAACATGATGGCGTCTATTTCTCGAATTGCTTCGGCAACACCTATCGCACCGATCGTGGCACGGTGTGCACCTACAGCGGTTATCCGTCGTTTCCCACATCGTCCGTGATGAAAATGCCGCAGAAGACATCCCACCTTCCGAGCATCGCTTCCAGCGTGCAGCAAGCTGGATATCGCACCTATTACCTGTACGGTGGCGACATCAACTTCACCAACATGCGCAGCTATCTCATCACCACAGGTTGGGAAAAGTTAACATGGAAGGCTGACTACACACGTCAAGAGCAGAACACCGCGAAATGGGGGGTGCGGGACGACATCACTTTCAACACGCTCTACCGGCAAATCATCGAGATGCCTCAGGACGAGCATTTCCTCATCGGTTTCTCCACTCTCAGCTCCCATGAGCCTTGGGATGTACCTCTCGCACAATATCAGGAAGAAATCCCCAATGCCTTTTATTACCTTGACACGTGTATCGGCGATTTCATCGGGAAACTGAAGAATACGCCGCAATGGGACAACCTACTGATTATCTTTCTCCCTGATCATAGTCTTAATTATGGAGAATATTCTCAATCCCATCCACTCCGCAATAAGATTCCACTCGTGTGGACTGGGGGCGCCGTGAAGTCACCAAGGGTTATCACTGCACCATGCAACCAGACAGACCTTGCGGCTACCCTGTTAGCCCAGTTACATCTCCCCCATGACACTTTCCGCTGGAGCCGCGATGTTCTCAGCGACTCATACACCTACCCCTTTGCGATTCACACCTTCAACAATGGCTTCTCGCTGACTGACAGCACGGGGTTCATGGCCTATGACCTCGATGCACAACGCTTCTTGACAGTAGAAAGCACCCAGCCACAGCGTCTGGAGCGCCTTGGGAAAGCCATCCTACAGGCAACTTCAAACGACTTAAAAGCATTAGGAACTACGAAATAATATGGCAAATCACAAACGACATCCCTCAACGGCATATGCTCTCGGCTGCAACCTGTTGCTGCTGATAGTAGCTTATATGCTGTGCAGATTGGCTTTCGTTTTAGAGAACCATACACTATTCCATGGCATAGGCGCTGCTGAAGCATGGGGCATCATCCGAGGAGGCCTTCGATTTGACCTCTCTGCCATCGCCTACAGCAATGCATTGTATGTATTGCTACTCTTCTTCCCATTGCACATCAAGGAACGGCGCGACTGGCAAACCTTCCTGCATATCCTGTTCGTTGCCGTCAACACCATCTGTTTGGCGTCCAACCTTGCGGACGCTGTCTATTACCCCTTCATCAAGCGGCGCACAACGGCATCCGTCTTTACTGAGTTCCAAAATGATAATCTCACCAACATTATCGGTCTTGAACTTGCCAACCATTGGTATCTCACGTTGTTAGGGGTCCTTTTAGCAGTGGCGTTATGGCTCTTGTATCGTACTCCCTCACCCTCCACTGCCCCCCGTTGGAAATACTATCTCACACAAGTCATCGGACTTTTGTGTTCAGCCCCGCTTCTCATTGTCGGGATACGTGGAGGCGTTGACCCTGAATTACGTCCTTTGCACAACGGCAATGCCCGCGAATATGTGCAGCAGCCGTCCCACGCCGTGCTGGTCATGAACACGCCCTTCTCCATCTTCCGCACCTTCTCCAAGAAGAGCTACCCGCAGGTCAGCTATTTCGAAGAAAACCTTTTAGATGGAATCTACACCCCTGTCCATGAGCTAACTCTCACAGGTGACACCCTTCGCCACAAGGACAATGTCATCATTATCATTTTAGAAAGTTTCAGCAGTTCCTATTCCCGATATCTCAACCCGAATGCTGAAGAAGACTGCACGCCCTTCTTGGACTCACTCATGCGCGAAGGCCTTACTTTTGACCTTTCCCTGTCTAATGGCATCAGCAGCATCGATGCTCAGGCATCAGCTTTTGCCTCCATTCCTATGATGGTTGCGAGCTTCATGAGTTCCCATGGTACAATGAATGATATTGATGGAATCGGCAATTATCTAAAACCTATGGGCTATCATACCGCCTATTTCCATGGTGCCGACAATGGGTCCCTTTCCATCGATGGCTTCGTGAAGGCCTGTGGCTTTGATGCCTATTACGGTCGCAATGAATTCAACAACGATGCTGAATGGGATCACCATTGGGGGATATGGGATGAACCTTTCATGCAATTCATGGCACAGACATTAAGCCACACGCCAGAACCCTTCTGTGCAGGACTTTTTACCCTCACCTCACACCATCCCTTCCAGATTCCGCCCCAATATCGCGACACCTTCCCCGAGGGAAAGCTGCCTATCTTCAAGGCCATTCGCTATACCGACCACTCCCTCCGCCGTTTCTTTGAGGAAGCCAGCCAACAGCCCTGGTTTGAGCACACGCTCTTTGTGCTCATGGGTGACCATATCAACATGCAGTCCTCGCCCGAGTTTATCAATGACTTGGGCGCATTTAGGGTTCCCGTGTTCTTCTTCCATCCCACCGACACGACATGGCGTGGACATCGCCCAGGCATCATCCAGCAGACAGACATTCTGCCTACTATCCTGCATCACGTAGGCTACCAAGGCCGCTACTTCTCTTTTGGGAACGATTTACTGAGCGATACGACAGAACACATCGGCACCCTTTCCTACATCCACGACCAGTATCAGTACGTTCAGGACCATTACCTGCTACAGTTCGACGGAACGAAAAGTACAGCTTTCTACGATTTCCGCATTGATCCCCTGCTTCAGAACAATCAAGTGACAGTTCCATTTTATGCACGAATCCGCGAAGATATGGAGAGAAAGCTGAAAGCCGCAATCCAACAATATATGACCCGCATGAACGGCAATCACCTGACAGCCAAACAGACCGGTATAGAGTAGCAAGATGAGAGTAAAAAAAGACCACGCATTATTCGCCACGCCGTTGCTCTGCACGCCGTTAGCCTTCGTCTGGAACATGGCGATGGCCTATGTCGTCTATTGGCTATGCCGTCTAGTCTTCTGGGCAGAGAACTATTCCGCCTTCCCACAGTTTTGGAGCGCCAACTCGCTCAAGGATATCGTCACGGGGGCGTGGATGTTCGACACCTCCGCCATCCTCTACACCAACGTTCTCTACGCCTTCCTTATGCTTATCCCCTTGCATTGGAAGGAACGGTGCCGGTGGCAGACGGCAGCGAAATGGGTCTTCATCATCGTAAACAGCCTTGCTATCATCATCAACTTAGCCGATGCCGTCTATTTCCAATATACTGGGCGCCGCACCACCACCTCTGTCTTCCAGGAATTCTCGAATGAAGGGAACCTCGCGAACATCATAGGAATCGAGCTACTGCGCCACTGGTATCTGGTGCTCGCAGGCATCACTTTCATCACGTTCCTTTGGAAGGTCTACAGGCTTCCGTCTGAAGACCATGGTCTTCAAGCCATAAGACCATGCTCTTCAGGCCATAAGACCATGGTCTTCACATCGAAAGCCCAAGGGCTTTATTATTACCTCCTGCATCTGGTTATCTTCGCCGCCTACATTCCATTGACCGTTATCGGCATGCGTGGCGGTGCCACCACAGCCGTGCGTCCCATCACCATCTCCAATGCCAACCAGTATGTTGCCCGCCCTGCCGAGGCTGCCATCATCCTGAACACACCTTTTGCCCTCATCCGAACAATCGGAAAGGCTAAATTTATAACACCCGCCTACTATGAGGATGCCGATGAAATGGCCGGAATTTACACGCCTATCCACTCATCTCTAACCGATAGCACCTTCATTCCCAAGAATGTAGTCGTGTTCATCATCGAAAGCTTCGGACGCGAATACATCGGTGCTCTCAATGAGACGCTTGAGGACGGTCACTACGCCGGCTACACACCCTTCGTGGATGAGCTATGCCACGAGAGCGCCACCTTCCGCTGGTCCTTCTGCAACGGCCGCAAGAGCATCGATGGCATGCCCAGCATTCTCTCCAGCATTCCTATGTTCGTGGAACCCTTCGTGCTGACGCCCGCTTCCATGAACACCTTCGGCGGCCTGGCACAGGAGCTCGACAAACATGGCTACGAGACAGCCTTCTTCCATGGTGCCGAGAACGGCAGCATGGGTTTCCAGGCTTTCGCTCGCAAGACAGGTTTCCAGAAATACTTCGGCCGCGATGAGTTCAATGCCGACTCCCGCTTCCGTGGTGATGAGGACTTCGATGGCATGTGGGCCATCTGGGATGAACCCTTCATGCAGTTCTACTGCGCCCAACTCTCTGAATTGAAGGAGCCCTTCATGACAGCACTCTTCACCGCCACCAGCCACCATCCATACCAGATACCAGAGGCCTATCGCGACACTTTCCCCGAAGAGGGCCTCATCATCCACAAGTGCATCCGCTACACCGACCACGCCCTGCGCCGTTTCTTCGAGGAAGCCCACAAGCAGCCATGGTTCCAGAACACGCTCTTCGTGCTCACCTCCGACCACACCAACCTCAGCGACCACGCCTTCTATCAGACAGATATCGGCGGCTTCTGCTCACCTATCATCTTCTATGATCCCAGCGGTGATCTCTTCCAACCAGGGATGCGTGAGAGCATTGCCCAACACATCGATATCATGCCCAGCGTGTTGGGACTGCTACATCATGATACGCCCTACTTCGCCTTTGGCCTCGATCTTTTCCATACGGCCGCCGACAGCACCTGGGCAGTGAACTATAACAATGGTATCTATCAATATATCAAGCACGGACGCCTGCTGCAGTTCGATGGCGAGCAGACGCGCGCCGTCTATGCCCTCGGCGACAGCCTACTGCAGGAGAATCTCGTAGGCCGCGAGCCACGTCAGCCACAGATGGAGCGCGAGCTGAAGGCCATCATCCAGCAGTATATGTCGCGCATGAACGAAGACCGCCTCACCCCCTAACCCCACGTGTCATCATGGAACAATCCACATATACACTCACTTTCGGGCAGCGCATAGTCTATAGCCTTGCGTTCAGTCTGATCTATCTCATCTCACTGCTTCCATTCTGGTTGCTGTACCTCATCTCCGACCTCATCTATCTCCTCACCTACCGCGTCATTGGTTATCGCAAAGCCATCGTACGCAAAAATATGAGAGATAGTTTCCCTGAGAAGAGTCAGGAAGAACTGCGACAGATAGAACGGCAATTCTACCATTGGTTTGGTGACTACATCGTGGAAACGCTCAAGCTGTTCTCCATGAGTAAGGAAACGATGCACAAGCACATGGTCTTCCACAATGCCAAACTGCTGGAGGATTTCGCTGACAAAGGACAGGGAGTAGCTTTATACCTGGGTCATTACTGCAACTGGGAGTGGATTACGAGTATCCCGTTGTGGGTACAGGGCAATTACTTTGGCTCACAGGTTTACCACGTCCTTGAATCACATGTCATGGATAAATTGCTGCTATACTCGCGGCATCGCATGGGGACCGAGAATGTGAAAATCATGGATGTGCTGCGCTGCATCGTTGACAACCAGCGGCAAGGACGCCCCGTAATTATGGGCTTCATTGCCGATCAAGTTCCATTTTGGAACAATATCGGTCATTGGCTGACATTCCTCAACCATCCTCAAACCCCAGTCCTCACCGGCACCGAGCGTATCGCACGCCGATACAACATGGCCTGCGTGTATATTGACATCCGACGTGTACGTCGCGGCTACTACGAAGCAGAGTTCCAGCTGATGACCCCTACGCCCAAACAGCAACCCGATCTCTCCATCACGGAAGACTATTTCCAACGCCTTGAGCAAAGCATCCGCCGACAGCCTGCCTACTGGCTATGGACTCACAACCGTTGGAAACGTACACGCGAAGAGTACGATAAAATGATAGACCCAGAGACGGGTAAATTAAGATTCTGACAACAATGATACTTTTGAGTTTTGACACCGAAGAGTTTGATGTACCACGCGAGCATGGAGTCGATTACGACACGCTCAAGGAAGGCATGGAGGTATCCATACTGGGCACCAACCGCATCCTTGATGTGCTGAAGGAGAATGGCGTGCGTGCCACCTTCTTCTGCACGGGTAATTTTGCCGAACATGCCCCAGAGGTGATGCAACGCATCATCAAGGAGGGTCATGAGGTGGCCTGCCACGGTGTGGACCACTGGAATCCCAAGGCCACCGATGTCAAGGAGTCGAAGGAAATCATAGAAAGAACATCGGGCATCAAGGCCCACGGCTATCGCCAACCCCGCATGTTCCCTGTCTCCGATGAGGCCATCGCGGCAGCTGGCTACACCTATAACTCATCGTTGAACCCAGCCTTCATCCCCGGGCGCTACATGCATCTCACCGCACCAAGAACCTGGTTCATGAAGGACGGCGTCATGCAGATTCCAGCTTCCGTCACCCCCTGGCTGCGCTTCCCCCTCTTCTGGCTCTCGCTGCACAACCTGCCCGAAAGTCTCTACCACTGGATGGTGTGCCGCACGCTGAAGCATGACAGCTACTTCGTCACCTACTTCCATCCGTGGGAGTTCTACGAATTGCGCGAGCACCCCGAGCTGCGCATGCCCTTCATCATCCGTAACCACAGCGGACAGCAGATGTGCCAGCGATTGGATAACCTCATCAAGATGCTGAAAGCACACGGTGAGCGATTTGTAACCTTTCAGGAATTTGTCGAGGAACGAAATTGACTACCATGTTAAAATTAATCGCCAAATATTTGAGGAGTTCCGATGGACATGCCACCATCAATCGCTTCCTGCGCTTCGCCCTGACAGGTATCGTAGCATCGGCCATCCACTATGGAGTATATGCACTACTCATCACACTGCACCAAGATGTCAACATCTCATATACCGCAGGTTTCATCGTCAGCTTCCTCTGCAATTATGTCCTTACGACCTACTTCACCTTTCAGCAGAGACCCAGCCGTCGCAATGTAATGGGATTTGCCGCCAGCCATCTGCTGAACTATTTTGTAGAGATTGGTCTGTTGAACCTATTCCTTTGGATGGGGTTCAGCGAATGGGTAGCTCCCATCTTAGACATGGGAGTTGCTGCTTGTATCAACTTTTTGGTGCTCCAGTTCGCCTACCTCTATAAGCGGGCATAGCCATCCATCAATTCTTCACCGTTGTATTCGCGTGCGATGTAAGCAGGACGCCGCTTGCTCTCATGATAAATATGCCCCAGGTATTCTCCGATGATACCCAGTGCCAACAATTCTACACCCCCCAAGAAAAGGATCACGACCATCAGTGTCGGATAACCTTGTACGGGATCACCCCATATCCACGTGCAGACGAGCACATAGACGAGGAAGAGAAATGCGGCCAAAGAAACAGCAATTCCCAAAATAGTAGCCAGGCGTAGTGGAAATGTGGTAAAAGACGTGATTCCATCAATGGCTAAATTAAACAGGCTCATGAAATTCCACGACGATGTTCCCGCCACGCGGTCTTGCTGCTCAAAGGGTAACTCTGTCTTTCGGAAACCAATCCAACTATACATTCCTTTCGTGTAGCGCTGACTCTCGCGCATGTGCCGCAACACACTGACGCACTTACGGTCAAGGAGTCTGAAATCCCCCACATTAGGCAGGACATTCACCCGAGTAGAATGTTGTAACAAGGAGTAGAAGAACAGACTCAACTTACGGCGCAACCAGCTTTCACGCCCTCGCGAAAGGCGTTTGGCATAAACATCATCATAGCCCTGTTCCCATTGCTCCAGCATCTGCGGAATCAATGCCGGTGGATGTTGCAAGTCTGCATCCATGATAATCATACAGTCGCCTGTGACATAGTCGAAACCCGCTAACATCGCATTCTCCTTTCCGAAATTTCGGGATAGGTCAATGTAGCAAACACGCGAATCTCTGTCCCGCAGTCTGCGCAGGACATCCAGCGTATGGTCAGTACTACCGTCATTAACAAAGAGCCATTCCCAATCGTAGCGCTCACTCAAATCTGGAAATGACACCAGGTCGCATAGAGCCTGATACATCAAGGGAAGTGACTTCTCCTCATTATAACAAGGAATCAATATGGAAACTTTCTTTTTCATTCCTTATGCTGCCTATAACCGCCGCAAAGGTACGTTTTTTTCACGACAACCAACCTTTTTGCAAGCCAAACAACCTTCATTCAGTAAAATTTTGTACCTTTGCCGCCGTTTTTGAGCTCGTCGGTCACATAAAAATCGCCGAAGCTCATACTTCAAAAGGTATTAAATGGCAATAGGGAATAAACATATCCTCTTCGTGCATGACAAAGGACAGATGTGCAACAACATCATCCAATATAGTCATGTCTATGCCTGGGCGCGTGAGCACCATGTCTGCACAATCTCGTTGCGCTTTGCTTACAAATACCAGTATTTCCGCATTTGCCACACCTTCTGGCACAACATCGTCACGCATGCCATCGTTAAAGCGCTGGTCAGGATGCACATCCTGCCCATCACGCATTTTGAGGTACCTTATGTCCCTGAAGCCGAATTAGAGAAGAAGCTGACAAGCCATACCATCATGGCCGTCACAGGATGGCACATTCGCTTCTATGACCTCTTTGCCAAGTACCGCAACGACATCGTCCGCCTCTTCTCCTTCGACGCCCCCATTGAGAAACATGTGCAGCACCTGCTTGCGGAATGGGAACAAGACGAAAACAATATTCTATTGGGGGTTCATATCCGTCGTGGCGACTATAAAAAGCTCATGGGCGGATGCTATTTCTTTAATGATGAAACCTTTGCCAAGGCCATCCATCAGTTTCAGGAGCTTTTCCCCGACAAGCATCTCGTCGTCGTCGTATGTGGAAATGTTGCTCTCCCCAAACGATTCCTGCGTCGTCAATTAGCGTCTGTGGACTTCGTCTTTCCTGAAGGCAATCCAGCAGAAGATCTCTGCGCCCTCTCCCACTGTGACTACTTGTTAGGGCCTCCCAGTTCCTACAGCCTTGTAGCCGCCATGTATCATGATGTGCCGCTGCACTTCATCCTTTATGCCGATGAAACGTTCACCCTTGACGACTTCCTGTCCTTCGACACTCAGCTCCGTCGTTTCGATGATTATTTCATGAGACCTCCACAGCATGATTAGCCCAACAAAACTCATCACACAATTGCGCCAATTCTTCCAGCGCCCTTTCTTCAGCAATCCGCGGACAGTATTGGCCTTGTGGCTTCTGTTAGCATTAGCAGCTGCATTAGCCAAGATAGCCAGACACAATAACAACTTCCTCATCTTCCGCGGTGTCTTCTGGCACACGTTGCAACAGACATCGCTCTATGCGGAATATCCTGCAGAATATTTCGACACCAACTTCTACGGACCTTTTTTCAGCCTTGTCATAGCACCCTTTGCCGTGGTGCCGGAATGGTTGGGTTTGTGGATGTGGCTCACGGCGTTATCACTGTTCCTCTTTGCCGCCATCCGCCAGCTGCCTGTGCGCCAAGGGATCCAGATTGCCACCCTATGGTTCTGTGCTCATGAACTGCTCACCAGCTTGTTCATGGCCCAGTTCAACATCGCCATCGTGGCAGGCATCATCCTCACCTTCGTATGTTTGCAGCGCGAACGTGACTTTTGGGCAGCCTTTTGGCTGATGCTGGGAACCTTCGTAAAATTGTACGGTATCGTGGGATTGGCCTTTTTCTTCTTCTCCAAGCACAAAGGGCGTTTCATCGCCTCGCTCCTGTTCTGGGCTGTCGTGATGTTCGCAGCCCCCATGCTCATCAGCAGCCCTGAATACATCATCAGCCAGTATGGCGAGTGGTACCAGAGCCTCACCGCCAAGAACGCCCAGAACATCTTCTCTGGCGGGCAGAACATCTCGCTCTTGGGTATGGCGCGCAAGATATCGGGCTGTGCCTCCTATTCCGACCTCTGGCTCATCCTGCCGGGCATGGCACTGTTGGGACTACCTTTCCTGCGATGGAAGCAATTCCGCCACCTGCCCTTCCAACTGACCATCGTCGCCAGCGTACTGATGTTCACCGTCCTTTTCAGCACAGGCAGTGAGTCCAGCACCTACATCATCGCCTTCGTGGGTGTGGCGCTGTGGTACTGGGTGGCACCGTGGTCGCGCTCACGATGGGACATCGCTTTGATGATCTTCGCATTCATCCTTACCTCCATGTCACCCTCCGACCTCTTCCCTGCCTACATCCGTAAAACATGGGTGCAACCCTATGCACTAAAAGCATTGCCCATTGCCATCATCTGGTTAAGACTTATATGGGAATTGTGCCGAAAGGACTATGCTGACATCACAAGTGAAAAGAACGCATAAATCGCCATTTATCGTCTTTTTTCACTTTTCACTCCTTTATTTTCACTTTTCATTCTTTCATTTTTCATTTTATCACTATCTTTGCCCCCGAAAACCTCGCAACGCCATAAACTATGCTGAAGCAGTTCCTTTCCATAATGGCACGCTACCTGAAGCCCTACCGCAAGTACTTGGGTTGGTCGGTCGTGCTCAACTTCCTCTCACAATGGATGAACGTGTTCTCGTTCATGGTCCTCATCCCTATCCTCAACATTCTGTTCAAGATAGACCAGGCCGTATATACCTACAAGCCTTTTGAATTCAAGAAGGACATCATCGTCAACAACGCCTATGCGTGGGTTCAGGAGATGATGGCCAACAACGGAGCATTCCTCACGTTGGTGTTCATGGGCGTTGCACTGATTATCATGACGGGACTCAAGACGTTGGGGTACTTCGGTTCCTCCGCCATCATGGTGCCCTTGCGCACGGGCGTCGTACGCGACATCCGCGTGCAGGTTTATGAGAAGGTGTTGAAGCTGCCGCTGAGTTTCTTCTCCGAAGAGCGAAAAGGAGATATCATCGCCCGTATGTCCGCTGACGTTCAATGCGTTGAGAGCTCCATCACCAGCTCCATTGACATGCTTATCCGGCAGCCCATCGCCATCCTCGTCTGCTTCTTCACCCTCTTCGCCACCAGCTGGCAGCTGACGGTCTTCGTCATCGTCGTAGCTCCCGTGGCAGGCTGGATCATGGGTGTCGTCAGCCGCAAGCTGAAGAGCCAGTCCTCTGCCGTGCAGGGCCAGTGGGGTGACATCATCGCGCAGTTGGACGAGACGCTGGGCGGCCTGCGCATCATCAAAGCCTTCATCGCCGAGTCGAAGATGTTGAAGCGCTTCACCTTCGTCAACGATGAGTTTCGCCGTGGCATGAATGCGATGGTCATCCGCCAGAACGCCGCCCATCCCATGTCGGAGTTCCTGGGAACCATCATCATCGTCATCGTGCTGTGGTTCGGCGGTTTCCTCATCCTCAGCGAGAGCAACCTCATCGATGCCTCCACCTTCATCTTCTACATGGTCATCCTCTACAGCGTCATCAACCCGCTGAAGGAGCTCTCGAAGGCCACCTATCAGATTCCCCTCGGCCTCGCCTCCATGGACCGTATCGATTTCATTCTCAAGGCCGAGAACCCCATCCGTGAGCCCGAGAACCCGCAGCCGCTGCCAGCCTTCGAGAAGGAGGTGGAGCTGCGCGACGTCAGCTTCAGTTACATCGAAGGGCGTCCCGTGCTCAAGCACATCAACCTCGTCGTGCCAAAGGGCAAGACCATCGCCCTCGTGGGACAGTCCGGCTCCGGCAAGAGTACCCTCGTGGACCTGGTGCCGCGCTACCACGATGTGAAGGAGGGTGAAGTACTCATCGACGGCAAGAACATCAAGGGTGTACGCATCTCCGAACTGCGTGCCCTCATCGGCAACGTCAACCAGGAGGCCATCCTCTTCAATGACACCTTCTACAACAACATCACCTTCGGCGTAGATAACGCCACGATGGAACAGGTCATCGAGGCCGCTAAGATAGCCAATGCCCACGACTTCATCATGGAGAGCGAGCACGGCTACGACACCATGATTGGCGACCGTGGTGGTCGCCTCTCCGGCGGTCAGCGCCAGCGCGTCAGCATCGCCCGTGCCATCCTCAAGAACCCGCCCATCCTCATCCTCGACGAGGCCACCTCGGCCCTCGACACCGAGAGCGAGCGTCTGGTGCAGGAGGCCTTGGAGCGACTGATGAAGAGCCGCACCACCATCGCCATTGCACACCGCCTATCCACCATCAAGAATGCCGATGAAATCTACGTCCTCTACGAAGGCGAGATCGTGGAGTGCGGACAGCATGAGGAGCTCATCGCCAAAAACGGCTACTACAAACGCCTCTACGACATGCAACAATTATAAAAAACATCTATCACATCTGTCACCTTCCGCCTATACTGTTCATTAACAGATAGATGGAAGGTGATAGATTGTGTGATAGATGGGAGAATGGGTGATAGATCTCACCCGTTTTTAGTCCTTATCCCGCGTTTGAACATAGTAAATCTCGCCATTTCTTGAGCGATGCCGCTGGAGACTTTCCAATCCATGCAGCTGTCGCCCAAAGGTGATTACTGAGGGCACTTGGAACACGCTGCCGAGGGACTGCCTGAGTTCCTGAAGGATGGCAGCCGCTGTCAGCCACCGTCCGTTGTCGTCCGTGCCCGGCTCGAAGTATTCGAGGAAGTGCTGCATGGCACTGGGCACCTGTTGGAACTGACGGTTGTGTCGCATTATCTGCTCGGTCTCAGCATCGTCGAACCAGTAGCGCGCGCCGCCGTCCAGCTCCTTCAGCGCCTGCGCATAGAGCTGTTCGTGGTTAGGCAGGCGTGAGACATTGATGCTGCCCTTCACGTTGACGCCTATGAAGCGGCGCGAGCCGGAGGGGTCGGTGAGCACGTCGGCCATGTTCGTCGTGGCAATGAAGGATGCCAGACGTGGCGCCTCCTCGATATGTTTGCCGTAGGGACGCTTCACCTTCACGCTGGGCAGCTGCAGGATATTCTTCAGGAAGCCCTGCTGCTTCTGCGGTGAGATGCGGTTGAACTCGTCGAGGTTGATGAGCAGCATCTGCGACATGGCCAGATGCACGGGGCGTTCCTCGGCGAGCGACAGGTTGTCGGTGTAGCCCCATGAGCGCAGTTCGGGCGGCAGCAGCGAGCGGCAGAAGGTGCTCTTGTGCATCCCCTGTGCGGAGATGAGCAGCGGCACGATGCTGTTGCCGTAGCGGCGGTCGCGCCCCTGCCACTGTGCCACCATCGCCAGAAACCACGTGTGGAACCACTCTGCCCACTGTGCCGGGTCGTCCGTGGGCACGGTGGCTGCGAGGGTGCGGATGCGGTCGCGGCCGTCCCACTTCCCGCGGCATTTCCACAGATAGTCCTCGATGGGGTTGTAGTCGCGGATGCGTGTGGAGTTGATGTAGCGCTTCACGTCGCGGTCCCACACGTTGAGGCCGGCCAATTGCAGGTCGGTGGTGAAGGTGTTGATGACCTTGTCCGTGACAGGTTCCCAGGGCGTTGCCCACGAATGGTTCGGGCGATACTCCGTGTAGCCCATCACCGTGTTGTGGCGCAGCACATAGCGGGTGGTCATGCGCCGTATGATGGTCTGCATGAGCGGCTCCACCATGCTCTTCGTGCGGCTCTCGCCCGTTGCCCCCTCCTGTTCGTAGATGGCCTCGGCGGTGGCGCGCACGAAGTTTTCCGTCAGCCCCGGCTCGTCCTTGAAGCGCAGGTTGTTCCAGGTCACACACACCGCTTCCTCCTCGCCGAGGCCCTGCTGGCAGAGGTCGGTGATGACGCTGCTGACGAAGCCCTTCCACCACGCACTCGTGAAGCGCTGTGTGCCCTTCAGCCGGTCGTGTGCCTCGTGCGCGGCTTGCGTGTAGAGATGTTCGTGGATGACGTACTGCTCCATGTCCGCCTCGCGGTAGTCGCGGGGCGGCTCGGGTAACGCCAGCAGGTGCTGCTCGGCATCGTCCGTGGTGGCTGCCGGCATATCCGTGATGCGGAAGGGCACGGCAGCCTCGTTGACCAGCGGCTGTGTGTCGAGGGGCATGAGGAAGGCGTTGCGCAGGCGGGGCGTGATGCGCGTCACGCGGCAACCCAGCAGACCGTCGTAGAGGGGCAGCAGCTGGTGGTAGGCCGTCGTGTAGAAATCCTCGGCGCTCACTTCGTCCTGCGGCAGCTCGCCGTTGTCAGGCTCTGCGCGCACGAGGATCTTCACCGTCTGACCGCTGGCACCGATGAACGCCGCCCATGTTGCGGGCGACTGCATGGCACGCCGCTTCAGCTGTTCCAGCGTGGAGGTGTTGGCCACCTGTCGTACTTCCAGCACCACGAGGCCGTTGAAGGTCTTCATGGTGAGGTCGCCCGATGGCGTGCGGCCGAAGTCAGCGCTCACGCACACCCTGGCTATCTTGCTCATCTGCGGGTAGCTGCCCCACTTCGATCCGCGCTTCAGGAAGTCGCGGAAGCCGCTGATGAGGAGCTCCTGCGTCTCGTATCTCATGCGTTCCATGAACCATGCGGCCTCATGCACGCTCAGCTTCATCTGCTGTTTCTTGTCTATTCTGATACCTGTGAATCTCATTGGCTTTAGTATTTTCGTTATTGTTGAATGCGCCTTGCGCCTTGTCCGATTCTCATAAACTGCCTAGTCCATTGCAATTTGCCACTGGTGGCAAAAGCTTTTGCCACTGATGGCAAATGGATTTGCCATGCATGGCAAAATGATTTGCCATTGGTGATAACATCCTGCACCCTGTATTGTGTAGTCCTGCACTATGTGTTGTGTAACCCTGCATCATCCATTCTGCCCGAAGTAATACCCATCAGTGTATTCGTCGAAGGGCTGATCTGTTTTGTAGCCGTACTTGTGGAGTAGCGCCACGACGCGTGCCTGCAGTGCGGGCGGAATGGGCCAGCGGCCTCGGCGATAGCGGTAGAACTGCGAGGTGCTACCGAAGAGGTTGTAGAGTTGCTGGCGCAGCGCCATGCCCTTCTCGGAGGTGATACGCGGCAGCAGGCGCTTCATGCCGCGTGCCAGACGCACGGGTTTGTCCTCGACGAAGCTGTGGCAGCCGTCGGCCGTACGTGCGCCGGGCAGCACACATTCGTGGTGTCGCAGGTCGGCCGGTGCGAGCTGCGCAGCATGGTGGCGCAGGCAGTTGGCGGCCAGTGGACAGCCCGTCTGAAAGCAAATGGGCCAGTTGGTGGGAACGTCAGAGAAAAGTAAAGCTGTTTCCATAATAAACGGTTTTTAAGTGTAAAACATGGTTCTTGTTATCTGCCTGCAAAGATATAACAAAAATCCGCGAAATGCAAATATTATGGATTATATTTGTGTTAAATAAGTGTTAAATCTATCACTTCTCACACCATTTATCACACTATCATTCACAATGCAGTCCGTTTATTATAAATTAGTTATCTACTGCGGTGATAGATGTGTCAGATAAAACTTAGAAATTATTATATTTATGTGTAAAATTAAACAACGCTATCTTTTCTCACAACGAATTATACGAATGCCTTGTTGATGAGCTGGCATCACCATTACCAGGGGGCTATCTTCTACGCCTTGACCCTGATGACTGGTATGATTTGAACAGAATAGAACGAATGGCTTCTCTTGACAAAAAAGCAAAATATTTGTGTAGAAACTGTGTTAATATCCTCACCAAATGCAGTTTTTTGAAATATTTTTTGTACCTTTGCCCTCGAAATTTCATATAAATACGTATTTATTATGGCAACAATGACATTACCACAGACATCCCAAATAATAGTGACGCTGGAAGATAATGCGCTTGTGGCCGACATCAAGCGGGCACTGAAAATGATACGCGGCATAGCCTCAGTGCGTACTGCCACCATCAGTGATGACCACACCATCACCCCCGCCATGCGCCGCTCCATCAACAAGGCTCGCCGCGAATATGCCAAGGGTGAGACCATCAAATGCAGCACCCCTGAGGAGATGCAGCGATATTTCGACAGCCTATGACCTACACGATTGAGTACTCCAAGGAGGCTGACCGGATGTTGCGCAAGTGGAAGAAGTCCAATCCTCAGCTGTTCAAGAAGGCCACAAAGATTCTGATGGACATCATGGCGCATCCACGTACAGGTTGTAAAACATAATTACCTATGACACTTAAACACTTACTTTTTTCTGCGCTTATGCTGCTGTCGGCTGGCACGGCATGGGCTGATGTGGAAATTAACGAAACGAATTTCCCGGATGCGAGTTTCCGAAATTATCTGCTGAGTCAGGATTATGGCAGCGACGGAAAGCTGACGGATGAGGAGATTGCTGGAGTGACAAGTATTAATGTATCGGGGACTTATTTTTCACCTGGAACCATCAGCAGTCTGAAGGGCATTGAATTTTTTACTGCGCTGGAAGATCTGCGCTGCAGCGACAACCAGCTCAATTCCCTTGATGTTTCGGGATGTACTGCGTTGACAACGCTGTTCTGCTACAACAACCAGCTTACTTCGCTTGACGTATCGAAGAATACTGCACTGACATGGCTGCAATGCGACAACAACCAGCTTACTTCTCTTGATGTGTCGAAGAATACTGCGCTGACAAGGCTGGAGTGCTACGACAACCTGCTTACTTCGCTGGATGTGTCTAAGAATACTGCGCTGGAAACGCTGTCCTGCGGCTCCAACCAGCTTACTTCTCTTGATGTGTCGAAGAATACTGCGCTGATATATCTGGACTGCTTCGACAACCAGCTTACTTCTCTTGATGTGTCGAAGAATACTGCGCTGACAGGGCTGGAATGCTACAGCAACCAGCTTACTTCGCTTGATGTGTCGAAGAATACGAAGCTGACAAGTCTGAAGTGCCAAAAGAACCCGCTTACTTCTCTTGATGTGTCGAAGAATACTGCGCTGACAGAGCTGGAATGCTACAGCAACCAACTTACTTCTCTTGATGTGTCGAAGAATACGGCGCTGGAAATATTGTGGTGCTACAACAATCAGCTTACATCTCTTGATTTGTCGAAGAATACTGCGCTGAAATATCTGTCCTGCGGCGGCAACCAGCTTACTTCTCTTGATGTGTCGAAGAATACTGCGCTGACAAGGCTGCACTGCTACTCCAACCAGCTTACTTCGCTTGATGTGTCAGGATTTACAGCGCTGACAGAACTGTGGTGCTACTCCAACCAGCTTACTTCGCTTGATATATCAGGATGTACTGCGCTGACAGAGCTACGCTGCTACGACAACCAACTTACTTCTCTTGATGTGTCTAAGAATACGGTGCTGACAAGGCTGTACTGTTATCAGAACCGAATAAAGGGCGCTGCTATGGATGCACTCGTGGCGAGTCTGCCGACAGTAAGCAATTACACTATGCGTGTTGTCTATTATGAGAACGAACAGAACGTGATGACAACTACTCAGGTGACTGCTGCGAAGGCTAAAGGATGGATACCGCGTTATTATGACGGAGACACTTGGGTAGAATACGCAGGTGTTGACCCTTCAACCGAAGTAAACAATGTCGAGGCTGCCGATGCTGATGATTCTGCTCCTTGGTACACTATCAACGGCGTAGAGCTTGCGGAGAAGCCGACTGCTCCGGGAATTTATATCCACGGAGGAAAGAAGGTCGTTGTGAAGTAAATAGCGAGCCCCTCCCGTCCTCCCCGAGAGGGAGGTGAGCTCCGTTGCAGGGGTGCAACGAGGCAGACTTCGCAAAGAATGCCAACTGGTACGACCTGAGCGGTCGCCCATTGAATGGCAAGCCAACCAAGGCTGGTGTCTATGTAAAGAACGGCAAGAGGGTCGTGATTAAGTAAACATTCTTAAACCCAATATCATTCGGGGACTGAGCACTCTCGTATGCTTCGTCCCCGAATAAATTTATCACGGCACGAATTACACTTTAAGATTAAATAACATTTATTTTGCGCCCATTTAGAAAAAAATGATTTACTTTGCACGGTATTCCCAGAGTCCAAGCCTGCGTCATCCCCATCAATGATGCATCGATGATTGCGAAGGACACGCTGGCAATGTTTCAAGACTGACCCCGTTCATGGTAATCAAGTTTCTATAACAAGGACTCCACCTCTTCAAGGTCTCCAGTATGATGAATCGATATGAATATATAGAAAGGTTACGCGAGAAATGTCCTCATGATTTATACGTCGTAACAGGGCAACTGAATTCGCGTACCAACGATCCTGTCGATTCATGGACGTTCTTTCGGTGGCTTCAACGAAACGATATTCCGTCCAGATATGTTATTTGGAAAGAACATTTCTTGTATCAGCAGCTTGTAAAAGAAGACGCATTGAAGGATGTGATTGTCCTTAATGGCAATGGGGAAGATGAGGAGTTGTTGGAACATGATGAAGTCTTAGCCAGATGCCGTGCCTTTGTCCAAGAGAATGCCGCAATGAACCGGGGAATCCACGACTGGCTCTATCAATTGGATGATTGCCGATTGGTCTTCCTGCAGCATGGCATAGCAGCCATCAATATTTCAGAACTGACTTGGCGCTATTTTCCTCCCTTCAACGACATGAACGTGTCCTCAAAGAGAGAAAAAGAGCTCATCGAAAGCCTGATGCCCAAACAACCGTGGAGCAAGGATTTGTGTTTCGTCGCCGGTCTGCCTCGGTTCGACCAGTGCAGGGATCTGTCTTCTGAGTTGGACGACAATTATGTCTTTGTCATGTTTACGTGGAGGAGTTCGTTGGAAAAAGGAATAGACAAGATCCACCGGTCGCTTTATTGGCAGAATCTGATCAAGTTCTTTTCCAAAGAGAATATTCAGCGCTTCCGTGATAATGGAATCAAACTCATTGTAGCCCTCCACCATCACATCCAGAACAGGGTTGCTGACTTTAACTTAGGCGAGAATGTGAAGTTTATCAGACAGGAGGAGATAAAATATTGGGTGTGTCACGCCAAGGCTTGTATTACGGACTGCTCAAGCATTTCCTTTGATTTCATGTTTCAACATAAGCCTACGTTCTATTGGATTCCAGATAAGGATGATCCGTATTTGGACATGAACGATGCCGATGACGGTGCAAAGGTGCAAGCTGCATTAGGTCTTCAGCACCATTTCTACAACATCTGCAAGACTCCGGATGAGCTCATTGCGATGACGTGTCAATATGCAAAACATCACTTTCAGCTGGAAGCGGAGAAATGTGCCATTGCGGACAGCTTCTTCAAGTATCGTTCCGATTTCTCGTTTCATATCTATTACCAAATAGAGCAGCGGCTCATGCTGGCTGAACGCAAAAAGTCAAGTGATTTGAGCTCACAGCTCAAACAGGCTACGGAAATGATTCTTCAAAAAGAAGGTCAGATTCAGCGGCTGAACAAGAAGAAGGCTGTACATCTGCGCGTCATACGCCTTCTCGCCTATCTGTCGGCGTTGTTATTAATTGCTCTTTTATATTCGCTGTTCGCTGTATGAAGTTCTCCTTTATCATACCTGTTTATAATGTTGAGAAATATCTTCGTCAGTGTTTAGACTCTGTCGTGAACCAGACGTTTCAAGATATTGAGATTATTTGTGTGGATGATGGCTCAACAGATGCGTGTCCTGCAATTCTTGCTGAATACCAGCAGAAAGACAGCCGTATTCAGGTTGTGACGCAGCAAAACAGCGGCACGTTATTAGCCCGTAAGGCAGGCATCACCATCGCCAAGGGGGACTATCTTCTGTTTCTTGACCCGGATGATTGGTTTGATTTGAACGCAGCAGAGCGTCTGGCCCAGGTCCTTGAAAAGAATGATGTGGACATTCTTCAATTCGGCCTAACTGTTGAGCCCGGAAAGGAGATGCCTACGGAACAAATACAGGCAATAGATTCGTTTTTCAACCGTCAGGTGGAATATCTTGTAGGCAGCGATGCCATTCTTACTGCAGGCTATGTCAACGAAATGTTGCCTTATAATCAAGTCGGAAAGGCGATACGCACAAGTATTGCCCAAAAGGCCTTCTCTGTGTTGCCCGAAGTCCATTGCATTTATGCAGAGGATCAGAGCTTTGGTTTTGTCCTATTCTCTTACACACAACGTTTACTTAGCATACCCGACCGCATGTATCACTATCGAGCTGGGGTCGGAATCTCCACCAAGAATAATCTGACGGTTGCAGAATACATCAGCACCCTTGGTGCTTTCCGAGTGTTAGAGGCCTTGAAGCAGTTTGTGGCTACGCACTATGCAGATAGTCCGTTGCATCAAAGGATTCTCGCAGAAATCCAGCACTCCATGGTACGCGCCAGTGTGGAATTAGCTGCGGAAAGGACTGTCGGGTACAAAGATGTGGAGGAGTGGATGACTCCGCTCTGCGAACAAGCCCCTGCGCCAGAGATTGCCCTTCTTCTGGCAAGGAAGTTGGAAGAAAGGAAAAAACAGATGGCCGCCTTTGAACATACAACACAGGCTTTGAGGCATGAGGCAGATTCATTCAGACGGGAGTGCGATGCACAACAGCAGGAGGCTGATTCTTTGAGAATACGAATTCGCAAGTTAAGGAAGAAGCGGAGAATAGAAAGAATCGTGTGGTTGGTGATCTGGGTCGTAACGCTTCTCTTTCTCTTTTTAATGATTACCAAAATATAAATGTCATGAAATCTGTAGATTCAACCATTGTTATTGGAATCCTTGCACGAGATTGTGCGAATCACTTGCAAGTGAATATCCAGAAGGTAGAGGCCATGGGGGGGCTCTTTAAGGATTATCATGTGGTGGTCTATGAAAATGACAGCACGGACGGCACCACAGAACTCCTACGGGAATGGGCTCTACGGAATCCTCATGTCCTTTCCATTAACGAAAAAACTGGGCAGACGACCATTCCTCAGAAGACTGCCGCTACGCCATATCCAGGTCAGAGTTATCCGCGTATCGAAAAGATGGCTCGTTTTCGCAATCGCGTCCTGAAAGAGGTTCGCGAGCGCTATCAACCAGATCTCTTCTGCTTTATAGACATTGACATGGAAGATTTCGACCCCGATACCGTCGTGCAAGCTATCGATGAAGCGCCCAAGGACTGGGGGGCTCTTTTTGCCAATGGACAAGTAATTATAGACTACAAGGACCATCAGTGCATCAGTCCCATCATGTATGATTATTTCGCCTATGTCAAGAAAGGCATCAATCCCTATCAAGGTGGAGATTATGCCATCCGCATAGATGACAACTTAGCGCTGACATATATGGAGCAACGACTCATCAATATTCGTTCTTATCACCCCTGTCATTCCGCATTCAACGGCATTGGCATCTATCGATGGGAAGTTGTTAAAGACCTTGAGTACGTAGCATATCAGACGCCGGAGCTGAAGGCTGTCAATGCATCTTTATGCGAGCACGTGCCTTTCAACTACGAGGTGGTGAAGCAGGGCTACCAACTGTACATCGTCCGCAAGATGAAGACACGGTTCGTGCATATACCCCCACATAAGGTCTATCACGGGCTCAACAAATGGAGAAACTACAGCCCCACGATAGACTTCTTCCTATACAATAAACCAGTCAGGAAGCGAATCATAAGTAATCTCCTACAATCCCTGAAGATATAAACGTTGCAATTCTATGCCTCGTAAACGTTTCAAAAGCCTTCTGTCCCGAATGAGCTCATTGCTCAATCTGAGGTTTATCATACTATTTTGTATGATAGTCCTCAACTTTTTGTTTATGCACTATTACATTGCCACGCACATCGGGTTAGAGGACTATCCGAATTGTCGTGCAGTAAGTAATCTGTGGGCGTGTGTGGTTGATGCCGTAGTCATCTATCTCTTCTCATATCTGTTGACCATTGGACGGGTGCGCGTTTCACTGCCATTAGCATTTTTCTTATCAATGGTCTTAGCATACGCCAACATTCTATATGCTCGTTTCTTTGGGATCTACTTACCTAAAAATGTGCTCTTTCAGATCGGAAATCTGAATGATAAAGACGTGTTGCTGAGCATTCTCTCAGCTGTCTCATATGTTGATGCGCTATTCCTTGTTTTTGCAGCCATTTTTGGCTTTCTGTATGTAAAATGGAAAGATAAGGGATTGCAAAAAAAATCTTTTGCTTCGTTGCTGACCTCCGTGGGCATTGTGTATATGTATTTTATTCTGTGGTTGCTCTTTCACATCGGTGATGGGAAGTATTACCAGAGTTTCAAGGATGGCTTCTATGATTTAGTTCCCTACTATAAATGGGAAAGCTCTGTCAAGCCCAATATCTATCTCTTTAAGATGGGCTTCACCAGACGATTTCTCTATTGCATGAGTGATTACATATCTAATAACTACGAACTGACTCAGAACCAAATTGATGAAATTGCATCGTTCTGCTCAGACCATTCAGAAAGAATTTCCGACAGGCCTCTGCTGAAAGACAAGAACCTGATATTTATCTTAGTAGAGTCTTATCTCTCAGAAACTGCCGACCTAGTTGTGGATGGTCATGAGATAACCCCTTTCATGAATAGGCTTAAAACGGAAAGAAATGTCTATTTTAATTCCCATATCCATCCTAATATCACATGTGGACAATCCTCGGATGGCCAACTGATTTACATGACAGGGTTATTGCCGCTACGGTCTGTAATTACGGTAGATGTCGCCAAAAGTTGTCAGCTAAAGGGTCTGCCCAAACTGTTGAAAGAGTATGGCAGAATAAAGTCTTCTCATATTGTTATTCCAACCGTAGCAACCTTTTGGTCGCAGGATGACATGTGCAAGGTGTATGGCATTGACAAAATCTATTCAAAAGATGATGTCCAAGACCGAGTTGCGGTTTCTGCAGATTTAACAGATGAACAGATATTCTCTATGGCATCTTCTGTAGATTGCCAGACAGCACCACCCTTCTTCTCCTTGATACTGACGATGTCAATGCACGGCCCATATCACCTGAAGCCGGATTCAGACCTCACATTGACAGACAGTAGCCTTCCTGAAAAATACAGGAACTATCTCATTAAATGTCATTATTTTGATGAGCAAATAGAACAATATATTAACTCCCTAAAGGAAACCGGTGTATATGACAGAAGTGTGATTGTCATTGCATCCGACCATCATATAGAGCCCAAACAACTGGACATGGAAGGTCGGATAAGTACAGACTTGCCGCTATTTATCATCAATGGAGACATTAACATGCGCCAGTCGTGGACTGGTACGTGTAATCAGTTGGATGTTTATACGACCTTGCTGGATCTGTTTGTCCGTGATGACTGGTGTGGTCTGGGACATACCCTATTGCGACCTAAATACCGCGATTCCTACACACCTCAGGCAGATCGCCTGTCAGAATGGATTCTCAGAGGAGATTATTTTAATCAACAACTAACTGCTAAATAAAACTCTTTCGCACCTCGATGGACACCGTTTTATATATAGGGCATTCTTTTCATCAGAAAACCAAATCGTCAAGTTTCCTGTTGGAAGAGCTGAAGGCATCTTTTGATGTCACAGAGCTTTATATGGATTCACAGAATCAGCCGATAGGCGAGAAGGTTGATGTCCAGGGTACCCATTTTGACGTCCTTGTCATCTGGCAGATTATGCCAGATGTTCAGGAAATGCAGAAACATTTTACATGGAAACGAGGCGTATTCTTCCCCATGTATGACCACTTCCTTGCTACACAAGGGTTGTACCCCATGGTTTGGAAAGGTTATGTGAACTTTACCATTATCTGTTTCTCCAAGAAGCTCCATGAAGAGCTGGCTGCAAGCGGCTTTGATGCAAAATACATCCAGTACTTCCCCCAACCAAAGCCCGTTGATGAATGGGGTCGTGAGGATGGGGCCTTCTTCTGGCAAAGGAGGAAGCAGCCCAATCTGCAGACACTCATGGAAGTATCCGTCCCCCTACATATTCACCACATCCATCTGCACCAGGCCCCTGATCCGGGCTTCCGCTGTGAACAGACCCAAATGGAGTCCCATGACATACAGATTACCTCTACCCAATGGTTTGAGAAGAAAGAGGATGTATTCCATGAGATGGGCAAATATGCCTATTATATGGCACCACGATTGTATGAAGGCATCGGACTAAGTTTCTTAGATGCCATGTCCATGGGACGTTGTGTCATTGCGCCCAACACTCCAACCATGAACGAGTACATCGCCGACGGGGTGAATGGTATCCTCTATTCGTGTGAGGGCAGTACCCATAAGGTTCCTCGGAAGACCATCTCTCTTGATGTAAGAACGCTACAGGCGAACGCTTATCACACAATAGAACAGGGATATAAAGAATGGATGATCAACCGGTATAAGATTATTGAGTGGTGTCAGCAGGAGCCCAATCCCGATGTTGAATGTCTCCGCATGAGTGCAAAAACCTACGGCTGGAATGATACCCCCTCGCCAGTTCCCCCTTCTGCAGCCTCTTCATTGGCATACGCCCTATATCTTCCTGAAATTCTTTTTTTTATCCAACAACTATGCTCGCTGAGATGGCAGGTACTGAAGAACTTTATGATAGTTCTTCTCAGCTCGCACTTTAACAGAAAATGGTATCTGGTCCATTACTCTGGCTCTATGGCATCTGGAATGGCACCAGCTGCGCATTATCTCAATGAAGGATGGAAGCAAGGTAAGAATCCATCTTCGTCTTTCTTCACGAATCTTTACATTAAACAGCACCCCGAAGTATTGGAGGGGGGATATTGTCCGCTCGTTCATCGCAAAATGAAAAGGCAAGATAGAAGCATTTAATCCATAATCATTCCTCTGTCATCTATGAAGATATCTGTCATCACCGTCAATCGGAATCATCTCGAAGGGTTGCAGAAGACCTTTCAGAGCATCGTGGCCCAAACCTATAAGGACTGGGAGTGGATTGTCATAGACGGCGGCAGCACCGATGGCGACAAGGATTTCATCGAGGCACATCAGGCGGAGATTGCCTACTGGTGCAGCGAGCCGGACAAGGGGCCTTACAATGCAATGAACAAGGCCCTGCAGCATGCTACTGGAGATTACCTTGTCTTTATGAACTCCGGCGACACCTTCCACGCTCCCACCGTACTGGAACGGGTGTTCAGCCAGCCCCGTCAGGCTGACATCCTCTATGGTGATTGGATGCAGGTATTTCCCGATGGACGTCAGAAGCGTAAGCGAGCGCCAGAGGACATCTCTCTCCACTTCTTCTGCCGAGACAACATCTGCCACCAGGCTATGTTCATCAAGCGTCAGGTGATGCAGCAGTCGCCCTATGATGAGCGCTATCGCCTTTTTGCCGATTGGGCGAAGTGGATAGAGTTCACCCTGCAGGGCTACATCTTCCAGTATGTTCCCGTCGTCGTATGTGACTTCGAAATGGGTGGGATAAGTAACAGCATGATCCAGCTGCAGGCCAAAGAACGCGAGATGCTGTTCTCCCAGCATTTCTCTCCCGCTGTCAGTGCCACGCTCACGTATTTATCCACCATCCATCCGCTATCCATAGAAGCGAATCGTCTCATCAATAAGAAGAAGTTCTACAAGAAAATCATTCACACAGCCATTCGCCTCATCCATCTTCTCGAACGCTGAGGAGAACCGCCGGCTTCGCTAAGAGGTGGTGGTAGATGCCGTATGGGGAATCGGTCGATTCACGGACTTCGTCAGCGCATCATCTTACTGCTTGAGGAAGCCGAAGGGCTTGCAGAATTCGTAGAGGAAGATGTCGAGGGAGGTGCCGGCGTAGAGGTCGGGGAAGGTGGAGCGGATGTCGAGGAGGGCGGGGCTGGTGGCCAGAATGCCGCGACTCTCCTTGTTGAAACGCTTGGTCCAGCGGCCGCGCAGGCAGCGTTGCTGCAGTGGCGTAAGGTGGAACAGCGTGATGAAATGGCGCAAAATGCCACCGATGTCGCGCCACTTGCGGCCGTCGAGCTGTGAGTTGGCAGTGACCTTCTGCGGGTGCTGGCGGTAGCGGTTGAGGACGCGGCAGACCTCGATGACTTGGCCCTGCTCGCAGACACCGACCCAGAAGAGCCAGTCGCCGCAGTAGCGGTACTGCTGGTAGTCGGCGGGGATGGCGGCGAGGGAGCTCTTGCGGAAGACGACCATGCTGGCGTTATAGACATTGTTCTGCACAATCATGCGGTGGCGGTTGAACCAGGGACCGTCGTAGGTGAGGATTTTGCCGGAACTGCCTTTGGGGTGCCAGGTGAAGTCCAACGGTTCGCCTTGGCTGCCAACCATCCGCGAGTGGGAGTAGGCGAGGACGGCCTGCGGGTTGCGGTCGAGCTCGCCGACGAGTGTCTCCAGGAAGTTGGGCTCTGCGGCATCGTCGCTCTCTGCCACCCAGAGGTATTCGCCCTGTGCAAGTGCGAAGCCGCGCTGCCATTGCAGGAAGGTGTTGCCGGAGTTGTGCTCGTTGAAGATGATCTGTCGCACGCGAGGGTCGTGGCGATACTCCTCCATGACGGCGCGACTGTCATCGGTGGAGCAGTCGTCGAGCAGGAACACTTCCAAGTCTGTCAGCGTCTGTGACAGGACGCTGTCGATGCGCTCCCGCAGGTAGGGGGCGTGGTTGAAGTTGGGGATGATGACGCTGACTTTCATTTCTTCGGGTGTGCTATTCGCCTAATAGTTCCATCAGCTTCAGGATGTTCTCGCGTGGCTGGAACAGCATGGTCTGGTTGCTAACGCCCTCGCGCAGACGTTCCTGTAGGGCTACGTCGGTGAGGACGGCGTGCATGGCATCTGCCAGCGCTTGGACATCGCCGACGGGCACAAGGATGCCGGCCTTGCCGTCGGCGAGGATCTCGCGAGGCCCCGTGGGGCAGTCGCTGGCGATGATCTGCTTGCCCAGCATCAGGGCTTCGATGAGCACCGTGGGAAGGCCCTCGAACTTGGAGCTGTGCACCATCAGCTGTGCCTGCTTCATCCATGGGTAGGGATTCTGCGTGAAGCCCAGCAGATGCACGTGCTCCGTGAGGCCGCGCTGGTCGATGAGGCTCTGCAGCGTCTCTCGGTCCTTGCCTTCTCCTAGAACGACGAGGTGGGGGACATAGGACATTTTGTGCGTGAGCACGGCATAGGCTTCAATCAGCGTGGTGAGGTCCTTCTGGCTCTCTTCCAGACGCTCTACGGCCAGCATGAAACCCTCATGGGAGAGGCGGTACCAAAGGGGATGAGTCACCTCCTCGGATGCCCGGCGAAGCAGGTGGTCGCGGCGCACGGCATTGTAGATGGTCACCAGCTTATCCCGCAGCCACGGGAACAGGCGTGCGCCCTCCAGTGCCATTTCCTTGGAGATGGAAACGACATAGTCGTAGTGCGCCAAGCCTTTGGCGGTCCGGCGCATATAGTGCGGATGCGTGTCGAGTAGGTGCTGGAAACTGAAGTGGAAGTAGGCGATGTTCAGCGTCAGCAGCGACCAGTCAATCATGGAATGGGCGCGTGAGTCGATGTCGATGACCACGTCCACGTTTTGCTGAAAACGGCGGAAGCGACGGCGCTGCCGATAATTGCGGATGGGGTTCAGGAACACCTCGTCCAGCAGCGAGAGCAGGTGATTGCGGTGCCCGTCCAGCTTGCGGCGCTTGTACCACAGCAGCCAGCGCTCGCTCACCATGTAGTGAATATCCACGTCGGGTGGAATCTGGTCAAGGAAGACTTCTTTCCCGGCCATCTTATGCGTGATAACCAGTGTGCCGTGCAGCGTCGAGGAATTGCGCACCAGATTCTTCAGCAATTCCACCAACACGGTGTCTATGCCACCGTCCAGAAAACGACTGATGACAAAGAGGATACGTAGCTTTTCACGTGGTAAGGATTGCGATTCGTTCATTTTTTTAGGTGCGTTGCTCTGCCATTTTGGAGAGCATGATTAGTTGGTAGTACCCTTCGAGGCAGGCTTTGATGAAGCCGGGAAGGCCATCGCGGCAGCCGCCTTTGAGAATGTATGCCTTGAACCACCGGAAGAAGGGGCGCCAGACATAGGCCAGCGGGCCATAGTGCTTGCCCTGTTTCTTCAGCAGCTCATAGTCGGTGTAGGAGTCAGTCTTGCGCAGGATGTCGCTGACGCTGTCGTTGGCCAGGTGCTCAAAGGCCAGCTCCTTGCGTGCTGCGGGCAGGCGTTCGGTGTTGCCTGCGATTTGCGGCACGGCGTGTACATAGGGCGGCCAGGTCACTGCATCGCGCTTGAAGAAGCGGAGGAGGTAGTCGGGGTAGTGGCAGTGCATGAAGCGTCCCATGAAATAGTTCTTGCGAGGGATGAAGAGACCAGCAGCGGCATCTTCACGGTTGCTGTGGGCATAAAGGGCCTCGCACAGGGCGGGTGACACCAACTCATCGGCATCCACGAGCAGCACCCAGGGATGCGAGGCGTGCTCAATGGCGAACTGGCGTGCGGGCTCCACGATGCGGTGTTCGCCACGTGGGAACGTGACGATGCGGCAACCGTGGCGGCGGGCGATGTCCAGTGTCGAGTCGGTGCTTTCCATGTCGCACACCACGACCTCGTCGAAGCCGCTTACGGATTGCAGTACAGCTTCTAAGTGGCGCTCGGCGTTGTAGGTGTTGATGACGACGGAAATCTTTGCCATAGGAAAGCTTTGGAATAGTGAGATTTGTTTATAGTACAGATGAGTAGAGTTGGAGCATCTGCATCGTCAGCTGCTCGGCATCGAAGCGCTGGGCGTAGGCGCGGCCATCGGCAATCATCTTAGCGCGCAGGTCCACATCGGTGAGGACACGCTGGATGGCGTCGGCGAGGGCTGCGGGGTCATCGGGCGAGACATAGAGGCTGGAGGGACCGCCGGCCTCCTCCAGACTGGAGCCCGTGCAGCCGATGGCAGGTGTGCCGCTGGTGATGGCTTCGAGCATGGGGATGCCGAAGCCCTCGAAGCGGGAGGGATAGACGAAGACCTGCGCGAGCTGGTAGAAGACGGGAAGGTCGGCGAAGGGCACACCGCTGATGATATGGACGCGACGACCGAGGTCGTACTTCTTCACATAGCTGCGTACCTTCTTGGCATAGTCAGTCTGATGGCCGAGGGCAATGACGCTGATATCCTGGTCGGGGAGCTGGCGGAGGGCTTCCACCAAGAGGAGCAGGTTCTTGCGCTCCTCGATGCTCCCGACGTAGAGGATGAAACGCTCGGGCAGACGGTAGCGACGGCGTGCCATCTCCTTGTGGTTCTCTGCTACGGGCTGTGCGAACTGCTCGTCGCAGCCCTGATAGATGACGGAAATCTTATCCTCGCGCGTACCGAAATAATGCATAATCTCGCGCTTCGTGCACTCGCTCACGGCGATGATGCGGTCGGCACGGCGGCAAGCCGAGCGGAACTTCCAATGGTAGATCCAGCGATCGATGAGATGATAGTAGCGGGGGTAGCGCAGGAAGATGAGATCGTGGATGGTGACCACGCTTTTGATGCCTTTGTGATGGAGGCCCAAGGGCAGCTCACCCGTGAGACCGTGATAGAGCTTCACCTTCTTTTTAGCAGCGTCTGCAGCAACGCCACACTGGCGCCACAGCGCACGGAAGCGTGGCCAGAAGAAGCCTTTGGGATAGCGCAAGGTGACGGCAGCCAGTTTGTCAATGCCTGAAAAAGCCTTGGTCTTGTTGGCATTGGGCGTGAAGAGGTAGAGGCGCAGGTTGGGTGCCCACTGTGCGAGGCCGCGAATGACGAAGCGGCTGTAGTTGCCTAAGCCGGTCCTGTTCTCTGCTGCACGCTTAGCGTCGTAGCCAATGTGAAGGTGTTTATGTGCCATATCATCAGTATGTTAGGGCAAAATGCCAATGATAGAGTTGTGGTTCAAAAGTGATAATGGACAGCCGCACGCTGTCGCCCTGCACCCGTGTCTTGGAGAGGGCGTCTTCCGGGATGCTAAAATAGACATCAGTGCTGTATGCTGTCGGGTCGTCTTTCTGGTCGTGATAGAGCGACACTTCATAGGTGGTGCCGCCGGCTGTATTCGCGTAGGTGTTATCGAGGATGAAGCCCCAGTTGTGGTCAGCCCCTTTCGTCTTTTTCTTCAGATGCATGTTCACGAAGCCGCCACCCATCCAGGCGCTCACCACGCCCACTGGGTCATGCATGACCGGGGACACCTTACCGCTGTTGGGCAGCACGGCGACGTTCTGCAAGGTCCTCACCTCGACGGCTCCCTCCTCCTTCAGGACATAGCCGCAGAGGCATCGTCCCCAGGCGTGCGGTTTCATGCCCTGCAGCTCGCTGAGGACGCGGTATTGCTTGCCACCGTCGGTGTAGAGCGTCACGTCGTTAGTGGTCTCTCCCACCTTGATGAGTGCCATCTCCGTGATGAGCGGGGGAAAGGAGTCCTCGGAATCTTCCGAGTCGCTGGAGCAGGCGGTTAGGGAGAGAAAAGAGAATATACAAATGATAAATGATATACGATAAATGATAAACGATAAATGTTGAGCCCACGAAGCCCCATGGGACATGGAAGCCTCCTGTCGCCAACTCTTCTGATTCCTATTACCTCTTATATTTATCATTATTCTTTTTATCGAAAACTCTCAGCCTTCACTTTAACCTTATCCCTCACTTCGCCCTCTCACCTTATTCTTTACCGGATTTGCGTACATCGTGAGGATGCGCTCGCGCAGGAAGTCGGTGTCGGGGGTGACGCCAGCGTCTTGCAGCCCTTTAGCAGCCAGGTCCACGCGCTTCTGGAGATAGTTCTCGAAGGTGACCTTCTCGGCAGGCGTGTAGTGGCCCTCGTCAGTACCTGCCAGCAGGTCTGCAGCCACGTAGTTGCCGGCATAGAGTTGGTAGGAATGGTGTATCTCGTGGTCCATCCGCTGCGTCAGCTCCAGGAAGAACTCCTTCTCGGGCAGGTCGGCCAGCGCATCAATCCATTCGTTCACGGGGCGCCCGGTCTGATAGTGCACATGCCCCTTTTGCCCGAAGATGCCTGTGCGCATGTTGGTGAGGTCATCCTGCTTCGACTTCTTCCACGCGGGATTGTCGCGCTTCAACTGGAACTCCTGCGCCTTGAGGTAGTCACAGGTGTCGTACTCATAGCTGATGGTGAGGGGCACAATGTGCAGTTCCTTGAGGCGCTGGATGGCACTGGCGGTGTCCTCAGCGCCGATAGCCAGCATCTTGAGCAGGGACGTCTGTGTCTGGTCGCTCGAATCCTTGGCACGTCCCTCACGCTGTGCAATCCAGATATTCTCGTGCTTCTCGTTGATGGCATAGTGCATGTATTGGCTCATCGTCTGCGAGGCTTTCAGCATCTCACGCATCGATAGCGAACGCTGCACGATGAACGCTTTGTTCAGGCGCACCAACGTGCGTATCCAGGGATAGATGAGCAGGTTGTCACCAATGGCTATCTCGCAGGTCGTGGGGAAATGCGCGTCGTGGAGCATCAGGTCCAAGATGGCGCTGTCCAGCACGATGTCGCGGTGGTTGCTGATGAAGGTGTAGCGCTCCGGGCCGGGAGCGATGCCGTCATGCACGAAGGAATGTCCTGTGGAGCAACGGCGCAGGATGAGCTTCACGATGGGTTTCATGAAGCGCAACTGGAAGCCGAGAGTAGAGCGGATGCCGATGGTAGCCAGGCGCAGGATGCCGCGACTCACGGCCACCGGCAAGAAGGGCACCATCCCTTTCAGGAGATGCGAGAACTGACGGTCGTGGAGCAGGCTGTCTATGGCCTCCCGCACCTCGTCGTCGTTATAGGGGCGTATAGAATCAAAAGACTCAGTCATAATTTATCTTCAATAATCTCTGTCAGCACATCCTTGATGTCGAGTTTCGCGGCGCGCACCTGCTGGGGGATAAAGCTGGTGGCTGTCATGCCGGGCGTCGTATTAATTTCCAGCATGTTGATGCGCTCACGCTCGCGGCCGTCTTCGGTCACCTTCGTGACGATATAGTCCACGCGGATGATGCCGGAGCAACCGAGGATATCATAGATGGCACTGGTGAGAGCCTGCACACGCTCGCTGAGCTCATCGCTGATGCGGGCTGGGGTAATCTCATCGACAGAGCCGTTGTACTTGGCGTCGTAGTCGAAGAACTCGTTGTGCGTCACCACCTCCGTGACGGGGAAGATGACCTCTTTGCCGGCCACCTTGTAGCAGCCGCAGGTAAGCTCTGTGCCAGGCATGAAAGCCTCCACCATCACCTCGTCGCTCTCCTCCATCGCCAAACGGATGGCGGGGCGCAGCTGTTCCAGTGTCTTCACCTTGGTCACGCCGAAACTGCTGCCGCCAGCGTTGGGCTTCACGAAGCAGGGCAAGCCGATGTGGTTGATGATCTCATCGTCAGTCACCAGGTCCTCATTGCCCTGTCGCACCACAAGGCTCTCGGAGACGCTGACGCCGAAACCTTTCAAGTACTGGTTCAGCGTGAACTTGTTGAAGGTCATGGCCTCCACGAGCACGCCGCTGGTGGAGTACGGCATATGTATCAGGTCGAAGTAGCCCTGCAGCAGGCCATTCTCGCCGGGGGTGCCGTGAATGGTGATGTAGGCGAAGTCGGGCTTCACCGTGCGACGGCCCACCTTAAAGGAGAAATCCTCGCGGCTGACCTGCACGCGCTTGTCGCCCTCGAGGTGAGCTTCCCACACGAGGCCGTTGAGTTCAACGATGAACACCTCGAAGCGTTCTTTGTCGAGGAAGCTATAGATGCCCTGCGCACTGCGCAGGCTGACATCGTGTTCCGAACTGTCGCCACCGCAGACGATGGCCACAATGGGGGACCCTCCCCCCCGCCCCTCCCTTGTAGGGAGGGGAGTAGTTTGTATTTGACTAATTGTGTCTTTTTCCATTTATAATATAATTAATATAGTAATGTCGTTATATACAATATATTTAGGTCTATACTCCCCTCCCTACAAGGGAGGGGCAGGGGGGTGGGTCCGCCATTTCTCTATCAACTGTTTCATGTCCTCGGGCAGCGGTGCCTCGAAGAACATCTCTTGCTTGGTGCGAGGGTGTACGAAGCCCAGGGTGCGGGCGTGCAAGGCCTGGCGTGGACAGGTGTCGAAGGCATTGCGCACGAAGGCTTTGTAACTGGCGGTGGGTTGCCCGCGCAAAATCTCGAAGCCCCCATAGCGTTCGTCAGCGAATAGAGGGTGGCCGATGCTCTTCATGTGGGCCCGGATCTGATGGGTGCGGCCGGTCTCCAGCACACATTCCACCAATGTGACAGGCCCGAAGGCTTCCAGCACGCGCCAATGGGTGACAGCGGGCTTGCCCATCTCGCTCTCGGGCGGCAACACCGTCATGCGCTGACGGTCGCGCGGGTCACGGGCGATATTGCCCTCTATCCTACCCTCCGGTTTGTCGAAGCTGCCCCAGACGAGGGCGTTGTACTGTCGCTTCGTGCTCTTGACGAAGAACTGGTGGCAGAGGTGCGTCTTGGCCTCAGGAGTCTTAGCCACAACAAGCAATCCACTGGTGTCCTTGTCGATGCGATGCACGAGACCCACGCTTGGGTCGTTGGGATTGTATTTAGGGTTGTCGCGCAGGTGCCAGGCCAGTGCGTTCACAAGGGTGCCTGTGTAGTTGCCCACACCCGGATGCACCACCAGTCCTGCCGGCTTGTTGACGACCAACAGGTCATCGTCCTCATAGACGATGTCGAGCGGGATGTCCTCGGCCACGACCTCCGTCTCCATGCGCGGATGATCCAGCATCAGTGTGACCACGTCCAAGGGCTTCACCCTGTAGTTGCTCTTCACGGGGCGACCACCCACATGGATGCACCCCGCCTCAGCAGCTCGTTGGATGCGCGCGCGGCTCGTGTCGCGCAGGTGTTCCATTAGAAACTTATCCACGCGCAGGAGCGTCTGCCCCTTGTCGGCCACCACACGACGGTGCTCGTAGAGCGTGCCATCGGCCGCGAGCTCCAAGCCCTCGTCATCGATGGTCTCATCGTCGAGCAGCAGCTCGTCATCCTCATTCGAGCACATCATCGAGAATATCGTAGGTGTCGATGGTTATGTCTTCCTGTGACTCGTCGATTTCGCCACTCCCCTCGCCCACCTGCAGCACCAATGGAATATCTATGGACACGCGCTCGCCTGTATATACGTTGCGGCCGGCACTCTTGACGCCATAAACCCAGTCCTTGTCGCCATGCACATATTCCACGGGTGCCAAGCGGAAGCCCATCGCCGTGAGTTGGGCCTGTGCCTCGCGCAGGGAGCTGTTGTCGGCAAGGTCGGGCAACGCCATCATCGGCGTGCGCTCGGTGTTGACGGTGAGGTAGATATTGCGACCGCTCTTGACGTGGCGACCGCCTTCAGGCGTATGGCTCAGCACGCAGCCAGGCGCCATACCCTTGTTATAGGATGAATCCACGACCACAGCATGCAGGCCCAGCTGCTCCAGACGGTATCTGGCATCTGTTTCCTGCAAGCCCGTCAGCGACGGCACCAGGATGTTCTCGCCGTGGTGCGTATAGCTGGCCATTCCCTGCCACAGCACCAGCGCCAGGATGACAGTCACCAACGCCATTGCCAGCAGGTTGCCCCACACGATGGGGCTGAGAAGTTTGTCTTTAATGCTCATGTGCACCTCCTAAAAAACCGTGCGGCGCAGATGACACATTCACTGGAGTGTATCATCTGCGCCGCGACAACAAGTGTGACGGTCTAGAATTACTTGCCGTGACGCTCGTCAGAGACGGTGAGCTTCTTACGACCCTTCGCACGACGTGAGGCCAGCACGCGGCGGCCATTGGCGGTGGTCATACGTTCACGGAAACCATGCTTGTTTTTTCTTCTGCGGTTGTGGGGTTGAAATGTACGTTTCATAATGCTATCTTTATTTGTTTTGTTGCATAAAGTGGGCTAACGGGCTGCAAAAGTAGGCACTTTTTTTCATTCACGCAACATTTCAATCATTTTTTGCTCAATCTCTTGCGCTTTTTGTGTAATTTTCACTACCTTTGCACCCGAAAAACTTAAGAAGTTTAAAGTTGAAGGTTTAAAATTGAATGGAAAAGCCTTCGACAAAGGACTTCACAAGGGATTCAAAACGAGACACTGTGCCAAGCACTTTAGACGTCAACCTTCTAACATTAAACGATATTTTTTATGATTAACTCCCAAGACATCAAGAAGGGCACCTGCATCCGCATGGACGGCAAGCTCTATTTCTGCATCGACTTCCTGCATGTGAAGCCTGGTAAGGGCAACACCATCATGCGCACCACCCTGAAGGACGTGGTCAGTGGCAACGTGCTGGAGCGTCGCTTCAACATCGGCGAGAAGCTCGAGGATGTGCGCGTTGAGCGCCGTAGCTACCAGTTCCTCTATCTGGAGGGTGAGGACTACATCTTCATGAACAATGAGACCTTCGAGCAGATTCCCATCCCCAAGGACCAGATCAACGGCGTTGCCTTCATGAAGGAAGGTGAGAACGTGGAGGTCGTCACCGATGCCAGCACCGAGACCGTCCTCTATGCCGACGTGCCCGTGAAGGTAAAGCTCGCCATCACATGGACAGAGCCTGGCCTCAAGGGCGACACAGCCACCAACACCTTGAAGCCTGCCAAGGTGGAGACGGGCGCTGAGATTCGCGTACCTCTCTTCATCAACGAGGGCGAGATTGTCGAGGTGGACACACGCGACGGCAGCTATCTCGGCCGCGTGAAGGCTTAAAGCTTGATACAAACAAAAAAAGAAACGCCCGACAGCTTGTCGGGCGTTTCTTTTTGTCTTAGTACTGACGTCGTCCGGTGAGGATGAGATAGCGCGTCTTGGCCTGCATATACTCGCAGATGGCGCTATTGTACTGCATTTGAGCCTGCTGGGCCTGGCGCTGCGCATCCAAGAGCGAGGTCATGTTCGACATGCCGGCGCGGTAGTGTTCGCGGTTGATGCGCAGGTTCTCCTCGGCACGCGTGATGCTCTTCGCGGAAATCTGTGTCTGGCGGTAGGTACTCTCGAGGTTGTCGTAAGCATCCTGCACCTGCAGCGTAATAAGTTCACGCTTGTCCTTACGAAAGTCGAGGGCCTTCTGCTCGGCAATCTTCGAGCGTTTGTACAGGTGGCGCTCACTCCAGAAGGCGCTGAGGGGCACCTGCACCGTGGCGAAGGCTATGGCTCGGGGTTTCCAGTTGCCAAGGAGCTTGCCGTAGCTAGCCGACCCTCCGATGAACGCCATCGGCAGCATCGACGCCCGTGAGATCTTGGTCTCCAGCGAAGCCTTGTCGGCCCACACATCGAGCAGTTGGGTTTCGGTGCGTGCCTCCACGGCCTGCGCGGTATTCATCTTCAGGGTCTCAGGCGGCACGATATCCTTCTCCACATTCATATCCACATCGATGTCCTCGTCGGCCAAACCGATGTACTTAGCCAAGGCACGACGAAGCAGTTTGCAGCCATTGGCCGCCTTCACACGAAGGGCAGACAGCTGGTCCTGAACAAGCTCCACGCTGAGGACATCGTTCTTATTCACGAGACCATTGTCATAGATGTTGACGGCATCCTGATGGATGTTGGCCACTTCTTTCTCCATCGCCTCCAACAGCTTATCGGTCTCGTGGAATTCCACAACCTTGTAGTACAGGAACTCAGTGGTCTGCACGACATTGTCATCCACGACATCCTTCATCTTCGCACGCGCGTCCACGTTCATCTTAGCTAACTTATTAAAGTAGCGCAGGCGCCCACCCGTGTAAATGGGTTGAACGAGCGAGAGGCCCGCCGAGGTGCCACGCTTGATGGCACGGATGCCACCGTCCTTATAAATGTCCACATTGTCAACGATGAGATCAACAATGTCTTTAATCGGGCCACTGAAGAGGTCCTGGTTGATGAGATAGTCCGATGACTCGAAGTGGGTGAAGGAAGCGCTGAGCATGGGGTAGAACTTCGTGTTGATGTACTTGCGCAACTCATCGGCCATCATCACATCATACTCCGCATCCTTGACCTGTGTATTGCCCTGTCGGGCTGCGGCGATGCAGTCCTTCAGCGTCATGATTTTCTGTGCCTGCACCGCAGTCGATGCGACAACAGCGAGCAGCACTATCAGGTACATTCTCTTACATATCTTCGTCATAAGCCGTATCCTTTTGTCTTTTGCGTACTACACAATACCCAACGGGTATCATCGTGACAATCAGCAGCATTGATATCAATGCACCGATGCTGATGACCACGCCCATCGGGCCCCATAGCGGAGAATTCTTGATCACCATCGGGATGACACCCATCGATGCGGCGGCCGACGTCAGGAAGACGGGGCGGAACCTGCGCTTGGCAGATTCCAGCGCAGCCTCATCCACGCTGAGTCCATCCTTCACATGCAGTTCTTCGGCATAGTCAATCATGATGATGCCGCATCGGGTGATGATGCCCATAAGGGAGATGAAGCCCAACACGGCTGTGGCACCGAACTCCTGTCCGAACATGAACATACCCAGCGCGCCGCCAAGCATCGAGAAGCCCAGAGAGTACATAATGAGCAGCGTCAGCGGGATGCTCTTCAGATGGAACACGATGATGAAGAAGATGAGAACAACGGCAATCTCCAGACCCAGGTAAATCTGCGGACGGTAGGTGGCTTCCATCTCTGCCTGTCCGCCCTGACGGATCCGCACGCCCTCGGGCAAGCGCAGCGTCTGCAAATCCTTGTAGATGAACTTTGTCAGCTCACCAATTTTGGCATTACGTCCCATGAGTCCGAACACGGAAGCACGGCGTTGGCCGTTTACACGGGTGATGCAACCGTCGCTCCACCCCGCCTTGACTTCGGCAATCTGCGAGAGAGGCGTAGCGGTCAACGTAGGCAACAGGCCTGAGACGCGTATATTCTTGAAGTCATCGATATTGTTCACGCCGGCGTCAATATCCTTGATGACCACATCCAGCATCTGGTCACCCTCCCAGACAGTGGTCACAGGAATGCCTCCGCCATAGCGCATGGCAAAGTTCAGCGAGAGCAACGACTTACTGATGCCCATGCGGTTGGCCTCTTCGGGATTCATGATGACATCCACGCGGCTGTTCGTGGCACCGAAGCTGGTGCTGATGGATGCCACATCCTTGTTCTGTATCAGACGACCGCGTATGCTGTCGATGGCCACATGCAAGCTATCCAGATTGTCACCTTCGACGATGACTTCGATGGGGTACTGGCGGTCGGAATATTCAATTTGCCGGAACAGCACCTGCGCATCGGGGAAATAGGTGGCGTAGCGTTCGGCATAATCATCGAGCATTCCCTGGGTCTCGGCATCATTGTGCGTATTGACGATAAATTGGGCAAAATGAGTACCTCCGAAGTTGGGCACGAAGGTCACGTGGAAGCGAGGTGAGCCACTACCATAGAAGGTGGTGAGGTTGACCACGCGCTCATCCTTACGCAGGATGGCGGCGAGACTATCAGCCACCGCAGCGGTGTAATCAAGGTCTGTGCCCGTGGGCAAGATGATATCTACAGCGAACTGATTGCGCTCGGCACGCGGCATCAGTCGCTGCGGCACTTTGAGCATCAGCAGACCACCCAAGATGATGCTGGCCAGCCCAGCGGCCATGGTGATGCGCTTGTGGCGGAAGCAGCACTCAATAAGGCGGTCATAGGCGCTCTGCAGCACATCGAGCATCGAACGGCGTTTGGGCTTCGGGCCTTCGGAAGAGCCCTCAGGAGCAGTAGTTGCAGGCTGGTGCAGGCCCTTACGGATAAACTGATACTGCAGAATAGGCACCACGAAGATAGCTACCACTAAGGACACCGTCAGCACGATAGCTACGGCATAGGGGAACCACTGCAGGAAGTCGTGGATAATCTGATCGGTCGTGAAGATGAGGGGAAAAAACGTGATGCTGATGACCAAGGTGGCCGTGATGATGCTGGCAGCAAACTCGCGCGATGACTGCACTGCAGCACGCCATCGTCCCATGCCCGCATCAAGCTTGTCGAGGTAACAGTCCACCACGACGACACTGTCGTCCACAATCATTCCCAAGGTGACAATCAACGCTGCCAGGGTGACACTATTAATCTCCACACCCAGTAGCAGGAAGACAGCGATAGAGGCGAAGATGGTGATAGGTATCGTGGCCACGGCAACACCTGCCACACGCAAAGGAAGCATCAGCATCACCACGATGATGACAGAGATGATGGCTATGAGCATCTCATTCATGAACTCGTTGACAGAGTGCCCGACGACCTGACTCTGGTCGCTAATGATGTTGATGTGCACGTCTGAAGGCAGGGTAGCCTCGTATTCGCGCACGATATCTTTCACCTGACGGCCAAAGTCCACGATATTATGTCCCTTGCTCATCTGCAGCGAGAGCAGGATACACTTCTTGCCATTGTTTTTAATATAGGTACGCGGGGTAGGATACTCGCGCTGGATGGTGGCGATGTCGCCCACGCGCAACACCTCGCCTGTGGGAGAACTGTTGAGGATGGTCTGTGCCACATCGTTCTCGGTATTGAGTGACGTCTGCACATGAATGGCACGACTAAGCTTGCCGTCGGCCAGATTACCGGTGTAGAGCGTTCCCGTCTGTCCGGACAGCTTGCTCATAAGCATCGCCGTATTGATGCCGTACTTTGTGAGGCGGTCGCGGTCGAGATAGATTGCCAGCTGTTCCTTCTGTCCGCCCATGCGGATGATATTTGACAGGCTGGGCACGGCACGCAGACGGTCACTGAGCCCCGTGACATATTCGCCCATCTCGCGGTAGGTCTTCTGTTCGCTCTCAAGGGTCATGAGCATGGCCGATGAATCACCGAAGTCATCGTTGGCAATCACAGCCAGCACGCCCGTGGGCAGCGTCATCTTAAAGAGTTTCAGGCGTTCCTTGAGCTTGTTCCAGAACTCCGTCGTCTGCTTCACGCCTGGGTCCAGCCATACGATGACTGCGCAGCCATCATTGAAGCACTGGACAGTGGTTTTGGCCTTATTGATTTCCTTGAATGTCCAGAGGAACTCCTCCAGCGGGCGTGCCAACTGCTGCTCCACTTCCATGGCCGAAGCACCGGGATAGACACCTACGACGAGACCAACAGGCATCTGGAAACTCGGGAACTCATCCTTTGGGATGTGAATCAGGGACACCACACCCGCAGCCATCATGATGAACACGAGTAGCAGCGTGATACTCTTGTGGCGCATGGCAGCCGCCACAACATCCGTATGTTTTCTTTCGTTCGTTGCCATCTATACCTTTTATCTTTACGCGCGCACGAAGTCAGCCTTCAACTTCCACCGCCGTGTCCTCGCACACTTTATTCTGTCCTTCAATGACTATCTCGTCGCCAGTCGTGAGGCCGCTTTCAATCACAACCCCCTCATTGATCAGCTCACCGGTGGTGACCTCCTGACGATGAGTCTTGCCTCCCTGTACCTTCCAGACGAACTTGTCGTGACCGCTAATCTGCACAGCCTGCTGCGGCACCACAATGGTGTAGTCATCGCCGGCTTCCTCCAAGCGCACTTTGCACACCATGCCAGGCAGCAGCGTGTGGCTACGATTCTCCACGATGGCGCTGACGGAGTAGGCATGGTTCACCGGATTGGCGGTGATTCCGTGGTGCACGATGGTGGCATTGAAGATGCTATCCCCCAATGCGCCCACGGTGAAGTGCACCTTCTGCCCCTTCTCGATAGTTCCAATCTCCTTCTCCGGGACAGACATCTTGACCTTCACACGGTCTATCTTCACAAGATGGAAGCCGGTAACACCGATTACAGCGCCTCCGCCCACATGCGCATTCGAAGAGGCAACATACCCATCGAAAGGCGCACGAAGTACGATTTCATCGACATTCCTGCGTGAAATGGCCTCGGCAGCACGTGCCTTTGTCAGGGCACTCTCCATCTCCACCATGCGTATCTCCGGCAGCGTGCCCTTGTCGTACAAATCCTTGACACGACGATAGGCATCCTCTACCTGTGCCAGCGTGGAGGAAGAGATCTCATAGGTGTTACGAACGGTCTGACCATCTACCTCAGCCAACGCCTGACCTTTGCGCACAAACTGGCCTTCCTCGACCATCACACGCTCCACGGTGCCCAAAACGCCGAACGAGACATTCGCCCCGTCTTCTTCCTCGATGACACCGGTATAAGTCTTGCCCACGACATGGCTGTACGCTGACACTTTCACCGTGCACACCTTCACACTCGTAGGGCGTTCTACTTTCTTTTCCTGACCACAGCTGCCAAACAACGCTACCATCAGCAACGTCGCAAAGGACATGAGATACTTCCTTTTTCTCATAGTAAGCCTTTCAGTGATTGATATGTTTGTGTAAAGTAATTTCTTTATGATACCTATGATGCCCACATACGATAGGGATAATGACGTAGATGGGCATTGTAGTACCGCCGGTTACCGGTGACTTCATCACCCAGAAAGTCAGGACGAAGGAATGGTTCATCAGGAGCGCCGAGCTCTATCTCAGCCATGACGAGACCTTCGTTGTCACCAAAAAACTCATCGATTTCAACGGTGTGACCATCGGTCATAGGTACTAACCAACGCTCCTTCCGAATGATGCCGGGTTCACAGAGTTGCATGAGGTCATGGGCATCGGAGAGGGGGATCTCGGTTTCGAACTCATAGCGGCTAAGCCCTCCATCGAGGCTGGGGCCCTTGATAGTCAGAAAAGCCTTGTCGCCACGGATGCGGACGCGCACTGTGCGCCCGCATCCGGAGGCGATGTAACCTTGCTCAATGTAGCTGTGACTGGCAGACAAGGACTTGTAGCTGTCATCACGGACGAGGAATTTACGTTCGATTTCCACAATATCAGGCGTACATAATCAGGTAGCCAAAGAAGATAACGAGGAAGAAGACGAGAAGTCCCCCGACAATCCAATTGATGACACGCTTGGCCTGACGCTCTTCGCGCTCGGCCTTCTTGGCTGCACGCAGCTCTTTCTTTGTTTTGCTCATATTTTGTTTAGTTTAATGTTTAAAGTTTAAGGTTTAATGAGGTTGGGCGGCCTCGTAATATCGTTATTTCGTTATAACGTTATTTCGACAATTTTATGGCCGCCATTCTCAGGCTTCGCCGCCAAACTCCATGAGGTAGGCCTTGATGAAACCGTCGATTTTACCATCCATGACAGCACCGACATCAGACGTCTGATAGCCGGTACGGTGGTCCTTAACACGGCGGTCATCGAAGACATAGGAACGAATCTGCGAACCCCACTCAATCTTCTTCTTACCCGCCTCCACCTTGGCCTGCTCCTGCATACGGTGTTGCAGTTCTTTGTCATAGAGCATGGAGCGCAACAGCCGCAAGGCGTTCTCTTTGTTCTTGGGCTGGTCGCGCGTCTCGGTGTTCTCAATGAGGATTTCCTCCTCCTCACCCGTATAAGGGTCTTTATATTGGTAGCGCAGTCGAACGCCCGACTCCACTTTATTTACGTTTTGTCCTCCGGCACCGCTACTGCGGAAAGTGTCCCAAGAGATGCGGGCCTGCTCGATGTTCACCTCGATGGAATCGTCCACAAGAGGTGTAACGAAGACGCTGGCGAAAGAGGTCATGCGCTTACCCTGAGCGTTGTAAGGCGATACGCGTACTAGACGATGGACGCCATTCTCGCCCTTCAGGTAGCCATAGGCGTAATCGCCCATAATCTCAAGGGTACACGACTTGATGCCGGCATCATCCGCCTCGAGGAGGTTGCTGACCACGCATTTGTAGCCATTCTGCTCAGCCCAGCGCATATACATGCGCATCAGCATCTGCGCCCAATCCTGTGCCTCTGTGCCGCCTGCTCCTGAGTTGATCTTGAGAACAGCGTCCATAGAGTCCTCTTCACGCTGTAGCATATTGCGCAGCTCCAGCACTTCGATGGAATCGATGGTTTTGGCATACAACTCATCCACCTCCTGTTCAGTAACGAGTTCCTCTTTGTAGAAGTCAAAGGCGGTGGCAAGTTCCTCCGCGAGGGTGCTCACCTCAGCATAGCCCTTAATCCATTTCTCAAGGCCCTTGACTTTCTTCATCTGTTCCTCTGCACGCTTAGCATCCTCCCAGAAGTCGGGGGCTTGCGTGCGCAACTGTTCTTCCTCATATTCCATCTGCTTACGTGGGATATCGAGGTATTTACAGAGCGCCTCCACGCGCTCCTGAATTTCTTTTAACTGTTCTTGAGTGATCACCTATATATTTCTATTTGCGGATTGACAATTGATGTGCCCGTCTTTAAACTTTAAACCTTAAACTATTCCTCATACATCTTATCAATGAGATCCTTGTAGTTCTTGGCGATGATGGGGCGGCGTATCTTCAGCGTATTGGTAAGCTCGCCACGCTCCATGGAGAAAGGCCTTGGAAGAAGCGTGATGCGCTTCACCTGCTCGTAGTGGGCGAACTCCTGCTGCAACATAGAGATGCGGCTGAGCACCATCTGCACGACCAAGGGGTTCTCGCAGAGCTGCTCGCGCGTCTCAAAGGCGACGGCATTATCGCGCGCCCATTTCTCCAGAAGGCTGTAGTCGGGGATGACGAGAGCTGACACGAACTTGCGCTCATCAGCAATAATCGCGATTTCATCGATATAGCGATCCACTACAAACTTCGACTCCAGTGCCTGCGGGGAGATATACTTACCATTGCTAGTCTTGAAGAGGTCCTTGATGCGATCGGTGAGGTAGAGCTCGCCGTTCTTGATGTAGCCGCTATCACCGGTGTGGAACCAGCCATCCTTGTCGATGGCCTGTGCCGTCATCTCAGCCTTACGGTAATAGCTCTTAGTGATGGTGTCTCCCTTGAGGAGAATCTCATTGTTCTCGCCGAAGCTGATTTCGATACCTTCAAGGACACGGCCCACGGAGCCTACGCAGACGGGGGAGTCATGCCAGTCACAACTGACGGTGGCCGTCGTCTCGGTAAGACCGTAACCGGCTGTCATATTGATGCCGCAGGAATGCACAAATTCCTCCACCTCACGCGGGATAGCAGCGCCTGCCGTGGGGAAGAAGTGGGCATTCTCGAGGCCGAGGGTTTTCTTGAGAAGAGAGATAATGGTTTTCTCGTAGAAAGCATAGCGTAGCTTCAGCGGCAACGGAGGGATGATACCCTTCATCTTGTAGTCGATATTGTATTTCTTGCCTACGGCGAGCGCATCCAGAATCAGCTTCCGTTGCATGGCACTGCTGGTGGCTATCTTCTCCTGCACACCCGCATACACCTTCTCCCAGAAGCGCGGCACGGCGGCCATACAAGTGGGATGCACCTCACGCAACGTCATCTGGATATCCTGCGGCTTGAGGTTGATGGCCAGCTGTGCGCCACGGCTCAGGCACCAATAGCTCCAGGCACGCTCAAAGACATGGGTGAAAGGCAGGAAGCACATGATAACATCCTTGTCAGAGAGATGCATAACAGCATCGTTGGCGGGGATGGCAGCTGCATACATACGATAGGTGAGAGTGACGCCCTTAGAGACACCCGTAGTGCCGCTAGTGTAGAGAATGTTCACCAAGTCATCGGGCTGCACGGCAGCAGCACGTTCTGCCACCTGCTCTGAGAAGGGGAAGCCCTCGCCCTGTCGCAGAAATTCATCAAAGTAGAGAGACACCTGGTCCTGCGGATTCTTCTGCACCGTGGGGTCAAAGATGATGAGGCGCTCCAGCGTGGGACACATCTTGAGGACACGGAAAGCGGTGTCGTACTGATACTGCTCGCCCACGAAAACAAAACGAATGGAGGCGTCGTTAATCATATATTGGATCTGCGCCTCGCTGCTGGTGGCATAGAAGGGGATACTCACCGCACGGATGCCATACACACCGAAATCGACGCAGACACTCTCGGGCTTATTCTGGGAGAACACGGCAATGTTCTCTTGTACGCCCACGCCCATCGTCAACAAGGCATTAGACACCAACGATACACGCTTGGAGAAATCGTTCCATGAGATGGTTCGCCACGTGGCTGTTGCATAGTCGCGATAGCTCAGCGCTACGCGGTCGCCATACACCTTGGCCTGCTCATGAATGAGCACGGAAAGAGAAGCATGATTCAGCATAAGCAGAGACTTTTGACAGAAATGATGGGACAAAGATAGTGAAAAGTTGAGAGTAAAAGGGTGAAAGTTGAAAGATTTGTGTGAAAGAAACCACGTTTTTTCCCTTTTTGGCTTATGTAGTAGCACTTTTTCGGAAAAAACAACCCTTTTATGAGACGATAATAGAAAAAATCATTACCTTTGCAGCTGCAAGATGAAAAAAAGTCATGAGCAATTTATCATCCATGACCGACGAAGCGGTTGCACTGCTGCAACAACTTATCGCCACGCCGCGCACCAGCCGCAACGAGGGCGCTGCTGCTGATGTGCTGTTTGATTTTATTGCCAAGAGGCAGCATGACACTAGCGGACGCAAATGGTTCTCCTTGCAGCGCGATGGTCATAACGTGTGGTGCATCGCCCGTGACTACGACGCACAGCGCCCCACCCTACTGCTGAACGCACATATCGACACGGTAAAACCTGTAGATGCTTGGCAACGCGACCCCTTTACCCCAACATTGGAAGACGATTGCCTCTATGGTCTGGGAAGCAATGACGATGGCGGTTCATTGGTGGCATTACTGCAGGTATTCCGCATATTGGCAACACGTCCTCAATCCTGCAACTTCATCTTCCTGGCATCTGCCGAGGAGGAAGTGTCCGGGCGTGATGGCATAGCGCGTGCGCTGAAGCAGCTGCCACCTGTCAGCGTAGCCCTCGTGGGCGAGCCTACAAAGATGCAGCCCGCCATTGCGGAAAAGGGCTTGATGGTATTAGACTGCACAGCCCACGGAAAGGCCGGACACGCAGCACGCAATGAGGGTGACAACGCCATCTACCATGCCATACAGGACATCGAATGGTTCCGCACGTACCATTTCCCGAAATCATCGCCACTGCTGGGTCCCGTGAAGATGAGTGTCACCATCGTGCAGGCGGGTACACAGCACAACGTGGTGCCCGACCGCTGTACGTTCACCGTGGATGTGCGGAGTAACGAGTGCTACTCTAACCAAGAAATATATGAACGCGTATGCGCGCACGCGAAGAGTGAAGTGACAGCCCGTTCCTTCCGCCTCAACTCATCATCCATTGATGAACAGCACCCGCTGGTACAACGCGCATTGGCACTGGGTGCCACGTTGGAAGGCGAGCCACGCCGCACCTTCGGTTCGCCAACGCTTTCCGACCAGGCCCTGATGCCATGGCCTTCGCTGAAAATGGGCCCCGGCGACAGCGCCCGCAGCCACACAGCAGATGAGTACATTCGCATCCCAGAGATAAGGGGAGCCATTAAGGACTACTTGACCATGCTCGATGGCATTATCCTATAATCGCTTCACCAACACCGCACTTTTCAACAGCTATAAACACTAACTAACTCCGATATGTTCAAACATCTTCTTTCACCGCTGCTTTTCTTGGGCCTTTGCCTACCCGGCACAGCCCAAGACTACAGTTTCCGCCTGAAGAACACCTTGGCCATCGACCGTCAGGACGAGACGGTGGAGGTAGTATTGCCAGAGGATATCAACCCAACCACTCATACACTGAAGACCGAAAACGGCACGATAGTGCCCTTCGAAGCGCTGGCCGACGGGCATACCATCCGCTTCCGCGCCACCGTTCCTCACGGCGCTACGACTGGCTACACACTGACCGACGGTACACCCACGGCACCATCAAAAGTGACTTATGCCGCTGTCAAGATGCCATCGACGCGCGATGATATCGCTTGGGAAAACGACCTCTGCGCCTACCGCATGTACTCCTCGACGCTGCTCAAAAACGAGCCCAACACAGCGCAGGGCGTGGATGTGTGGTTCAAAAAGAAGGCCATACCCGTCATCGACGATATGTACAAACTCTCCAACTACCACAATGAGAGCCAGTATGGCGTGGATGCCTACTCTGTCAACGGAAAACGGTTGGGATGCGGAGGCACGGCAGCTGTGGTCGGTGGCCACCTGCAGATGCATAATCCCTATAACAGCTGCGTCATCGATGAACAGTCAGCACTGCAGTCGAGCTTCACACTGACCTATAACAATGTGATGGTGGATGGTTCTGCTTATACCAAGACGCTCCACGTTACAACTACGGCGGGTGCCCTGCTCAATAAGGCAACCGTGCGCTTCGAAGGCCCTGCGAAGACATTCAAGCTGGCCGTAGCGGTGTATCAGCATACGGATATGACACACCTCGTGGAAGGCGTGGCCGACTCGAAGACACCAGGCTTGGTGGCATGGGCAGAGGCAAAGAGCGAGGGCAGCATCACGAGCGCCGGGGCACGGTTCTTCCAGGGGGCGTATATACCTTCTGGGGAACACGCAGGAGCTGTCACCACTGAGGTGATTGACAGCCACTTGTGTCTCACAACCGATTACACGGTGGGCACAGAGCTCACATTCTACTTCGGTGGCGGATGGTCGATCTTCCCCGCAGGGCGCTATGACAGCGACGAGGCATGGTTTGAGGCACTGCTCAATTTCAAACAGACCATTGAGCAACCGCTCGCTCCCACATCCATGCAGACACTGCCCCAACGCGAGGAAGTACTACATATCCTGAACACCGTCAACCAGACATGGCAGGAGCGCCATCCCAACTATGGCGACTACTTCTGGAACAGAGCCGTCTATCACATTGGCAACATGGCCGCCTATGATGTGACCGGCGATGAGCAATACCGCAACTACAGTACGGCATGGGCCGAGCGCAGCAACTGGTGGGGAGCCACCGGCACGAATCCCGAAACATGGCAGTATAAGACCTACGGCGAAGGGAGCAACTGGGTGCTCTTCGGCGACAACCAGGTATGCTTCCAGGTATATGCCGACCTCTATAACCTTGACTCGCAGCACGACCCGAAGAAGATTGAACGTGCCTTGGAAGTCATGGGCTATGAGATATCGACCGATGCCAACGACTATCTCTGGTGGGTGGACGGTCTGTTCATGGTGATGCCTATCATGACCAAGCTCTATCACATCACGGGCGAACAGACTTATCTCAACAAGATGTACGACTATTGGCAGTATGCCAACAGCATCATGTATGACGAGGAAACTGGTCTTTACTTCCGCGATGCCAAATATGTCTATCCTGCCCACACAACATACACTGGTAAGAAGGACTTCTGGGCGCGCGGCGACGGCTGGATCTTCGCCGCCTTCGCCAAGGTGCTCAGCGAGCTACCCGAGGACGATGTGCATCGCGAGGAGTATATCACCTACTACCGTCGTATGGCAGCAGCCCTCAAAGCATGTCAGCAGGACGAGGGCTACTGGACGCGCTCACTCCATGACCCGGCACAGGCTCCAGGCCGCGAGACGAGCGGCACGGCTCTCAACACATTCGCATACGCCTGGGGTATCCGCAACGGCATCCTCTCTGAGATGGAGTACGGCGCCACACTGGAGCGTGCCTGGAACTATCTCTCCACCATCGCGCTACAGGAAAACGGCACTGTGGGGTACATACAGCCTATAGGAGAAAATGCCAGCCCCAACACGACCATCAAGGCTACTGACTACCATGACTTCGGTGTAGGCGCCTACCTCATGGCCGTCGCAGAGATGAGCAAGCTGGCGGCTGATGATGCCAACCTGCCAAAGCTTCGCATGACGGGCGTGCGGCTCAGTGATGATGCCGCACGAATCACCGTGACCTTCAACCAGCAGCCCGACGCCACAGAGGCCTCAGATGCGGGCAACTACCTGTTGCGCTCGCTCATCAACGGGGATCCTTATCTAAGTGAACTCACAGCCGTTGATGCCGCAGACTTCCATATCGGCGAGGACCACACGGTGACCATCACGCTGAGTGAGCCGCTGGACTATGGCCGCTATGAGCTGATTGTTTCCGACATACACAGCGAGGCGGGCGGAGAGATGGCTGACAACCAGCGCCGCACACTGATGCGCACCGTGCCGCTGGACGAAAAACAGGAGAACATCACCATCACCGCTATAGGACGGGAAAATAACACGAACGTGGAAGCCAATGTCAACGACAGCAACCTATCCACCCGCTGGAGCCAAGAGGGCATGAACCAATGGATCTGCTTCGAACTAAAGGATGTCAAGAATGTCTATGCCGTAGATATGGCTTTCTACAATGGCAATCAGCGCACCTTCACCTTTAAGATACAGACCTCCATCGACAACCGGACTTGGACAGATGCCACCGGTACCATCGTCAGCAGCGGCCTCACCAACCAGATGGAGCGTTACCGTTTCACACCCGTGGAGGCTCGCTATGTGCGAATCCTCTGCAGCGGCAACAGCACCAATAAATGGAACAGCCCCACCGAGATTCGCATCCGCTTCAATGAATCCGTAGGCATCGATGAAATCACAGAAAAACCACAATCCACTACCCCTGCAACCATCTACGACCTAAGCGGAAGGCGCATACACCCTGCAACCTGGAACAAGGGAATCTTTATCGTTAATGGCCGAAAAGTGGTGAAGAAATAAGAGGAAGAACATCAAGAACATATACTAACCTACCATGACCAAACCTTCTGAGAAGTATTTCTGCCTCATCTTAGCCGGAGGCACCGGAAGCCGCCTGTGGCCAGCAAGCCGCGAGAACTTCCCCAAACAGTTTATGGACTTTGAAGGCACGGGGCGTACGCTCATCCAGCAGACCTACGACCGTTTCACACGCTTCATCCGTCCTGAAAACATTTATGTCAGCACGCATCACTCCTACACGGCAATCCTGCAGGAGCAATTGCCACAACTGCCACGCGAACAGATTCTGGAAGAACCTGTGCGCCGCGGCACCCTCGCCCCTGTGACCTGGGCCACGACCGTTATCCTGCGCAGATGTCCGGAAGCCTGCATTGTGCTATCACCTTCCGATCAGGTTATCTACGGCGACGACCTGTTCGACAATGACCTATTGTACGCTCTTCGTGCGATGGAGGACCACAACGGTGTCATCACCATGGGCGTACACCCCACACGCCCCGAGATTGCTTATGGCTACGTACAAATGGGAGAATCCATCGAGGAGGAACAACGCATCCACCGCGTCAAGACGTTCACCGAGAAACCAGACCAACACTTTGCACAGCTGTTCATGGACAGCGGCGAGTTCCTGTGGAACACCGGCCTCTTTGTGTTCGGCGCACACTACATGTTGCACAACATCATCAAGCACGTGCCGGAGTACCAGGATGTCTATCCCTCGCTGGCCACCTACGCAGTGCTTCCCAACCTATCCATGGAACATGCCGTTCTGGAGCATACCGGACACAGCTATGTGCAGAAATGCCGCTTCGGATGGGCTGACTTAGGGTCGTGGCAGGGGATTGCTACCGATGCCCTGTACACGCCGCGCACCAATACGCCGCAACCGCCGACAGACATCAAGACCGACGGACGCGGGAATGTGACAGTGCACAGCGAAGCGCTGTTCGATAACGCTTCGGGAAATATCGTGCGGCTGCCATCGGGACACATGGCTGCTATCAGCGGACTGGACAACTTCGTCGTCACGGAAGAAAAAGGGGTGCTGATGATATGCCCCAAGGACGATGCCGCTGCCATGCGACGATTGCAAACCCTCGCCCATCTGGAGGGATAAACACAAGAGGTCGTGTCAAAAGTAACAGACACGGCCTCTTTTAGTTTTTTTAAGAAACAAAGCCCCGACTTTCCCAAGCCAGGGCTTTGTCATGTCCCAGATT
>ONCQ01000029.1 GCA_900316355.1 uncultured Prevotellaceae bacterium | reverse complement strand
TTTAAGGTTTGGGCCTTAAAGGTACTCGAACGAACTCGCCTGAAATTGGTAGCACCACGGAAATTGTGGGTAGCACCAAAAGTAGCACCAAAATGCAGAATTCAGTCCGTTGTAGTCCTTCTCAGTCCAAAAAGTTGAACTTGTGAAGTTTCTCACGAACCAGGAAGAAAGAGTCAGATAACGATGATTATTTGGAGTCTTTTTTGCCGCTTTGAAACGTGGCTAACTCGCTGATTCCCTGTCGAAAATCAAAGAGAGGACTTATGTGTCCTCTCTTGAATCTTCTGCTTACTTGCTCTCTGCTTGCAGTGACTTTTGCCCTGTCAAAGACTCATGAGCAAAGAAGTCTTCAGCAGTTTGAAGTGATCCGTTTGGGGCTCGAACCCAAGACCCCAACATTAAAAGTGTTGTGCTCTACCAGCTGAGCTAACGGATCATAATGACAAAAAAATGCGACATCGCCCGTTTTTGCGCGGCAAAGGTAAGGAGTTTTTGCGACACAGCCAACTTTTTCCATGTTTTTTTGTCATGGCACGGAAAAAACTCCTTACCTTTGCCGCAGATTATTAACGATGCGACAGAAAATAAAGAATATCCTGTTTTTCATCGGCCTGGCATCGGTTGTGGTGATGTTGTTCACCTTTGATGTCAGCTGGGGGGAGTTGTGGGAGGATCTCTGCCATGCTGGCTACTGGCTGGTGGCTATCCTGCTGTTGTGGTTGGTGCTGTACACGATGAACACCTTGACATGGTGGCTGATTCTTCATGAGAGCGGCCCCATGCCTTTGCGCTTCGTCACACTTCTGAAAATTACTGTCTCGGCCTTTGCATTGAATAGTGCCACCCCCATCGGTCTGCTTGGCGGTGAACCTTATAAGATTATGGAGCTGACACCGTTGGTGGGCGCACAGCGTGCCACCTCGTCGGCACTTTTGTTTGCGATGATGCACATCTTCACGCATTTCTGCTACTGGGTTACAGCCATCGTGCTGTGGGTGTTGTTGAAACCGCTGCCAGTGGGTATGATTGTGTTGCTGGCAGCCTGTGCTGTGTTCTGCGCCGCAGGTATCTATCTATTCCTGAGAGGTTATAAGTATGGTCTCGTGGTGAGAGGTGTCCGGTGGCTGGGGCATATCCCGGGGTTAAAAGACTGGGCGCAGCGTTTCACGGCTGACCATGAGGAGGCACTCCACAATATCGACAGTCAGATTGCAGCCCTGCATAGCCAGAACCGGCGGTCGTTCTATACTTCTCTCGTGCTGGAATACACGGGTCGCATGATGCAGTCGCTGGAAATCATGTTCATGCTCTTGCTCTTCGGAGCGCCGCTGAGCTGGATGACCTTTGTGGATAGTGTCCTCATACTGGCCTTCACCTCGCTCTTCGCCAACCTGCTGGGATTTATCCCTATGCAACTGGGTGGTCGCGAGGGTGGCTTCGCGATGTCCACGGCGCAGTTGGGCCTCACTGGCGGCACGGGGCTCTTTATCTCCATCATCTGCCGCGCCCGCGAGCTCTTTTTTACGTGCATCGGGTTGGGGCTGATGAGAGTGAAAAGTACGGAAAAGGGGAAGTAAAATTGAAAGTAATATTGGAAGTAATATAGAATGGAGTTAAATAGGAAGTTAAATAGGAATATATGCGCGCTTTGCGGGTCGCTGTTCCTCTCTATGCCCATGGTGGCTGCAGAAGAGGGTGACAGCACACGGCGCAACTGGCTTCGCGAGACGGAACTGACGATGGAGATGTCTGCCACTGGAAGCACCTCGTCGTATGCACCGCTATGGCTCACGGCCAACCGCTATGGACTGAGCAGCGTGAAACCTTTATCTATGTACGTGCGTGCACGCGTGGAGCGTGACATTGCCAACGATTCCACACGCAAATGGCGTTTGGGCTATGGCCTCGATTTGGCTGCAGCCCTGGGGCATGAGCGTGTGGGCATCGTGCAGCAAGCGTATGTCGAGGGGGCGTGGAAGGTGCTGCGCCTCACGCTGGGTGCCAAGCAGCAGCCGTTGGAGACGCAGAATCCGGAGCTGAGCAGCGGTGCCATGGGATTAGGCATCAACGCGCGCCCCATCCCGCAGGCCCGCCTCGATATCGACTGGTTCAGCTTCCCCGGCACTAAGGGGTGGTGGCAATGGAAACTGCATGGCTCCTATGGCTGGATGACCGATGGTCGCTGGCAGGAGAGCTGGGCAAAGGAAGGCACGCGCTATGCCAAGCATACACTCTATCACGAGAAAGCCCTCTACTGGCAGTTCGGACGCAAGGACATCTTCCCGCTGACCTATGAGATAGGACTCCGCATGATGTGCGAGTTCGGAGGCACCAGCTACAATGTGCAATCAGTGCGCGCCCACGACGGCCAGAAGACCACGTACCCTCATGACAATGGTCTGCGTGCTTATTGGGATGCCTTGCTTTGCCGAGGCAGTGACGCCACAGACGGCAGCAATCCCAACGTGTCGGGTAACCATCTGGGCAGCTATATCATGCAACTGAAGTACCACGGAAGGAAGTGGCAGGCACGTGCCTACTGGGAGCGCTTCTTTGAGGATCATTCGATGCTGACCGTGCAGTATGGCATCCGCGATATGCTGATTGGTGCGGAGGTCAACGTGCCACGTAATCCATTTATCACCTCTGTTGTGCTGGAATATATCACCTCTACCGACCAGAGTGGTGCCGTGTACCATGACGGTACGCACAACATCCCCGATGCCATGGCGGGGCGTGACGACTACTATAACCATCTGCACTATGCAGGTTGGCAGCACTACGGACAGACGCTGGGACATCCTTTCTTCACATCACCTCTCTATAACGGGGCCTATAATGAGCGTGTGGACTTTGATGGTGTCTTGCATTTCAATAACAACCGTTTGAAGGGTTGGCATATAGGTCTCTCCGGTGACCCCTCGCCGCAATGGCACTGGCGCATCCTCGCATCCTTCACGCGTAACTGGGGCGTCTATGTGCTTCCCTTCGATGAGATGCGGCGCCAGACGTACCTGTTGGCCGAAGGACGTTTCAGTCCCGCGCGCCGTGCCAAAGGCTGGGACTTCACCCTCGGCATCGCTTGTGACCGCGGTGGCCTCATCGGTAATAACTTCGGAGCGCAGATGACAGTCCGCAAGTCGCTGCGACTGGGGAAGTGAAAGATAGCGACATTGAAAGATTGAAACATTGAAAGATAGAAAAGATGAAATATATGAAGTTCATATTCTCTGTGCCAGCCTTTCTACTGGCTTTCTTCCTTCTGGCAAGCTGTGATAAGGTGCCTATGAACGGTGACCTCGATGGCCTCTGGCAACTGATGACCGTGCGGACGGGTTCTGAGACCCGCGATGCGCGTAACGATTATGCCTACCTCTCCTTCCAGCTGCATCTCACACAGTGGGACCATGCCGGCAGGTCCTTCTTTGCACACTTCGTGCATGAGGGTGACAGCATCCGCTTTTATGACTTTGTTCACGATTCGCTGCACCGCTCCAAGGCTGATGACAATGAATGGGTGACAGAGGAGGAGATGAGCAGCGGGGTGATGGACGTATGGGGCGTACACAATCTGAATGCCCGTTATCGTGTCAGACAGCTCGATGGCGATGCCTTGGTGCTGGAAAAAGCAGACACTACGCTCTTTTTCAGAAAATTTTAGGGTTTCATGCACCCTCATCCAGCTTTTTTGACTACCTTTGCAGCCGCTTACAGGTCATAACATGACAACCAACTCACCTTCATTCCTGCAACGCGTGCGCGCCACGATGAAGTCCGAGGAGACCGAAGGCCGCTTCGAACTCCTGTTTACACGTACGCCGGGTTATGTGTGGGCTTTGTTCTTCAAGGCGTTGCACATACATCCGATAGCCGTGACGCTCATCAGCATCGTGCTGGGAGCTGCTTCGGCATTCTTCTTCGTGCGGACAGACTTGCAGAGCAATATCATTGCCGTGGCACTCCTCATCTCAGCCAACTGGCTGGACTGTGCCGACGGGCAGTTAGCACGCATGACAGGGCAGAAGACGCTCATCGGCCGCATCCTGGATGGATTCGCGGGTGATGTGTGGTTTCAGTTTATCTACGTGGCCATTGCCCTCCGCCTTACGCCCTGGTTTGCCAGCATTGGCGGCTGGCCGTGTGTGGTGGCGGGCTGGTTGTTCGGCGCTTATGCGGGCTATTGGTGTCATGTGCGTCAGGCCAATCTCGCCGACTACTACCGCAACCAGCACCTCTACTTCCAGCTTGGTCGTGGGCGCAGTGAGCTAGACCGCAGCCGTCAGCTTGTGGTGCGCTATGACAATCTGCGCTGGCAGAGCAGCGACTGGTTTGAAAAACTCTACCTCTTCTTCTACATTCGCTATACCTTGCGTCAGGAGCACATGACTCCCCGCTGCCAGGAGATGCTTGATAAGATTCAAGCCACCTATGGCGAGGATATCCCCGAAGAACTCCGTCAGGAATTCTGCCGTCGTAGTCGTCCTCTGCAACCTGCCTGTCAGCTGCTGACCTTCGACCTGCGTATCTTCGTGCTCTATGTGAGCGCGCTCCTCAATATCATCTGGCTCTACTGGCTCTTCGAGGGTACCGTGTTGCAGGTGGTGTTCCTGCGCCTGCGACACCAGCACGAACAGCTCTGTAGTGATATCACACAGCACATCAAGGATTAAGACAATAAAAAAGAGTCGCTTTCGCGGCTCTTTTCTTATTTATAACACACTGGCTAATCGGCTGAAGAACCAGATGTCCTCGGGGTTGGTGATCTTGAGGTTCACACGCTCACCGCGGGACTTATACAAGGGCCACTGTCCCAGTTCAGCCATAAGCGTATAAAGAGACTGCGAGGTGGTGATGCCACGCTTGTCTGCCTCGGTGAAGGCTTGCATTAGGGTGGCAAGGGGGAAGGTGTGAGGGGTCTGTGCGCCCCAAAGTTGCTCGCGAGGAAACATCTCTGTTGCTTTCTCCTCATCTCCGGCCATATATGCCTCCTCACCTTGCATGGCAGCGATGGCATTGCCGTGGAGGCCACAGACGCGGATGCTGTCGCTGATGATGTCTGCGGAGACAAGGGGACGCACGCCGTCGTGGACTAGGATGACGGCATCGTCAGGTTCTGCATTGGCAAGCCCCTGGATGCCGTTGCGGAGGCTGTCAAAGCTACTCTCGCCACCGACAAAGGTGCCTCTGAACTTATTGAAGCCTAACTCGGCGGTAAACTGCTCCACATAGGCGCGCCACTTGTCGCGACAGACTACATAGATGGCATCGATGAGCGGATGGCGGTCAAAGGTGCGCAGCGTATATGCCAGCACAGGGATGCCCTCTATCTGGACATATTGTTTGGGTACAGGCTGTTGTGCACGTGTGCCCTCGCCACCGGCAAGGATGAGAGCTATGTTACGGGATCGCGTCATGGACGTTCGACTTGTTTGGCTGTTGGTACTCCCGAGGGGAATCGAACCCCTATCTAAAGTTTAGGAAACTTCTATTCTATCCGTTGAACTACAGGAGCCCATAAAATTCGGCCGCGAAGGTACTACTTTTTCATCACGCGGCCAAATTTTAGCCTTAAAACTTAAAAGGTGATGGTGAAGGCGAGGGATTCGGAGTCATCTGAGGCTACTGCAGCGGGCTCTTCTGCCGTGCTGGTGACTTCGCGGTCAGATTTCTCCTGGATGTGTCGCAACTCCTCCTTCTTACGATCAACCGTAGGTGTGGATTCCACCATCGAGATGACATCGTCATTGTCGAGGTCGTTGTCGGTGAAGAGGAAAATCTGTCGCCGTGGTTTCTGCGGGCGGTTGTCATCGCCGCCGTAGAACTGCTGACGGCGTGTGTCGCGCTCCTCCTGTTCCTCCTCTCGCTGACGGCGTTCCTCTTCTTCCTCACGTGTGCGGCGGTGCTCTACCTCTTCCATGCCGGGGATATTCTGGAGACCAAAGCCAGAGGCGAGGAGGGTAATCTTAACTTTGTCGCCGAGGCTGTCATCGGTGCCCATACCCCATTTAGTCTCCACGCTGTCCTGATTGAACTTGCTCATGAAGTCGTTGACCTCGTTCATCTCCTCCATGGTGAGCTGGTTGTTCTGGTCGTTGCGGCTAAAGGTGATATAGAAGAGCACTTTCTTGGAGTTGAAGATATCGTTGTTGTTCAGCAGCGGGCTGTGGAGTGCTTCCTGGAAGGCTTTGGTGACACGGTTCTCACCCTCGCCATAGCCTGTGGACATGATGGCAACGCCACCATCCTTGAGGACTGTTTTGACGTCCTGGAAGTCGAGGTTGATGATACCGCGCATGGTGATGATCTCCGCAATGCTCTTGGCGGCGATGCTGAGGGTGTCATCGGCCTTGGCAAAGCCGTTGAGGACGGTGAGTTCGGGATAGATTTCGCGGAGGCGCTCGTTGTTGATGACGAGGAGGGCGTCCACGTGCTTCGACATCTCCTCGACGCCGTCGAGTGCCTGGTCAATCTTCTTGTGGCCCTCAAATCGGAAGGGGATAGTGACGATACCCACGGTGAGGATGTCCAGTTCGCGGGCGCACTGGGCTACGATGGGTGCTGCGCCAGTGCCGGTGCCACCACCCATGCCGGCGGTGATGAAGGCCATGCGTGTGCCATCGGTGAAGAGCTCGCGAATCTGCGGCAGCGAGTCGAGAGCTGCCTTGCGGCCAACTTCCGGACGGTTGCCGGCGCCGAGGCCCTCGCCCATCTGCAGTTTCATAGGCACGGGGGAGTCGGTGAGGGCTTTGTTATCGGTATTGCAGAGCACGTATGAGACATCGTGGATACCTTCGTTGAACATGTGGGTCACGGCATTGCCGCCGCCACCGCCAACGCCCACCACCTTGATGATGCTGGGGTTATTGACCTTGAGGTTGAACTGGATGCCTCCAGGCTCGTTGTTGTTATATTCTTCCATAGTGCAGTCTTTCAATGTTACAGTTGTTCAACGTTAGGTTTACTTTTCTTCCACGAGGTCGGCGGCGAGGTCCTTGAACCATTTCCCCATGCGCGAGAAAGCGTTAGGTCCTTTCGGTTTCTTCTCTTTCTTGGGTTCTTCGGCAGTCTCCTCAGGTTCCTCTTTGTCGGGAATATGAGTTTCCTCGGGTTCCGTCTTGGGCTGCATCACCACGCCTCCTTCCTTAGCCGCTGAAATGCCAGTTATTGTGGGTTCTTCCTTCGCGGCGGGTTCGAAGAGATCTGGCTCGATGGGACGCTCGCTGGTGCATTCGTCTTCGCCGCGACGCAACATAGCCACGAGAGTGGCAAGGGTGTTGGCCTGCGGGTCGAGACGCAAAGATGTGGTGTATTCTGCTACTGCCGGCATCATGCGGGTCTTCACCTTGTCGAAGTGATGGTAGCGAATGAAGGCTGTTTCCAGCTGGCGCATGTTGGCGGCGCCGCCGGTGAAGATAACGCCGGAGAGCAGCCGGTCGGAATAGTTCTTAATCTGCTCCCACACGTTGTATAGAATTTCCTGCTGACGGGCTTCCACGATGTTGAGGAGTCGTTTCTCTTCCACCTTGCGGTCGTTGCTGATGCTGATGCTCTCGGCCTCAGGCATCTCAGCTTCCTCGGTGTATGCCGAACCGTGGGTGCGCTTGAGATTTTCAGCCTCCTCGTGTTCGATGTGCAGGATAGAGGCGATATCGGTTGTGATATTCTCACCGCCCATGGGAATGACAGCCAGATGGCGCAGGATGTTCTTCTCGTAGATGACAACGGTGGTGGTTTCAGCACCAAAGTCTACGAGTGCGCATCCGGAGCGCTTTTCGGGATCGTTGAGCAGATAGCCTGCCAACAGGAGCGGTGAGATGAAGATGTCCAGTGGCTCCAGCTTAGCACCTTCGAGGCAGCGGCGCAGGTTGTCGCAGAGGACCTTACGAGCCACGATATTCTTGAAGTAACCCTCGATGTGATCGGCCATAATGCCTACGGGATCCAAAGTGAGGTGATTGCCCACGCGATACTCCTGTGTCACGAAGTCCAGGATCTCTGCATTAGGATACGGCTGCAAGCGGTTTTCATCGCGAAGGCTGTCGATAATCTCGTCGTTGATGGCCACCTTCACATCGAGTTGTCGCTTCACCGTGTTGCCGATAGTGCGGAGGGACTGGCCCGTGACGCCGACATATACTTTGTTGACGAAGACCTTCTGTCGTTCCTCAATGCGCTTGATGACAGCGGCAACAGCCTGAATAGTCTTGTCGATGTTGTACACAACCCCCTTATGAATGCTATCGGGGGCACTCTCTTTCTCGAAGCCCAAAATTTGCAGGCTTCCATCGGGCTTTTTTTGCCCAATCATGGCGCGGATGGATGATGACCCGAGCTCAATGACAACGATGTTCTTTTCTACTCCCATGACTCTTTTTCTATATTGTTATTCGTATTATCGTTTAGTGCAAATCACCTGATTGTTGAATTTTAGGCTAATGGTTTTGTACTTGTTCCATCCGGCCTTGTCAAGCCCCTCGGTGTAGAATGTCCTCATGCGGTAGAGCTTATCATCGAGCGCTGAGGTGTCTCCGAGTTGTATGATGTGGTCACCGATGCGAGGGGTAATTTCAATCTCGCCTGCATGGGTGATGTGTATCTCTTGTATCTGCCGGTTCCAGAAGTCGTCTTTGTTGAGCATCCGTCCCATGGGCGCATAGAGAGGTCCTGCGGTTTTCTTGTTGATGTTGCCCGTCATGACTATCAAATCAATCTGATGATACCCACGTGGCATGATGCTACCGCGGTTGTCAATGTAAAAGTCCTCGCCGGCATTGTTGAGGACATGGAGCACGGGGATGCGTGGAGTCACCTGAATCCCTACGCGACCGTCAGCCGCCAGATAGCAGAGTGCCTTATCAATGTAGGGGCTTGCCACAAGCACCTTTTCCATCTTGGCCAAGTCGATATCCTTAATGGCCTTACCCTCAGGGAACAGTTTGTTGGCTACCAGCATCTCGCGCACCTCGTTCTCATTGATGAACCCTGTACTGTCAGCGTCATGCACAATAATTCCCAGCCCACGGCACACCTGATTCTCATCGGAGCGGTTCAGCGTGGTGACAGCGAAGGTGAGATAAGCGGCAACGCCTGTCAAAATGCACACTTTCAAGATGGTCTTCCACATATTCAGTTGAGGGTTAAGGGTTGAGGGTTTATAGTTGAGGGTTAGAGGGTTGAGACAAGGGCGGCGATGTCCGCTGAGTAGTCTTCGAGATCACCGGCACCGAGGGTCATGAGGACATCAAACGGGGTGTTGCGAACGACCTCAACGACATCTGCCTTGCGAATGAGACGCCCTTTGACACCGGGACGTAGGTTGTCGAGGATGAGTTGGCTAGTGACACCGGGGATGGGCTGTTCGCGTGCGGGGTAGATTTCTGTGAGGATGACCTCATCAAGGAGTGAGAGGGCATCTGCGAACTCTCGGTAGAAGTCGCGTGTGCGGGTGTAGAGGTGCGGCTGGAAGATGCCTACGATGCGGCGTCCGGCATACACCTCGCGGATGCTTTCGATGCAAGCCCGCAGTTCCTCAGGGTGGTGTGCATAGTCGCTGAGGTAGGCCTTTTGCTCTGTCTTCACGCGGAAATCGAAGCGACGCTCCACACCGGAGAAGGATGCCATGCCGCGACGTATCTCAGCCTCGTCAACGCCTGCAATCTGTGCCAGTGCCATAGCAGCGATGCCGTTCTCGATGTTGACACTCACAGGTACCCCCAGACTGACATCTGTGATGTTGCCAAGAGGTGATACGAGGTCGAAGACAATCTCACCGTTGCCGATGCGGACGTTATCGGCATGGAAGTCTCCATGTTCGCGGGAGTAGGTGTAGGTGGTCACACCGGCAGGTACATTCGGCTGCATCTTTAGGCCTTCATGGATGACGAGGAAGCCGTTTGGGCGGATGAGTTCTGTGTAGTGGCGGAAGCTTTCGAGATATGCTTCTTCCGTACCGTAGATATCGAGATGGTCGGGATCTGTGGCTGTGATAACGGTGGCAAAGGGTGCCAGATGATGAAAAGAACGGTCAAATTCATCGGCTTCGATGACCACATAATCACTCTCGGGTGCCAAGATGTAGTTGGTGCCGTAGTTCTTGGTGATGCCGCCGAGGAAGGCATTGCAGTCCACATGGCTCTGGTGGAGCAAGTGGGCTGTCATGCTGCTGGTGGTGGTCTTGCCGTGGGTGCCGGCTACACAAAGTCCCTTGTGGTGATGAGTCAGGGTGCCCAGCACCTGAGCACGCTTCTGAATATCAAAGTCATTGGCGCGGAAATACTGCAGTTCGGTGTGCTCGGCGGGAATCGCGGGAGTGTAGATGATGAGGGTCGTGCGGGCATCGCGGCATGCCTCAGGAATGAGGTTGACATCATCCTCGTAGTGTATCAAGGCGCCCTCATGCTCCAGCTCATGTGTCAGGGCGCTCGGTGTTTTGTCGTAGCCCCCCACGACGAGGCCACGCTGCAAATAGTAGCGGGCGATGGCGCTCATGCCAATTCCACCGATACCTATGAAATATACTGCATTCATTTCTTGCTCAATTTTCTATCAATTTGATGACTTCTTCTGCTATTATCCGTGCAGAATCTTTCAAGCCCATGGCCTGCGCATTGTTACCAAGACGGCTGAGGGCGGCATCATCGGTGGCCATTGTCAGTGCCAGAGGGATGAGCTTCTCTCGTGCTTCTGCATCGCGCACGATGAGGGCGGCATCCTTGTTGACGAGTGCCATCGCGTTGTGCGTCTGATGATCCTCAGCCACGTTAGGTGAGGGTACGAGAATCGAGGCCTTACCCAACAGACAGAGCTCGGAGATGCTGCTGGCACCGGCGCGGCTGATGACCAGGTCGGCAGCACGGTATGCTTCGTCCATGTGCTGTATGAAGTCCGTTACCTTCAGGTTGGCGGGACATCCGACCTCTGTGAGCTGACGCTTGATGTTCTCGAAGTAATAGCCACCCGTCTGCCAGATGAACTGCACCTTGCTGTTCGTGATCTGCTGCAGGTTCTCCATCACACTGTCGTTGATGGTGCGGGCTCCCAGGCTGCCGCCAATGATGAGCACCACGGGACGGATGGGATTGAATCCCAATTTGGTCACCGCCTCAGCACGTGACAGTTTACAGTCGAGCAGCTGCTGTCGCACGGGATTGCCCGTGAGCATAATCTTTTCCTTGGGAAAGAAACGCTCCATGCCCTCATAGGCCACACATATCTTCTTTGCGGACTTGGCCAGCAACTTGTTGGTGACACCGGCAAAAGAGTTCTGTTCCTGAATGAGCGTAGGAACTCCCATCGCAGCAGCCATGTTGAGCGTAGGACCACTGGCATATCCCCCGACGCCTACTGCGACTTGCGGACGGAAGTCCTTGATGATGCGTCGTGCCATGCGACGGCTTTTCCAGAGTTTCCACAATACGCTGACATTGCGCCACAGACGCTTACGATCGAAGCCTGCTACGGGCAGACCGATAATCTTATAACCTGCTGCCGGCACACGCTGCATCTCCATGCGTCCTTCAGCGCCGACAAACAGGATTTCACTATCAGGGCGCAACGCCTTGATGGCGTTGGCTATGCTGAGTGCGGGGAAGATGTGTCCACCTGTTCCACCGCCGCTGACAATCACTCTTAGGGGTTGGTTCATTCTCTCTCTTATTTTGGGTGCAAAATTATAAATAATTCTCTTATGATGAATGCTTTGACTTGACTTTTTTATATTTTTATGTCATTTTCCTTCGCTTAAATGGCAGAAGTGGTGATTTCACCGTTCTGACGGGCTGACTGACTGATGGAAATCATCATGCCGATGTATGCGCAATTCACCATGATGGAGGAGCCGCCACGGCTGACAAGAGGTAGTGGCTGTCCGGTCACGGGGAAGAGCCCTACGGCGACCATCATATTGATGAGCGCCTGTGTGACGATGAGCAGTGCCAACCCCAGAATGAGGAAGGCCGGGAAGTTCTTTTCACATCGGCTGGCGATACGGGCCGCCCTGTATAGCAACGCGATATATAGCAGTAGGACGAAGAGTCCGCCCACAAGTCCCAACTCTTCAATGATGATGGCGAAGATGAAGTCGGAATAGGCCTGTGGCAGGAAGTCGCGCACCTTGGAGTTGCCAGGGCCGCAGCCTATCAGCCCGCTGGTGGCTACGGCTATGTGCGCTTGAGTAATCTGTGGATTGGTGTTGAGGTCGAAATCATTGGGGTCTTCAGGCATCTCGCTGTGGTTCCGCACGCGGTGTGCCCACGTCGGCAGACGCTTGAGGCCAGGATATGTGCTCACTTTCTCAAGCGTTTCCTCAGGCGTGAAGGCCAGCACGGAATAGCCCGCAGATCCTGCAATGGCGAGGAATCCGATGAGTGCTCCCAGCTGTTTCCAAGGCACATTACCCACGAACATCATCATGAGTACAACGATAAACGTGAACATGGCTGTAGAAAGGTTCTCCTTGACGATTAAGCCACAGATAACGATTGAGAAGCCCATAATCCATTTGAAAGCTTGCGGAGTGGCTCCTTTTTCGTTGCGCATGACACTCAGCAGCCATGCCACGACAACCACCAGCGAGCCTTTAGCTATTTCCGAGGGTTGGAAGGAGAAACCACCGACGCTGAGCCAGCGGTTCGTGTCGTTGAGGCTTCCAGATGAGAACAGCGCCAACAACAATAACAGGACACTGAGGATGGGTCCGATAACAACGACCCACCCGAAGAAACGGCAGGGAATACGGTGGATAACCCAGGTGATGGCCACGCCCAAAGCCAGATAGAGGCCATGTTTGAGCACAGGACTCCAGTAGGCACCCTTCTCAAAGGTCATGTTACTGGATGCGCTATAGACTTCCAGGATGGAGATGATGCAGAGGAAGAAGAGCACCATCCACAACACTTTATCGCCCTCGAAGAGCTTGCTGAAGTTGATGGTTTTATTGCGTATTGTCATGTGGATGAGAAGGATTAGAGATTCTTTATAGTGCTCGGGCTAGAGCCTTGAACTGTTCGCCGCGGTCCTCCATGTTCTTGAACAGGTCGAAGCTGGCGCAGCAAGGAGAGAGCAGGACGGTGTCGCCTGGGGCAGCCATCTGATAGCAGGCAGCGATGCAGTCGCGCATGGAATGAGTCTCAGCGGTGGGGATACCCATGGGGTCGAAGAAGTCATGCAGCTTGCGGTTATCGACTCCCAGAAAGACGAGGCCCTTGCACTTCTTGGCAACGAGATCTTTGATTTGGTTGTAGTCGTTACCCTTGTCCAAACCACCCAGGATGAGGATGGTTGGCTGTGTCATGCTCTCCAGTGCGTACCAGCAGGCATCGACATTCGTGGCTTTGGAGTCGTTGATGAAGGTGACACCATGCACCTTGCAGGTGAACTCCAGACGGTGCTCCACACCCTCGAAATCGCTGAGGCTCTCGCGGATGACATCGTTAGAGATGCCGCTGAGGTCGGCTGTGATACCTGCTGCCAGTGAGTTGTACATATTATGCTTGCCAGATAGCGCCAGTGACTCCTGCTCCATATTAAAGGGTGTGGGCCTCTCAATGTGATACTCGCCATCAGCGATGTAGCCAATCATACCGTCCTTCTCGATAATACTGAAGGGGCACATGCGACTCTCTATATGGTACTTCTCCAACTCACCTTTGATGATGGGGTCATCGTTCCAGAACACGAAGGCATCATCCTTTGTCTGATTCCGCAGGATGCGCATTTTGGAATCGGTGTAGTTCTGCATGTTGTTGTCGTAGCGGTCGAGATGGTCGGGTGTGATATTGAGTAACACGGCGATGTTGGCACGGAAATCATACATGTTGTCCAACTGGAAGCTAGACAGCTCTATGACGTAGTAAGCGTGCGGTTCTTCGGCCACCTGTAGTGCGAGGCTATGACCTATATTGCCAGCGAGGCCCACATCGTAGCCCGCCTTCTTGAAAATGTGAAAAATCAGGCTCGTCGTGGTCGTCTTGCCATTGGAACCTGTGATGCAGATCATCTTGGAATGCGTGTAGCGTCCTGCGAACTCTATCTCACTGATGATGGGGATTCCTGCATCTTTTATCTTGCGAACCATCGGTGCGGAATCCGGAATGCCGGGACTCTTGATAATCTCGTTGGCATTCAGTATCTGTGCTTCGGTGTGGTGCCCTTCTTCCCAGGGGATTCCGCGCTCATCAAGCATCTCCTGATAGTGTGGCTTAATCTTTCCCATATCAGAGACGAACACATCAAAACCTTCTTTCTTGGCCAGCACAGCTGCGCCCACACCGCTCTCTGCGGCACCGAGGATGACAATTCTTTTCATATATTTCTTATCTAATCTTTAACGTGACGATGGCGAGGGCGCACATCATGAGGGTGATAATCCAGAAGCGCGTCGTAATCTTCGACTCCAGCCAGCAGCCTTTTGGCCATTTCAGCAAGACACGGAAGTCGGCGGGCAGCTGACCGGGTTTCACGCGGAAGGTGTCGTGGATAGGAGCGCGCTTGAAGAAGCGGAGTTTCAGACCGCGTTTGTTGCCATAGCGGGCGTAGTTGGTCTGCAGGAGGACGCTGACACTCTCGATGAAGAAGATGAAACAGATGAGCGGCAGCAACAGTTCCTTGTGGATAATGATGGCGGTGACGGCCACGATACCTCCGATGGCCAGCGAGCCTGTGTCACCCATGAAAATCTGAGCGGGATAGGCATTGTACCACAGGAAACCGATGAGGGCCCCCACGAAAGCCATCAGGAAGACGACCAGCTCTTCTGAGCCTGGCACGAACATGATGTTCAAATAGGCCGCCATGTTAATGTGTGAGGAAACATAGGCGAGGATACCAAGCGTCAGGCAGATGATGGCTGAGTTGCCGGCGCACATACCGTCCATTCCATCGTTCATATTGGCACCATTGCTGACGGCCATTACGATGAAGACGGTTACGATGACGAAGAGAATCCATCCGGCGGCTGTCCTGTATTTTCCTAACCACAGGAAGGCGTCAGAGTAGCGCAGGTTGTTGTTCTTCACGAAGGGAATCGTGGTGACTGTGCTCTTGACAGGTTCGCTGGTGTGGGTGACCACCTCAACGCCATTCTGGCGCTCCGTGATGACATTCTCATGGACAACAGCGTCAGGGCTGAGCCATAGGACGAGCCCTACGACCAGGCCAAGCAGTGCCTGTCCTGCCAACTTGAAAATAGGACGGATGCCGTCCTTGCTCTTGGTCATCTTGGTGTAGTCATCCCAAAAGCCGAGCATGCCTAACCATAAGGTGGTACCCAGCATGAGGAGCATGTAGATATTGCGCAAGCGACCTAACAGCAGGGCTGGAATAATGGTAGCCACGATGATGATAATACCGCCCATGGTGGGTACACCTTTTTTGTCAACGCCATACGGATCGATACTGGCATCACGTTGTTCCTCACTGAGATTGCGGCGTTTCATATATTTGATAAACCACTCGCCGAACCAAGCGGAGATAATCAAGGAGAGCACCAGCGTGAGGATGGCACGGAAAGAGATGTAGCTCCACAGGTGAGCGCCTGAGATGCCGAATTCACTGAGATATCTGAAGAGATAGTAGAGCATTATGTAGTTAATGAGAAATTAAAGATAAAAATGAGAAATAGCTTGTTAATCAGAGGCCGAAGGCTTCGCGGACGACTTCGTGATCATCGAAGTGGTGCTTGACACCCTTGACGTCCTGATAGTCCTCATGCCCCTTCCCAGCAATAAGGATGACATCGCCAGGCTGAGCCATCGCACAGGCTGTGCGGATAGCTTCTCGGCGGTCCACGATGCTGAGCACCTTGCGTTTGTCCTCAGCAGAGGTGATGCCGGCCAGCATGTCGTTGATGATATCCTGAGGTTCCTCAAAACGGGGGTTGTCGGAAGTGATGATTACGCGGTCGCTGGCGCGTACGGCGCTTTGGGCCATCAGCGGTCGCTTGCCCTTATCACGATTGCCGCCCGCACCGCAGACGGTGATGCACTGTCCCGGTTTTTTCAGGATTTCATTGATGGTGGCAAGTACGTTGTCCAGCGCATCGGGTGTGTGGGCGTAATCCACGATAGCGGTGACACCCTCCTTGGAGCGGATGGTCTCAAAGCGACCATTCACGGGCTTTAGTGTGCTCAGTACTACTAGCACGTCCTCAGGAGACTTGCCAAGACAGACGGCAGCACCATAGACTGCGAGGAGGTTGGAAACATTGAAACGTCCGATGAATTGGACGAATACTTCGCGATCATTGATGCTCAGCTCCATTCCATCGAATCCCTCTTCCAGAATGCGCGCGCGAAAGTCTGCCATTGTGCGCAAACTGTAGGTCTTCACCGCGGCCTTGGTATTCTGAGTCATGAAGAGTCCGTTTTTATCGTCAGCGTTGGTGACTACGAAGGCATCGGCGGGCAACGCATCGAAGAATGCCTTCTTGGCATCGCGATAAGCTTCTACCGTTTTGTGATAGTCGAGATGGTCGCGAGTAAGATTGGTGAATAGGCCACCCTTGAATGTCAGTCCCGCGATGCGATGTTGTGCCACGCTGTGGGAACTCACCTCCATGAATGCATAGCGACAGCCCTCGTCGGCCATACGACCAAGCAGTTTATTCAGTGTGATGGGGTCTGGGGTTGTATGTGCTGTCGGGATAGCCTCTCCATCGATGTAGTTGCAGACGGTAGAGCACAGTCCGCATTTATAACCGAACGCGCGGAATATATTATATAATAAGGTGGCGATTGTTGTCTTTCCATTGGTACCAGTCACGCCGATGAGGTCAAGTTTTTCGGTGGGGTCTCCAAAGAAGTGGTGCGCAAGCGGACCCACCACGCACTCGCTGTCAGCAACGCGAATAAAGGTGACATCGGATGTGCGGTTGGCTGATAGCGCCTCAGGATTACTATATACGATGGCTGCAGCTCCCTGCTCCAAAGCCTTCGGAATGAACTGATGGCCATCCACCTGAGTGCCGGGGACGGCGATGAACAGGGTTCCGTTTTTCACCTGACGGGAGTCGATGGCAATGTCTGCAATCTCGATATCCGTGGCGCCTTGTATGTCAAGGGGCTGAATGACTGATAGAAGTTCAGATAATTTCATAGTCTTTACTTTTTTTATTTCATGTCAAGTGAGATGGTTTGTCCTTTCACCGCCTTTTGGCCGGCGTGGATGCTCTGCTTGTAGATGTGTCCCTGTCCGTGCAGTTTCACCTTCAACCCAAGCGGCTCCAGGATGTTGACGGCATCGCGGGCGCCCAGTCCTGTGAGGTCTGGTACAGTACCCTCTTCGGCTGATGGGATGGCCGCAGGCTCGGGAGCTTCTAAGATGGAAGTGCTGTCAGCTGCTTCGTGTGCCTCGCGGAAGACACCCTTCGCCATCACGTACTGTGCCAACTCTGAGAATACGGGGCCGCATTGTCCACCGCCCGAAGCCGGCAGACCGCTCTTCTTGATGCAGACGATGCATGAGTACTGAGGCTTCTCGGAAGGATAGAAACCGCAGAAGCTGACCATGTATCGGGCTGGAGAACCGTGGTAGCTACCATGCTCGTCAGCGACCTGAGCGGTGCCCGTCTTTCCGCACACCTTGAACTGCTTGCAGCCGGCTTTCTTTCCCAGTCCTGTTGGGTCGTTGACCACACGTTCCAGAATCTCATGGATATCCTTCAGTGTGCTGGGTTTGCAGATGCGCTCCTTCACCACTTCTACGGGGAACTCCTTCAGGGTAACGCCGTCTTTGCGGATCTCACGCACGAAACGTGGCTTCACCATGCGTCCGTTGTTGGCAATGGCGTTATAGAACGTCACGGTGTAGATGGGGGGTATCTGTGTTTCGTAGCCAATGCTCATCCATGCCAGCGCTGTTTTGCTCCAGTTGCTGCCGTCGGGTTTCGGGCGTCGTACGCTGGGGAAGCCCTGTCCTTTGAAGGGGAGTGTGAAGGGCACGCCTACCCCTTCGCGGTGTAACCCGTCTACATATTTCTCGGGGTGCTGTGAGTAATGTTCGTCGATGATACGGCTGACACCCACATTAGAGGAGAACATCAGACACTCATCCACGGAGATGGCACGGCCGTAGCCGCCCTTGCGCCAGTTATGGTCTTTCATCACGCGCCCATGCATTAAGTACTGACCGTTGCCCACCTGTACGCTGTCTTTACGCGTTACCATTCCATCTTCCAATGCAACCATGATGGAGGCTGTCTTAAATGTGGAACCAGGCTCCCACAGGTCAGTGATGGCGTTGTTCTTCACCTCGGCATACGTGTAGTTGCCCGGTGTGCCGAGACGTGTCATGTTGACAATGGCTTTCACATCACCCGTGGCCACCTCCATGAGCACCACGACACCAACTTCTCCGTTCACTTCGTGTAGTTTCTTCACGAGGATACGTTCGGCGGCATCCTGCATCCCCACGTCGATGGTAGATATGATATCCAATCCATTGATGGGCTCCACATCCGTGCGATCAGTCCACATGCGGCGCACCTTCTCGCGGTGCTTCTTGCCGTTGACACCTCGCAGGATGCTGTCGTAGGCCAATTCCAGACCGTTCATGGCGGAATCGCTGGAGGACATTAGGTCGCCCAACGTGCGTCGGGCCATGTTTCCGTAAGGTTTCTGACGTTGCGGGATTTCCTCGCCGTACATACCCGATTTGTTGCGGCCATAGCGCACATAGGGCAGTTTCAGAAATTCCCGATATTGGATATAGGATGCGTTGCGGGCCAACACAAAGGTTCGTTGGCATTTGCGTGAGGACGTTTCGCGCGCCTTGGCATTGCGAAAAGCCGTATTGAGGAGATCTTTGTATTCCTTGACAGATTTCTTTGGGAACAGGTGGTTGAGTCCGATGCTCAGGCTATCGACCTCTTTCACGAAGGTGGTATCTCGCCATATCCGATGCCTGCGTTCAGCAATGCTGTCGTTGCGGTCCACGACCACAAGGTCCACATATAGTGTGTAGATAGGCATCGAACCCACCAATAACTGGCCATCGGCGGAGTAGATGTTACCGCGTACGGCGGCGATGTCCTGCTGGCGGGATGCCAGGCGCTCGCGCACTTTTTCCCAGTAACTTTGCTGGAAAAACATCTGATAACCTGCCGAGGCAACGACAGCAACACCCACCAATGTCAACATGATGATGACGAAGGTGTAGCGGGGGATAATATGCTTATGGTCGAAATTCATGACTCCTTATTTTCTTTCAATGTTTCACCTTTTACCTTTCTTTTTTTTATTCATCGCTCTTTATCCGAATGATGAATGGCGGTTCCGTTGCACTCATCAGCAGACTGTCACCCATCTGCCGCAGTTTCCGTTCTATACTGCTCTGTCGGCTGGCCATTGTCAGTGCGGCATACTGTGTGAGCGCGTAGTTTTTCTTTTCTACCAGCTCTTTGCGCAGTTTTTCCTCTTCAATAATCTCCTGTTGAGAAGCGTAGCGATTGGAGATATACAGAATACTCAGTAGCACGAGAAGCAGGATGAACCAGATGTTTCTGCGCAGGTAGCTGCCCAGTAGGTAGTCGCCGCCCAGGATCTCACGTAAAGACACCTGCGGCATATCTTCGCTCGAGAACAGGCGCCAGCCCGACCGCGCTGTCTCGCGCTCGGCCTCATCAGTGACGGCCACTGGGATGTCATCGGGCACAGCTTCCGGAGCTGATGTCTCATCAGCCTCGGCAGCTTCGTTGGCTACTTCTTCCTCGAGTGCAGGTTCCTCGAGATTGGTGACGACCAAACGCACATCGTCCTGCGAATCTTCTCTACGTTTCATGTTGACGTTCCTCTCTCTCTTCTGTAAGATACTCTTTTCTGTAAAAAACTTCTCTCTTTTCTACTCCTATGTATTTTCTACTCTTTTATATTTTCTCTGCTACCCGCAACCGGGCACTGCGGCTTCGCGGGTTACTCAGGACTTCTTCTTCGTCTGCCGCTATGGGTTTTCCGATGAGGCGGAAGGGCGCCTTGCTGCGCCCAAAGACATCCTGCTCCAACTCGCCCTCTACGTTCCCGGCTCGCATAAGGTTCTTCACCATGCGGTCTTCCAGAGAGTGGTATGCGATGACCACTAGACGGCCACCCGGGCGCAGGACATGGACGGCTGCTGTGAGCATACTCCGTAAAGCCTCCATTTCACCATTCACCTCAATGCGTAAAGCCTGAAAGGCGCGGGCCAGATCTTTCTTTTCCCGATCGCGCCCCACGAGAGGCGTGAGCACCTGCACCAGCTGGAATGTGGTCTCTATCGGTGCTGCGGCGCGTGCCTTGACGATAGCTGCCGCCAGTCTTGAGGCCTGATGTAGCTCGCCGTAAAGACGAAACACAGAGGTCAGTTGTTCCACCGAATAGCGGTTGACGACCTCGGCTGCCGATATGGTGGCGGACTGGTTCATGCGCATATCTAGCGGCGCATCGGCCCTAAAGCTGAACCCGCGTCCGGCATCGTCCAAATGATGACTGGAAACGCCTAAATCAGCCAAGATGCCGTCAACGCCCTCCACGCCATAGTAGCGCATCCAGTTGTGCAGATAGCGGAAGTTGGAACGTACGAGTGTCCATTCTGCTTCTGTGGACTTCTCCGTCTCACGCAGGCGTTCGCACTGCGCAATAGCATCCGCATCCTGATCGAAACTGTACAGATGACCACCCTTCCCCAACTGCGCCAGCAGCGCACGGCTATGGCCGCCTCCGCCCAGTGTCACATCCACATAGGTACCATCTCGCTTGATGTTCAAGCCCTCTAAGGAGGGGCGCAAAAGCACTGGAATGTGATAAATGTCGGGTTCCATGGCGCAAAGGTAGTGAGTTTATTTTATATTTGATGCATCCTTTGGCAAAATAATTTCTTAAAAAATTATAATTTGCTGTTTGTCGGTTTCTTAGTAGGCTAAAGCTTCACTTTAACTAAAGGGGAGGCTTTGGCGTTTGCAAGCCCTTCTTGATTCTTTTTTCAGTGTAGTAGGTGCAGTTTTTCTCGACAAAATTTGGCAAAACGAGTAAAAATGCATACCTTTGTACCCAAATCAGCCTTTAAGGCGTATTGTTTTTATGAAAAAGAACCTTCGGATTATCCTCTTTGCCTTGGTGGCAATGCTCGCCGGAGCCCTTATCCCTTCGTGGTCGTGGGCCCAGGTACAGCGGACGGACTCCATCTCCCGTCAGCCTGCTTTGTCCGCTCAGAATCCCGAGGTCCAGAGCCGCATGATGACCAGCCCACTGCCTGTCAGCCTGCGCCAGCAAGGACGGCAGATATGTGTGCAGAGCCGTTATAATCAGATTCTTCCCATCTATACCGAGGGCGGGGTCTTCTACACTGCATTTCGGTTGTCAAAGGGTACCAATTGGTTGTCTGGACTCCCCAAGGGCACATATTTCATCAATAATCGCAAGTTCACGATTTATTGAACTTGTCGCCTCAAATCCTGTACAATGTCTGAACACGACGAAATGACTATCGACCTTGAGCGTATTGTTCGGCAACGAGCAGGCAAGAGTGTTCCCGGTTTTGTAATTCGTTGGCTGAAGCGCGTCATTCACGAGGATTTTATCAATGAGTTCCTGCGTCGCGGCCATGTCGGCGTTGACTTCTGCACTAAAGGTGTTGAATATTTGGGCGTGACACTTACGATAGAGGGCCTGGACCAGCTGCCCCAGGAAGGACGTTTCACTTTTGTCTCTAATCATCCGCTTGGCGGTATTGACGGCGTTGCTCTCGGTGGTATCATCGGCACCAAATACGATGGTCATGTCAAGTACCTTGTCAATGACCTGCTTTTGAATTTGAAGGGGTTGGCTCCTCTTTGTGTAGGCATCAATAAATTTGGAGGTCAGTCGCGCAGCCTCTCGCAGCAGGTTGACAGCGTTTTCCACGGTGATGATCAGGTGATTATGTTTCCTGCCGGCATCTGCTCCCGTAAAATCAATGGACAGATTCGCGATTTGCAGTGGGGAAAGGCCTTCATCCAAAAAAGCGTACAGACACAGCGTGATGTCGTTCCCATCCATTTTATCGCGGAAAATTCTCCACGTTTTTACCGAATAGCAAATTGGTGTAAGCGCTTGGGATTGAAAGTTAATCTGGCTATGTTGCTGCTCCCCGATGAGATGTATCGCTCGTGCGGCAGCCACTATACCGTTCGTTTCGGCCATCCGATACCCTACACCACCTTCGATCACACTCGCCGTCCGGCAGAGTGGGCAGAATGGGTGAAGGAGAAGGTCTATGAATTGTAACACAATAACGTTTTAAGAACATGGAAGATATCATCGCTCCAATTCCAGTTGACATTCTGTTGAGTGAGCTCACCGAAGACAAGCGCTTGCGTTTTACCAATAAGAGCAACAATGAAGTTTACGTGTTGACATGGCAGGATGCCCCTAATGTCCTTCGTGAAATTGGACGCTTGCGTGAAATCGCGTTTCGTGCAGCCGGCGGCGGCACCGGAAAAGCGCTGGATTTGGATGAGTTCGACACCATGGAGAATCCCTATAAGCAGTTGATTGTCTGGGATCCAGAGGCGCAGGCGATACTCGGTGGTTACCGTTATCTGTTGGGCACGGATGCCCGCTTCGATGAGGCAGGCCAACCGGTCCTGGCCACTTCTCACATGTTCCATTTCTCTGAACAATTCATTCGTGACTTCCTTCCCTCGACGATTGAGCTGGGACGCAGCTGGGTCACCCTCGAGTACCAAAGTACGCGTGCGGGTGCCAAGGGACTCTTTGCCCTCGACAACCTGTGGGACGGCCTCGGGGCGCTCACGGTAGTGATGCCTAATGTCCGTTACCTGTTTGGAAAGATGACCATGTACCCGAGCTACGACCGCCAGGCGCGCGACATGATTCTTTACTTCCTAAAGAAGCATTTTCCTGATCCTGACAAGCTCATCCTACCGATGAAACCGCTTGAAATAGAATCAGACGCTGCCCAGTTGGCAGCTCTCTTCTCGGAAGACGATTTCAAATCTGATTACAGGATATTAAATCGTGAGGTGCGCCAGCGTGGCTACGATATCCCCCCCCTTGTGAATGCCTATATGAGCCTCTCGCCGACCATGCGTATGTTCGGCACTGCCATCAACTACGGTTTTGGCGATGTCGAGGAAACCGGCATCCTGATTGCTGTCGATGAAATCCTCGATGAAAAACGTGTGCGCCACATTGACAGCTTTGCAAAGGACCATCCCGAGGCCGTAAGATTCACCAGCGGTGCGAACAGGCTGATTTCTTAGAATCCTAAATACCATCTTATTAGGTTTATCATCTGAACTATGATTACTATTAAGAAAGTAGAAAGTAAACGCGAGTTACGTGCTTTCATCCGTTTTAACTATCATCTGTATAAGGGAAACCCCTATGCTGTGCCCGATTTTTTGGAGGACATGCTTGAGACGTTTGACCGCCGGAAGAATGCAGCCTTCGAATTTTGCGAGGCCGACCTGTTTCTGGCTTACCGCGATAAGGAAATCGTAGGACGTGTAGCCGCCATCATCAATCACAAGGCCAATAAGACGTGGCAGACAAAGAACGTACGCTTCGGATGGATTGATTTCATCGAGGATGTCGAGGTGCTGAAGGCACTTTTAGACACTGTGGAGCAGTGGGGCCTTGAGCGTGGTATGAAGAAGATTGTGGGGCCGTTGGGCTTCACGGATATGGATCCCGAGGGTATGCTTACCGATGGCTTCGACCAGCTCTCCACGATGAGCACCATCTACAACTATCCCTATTACCCCCGACTTATCGAGACGTTGGGCTACGAGAAAGAAACAGGCTGGGTGGAGCGCAAGGTGATGGTTCCCACGAAGGATGAGCACCAAGCCGACATGCAGAAATACTTCCGCGTGGCTGAGATGAGCATGAAACGCTACAACCTGCACATGCGCCACTTCAAGAACGCCAGGGAAATTCTCTCGGAAGACGGTGGCAGATACGTGCAGAAGTGCTTCAACGTCATTAACAAGGCGTATGCCAATCTCTACGGCTATTCCGAGATGAACGAGCGTCAGATTCAGCAGTATGCCAGCACCTATCTTCAATTCTTGGACATGCGTCTGCTGGCCATTGTGGAGAACGAGGAGAACGAGCCCATCGCGATGGGCGTGGGCATGGGTTCGCTGTCGTATGCACTGCAGAAGGCACATGGCAAGCTGTTCCCCTTCGGCTGGTTCCATCTCGTCAAAGCCATCTATTTCAAGCCGGCCCCCGTCATCGACCTGTTGCTTGTGGGTGTGTTGCCTGAGTATCAGAACAAGGGCGTCAACGCACCCCTCTTCGCACAGATTATCCGTGTGGCACAGAAGATGGGTTTTGTGTGGGCCGAGACGCATCCCCAGCTGGAGGATAACGACAAGAGTCAAGGTCAGTGGGCACATCTCGACTGCACCATTCATAAGCGTCGCAGCTGCTACCAGAAGGCCCTTTCCCAGGGAGATGATTAATATCCAATAAGATGACCAGCTCTGCGGAAACAGCATGAGCTGCGGATACAGAAGAGCATAATGGAAGACATTTATAACAGCCAAGTTGAAGACGTGACAACCCCTCTCCCCAGTGAGGGTGGAGTAGGGGATGCGACCTATTCTGATGATAATATCCGGCACCTCTCTGATATGGAGCATGTGCGCACGCGCCCGGGCATGTACATCGGCAAGTTGGGCGACGGCTCTCATGCTGAGGATGGTATCTATGTGTTGCTGAAGGAGGTCATCGACAACTCCATCGACGAGTTCAAGATGAATGCCGGCAAGCGCATTGAGGTGACCATTGATGAGCATTTACGCGTCACCATCCGCGACTATGGCCGTGGCATACCTTTGGGTAAGCTCGTGGATGCAGTCTCAGTCCTGAATACGGGTGGAAAATATGACTCGAAGGCTTTCAAGAAGAGTGTAGGCTTGAACGGTGTGGGTTTGAAAGCCGTCAATGCTCTCTCTTCACACTTCGTAGCCCAAAGTTTCCGCGATGGCGAGACCCACCGCGCCGAGTTTGAGTGCGGCCAGCTTGTCAAAGACGAGGGCATCCAGAAGAACCCTGAAGAGAACGGCACTCTGGTATGCTTTGAGCCGGATAACACGCTCTTCAAGAACTATCTCTTCCGCAATGAGTTTGTGGAGGTGATGTTGCGCAACTACACCTACCTCAACACTGGCCTCACCATCATGTTCAACGGTCGCCGCATCCTCTCCCGCAATGGCCTTGAGGACTTGCTGACCGACACGATGACCACGCAGCCCCTCTATCCCATCGTGCACCTCAAGGGTGAGGACATCGAGATTGCTTTCACCCACACCAATGGGCAGTACGGCGAGGAGTACTACAGCTTTGTCAACGGCCAGCACACCACGCAGGGTGGTACGCATCAAAGCGCGTTCAAGAAGTACATCGCCGAGACCATCAAGGATTTCTCAGGTAAGAACTTCGACTACAGCGACATACGCAACGGCATCGTAGCCGCTATCAGCATCAACATTCAGGAACCTCTGTTCGAGAGCCAGACGAAGATTAAACTTGGTTCCCTCTCCACAGAGCCTAATGGCGCAGGCATCAGCATCGACAAGTTCATCGGTGATTTCGTCAAGGAGCAGGTGGATAACTACCTGCGCCGTAACCCCGATGTGGCAGAGATTATCCTGCAGAAGATTGGCGAGAGCGAGCGTGAGCGCAAGGCGATGGCTGGTGTGGCGAAGCTGGCGCGTGAGCGCAGCAAGAAAGCCAATCTGCACAACCGCAAGTTGCGCGACTGCAAAATACATTTTAATGACCCCAAGGGCGACCGCCAGGAGGACTCCTGTATCTTCATCACCGAGGGTGACTCTGCCAGCGGCAGCATCACCAAGAGCCGCGATGTGATGACACAGGCTGTGTTCTCGCTCCGCGGTAAGCCGCTCAACTGCTTCGGGCTCACCAAGAAGGTGGTCTATGAGAACGAGGAGTTCAACCTCTTACAGGCAGCCCTCAATATCGAGGACGGCCTCGACGGCCTGCGCTACAACAAAGTCATCGTGGCCACTGATGCTGATGTTGATGGCATGCACATCCGTCTGCTTATGATTACCTTCTTCCTACAGTTCTTTCCTGAGCTCATCAAGAAGGGGCATGTCTATATCCTCCAAACGCCCCTCTTCCGTGTGCGTCAGCGCCGCAAGAAGCTCTCCCGTGCACGCCTCGAAGCTATCGGCGAAGCTGACACCAAGGGCGATTTCATCACGCGCTACTGCTACAGTGAGGAGGAACGCCTGCAGAACATCGAGGCCCTCGGTCCTGAACCGGAAATCACGCGTTTCAAAGGCCTCGGTGAGATTAGCCCCGATGAATTCCGCGGTTTCATCGGCGAGGACATCCGTCTGGAACAGGTGTCGCTGCACAAGAGCGACCAGGTGGCTGAGCTGCTGGAATACTACATGGGTAAGAACACCATCGAGCGCCAGAACTTCATCATCGACAACCTTGTCATCGAAGAAGATAGGGCAGAGGAGGAAGAAGAGGAGCACGAATATAAAGAATAATGAAAAAGTCAGTCCTCTTTCCCGGCTCCTTCGACCCCTTCACACTCGGTCATGCCAACCTCGTGGCGCGTGCGCTCGCGCTGTTCGATGAGGTCGTCATTGCTGTCGGCATCAACGAACAGAAAGTGGGATGGATTCCTGTGGAGACACGTTTGACACAAATCCGTGCTATATATAAAGATGACGCGCGCGTGCGCGTAGGGAGCTATTCGGGCCTGACAACTGATTTCGCCCATTCCATCGGTGCCTCATGCATCCTGCGTGGTGTGCGTACGATGAAGGATTATGAGTACGAGATGCAGATGGCAGATATCAACCGTCAGCTTGCCGGCATTGAGACCGTTGTTCTGTTTGCCGATCCACGCTATGCCGCTATCTCCAGCTCTCTTATCCGTGAACTTGTGCACTTCGGCAAGGATGTGTCAGCCTTCTTGCCGGAAGGGATGAATATATAGGATTATAGATTTTAGGATTAGATAAAAGATAAATATTGATTCGATTAAAGATGCAAATTCCCCGACTCCATACCCCTCTCTTTCCTGTTATATCAAGTGCTTTCTTCCTGTGCTTTGTGGTTACAGCCAGGGCACAGCGTCTGGACCCCCGTGAGAGTCAGATACGCAAGCTCATACAGAGCACGGTGATGATCAACCAGATGTATGTGGACACCGTTAACCTCAATCGTCAGGTGGAGGATGCCATCACAGGCATGCTCTCCAAGCTTGACCCGCATTCCACCTACACCAATGCTGCCGACACCAAGAAGATGAATGAGCCGCTGCAAGGCAACTTCGACGGCATCGGCGTGCAGTTCAACATGCTGGAGGATACGCTTGTTGTCATTCAGCCTGTTGCCGGCGGTCCCTCCGAGAAGAAGGGCATTCTGGCGGGCGACCGCATCGTCAGCGTCAACGACACCGCTATCGCCGGCGTCAAGATGAGCCGTGAGAACATCATGAGCCGTCTGCGTGGGCCACGTGGCACAAAGGTGAAGCTAGGCGTAGTGCGTCGTGGTATCAAGGATGTGCTGACGTTTGACATCACACGTGACAAGATTCCCGTGAAGTCTGTGGATGCCGCCTACATGGCTGCCCCAGGTATCGGTCTCATCCGCTTCAGTAATTTCTCCGCCACCACTCATGACGAGGTCGCAGAGGCTGTCAAGAAGCTGAAGCGTCAGGGTATGCAGTCCCTCATCCTCGACCTTCAGGGCAATGGCGGCGGTTATCTCGGCGCTGCCGTGGAGATTGTCAGCGAGCTGTTGCCTAAGGGTGAGCTCATTGTCGATACGCGTGGTCGCGACGGCATACAGGTGGCAGAATACCGCTCATCGGGCGGCGGGCTGTTCACCCAGGGTCGCCTCGTGGTGCTTGTCGATGAGCACTCAGCCTCGGCAGCTGAAATTCTCTCGGGTGCCATTCAGGACCACGACCGCGGCATCCTCATCGGTCGCCGTACCTTCGGCAAAGGGCTTGTGCAGCGCCCCATCTCGCTCGAGGATGGCAGTATGATACGCCTCACCGTGGCCCGTTACTACACGCCTTCGGGCCGTTGCATCCAGAAGCCTTATGAGAAAGGTGATGCCAAAAGCTATGCCCGTGATGTCATCGACCGCTATAACCGCGGTGAGCTCACCAATGCCGACAGCATCCACTTCCCCGACTCGCTGCGCTATAAGACCCTAAAAAAGGGGCGCACCGTCTATGGCGGCGGTGGTATCATGCCAGATATCTTCGTCCCCCTCGACACCACGCGCTTCACACGTCTCTATCGCGAGCTCAGTGCTCGCAGCTATATCAATAATGCCAGCCTCCACTACATGGATCAGCACCGCAAGCAGCTGAAGAAGACATATAAGGACTTTGAGCTGTTCCGAAGCCAGTTCACAATGCCGCAGGAGGTGCTCGATGACATCCTTGCCGAAGCCGCTAAGAAGGACAGCCTCAAGGCGCGCGACGATGAGGAACTCCAGCAGACGCTGCAGAACATGCGGCAGATTCTGAAGGGTCTCGTGGCGCGCGACCTGTGGGACTACAGCGAGTACTTCGAGATCATCTATGCCGACGATCCTGTGGTGCTGAAGGCTTTGGAGGTGCTGCGCAAGGAAGAGGAGTGAGGCCGATGGCCATTGGCTGTTGGCGACATGATGTCACCATTTTGGCTCTTTCCGCTGAAAAAAGGTGCAAATATTTGGCTGTTTCGGCAAAAATGCCGTCCTTTGCAGAAATTTTACATTTTGAAAGTCAATAACGTTATTAATCAAACACATTGTAAGCTTATGAAGAAATTTGTACTCATGCTTCTTGCGGTCTTTGTTGCCGCAACTTCATTTGCACAGCTTCCGCTCAAGCGCCAGTCTGTGTTCCCGTAGAGTGGGAAATCCCGCACTGCTTTCGCTACCGCGCCCACATCAGCCCGCACCCTTGGCAAGTCTCTGAAGAAGGCTCCCCGCCATGCTGCTGCTGACTTCCCCATTATCAGCGAGACTCCTGAAGGCGAGCTGCAGCAATACAGCCGCGCTGGTGGCTATTATATCTCTGAGAATCAATCAATATACCTTGGCGATCAGCAAGGCTTGGTGGAAATCGTCTATGCTGCTGACAACAAGGTGTATATCAAAGACATCGTCAACAGCACCGGCTACGGCACTTGGGTTGAAGGCACCATCGCCGGCAACACGATTACCGTGCCTATGTTCCAAAACGTTTCTTATTCTGCCCGATATGACGCAGCTTTGGTTATCGGCATGATAAAGTATGATTCCAAAAAAGGCTTCGTGCTCGATGAGACTGTTACAGAGGTCACGTTCACGGTCAACGGTGATGGTACAATCTCACTGAATGGCACGGCGATAGGCTCGACATCATTGGGCATTTATTGGAGTGATGCCCCGTCGATTATCCAGTACCCGGGCGACTATGAGACGGTCTTGACTCCTTTCACAGAGGACTTCAGCGTGGTGACGCCTCCTGCTGGCTTGCAGACGCAGGTCCTGCCTATCAGCTGCTCTATGTCTCTGAGCACAGATGAAGAACCGATTCCCTATACTGGCAGTGTGACCTACGGCATCACCGATGACAACACCATCTACATGAAGGGCCTCGTTCCTTTCCAGCCAGAGGCGTGGTTAAAAGGTATCTTCAACAGCAAGGAACACAATGCCACGTTCCCCACTCAGTGCATCGGTAAGATTGCCGGCACCGACTACTTCTTTGGCTCCTATGACACTACTACTGGCAAGTACGATGCTTACACGCTCGATTTCGGCAATGGTTTTGGCATTGGCAATGGTTTCGCTGTGCTGAACCCCAACAGCCTGTCTCTTGACTTCGATTACTATTACGGTGTTATTGAGTCAATCGTGCTCGGCACTCTGCCGCAGCCCGTCACTATGCCTGAGACAGCTGAAAAGGTGGAACTGCCAATGTATGGCGAGGTATTCGATGGCGAGACTATCGGTGACGCCAGCGGTTCTGCCATCGTGGGTATCGACGGCAACAACATCTACATCCAGGGCCTCTTCCCCTATATCGAGGACGGATGCATTCAGGGTGAGTTCAATCAGGAATATGGTGTGTATGTCTTCCCCACCGGCCAGTACGTAGGCCTCACCGAAGGCGGCACTCCTCTCTTCCTGCAGGGTATGACGATGTCTGATGAAGAAGGCGAGAGCCAACAGGTGGTTGATGACGTCTATTTCAGCTACGATGAGGCTACAGGCGCCTACACGCTGCTGAACTACCTGATTCTGAACGCCTGCCCCAACATCACCAACCCCTACTTGTACTATAACCCATCTTTCACCCTCGGCGACCTTTATGATGTCACATGGGTTGCTTCCAAACAAGACTATGCCAACGAGCAGACTATTGCTGAGATCGTCTTCAATGAGGAGCTCAACACCAAGGCTACCATTGCTAAAGGTGGCGGTCTTAATGTGCCTAAGTACTTTGAGGACGACGCCGCTCTGCGTATGTTCCAGAAGAACACGATGACCATCACCTCCGACAAGGCTATGGTCAGCATCATCGTCACCATGAGCGCAGAGGAAGAGAAGCACATGCAACTCGAAGCCACCGGACAGTTCACGCTCGAGGATGGTATCTGCACATGGACGGGCAAGGCCAACGAGGTTACCTTCACCGTGCCCAACGTTGCTGGTGCTCAGGCACGCATCAAGCGCATTGACATCACCTACTTCGACGCCACACAGGTTGAGGTGGAGCTCCCCGCCGGTGCTCAGACTCAGGACTACTATCTCGTGGCAGACGCGATGGCCCTCAGCGACACCGAGCCCACCAACATCGTGGTGCCCATTAAGGTGGCTTTCGTGGAGAATGATGTCTATGTACAGGGCCTCGCTCTTACGAATCCTGATGCTTGGGTCATGGGTACCATTGAGAACAACGAGGTGTACGTTGACACTTGGTCCATGGGCAACTATGTCCTCAGTGAGACTGCTGAGTATCCTCTCTTCTTCAGCGGTGCTACATTCAGCTACGATGCCACCTCCAAGAGCCTCAAGAGCGATGCCGGGTTCGCTATCCTCATCGCCTATCAGGGTTCTTACATGCCCTTCTCTCGGATGAGTAATGTCGTCATCACCAATGACCTCACTCCCGTCCAGAGCATCAGCGCAGCTCCCATCTCTGATGTGCGCTACTTCGACCTCCAGGGCCGCGCTGCCAGCACTACCGCCAAGGGTGTGCTCATCCAGCAGCGTTGCATGTCCGATGGCTCTGTGAAGACTACTAAGGTCGTCCGCAAGTAAGCGCTTGCGCAGACCATTAAAAGAAAACACGAAAGAAGGCCACCCCGCGAGGGGTGGCCTTCTGCTATGAGAGGGTTTTGTTCGTCTGTGGTTCGCTGTGGCTCTTAATCCTTGATGACCGGCCACTGCCTCATCAAGGATTAAGGAACACACCACTCTATCACACGAGGTCGTGTCAAAAGTAACAGACACGGCCTCTTTTAGTTTTTTTAAGAAACAAAGCCCCGACTTTCCCAAGCCAGGGCTTTGTCATGTCCCAGATTT
>ONCQ01000002.1 GCA_900316355.1 uncultured Prevotellaceae bacterium | reverse complement strand
TGTCGAAAATGCGTGAACTTATTCTCTTGTGGAGCTGTTCTGGCATGATTTCTTTGGTTTGCAGGCATAATTAGCCCTATTTGGTGGCAAAGATACACTCATTCGTAGTTGAACAATGCAAAAGTAAGGAGAAAAAGAGGTGCTGTTAAGAATATTTAACAGTGTAAGGGCGGTAGATAAAAAGGAAACAGTGGGACTGTAAGCCGGGTTCTGTGCTGTGGCGGCATGGGTTGGGGGCTGTCGCCGCAGCGCTTGCCATTGATCTACTGCGTGACTCTCGCCACGCCTCTATCGTTCTACCCTCCGGCTCGGACGGGCCGCCCTCTCTCACCCTTACGGCCATGGGTGGCCGCAGTCGGTGCGTCGCCGGTTTACGCGAACTTTCAGCCTCCGGTGTGCACAGCACGCATGTCGCCATGCGCCTGGTGGGCTCTTACCCCACCTTCTCACCCTTACCTCGTGTGGAGGCGGTCGTTTTCTTCTGCACGTGCTAGCCCTCGCGGACTTCTACCCGTTAGGTAGCGGAGTGCCCTGTGTTGCCCGGACTTTCCTCTCGTCGCATGCCACGAATGGCTGCGGCCAGCGGCAAGCCGTCCCACTGTTTCCTATGGAAGAAATGGATAAAAAGGGGTTGCGCGTATGCGCGTTCCTTATCATTTACGTCTGGTGATAACTCTTGCCCATCAGCCGCTGCCACCAGGGGCGTGGCTTCTGCGGTGCATCGGCGCGCAGCTCCTCGATGAGCACCTGCTCCAGCGACTTGCGCTCGTGAATCATCTTATAGATGGTTCCCCAGTCGGGCAGACCGCCGATGTTGCGGTCGTCGATGAAGAGGTCGGCCTTCAGCTTGCGGGAATAGTGCTCATTGCGTGTCTCGTCCTCTTCGGGATACTCTTTGTTGACCGCATAGAATTCGACACCGCGCTGGCGACACCATTCCACGGCCTCGTCCAGAAGTTCACCCTCTCGCACCGAGACGAAGGGTGGCAATGGCAAACGGTATCTCCTCGCCGATGGCGGGGTAGCGGTGGCGCACGATGGTGCCGTCGAAATCTACTGCAATAGTCATGAGGTAATTTACTATTTAAAGATTTACTATTTACAATTTGTTTTTTTGCGTTTTCAGGAAACACGCCGCGAAGGTACGAACTTTTTTCTACATGAGCGTAATGCGCAGCCATTTTCTGTCAAAAATAAATGTAAAAATGTCAGTCGTACGGCTTAAGTGCAAATGTAAAAATGTCAGTCGTACGGCTTAAGTGCTGTTAAGCAAGGTCGCTGTGGTGTTAAAAGAAAGGAAAAAAGACGGACAAAAAGACAGCAGGCTAAACTTTTGCACTACTTTTGTGTCCGAAAAACGAAAAAACATAAGCCGTAAGCTGTAAACAGTCAGCCGCAAGTCGTAAGCGGTAAAATCGTCAAATAGTAAATTGTCAAATAGTAAATGAAAAAGATGACACAGAAAACAAAGATGTGGCTCGGCGCCGCAGCATTGGTGCTGAGCAGTAGCCTGTTGACAGGCGCTATCGTGACAAACAAGATTTCAATGGCAACGTCGGCAGTAGCCGCTGACGCGCCAGCAACAGTGGCAGCTCCTGCTGTGGCTGCCCCCGGTGGATTGGTGGATCTGACGACCGCCGCCGAACGGTCGGTGAACAGCGTCGTGTATATCAAGGTGACACAGAACGCCAAGCGCCAGACCGTGACAGTGCGTGACCCCTTCGAAGATTTCTTCGGTGACTTCTTCGGCTATGGGAACCGTGGTCGCGGACAGGGACGCCAGCAGGAGATTGAGACACAGCCTCGTCGTCAGGGTGCTGGTAGCGGCGTGATTATTTCCGCCGATGGTTATATCGTCACCAACAACCATGTGGTGGCAGGCGCCGACGAGATTCTGGTGAAGCTCAATGATAACACAGAGTATAAAGGTCGTGTCATCGGTTTGGACGAGACCACCGATCTGGCACTCATTAAGGTGGAAGCCAAGAACCTGCCCGCCATCGCCATCGGCAACTCCGACGACTTGAAGATAGGGCAGTGGGTGCTGGCCGTGGGTAATCCCTTCAACCTCACTAGCACGGTGACAGCCGGTATCGTGTCGGCAAAGGCCCGCTCCCTGGGCGCCAATGGCGTGGAGAGCTTTATACAGACTGATGCGGCCATCAACGCCGGTAATTCAGGTGGCGCACTGGTCAATGAGCGCGGCGAGTTGGTGGGCATCAATGCGATGCTCTATAGCCAGACAGGCAGCTATGCCGGTTATGGTTTCGCCATCCCCACCACCATCATGAACAAAGTGGTGAAGGACCTGAAGGAGTTCGGAATGGTGCAGCGCGCGCTGCTGGGTGTACGCGGCGGCGATGTGACCAACAAGATTGACGCGGAGAAGGAGAAAGGCAACGAGGTGGACTATGGTACCAGCACGGGCGTCTATATCGAGAGCGTCGAGCCCAATACCACTGCCGAGGAGGCCGGTCTGGAAAAGGGCGATGTCATCGTTGCTATCGACGACCGCACCGTCACGAAGATGGCCGAGCTGCAGGAGGCCCTGTCCCAGCATCGCCCAGGCGACAAGGTGAAGATTACTTATCTGCGCAATAAGAAATCCCACACGTCCACAGCTACGCTACGTAATGCACAAGGTGGCACGGAGGTGCTGGAGGAAGTGGATATCGACTTGTTTGGTGCACAGCTGAAGCCGCTGAGTGATGCAAGCAAACGCGAGTTGGCTTTGCGCTACGGCCTGGAGGTGACGGCTATCAAGAAGGGCAAGCTCTCTGAGGCGGGCATCACCAAGGGCATGATTCTGCTGAAGGTCAACGATATGGAGATGCGCAGTGTTGAGGACTTCGAGAATGCAGTGAAGGCTGCCAACCAAAGTAGCGACCGCGTGCTCTGGATTCGTGCCATCACGCAGAGTGGACGCCGTGTCGCGACAGCGATAGACTTGTCTGACGACAAGAAGTGAAAAAGCCCCCTCCCGACCTCCCCCTGTTAGGGGAGGAGAAGGGTGGGGAATCAAAGGTGAAGATACGGTCTGCAAAAAGCAGACCAAAAGAAGTGAAATAGCGAAAAAGCGTGAAGAAAATGAATTTCTTCACGCTTTTTGCTGTTTTCTTGGTGAAAACTTTGAATTTTTCTTGCGCGTGTACTATATATGTAGTACTTTTGCGCGCTTTATTAGGGAGCATATTCTTTTATACATACACCAAAGAGGAATGAGACAACTAAAAATTACCAAGAGCATCACCAACCGCGAGAGCGCTTCGTTGGATAAGTACCTTCAGGAAATCGGCCGTGAAGACTTGATTACCGTAGAGGAAGAGGTGGAACTGGCGCAGCGCATCCGTAAGGGTGACCGCGTGGCGCTGGAGAAGCTGACGCGTGCCAACCTGCGTTTCGTGGTCAGTGTGGCCAAGCAATACCAAAACCAGGGCTTGAGCCTTCCCGATCTTATCAACGAGGGTAACCTCGGTCTGATTAAGGCTGCCGAGAAGTTCGATGAGACGCGTGGCTTCAAGTTCATCTCCTATGCCGTATGGTGGATTCGTCAGAGCATCCTGCAGGCATTGGCTGAGCAGAGCCGCATCGTGCGTCTTCCCTTGAATCAGGTGGGGTCGTTGAACAAGATTTCAAAGGCACTGTCGAAGTTCGAGCAGGAGAATGAGCGTCGCCCAAGTCCCGATGAGCTGGCCGAGGAGTTGGATATCCCCGTGGATAAGATTTCCGACACGCTGAAGGTGAGCGGTCGCCATATCTCTGTGGATGCTCCCTTCGTGGAAGGTGAGGACAATACGTTGCTCGATGTCATCGTGAATGATGATAGCCCCATGGCGGACAAGAGCCTCGTCAACGAGAGCCTGTCGCGCGAAATCGATCGCGCTTTGAGCACGCTGAGCGAGCGTGAGAAGCAAATCGTGGAGATGTTCTTTGGCATCAACCATCAGGAAATGACCCTTGAGGAGATAGGCGACAAGTTCAATCTCACGCGCGAACGTGTTCGCCAAATCAAGGAGAAGGCAATCCGCCGCCTGCGCAATAACTCAAAGAGCAAACTGCTGAAATCTTATCTGGGATGAGCGCCATGAGCAAACAGAAGCCCGTGAGACGAATGGGAATGAAGGGACTTGCGACAGTCCTGATGATGGTTGCTCTTTTCTGCGTGTGGCCCTTGTCCGCACGGGCCGCCGGCGAGAAGGAGACTACCCAGAAGAAGCCTGTGATGAAATCTGTGGCGATGTTCGGCTATGCCGTCTCCTTCAAGGACTCGGTGGTGTGCCTGACAGAGATTCAGACGATAGACAGTGCATGGATAGAGCCGGCACATAATTTTTTGCTAGACCGCTCGCTGTACAGCTTGCAGCTGCAGATGTATATGGAACAGCAGGGCCACAAGAATGCCATCTGCACCATCTTCTACGATAAGAATCCTCGTAAGCTACAGCGCATGTGGCGCAAGGTGTATAAACGTAGCCAAAAGCAGGATGGCCTGCGTTATCAGGAACTGCCTGTCAGCGCTTTCCGCCTGAAGGCAGAGGAGTACCGTCCCATCATTATGGAGGAAAGCACCCAATGAATGCAACTCGCTATAAGGTCGCGGAGCATCTCCTGGAAGTGAGATTCCCGGCTTCGTTGTCCAGTACAGATATCATCCCCTCCTTCTCGCCGTTTGTGTGCGAGGAGGAGGGTGATGTGCTTTTTGATATGGAGGTGAGCGAGGGCGCAGCCCCGGATTTCTCCTCATGGGAAGAGATAGGACAGTTCGACTGCGGAGGTGCCAATCATGGAGTCTATCGCCTGGAGGACGGCAGCTATGCCTTCGAGATTAGCCTGCCTGACTGCGACGGTGGTGCCCTCAGCTGCTGTATGATGGCTTACGATGATTTCGCGCACTGCAAGGCGGTGCTCACAGGTGATAGCCTGCGGCAGCATCAGTTCGGCCTTAATAACGCACTGATGATGGCTTACGCCTTCTCGGCAGCCCCTTTGGACACTTTGCTCGTGCATGCTTCCGTCATCCGCCATGCCGGCTATGGCTATCTCTTCACGGCTCCCAGCGGTACGGGAAAGAGCACGCACACCTGGCTGTGGCATAAGTATATTGAGGGTTGTGATCTGATGAACGATGACAACCCCGTAGTGCGTATCGTTGATGGCCAGACTCGCATCTACGGCTCTCCCTGGAGTGGTAAGACGCCCTGCTATCGCAATATATGGGCACCGGTGGGTGCCATCACGCGCCTGGAACAGAAGCCGGAGAATACGATTCATCGCATGGCTACCATTGAGGCGTTTGCGGCTCTGCTGCCTGCGGTAAGCTCGATGAAATGGGATCGGCGTGTGTACTTAAGTATTTGCAACACACTCTCACATCTTTTGGAACTGACACCCATCTTCTGGCTCGGCTGTCGCCCGGATGAGGAAGCTGTGCGGGTGTGCTTTGAGGCGGTAAGCGTCGCTCAAGCCTTATCTCCAAAAGGAGAGGGGAGTTGATAGATGAATATGTTGAAGAACCTGATAAAAACTCTTGCCCGCTGGGTGGCGACACCTTGGCGACGGGCAAAGCAGCGGCGCTATGCTGATGCAGAGGTATCGGCGATGACGCGCATAGAGATGCCTAATGACCAGCTGCTGCCTTTGGTGCGTCAGGCTATTGCTGATGGCAAGACGGCTATCATCTCGGTAAAGGGGTATTCGATGCGCCCTTTTCTGGAGCATCTGCGTGACCGCGTGAAACTGGCGCCTTGGACAACGTTGCAGGTGGGGGATGCTGTGCTGGCAGAGATCAGCGCCGGACATTTCGTGCTACACCGCATCATTGACATTGACGGCGATGCCATCACGCTCATGGGCGACGGCAATGTGCGTGGCACAGAACATTGCACGACAGAGGATGTCTGTGGCGTTGTGACAGAATACCTGCGCCCCAACGGCCACGTGTTGCTGGCCAGTGACAGGAAACTGCAAAGGAGTATCAGACGATGGCGCCGTTTGCTGCCTGTGAGGCGGTGGCTGCTGTTTGTGTACAAACTGACAGTTTGAGATTCGACAAATTAAAAAATATAGTAAGATGAGAATTAAAGACGGATTTGAATTGAGAGTAATCTGTGGCGAGACCATCGTCATGGGATATGGCAAGGAGAATATCGATTTCTCCAAGATTATCAGTTTGAACGAGAGCGCTGCCTACCTGTGGCGTGCGGTCGAGGGCAAGGACTTCGATGCTCCAATGCTGGCGCACCTGCTCACCGAGGAATACGAGGTGGATGAGGCCACGGCACTGCGCGATGCTGAGAAAGTCATGTGCGACTGGCAGGATGCAGGATTAGTCAGTTAACGACAGGAATGGGCATACTGAGAAAAATACAGACTTGCTTGCGATGGCTGGTGGTGTTGTTCTTTGCCACTAGCATTGGTGCGGTGGTATTGTACCGTTGGGTGCCCGTTTATGTGACGCCGTTGATGGTTATCCGCTCTGTGCAGCAGGTGAAGAACGGCGAATCGTTGCGACTGCGCCATCACTGGGTACCGCTTGATGAGATGTCGAAATACATGCCCGTGGCAGTGATTGCCTCTGAAGACCAGCGTTTCATGGAGCATCATGGTTTCGACTATGAGGCTATCGAGAAGGCTATTGATGAGAAACGCAAAGGCAAACGGCAGCGCGGCGGCAGTACTATCAGTCAGCAGACAGCTAAAAATGTGTTCCTATGGCCGGGGCATTCTTGGGTGCGCAAGGGCTTGGAGGCTTACTTCACCTTTCTCATGGAACTCATCTGGAGCAAGCAGCGCATCATGGAGGTCTATCTCAACTCTATCGAGATGGGAGACGGCATCTATGGCGCGGAGGCTGTGGCACAATGGCATTTCGGGTGTACGGCGGCACAACTGACACGCGCGAACTGCGCCCTCATTGCGGCCACATTGCCCAACCCGATTCGCTTCAGCAGTAAGACCCCTTCAAACTATATGCTGAAACGGCAGACATGGATTATGCGGCAGATGAAGCATATCCCGCTGATGGAATAGAAAGATTAATCCTCGAAATGTCGAAATGTCGAAATAACGAGATGACGTTATAACGAAGAAAAAATGAGAAAGAGCTTTGCTTTTGGAATCGTTGTCCTCCTGCTGTCGCTGCAGGCAGAAGCCCAGCAGACGCGCAGCTTCAGCGAGCAAGTGCGGACGGTGCAGGTCATTGTGAATGATGACCCGCTGCTGCCGCCCGTAACCGATATGCGGGGGCGGGTGGAGATTGGCTTTGATGAGTTGTCGCACGAATACACTCGATACATCTATAAGGTGGAGTACTGCAATGCTGACTGGACGCCGGCCACAGAGGTATTCGAAAGCGATTTCATGGAAGGCTTCAATGGCTTGCCCATAGAGGATTACGAAACGAGCTTCAACACAACGGTGCTCTATACCCACTATCGCTTCTCCTTCCCCAACGATGATGTGCGCCTGAAGCTGCCAGGTAACTATCGCGTAAGAGTGTACAGCGATGAACGTGGTGCCAGCGAGGATCCTGTACTGGAGGCCTGCTTCTCCCTATGCCAACCCATGATGAATATGACGGGTGAGGTGCTCAACAATACGGACATCGACTTCCAGCAGCGCCACCAACAACTGACATTTGCTGTCAGCTATGGGAACTGCCGCGTGGTAGATCCTACGCGCGAACTGAAGACGGTGGTGATGCAGAATCGCCGCTGGGACACAGCTGTCGTGAACCTGCCACCTAACATACAGCACGCACGAGGCGCTGAGTGGAATCATCGACGCGACCTGATTTTCGATGCGGGTGCGGAGTTCCATAAGTTTGAGATACTGGATGTGCGACTGAATGGCATGAATGTCGATAAGATGGCGTGGATTGGTGAGCAGTACCATGCCACGCTCTTTGCCGTCGCGCCTCAGCATAACTACACCAGCGATGAGGATGTCAATGGCGGGTACGTCATACGCCACACCGGCGATGAGGAGAATGATACGCAGTGTGAATACTTGTTCGTGCATTTCCTCCTGCAACGACCACAGTTGCCTGACGGCGATGTCTATGTCTGCGGCCTTTGGAACAATGGCAGCCCAGATCCTGAATGTAAGATGCACTACGATGAGCAGCTGCACGCCTATGAATGCGGAGTGCTCCTCAAGCAGGGCTACTATAACTATCAGTTCCGACATTACGATAGTGACGGGCGCGGAAGCACGTTGCTGACGGAGGGCGATTTCTATCAGACAGAAAACGAATACCTCGTCTTGCTATACTATCGTCCGCAAGGAGCACGCTATGATGCGTTGGCGGGAGTGTTGAAAGTTGCAAGTTGAAGATTGAAAGTTCAAAAGATTAAAGAGATATAGATGGACTTCATTAAGACATTCTTTCAGGAGATGGGTGCGATGCTGAGCATCCCCTGGTCTTTCGTGATTCTTGAGGTGATAGGCACGTTGGCGGGGGCCGTATCCGGCGCTCGTTTGGCTTCATCCAAGAAGTTCGACTTGTTCGGTGCGCTCATCGTGGGCATTGCCACTGCTTGCGGTGGCGGCACCATCCGCGACTTGATGATTGGCAAACCGCCTTTCTGGCTGGAAGAACCTATCTACCTGTTGGCTTGCATCTTCGGATTGTTGTGGGTGTTTGTGTTCCGTAAGGTGCTGGTGCGCCAGAACAATACATGGTTCCTGTTCGACTGCATAGGTTTCTCGCTGTTCAATGTCATCGGTATTGAGAAATCGCTAGGCCTTGGTTTCCCCACATGGGCTGCCATCTGCCTTGGGTGCATCACCGGTGCCGGTGGCGGCGTGATGCGTGACATCCTCATCAATGAGGTGCCGCTTATCTTCCGTAAGGAGATATATGCCACCTGCTGCCTGGCTGGCGGTATCGTTTATGTTCTCTTCCTGCGTATGGGCTGGACACCAGAGGGTTGTGCGCTGCTATCCTGCACCGTCGCCATCACCATCCGAATGTTAGCGGTAAAGTACCATTGGAGTCTTCCCTACATTAAAGGTATAGAGGAAGAGTAGCATCATGCAAGCAGAAACAAAATAAGGTACGCGCAACGCGCGTACCTTATTTATTTAGATAAAAGGGAAAAGACTTACTGGATAGCCTGCTGAGCGGCCTTGATCATCTCCTCGCTGGCATAGAGGTAAACCTCCACGCGGCGGTTCTGCTGACGGCCTTCAGCGGTCTCGTTGCTGGCAACGGGGTTTTCCTCGCCGAAGCCAATTACTTCCTTAATCTGGCTGGAGGCAGCGCCCTGACCGGTGATGTAGTTGCACACAGCCTGAGCACGATCCTGAGAGAGCTGCTTGTTCATCTCCTGACTCTGAGCCTTTGTCTTAGCGCTCTTGAAACCTTGGTTATCTGTGTAGCCGAGGATGCCGACGTTCATATCGGGGTTCTGCTTCAGCACTTTGTTGACAAAGTTGGTGAGGGTGCTCTGAGCAGCGGGACGCAGGGTGGACTTACCCGAGTCGAAGAGGATGCCGCTGTCGAACGTCAGCTTCACAGCCTTCAGACCGTTGCCGTCAGTGATTGTTTCTACCTGTGCATTCTCAAGTTCTTCAGCAGCCTTCTTGGCCTTGTCCATCTTGTTGCCAATGATGGCGCCAACAGCAGCACCTGTCACAGCACCTGCAGCACCGGCGATGCCAGCCCACTGACCTTTGTTGTTCTTAGCAAGCACACCACCGAGGGCTGCACCGAGAGCAGCACCGCCCGAACCGCCAATCAAGGCAGCCTTTGTGGTGTTGTTCATACCGCAGGATTGGAACAGCAATGCAGCACAAAGGGCAATTGCATAAAACTTTAATCCTTTCATAGTTGTTGTGTTTAATGAATGAATAGTTAAAAAGTATTTTCTGGGTGCAAAAGTACAAAAAAGATTACAGACGAGCGATGAAAGATGGAAGATTTTGTCGCTTCACGCGAAAAAATCGCTAACTTTGCGCCCGAAATTGAAAATTAAGACCGTTAATCATGGCAAAAGAACTTAAAAATTTGACAAAACGAAGCGAGAACTACTCGCAATGGTATAATGAATTGGTGGTGAAGGCAGACCTCGCAGAGCAGAGTGATGTCCGCGGCTGTATGGTTATCAAACCCTATGGCTACGCTATTTGGGAGAAGATGCAACGTACATTGGATGATATGTTTAAGCAGACAGGTGTGCAGAACGCCTATTTCCCCCTTCTCATCCCCAAGAGCTTTCTCTCGCGCGAGGCCGAGCATGTGGAGGGCTTTGCGAAGGAGTGCGCTGTGGTGACCCACTACCGTCTGAAGACCAACGAGACGCACGATGGCGTGGTCGTTGATCCCGAGGCGAAGCTGGAAGAGGAACTGATTATCCGTCCGACATCGGAAACCATCATCTGGAATACGTTCAAGAACTGGATTCACAGCTACCGCGACCTTCCTTTGCTGGTCAATCAGTGGTGCAATGTGATGCGCTGGGAGATGCGCACTCGTCTGTTCCTGCGCACGGCAGAGTTCCTGTGGCAGGAGGGGCATACCGCCCATGCCACGCGTGAGGAAGCTGAGGAGCGCGCCCGCCAGATGCTGAAGGTGTATGCTGACTTCGCAGAGAAGGTGATGGCCGTGCCTGTGATGCAGGGCGTGAAGAGCGAAACAGAACGTTTCGCCGGTGCCCTCGATACCTACACCATTGAGGCGATGATGCAGGATGGCAAGGCGCTGCAGAGCGGCACCAGCCACTTCCTTGGGCAGAACTTCGGTAAGGCTTTCGGCGTGCAGTTCATCAATAAAGACAACGAACTCGAATACGCATGGGCTACATCATGGGGCGTTTCCACACGTCTGATGGGCGCACTCATCATGACGCACTCCGATGATAACGGTCTCGTCCTGCCGCCCGCGCTGGCTCCCATCCAGGTCGTGCTCATTCCTATTTATAAGACCGATGACCAGCTGGCTGCTATCCGTGAGAAGCTGGCTGCTATTGCCGATGAACTGAAGGCTTTGGGCATTAGTGTGAAGCTTGATGACAACGATCAGAAGCGCCCGGGCTTCAAGTTCGCTGATTACGAGCTGAAGGGTATTCCCGTGCGCCTCGTCATGGGCGGTCGCGATCTGGAGAGCAACACCATCGAGGTGATGCGCCGCGATACGCTGGAGAAAGAGACGGTGAGCTGCGACGGCATTGCTGCCTATGTGAAGCAGCTGCTGGATGAGATGCAGACAGCCATCTTCGAGAAGGCTCGCAAGTATCGTGATGAGCGCATCTATGAGTGTGAGGACTACGAGGAGTTCAAAGAGCGCATCAAGGACGGCGGCTTCTTCCTCTGCCATTGGGATGGCACACCTGAGACGGAAGCCAAAATTAAGGAAGATACTCAGGCCACCATCCGTTGTGTGCCCTTCGCCTTTGAGCAGACACCCGGCACGGACATGGTGAGCGGTAAGCCCGCCAAATACCGAGTCCTTATTGCAAGATCCTATTGATGCGGTGGCTCCCCTCCCTTCTTGCCGCTGAGGCTATTCCCAGTGCCATGATTACTTTCGTGGCACTGTTGCTGTTTGTACAGTTGGGAGTAGGGTGGGGGGAGAGTACGCTGCTGTGTGCCCTGCTGATGTTGCCGTGGGTGCTGAAGGCGTGGATGCTGGAGCGGCTATGGCACTGCGCAAGCGTGCATCATGTGCTTCGAATCACTGAGGTGCTGATGTGCGCCCTGTTGTTTGCCCTGGCATTCTGTGTGCGCCAACCGGCACTTTCGCCCTATGTACTGTTCAGCATTCTTTTCCTGTTGGGCATCTGCTGTGCTAGTCACATGCTGTTGGCGCGAAGTTACTATGAGCGACAGCTGAGTGTCCGTGGGCAGCACTATTTCCGTTTACTAAGGATTGCTCTACTACAGGCGGTGACCGTCTTGACCTACGGGCTGACACTGGTGACCGTGGGGGCTATGGAGGTGTTTTTCCACAAATACCAGCATCCCATGGCCTGGTCGTGGAGCACGGTGCTCTACTCGCTGGCGGGACTTTATCTACTGCTGATATTGTGGCAGCTGTGGGCTCTCCATGAAGTGGCTCCTGCAGCTGATGTCCGTGAGGCAGAGAACGCAGTACCCCGTCATCGCAGGACGATGCTCCTGTGTCTGTTCTTTCTGCTGCTGCCTCAGGCACTGATGTTCCACACGCGTGTTCTATTTCTCTTAGCGCCCGTCAGTGTGGGCGGCTTGGGGTGCTCATTGCCGTGGATAGGCATGGCACAAGGAACAGTGGGTATCATCGCCTTCTCCATCGGCCTCGGTCTGGGGCAGCGCTTAGAGCGCAGGAGACACGTGTTTTCCTCCATTCCGAGCGCACCCGTCACCTTGGTGCTCTCGCCGTTTGTGTACTATGCGATGACCCTCTGGCCGCCCCATACGCTGCTATCGTTGTGTGTGGCGACATTCCTGGCGCAGTTCACCTTCGGCTTTGGCCTGAATGCCTGCATACCCTACATCCGCGCAGTCTCAGGCAATCGCTATAGCAGCACCATCAATTACATCTATATCCCTGCTGTGGCACTGGTGATGATTCTGCCGATGGCCATCTCCGGCGGGTTGGCAGAATATCTGGGCTTCAGTCGTTTCTTTGCCTTCGATGCCTTCATGGCTGTGCCCGCGCTCATCGCGGCGTATGCCGGGCGGAAGATGATTTCCCAATATTAGTATTCACTCATTCACTTTTCACTCATTCATTCATTTCCCATGCTTCCCTCTCGTCCTGCTTCCTGGGTTCCCTCCCTCTACTTGGCTGAGGCCCTCCCTTTCTCGGCTGTGATGCTGATTTCCGTCATCATGTTCAAGGAACTTGGCCTCACCGATGGCCAGATCACGCTATACACAGGCTGGCTAGGACTTCCATGGGTCATCAAGCCCTTCTGGAGTCCCATCATTGACAACCTCAAGACCAAGCGCTGGTGGATTGTTTCGATGCAGTTCTTCATGGGGGGCGCATTGGCGTTGGTGGCTTTCACGCTGCCCACCGCCTTCTGGCTGCAGGGTTCATTAGCGATATTCATGCTCATCGCCTTTGCCAGCGCCACCCACGACATCTCGGCAGACGGCTTCTATATCCTTGGCCTTTCCAACCACGATCAGGAGCTCTTCGTAGGCGTGCGCAATACATTCTATCGCATTGGAATGGTCATCGGGCAGGGTGGTCTTGTCCTCTTGGCAGGCTATATGCAGGCCGGACATTTTGGCGCTGCGTTGCAGTCGATTGCTGCTTCATGGATGGCCGTTTTCCTGATTCTCGGCGTCCTCATGTTCCTCTTGGCCTTGTACCACGCATTCACCCTTCCCAAGGTGGAGACGGTGGTGCATGAGCGTTTTGACTTGATGGAGCAGGCGCGTGAGTTCGTTCGAACGTTGAAGGTTTTTGTTACCAAGCCTCACCTCGTGACAGCCATCTGTTTCATTCTCTTGTTCCGTCTGCCTGAAGGCTTGCTCACCAAGATTGTTCCGTTGTTCCTCACACGTAGTGCTGCGGAAGGCGGTCTTGCCATGAGCGATGTGGATTTTGGTTTCATCTACGGCACACTTGGTGTCATCGGTCTCCTGTCCGGTGGCATCGTGGGCGGATGGGCAGTGTCTAAATGGGGCTTGAAGAAATGTCTGTGGCCGCTGGTGCTCTGCATAACGTTGCCGGATATCGTCTATGTCTATCTCAGCTACTTCCCCACCGACAACCTTTGGCTAATTGGCTCTTGCGTGTGCATTGAGCAGATTGGTTATGGTTTGGGTTTTGCCGCCTACACCCTCTTCCTGGTCACGTTCTCGCGAGGCGACCGCTCCACAGCCGTCTTCTCCATCTGTACGGCTGGGCAGTACTTTGGCGGTGTGATGCTTCCCGGTATGGTTTCAGGTCTGATTTCTGAGAACATCGGCTACCAGAACTTCTTCTGGTTGGTGATGGCCTTCTGTCTGGTCACCTTCACTGTCACTGCCCTCATCAAAGTGGATGCCTCCTACGAGGGCAAGTAAGCCTACTGCATCCCTCACTTGTTAACTCATCAAAGTCCTCTGGCTTTGAAGATGAGGTCGCGCGCTTCGTTAATCTCGCGCATCTTCTTCTCTGCGGCTAAGCGGATGTCATCACCAAGCGATGCGACGCGGTCGGGATGGTGCTTCACCACCATTCGTTTGTATGCCGCTTTCACTTCCTCGTCGGTGGCGTTCTCGCTGATTTCCAGCACAGCATAGGCATCTTTGAGCGATGTGCTGCCTAAGCCGAGCATCGAGTTGAGTTCCACTTCGGAGAGTCCCAGAGCTGCCGTCACCTCGCGCAGGGCTGCAATCTCCTCCGTGGCCACATGGCCGTCAGCCTTTGCCAGCATCACCAACAGCGAGAGCAATTGCAGGCGCTGCGATTCATCGAGCACCTCGCGCAGTTGTCCGCAGCAGTCGATGATGGTGTGCCGGAAGGTGCCAGGCTGTGTGGCATCCATCTGTTTCTGCTGCTCGAAGAGGCGTAGCAGAATGTCGTTGCCCTGCTGCACAGCCACCTCGCCGAAGCTCGCACGCAGGAATTGGCGGATAGCCTCCATCTCGCTGTGCATCACCTTGCCGTCGGCGCGAATGATGTAGCTGGCCAGTGTCAGCAGCGAGAACAGGAACCCGTTGCGTGTTCCCTGTGCAGAGCTGCTTTGGGCATAGCCTGTCTGATAGCTGTCGCCAGCATATCTATGGCCGTCGTCATCGCCGATGAGACCGTTGTCACTATTCATCGTATCAAAAAGTGCGCCGAGCACGAAGCCTGCCAGCGCTCCGATGGGTCCGCCTGAGAGAAGTCCCAGGAAACCGCCTATCCATTTTCCTGCTGCCATTGTGTTAGTTACTCAAGGAGTTTGGGTTATCTTTTCGTGGCAAAGGTAGTGATAAATTCGGAGATGAAGGGGCTGTTGTGCCGAAAAGTTGCGAAAAATTTGGTGGAATAAAAAATATCTGCTACTTTTGTCCCCAGAAATCATTCGCAACAATCCATGCAGGCCACGTCAAGTGGCACTTACGGGATTGTTGCGTCTTTTTGTATGCACGATCGCGATAAGTTAAAGCGTTCTCGATGAGCGCATTCGTTCTTTCACTTATTGTTATCGCTTGTTTATGATGAACAGAAAAAGTTTCAGGAGGCAGAAAGTCAACTGCCTCTGCCGTTGCACGCCCCAAACGGGCATTGAGACCCTCTCCACTCCGATGGTACGCCTCATCAGACAGGATGCCATGCACGTCGTCTCGACCTCCCGCTCCACGAGCGTTATCGCAGCCACATGTCTGCGCGCCGGGCTCCTGTTCGAACAACTCGACATGTCTTTCCTGGCGATTACCGTCTATCGTGCAGCCATCAACCGCATTCAGCGCATCGACTCTTACAGGGCCGAAGACTATTACACTGTTGGTCCGTTGCCGCCCAACCCCTACTACCGTCCCTGGGGTTCCCGCATCAACGATGCCGATGCCCTCGAAGTAGCCCGACAGCTGGACAGCCTCTACCACCGCCTGAACATGCCCGGCTTCGCTCATCAGTGCCGCCGTGTCAATGCCAACTACGAATGGATGTTTCGTGCTGTCTATAGCGCTTGCATGTAAGATGATGCAAAAAAAGCGGGTGCAACGATCGTTGCACCCGCTTTTTCTTTATTATTGCTTTAGCCGTTGAGGAGCCAGTTGTCAGCTTCTTCGTAGAGGTCCTGCAGGTAGTCTGGACGGCTCTTTCCGGGTAGCTCTTCCAGGATGGTGGTGCAGCACTTGATGTACCACTCGCCGTTGTAGCGCACGAGCTTGTAGATGTACTGCGACTCGCCTGCTTGGTTGAAGGTGACGCCGGCAATCTCAGTCTTCACGGGGAAGGTGGTCTCCACGATGGCAACAGCTCGGTTGCCGTGGGTCCACACGATGCATGCGTGGATGTGATAGGGGATATGGTCTGTGCGTGCAGCCAAGGCATCGGCGAATGCTTTCGCATCACCCTCGAACCATGACGCCTTGATGGTGGCATCAGGGGTATAGCAGGTGAGCATCTCGTCCCATAACTGGTTGTCGCGGGCGAATCGCTCGAAGGTTAACATGCGTCTGACCGCTTCTTTTTCGCGGCGTGCTTCCAGGCCTAAGTGTACAGGTCGCTTGAGAATGACTTGGGTTTTCATTGCATTCGGGTTTGCTATCTTGACTTTGCAAATGCAAAGGTATGCTTTTCTTCGTTTCGATGAAACTTTTTGCAGAAAGATTTACATTATTTAACGTGGAATCAGCCTAAACGGTGTAAAAAACGCGCGAAAAGGAACAGAAAAGGGAAGTGTCTGCTGTGACACTTCCCTTTTATGCTGGTCGCACGCGCGTACCTATTATAATATGTTCTTAGTAGAAGAGGTAGCGGTTGTCCTTGACATTAGCTTTCTGGTAGAGCTCCTGCATGTAGCGTGAAGCTGCGCGGAAGTTGTTGCTGGCCAGCTGCTGTGCGATGCTCTTCTTGGCGGCATCGTCGAGCTTGGCTTCGCTCTTGTTGTCAGCGATGACCTGAAGTGCATACACGCCTGTGTTGCCCTTCACGCCCTTGGTGAATCCGCCCTTTTCGGTCTTGGCAACGGCACCGGCGAGTGCGGGCTCGCTACCGCCTACGGAAGGCACGAAGACCGGAGCATTGAAGGTGATGTGGCGCACGGTGTCGGTCTGTGCACCTGCCAGCTTAGCCACTGCGTTGATGTCTGCGCAAGCCTCCATCTGCTCATGCAGGATGCCGGCTTTCTTGTCGCGGATAACCTCGCCCTCTACGAAGTCCTTCACGCTCTCCAGCGTGCGGTACTTGGTGTCGTTCTTTCCTGTGAGGATGACCACGAGGAGGTGGTCGTTGTTGCCGCAGGTGTAGATTTCAGAAATCTCGCCCACCTTGGTGTCGTCGTTGAATACCCAGCGGAAAGCCTCGCGTGTGGAGCTGAGGCCTGCGATGTTGTGCTCGGTGCTGAAGATGCCTTGGCGCTGCTGCACCATATAGCCGGCCTTCATGGCGTTAGCCTCGATTTCCTCGGGAGTTTTGTTGGAGGCTACGAACTGTGAGAAGTCGTTGTAAGTCTTGTTGAAGGTGTCGTTGGAGAAGTCCAGCGGGCGCTTCACGATGGCCACCTGGTATTTCTCCACCATGTTGCGGCGGTCGAGGACGTTCACGATAGCGATGCCTGTGCCAAGCTTCACCTGCTGCGTGGTGCCTACAGCCTGCGTGTTGATGGCGTTGATGAACTTGAGGTTGTTGTCATCAAGGAGAGAATTCTCATACTGTGCGGAGCTAATCCACTGTGCCTCGCCAGTCTGGTTGTACTTCTTGGCGATGCTGTCGAAGGGCACGCCGGTGCTGAGGGCTGTCATGATGCTGTCAGCCGTCTTCTTTGTGGCAGCTTCGTCCATGCCGCCAACGCCAATCTGACGGATCTGTACGGAGTCGGGCAGTGTGGTCTTAGCGATGAGGCGCACGATGTTCTGTGTGTTGTCAGCGGCGCTGAGGAAGGGACCCTTCTGAGCGCCCACGCTCATGGAGTCCACCTGTGCAGCGATGTCGCTGGGGAGTGCGGTGCGGCGTACGGGCAGAGCCTTGTAGGCGATGGTGCTGCCGCTCTTGCGGATAATGTTAGCGTAGTCGGCATCTGCAGCCTGCATCTGTGTGGCCACTTCGGCGAGCTCGTTGTTGATCTCGTCGCGGTCAGCCTTGCTGGCTGTGATGGCTACGTCGATGTACTTGATGTCTCGTGTGGGCTCCTCGATGCGGAAGGCATCCTTCAGCTCGTCATATTTAGCCTTGAGTTCCTTCTCGTCGGCCTTCACCTCGTCCTTCACAGCGGTGTAGGGGAGTGATACGAGGAGAGCTTCCTTCTCGTTGTTGCGGGCGTCGAAGAGGTTCTGCACGCTGGTGGGGTTGGCGATGAAGAGCTTGCTGAGCAGTGTCTGGTACTTGTTGGCGAGCGTCTGCTGGCGCACGTTCTTCTCGATGAACTTCCAGTAGTTGTAGAGCTGTGTGTAGTACTCTACAGCCTCTGCGGGCTGTCCGGGCTGGTCCTTGACAGACTTGTATTGTGTGAGGAACTGGTTGAGTGCCTCGACATCGAAGGCACCAGTCTGCTGGTTGCGGAAGGGGCTCTGTGCCAGCATGGGGTTCTGTCCAGTCTGGATAATTTCCTGCATCTCAGCGTCGGTGACGGTGATGCCCAGCTCAGCGCACTCGTGCTCGAGGAGGCTTGTCTGCACGAAGGTGTTCCACACCTGGTCGCGCACCTGCTGCATCTGTTCCTCGGTGAGGTTCTCGTTGCCGGAGCTGAACTTAACGACATCCACGTATTCGTCCACCAGGTCGTTGAACTCTTGGATGTTGATGGATTTGCCATAGACCTCACCGATGCGCTGATGGCTCTCAGCGCGTGAGGATGACAGAGAACGCACGCCTTCTTCGGCGATGAAGGCAAACAGTGCGAGACCTACGAAGAGGATGAGGAGTGCACCTTTGCTTCTGATTTTCTGTAATGTTGCCATAGATTTTTTATATGTTTTTGTTTGTTATTGCTGAAAAAGCGCACGAAGGTACGAAGTTTTTGGCAAATGACCGCGCATTTGCCCTGAAAATTGCGTTTTTTACCTTAAACTTACGCGTGCGGGGGCTCAATCTTCCAAAATTCGCAGGCGAACGAGCTCAATTTTGGTGTTGGTGTTCTTGATAATCTTGAATTCGAAGTTGTCGAAGGTGACGACCTCGTTGAGCTTCGGGAATCGCTGCAGCTTATGCAGGATGAGTCCGCCCACGGTGAGGTAGTCGTCGCTCTCGGGCAACTCGATGTTGAGCAGCTCGTTGGCTTTCTCCACTTCCAGTCGTGCCGACAGCTCGTATTCGCCGCTGGGCAGTTTCTTGGCTGTGTACTGTTGTTGGTCGTGTTCATCCTCGATATCTCCGAAGATTTCCTCCACGAGGTCCTCGAGTGTGCAGATGCCGCTGGTGCCTCCGAATTCATCCACGACGACGGCCAGCGAGATTTTCTGCTGCATGAGCGTTTCCATCAGTTTCTGTGCGCTCATGCTCTCCGGCACGATGGGCACTTCGCGGATGTGCTCCTTCCAACTGTCGTTGCCTTTGAGTCGGAACATCTCCGAGGAGTGTATGAATCCCACGATGTTGTCGATATCCTCTTCATAGACAATGATTTTCGAGCATCCGCTTTCGATGAAGAGCTGTTTCAGGTCGTTGAGGCTTTCGTTGATGTCCACCGCCACTATTTCCGTGCGCGGCACGATGCAGTCGCGCACCTTGCAGTTGCTGAAGTCGAGGGCATTCTGGAATATCTTCACCTCGTCGTTGATATCCTCCTCGTTGTCGCTGTGGTCGATGGTAGATTGTATGAGGTAGTCGAGGTCCACTTTCGTGAAGGCGGTGTCAGTGTCGGTGTTCGACACCTTGAGGCCGAAGGCGCGCAGGATGAGTTTAGCCAGTCCGCTGGTGAACTTGGCGATGGGGTAGAGCAGGATATAGAAGAGGTAGGCGATGGGTGCGAAGAAGACGAGCGTCTTGTTGGGATTCAGCTTGAAGAGCAGTTTCGGCAGGAACTCGCCTGTGAAGAGCACGATGATGGTGGAGATGATGGTCTCTATGAGCAGCGTCAGCCATTCGTCGGTGATGCCCAACGGCGCCATCACCGTCGTGTCCAGCAGCTGTGCGATGAGGATGCCATAGACCACCAGCGCGATGTTGTTGCCCACGAGGAGTGTGGAGATGAAGTTGTTGGGGTGTTCGTAGAAGGTTGCCGCCAGTCGTGTGTTGAATCCGCTCTGTGAGCGGTCCATCTCGAAGCGCAGTTTGCTGCTCGACACGAAGGCTATCTCCATGCCTGAGAAGAAGGCGGAGAAGGCCAGTGAGCAGATGATATAGATGATGAGAGCTGTCGTTGTCATTGTCCTTGTAGTGCGCGTCGGCTGTCAGCCTGTGAAGCGCGTTCTTCTTTGTTGTCGCCTGTGGCCTCGTCGTTGTCTTTGGCGGGTGTGTATCCGGCGGAGTTGTCGATGTGATAGTCCGTCATCTCCTCGTTGGAGCGGAAGTTATAGCCTTGCAGCTGTTGCTGCGACCCCGGCTTGGTGATGGTCATGAACATGTGGTTCCAGAGCTGGTGCTCGTCCATGTCCCAGAAGAGCTCCTCGGTCTCAAAGAGGTCGCCGTCGCGGTTCAGCACCACTACGCGTCCGCGCAGCTCCCACGTGCGGTTGGCGTGGCAGTATGCGGTGTCGCTCTGCACGTGCCATTCCACATGGAAGGTGGTGTCGAATTTTTCGAGGAACAGCCCTTTCAGGAACGTCCATTTCTGCGGCTCTGTGGTGTAGATATTCCAGTCTTCAGCGACAATCTTGTAGCTGATGATGCCGGAGTCGGAGATGAGGTTGGAGATGCCGTGTGAGGTCATGAACGGCAGCGAGTCGCGCTCATGAACAGCGGGCGCGATGTGCTCGTGGTGTCCGTCGCAGGCTAATAATGTGAAGAATGAAAGAATGATGAGTGACGAATGGCGTCTGCACAGGTTGGGTTTCCTGCACAGGCGCAATATACTATGGTAATCTTCACTTTTCATTTTTCACTTTTCACTTTCCATTTTTTCACTCCCAACGCTCCCCTTTAGGGGGCTCGGGGGCTCTAACGCTCCCCTTTAGGGGGCTCGGGGGCCTTTTCATTTACTTGAACTTCCACTTCATGAACCATCGCTCGTTGAAGGTGAGTCCGATGTTGATGCTCATCACGTTCTCTGTGATGAGCGATGCGGCGCTGGCCTTGCGGTGAGTCCATTGGAAACCCACGTTGACATACGAGCGGTTGTTGATGCTATTGGTGATGGGGAGTCCCAGACCTGCGGTGAGTCCGAACTCCTTCGGTCCGTCGTAGCCGTTCACCTTCAGATAGGGTGATGAGTAGAAGGCTCCGAAACGGTAGTTGATGCGTCGCTGATAGGGCCGGTCATAGCGCCCTGGCACATATTCGGCGCCCACATTCAGGCGCAGGCGGTTCATGTAGGCATCCGTTGTGGCCTTGTATTCGCCTGTATATTTGTCGAAGACGGGTGCGCTGCATTTCCCCCACTGTTCCCATCCGGCATCCACTGCCAGCAGCAGTCTCTCTGCGTGCTCCCATGCGGCTCCGAAGTGGTAGCTCATCGGCAGCTCGAAGGCATTGGGAACAGATTGGATGATGAGGTCAATGGAAGCGTCCGATATGTTGCTGCTGTAGTAGGTGGCTTCGCGCTTGATTTTATGTCCGATGCCTACGGTGGCGCCGAGCGTCAGGCGGTTGGTGGCGTTGAGCAGTGTCTGGTACTGCACACCCACGTCGCCCTTCCATGTCAGCAGTGAGGCGTCATAGACCGTTGTGATATTGCCGTCGCTGGCAAGGACGGTGTTGTTCTGCGAGTAGGAGGTGGAGATGTTGTGATTGATGGAGCCCCACAGCAGTCCGATGTTAGCGCCGAAGGAGAAGCCCCGGAACGGTTCCCATCCCACGCCGATGAAGGCCAGGTGCAAGCCGCCTTCGCCCTCATAGACAGCGGGGCTGGTGATGAGGTCGCCGGTGGTGAGGTCGTGCCCCACGACAGTCTCCTGCGCGAAGTTGTAGCCCACGTCGGTATATTGTGTGAAGCCCAGCGTCATGCCCAGGTTGCGGCGCAGGCGGAAGGCTGCCGTGGCGAAGTCAAACGAGGTGTTGTTCACGCCCTTATGATAGTCGCCCTGCACCATGCGTGTGCGTTGCAGGTTCATGCCCACGTCGAAGAGGAAGGTGAGGGAATCTACGGCGGAGTAGCTGGCGGGGTTCAGGTAGTTCACCCTGTTGCCGGAGCGCAAGGCCTGTGCCACGCCGCCCATCGCGCGGTTGTAGCTGTTAGTCTGATCCTTGAGCATTCCCATGCCGAAGCGTGAGTACGAGGAGTTGCAGCCTGTAGTCTGTGCGGCTGCGTGCGGCGCAAAGGCGATGCTGAAGGTGCAGATGAGTAGAGTATATCTAAGTTTCATAATGAGTGATTCGTCAGTTGCATGTTGTAGCGTAGAATGTGGTTGAGGCCTCGCGGCACCATGTAGTGGTCGGTGGTTATCATCCGTTGCACGGCGCTGTCCAGCACGACGTCGTCGCCTCCTGTGAGCATCACTGCCAGATTGCCATATCGCTGGCTGAAGGTGCTGATGTAGCCCTGTATCTCGTGGCGCATGCCCTGTATGACGCCGGCGCGGATGGCCGTCTCGGTGTCGTAGCCCATCTCGGGTGTGTCGCCCTCGGCGCTCACGAGCGGCAGGCGTGGGAAGTAGTCGCCGATGGCCTGCAGCCGTGCGTGCAGTCCGGGGGCTATGTTGCCGCCCATGTATTCGCCGTCGGCCGTCACGAAGTCGAAGGTGATGCAGCTGCCGGCGTCGATGACCAGCAGCGGCTGTCCCTTGTGTTGTGCCCAAGCGCCCACGGCAGCAGCCAGACGGTCGGTGCCCAGCGTCGCAGGCGTGCGGTAGCGGTTCTGCAGCGGTATTGGCGTGGCGGCTGTGAAGCGCAGCACGGGGCAGGGTAGTGCGCGCAGTCGCTCTTCGGCCTCGGCGGGCAGGTCCACGACAGTGGAGACGATGGCCGCATCGGCGCGTTGTCCGCAAAAAGCAGAGAGGAAGGACAGGTCGTGTCCCTCTTCCCGGTCTTCGCTCGTCAGCGCGTCACCCTCGAAGCAAAAATACTTGCTCGTGGTGTTGCCAATGTCTATGACCACATTCATTGCGGGCGCAAAGATAGCGTTTATTTACGATTTACGATTTACGATTGTCGATTTATCTTTGTCGCGCGGCGTATTTTTAGCTATTTTAAGCAAAGAATATGCAGAAAATAGTAAATCATAAATGCTAAATCGTAAAATATGCGTACCTTTGTGCCCGTTTATGAGACGCCTTGTTCATATCCTCTTGTTCGCAGCTTGTCTGTGCTCCCCTCTGCGCCTGTTCGCTGAGGAGGTGCAGGCTGCCGATTCCGTGGCTGTTGACAGCACGCTGCAGGTCAGCCTCCTCACCTGTTCCCCCGGCTTTGCCTCTTATGAACTCTATGGGCACACCGCGTTGCGCGTGCAGAGTACGCAGTACGACTATGACCTCGTCTTCAACTATGGCGTCTTCGACTTCACGCAGGACTATTTCGTATGGCGTTTCGTGCTGGGCGAGTGCGACTACATGTGCGCTGCATCGCCCTATTACGTCTTCGAGCATGAGTATCGCCATCGTGGCTCCTCCATCACCGAGCAGGTCCTCAATCTGTTGCCTGTGGAGGCGCGGGCGCTGACGGCTGCGCTGGTGGACAACTGCCAGCCCGCGAACTGCGTCTATCGCTACAACATCTTCCGCAACAACTGCACCACCCGTGTGCGTGACATGATAGAGGCCCACGTCCGCGGCATCGTCCGCTACCCCGCCCGTGCTCCCCGCTACACGCTGCGCCAGATGCTGCACCAGTTCACTGCCGGCAGCCCCTGGGACGAGGTCGGCAACGACCTGCTGCTGGGCGCCGATGTCGATACGCTCCTCTCCGAGCGCGCTGAGATGTTTGCGCCCGTCTATTTCATGTGGTATGCCGACAGCGCCATGATCGACCGTGGGCACTGGGGCTGCGACTCCCTCGTGCGCGAGCGTCGTGTGCTGCTGGCTGCCGATGCCGCGCTGCAGCAGCGCGCTGCGGCTGCCGAGCCCACCTTCTTCCTCACCCCCTCGCAGCTCTTCTGGGCACTGCTGTGCCTGGCGCTGTTGCTCGGCTGTTGGGAGGTGCGCCGTCGGCGAGTCCTCTGGGGCGTCGATGCGGTGCTGATGGTGCTGCAGGGCCTTGCCGGCATCCTCCTTGTCTTCATGTCGCTCTTCTCCGAGCATCCCGCCGTAGATACCAACTGGCAGGTGTGGCTGCTGAACCCGCTGCCCCTCCTCTTCGTCTATCCTGTGGTGCGCGCCGACCTCCGCGGCGAGCGCTGCTTCTACCACGCTGCCGCCGCTGCCGTCATCGTGGTCTTCCTGCTCCTTTCCTTTGTCATTCCCCAACATTTCAGTTCCATCACCATCCCTTTGGCACTACTTTTGCTTAGCCGTGCTGTAGTACATCTGTGGAACTATCATATCTCCCGTTGACGCATGAGCCCAATCTCCCACAACGCATCTTCCAAAAACCGCTGGTTCTCCTTGGCCATCCTCATGGCCCTCGTGAGCCTCGATGCCCAGGCCTCTGCCGAGCAGCCTCGGCTGGTGGTGCATATCTTGGTAGATCAGCTTCGCACTGACTATCTCGAAGCCTTCACTCCGCTCTATGTGGAGGGCGGCTTCAAGCGTCTGATGTCCGAGGGTCGCTACTACACCGATGCCCAGCAGCCCTTCAGCCCTGTGGACCGCGCTTCAGCCGCTGCCACCGTGATGACGGGCACCACGCCCTCCGACCACGGCATCCCCTCGCTGAAATGGCTGTCGCGCGAGACGCTGCAGCCCGTCTATTGCGTCGATGACCCCAAGTACAAAGGCTTGCAGACCACCGATGCCTCGTCGCCCAAGCATCTGATGACCACCACCATTGCCGACGAGCTGGAGGTGACCACGGGGCAGTTTGCGGTGAGCTACGCCATCGCTCCCGACCGCGACGTGGCGGTGCTGCTGGCGGGCCATGTCTCCGATGGTGCCTTCTGGATTAGCGACCATACCGGCTCGTGGTGCGGCACCAGCTACTATGGCGACTACCCCTCATGGGCCAGCGTCTATGAGCGCATGGAGCCCCTCTCCGGGCGCATCGGCTCGATGACGTGGAAGCCCATCTACGACACCGGCAAAGCCGCCTTCCATTATTTCGAGAATATCATTTTCGGCCAGGAGACCAACTTCAGCCACTCCTTCAGCGATGCCAGCCGCGTGCGTCAGTTCAAGACCTCGGCGCTCGTCAATGAGGAGGTGCTGCAGTTCGTCACGCGCTGCATCGAGGGCTCCTACCTCGGCCGCGACCGTGTCCCCGACCTCCTCTCCATCGGCCTCTATGCCGGCAACTACGAGCACCGCAGCGCCCGTCTGGCACCTTCTGAGTTGCAGGACACCTACGTGCGCCTCGACCGCGTCATCTTCCAGCTCCTGGCCGTCCTCGATCAGGTCTTCGGCCGTGATGGTGTCTTCGTGGTGCTCTCCTCCACTGGCTACAGCGATGTCAACGGCGGCGAGACCGACCAGAAGAACTACCGCATTGATGCCGGCAATTTCTCCATGGACCGTGCCTCCATGCTCCTGAACATGTACCTCAGCGCCGCCTACGGCCAGGCACAGTACATCGAGGGCACTTGCGGCAGCCATATCTATCTCAACCATAAACTTCTGGAACAGCGGCAGCTGCGCCTCGACGAGGTGCTGGCGCGCTGCGAGGATTTCATGAGCCAGATGTCAGGCGTGCGTGCCGTCTATACGGCTCACAACCTGGCCCTTGGCGCCTGGGACAAGAAGATGTCGCGCATCAGTGCCGGCTGGAGCCGCGAGCACTCCGGCGACATCGTCATCGATGTCAGCCCCGGCTGGCAGGTCACGGCCACCGACGGCACCACCTTCGTGCATCCCGGCACCGCCTACTACTCCTATCCCCTTTTCGTGCTGGGGCCCCAGGTAGCTGCCGAGCGCATCACCACCCCCATCCTCACCACTGCCATCGCGCCCACGCTGGCCCGCAGCCTCCGCATCCGCGCTCCCAACGGTAGCACCGAGGCGCCGCTGGTGCTGAAATAAGAGACCCACCCCCCGACCCCTCCCGTAAGGGAGGGAAAAGCCTGCGGGGTGATTGAGAACAGAAGACAAAATTGTAATTTTAATCATTTAAATAAAGAATGACCCTATAGACTTCCAAGCGCTAGCCGCTCCCCTCCCTCACGGGAGGGGTTGGGAGTGGGTCTCATATTATGAATTTCATCCAACTTCTTCGCAAGCTCTTCGGCAATAAGAGCGACCGCGATATGAAACAGATTCAGCCCCTCGTCGAGGAGGTGCTGAAGATTTATCCTGAGATACAGGCGCTTTCCAACGATGAGCTTCGCGCGCGTACCAAAGAATTACAAGCGCGCATACGCGAGGCCGGTGTGCCCCTGCGCAACCAGATCAATGAGCTCAAGGCCAAGATTGAGCAGACGGCCATCGAGGACCGCAAACCCATCTTCGACAAGATCGACAAGCTCGAAAAGGAGCAGCTGGAGGTCTTCGAGAAAGTCCTCGACGAGATACGCCCCGTGGCCTTCGCCATCGTGAAGAGCACCGCCGAGCGCTTCACCAACAACGAGAATGTCGAGGTCACCGCCACCGACTTCGACCGCGAGCTGGCCGCGCGCCACGACTTCGTGGATATCGAGGGCGACAAGGCCATCTACCACAACCACTGGGTGGCCGGCGGCAACGAGACCGTGTGGAACATGATCCACTACGATGTGCAGCTCTTCGGCGGCACCGTGCTCCATCAGGGTAAGATTGCCGAGATGGCCACGGGTGAGGGTAAGACCCTCGTGGCCACGCTCCCCGTGTTCCTCAACGCGCTGACAGGCAACGGCGTCCACGTTGTCACCGTCAACGACTATCTGGCCAAGCGCGACTCCGAGTGGATGGGCCCGCTCTACATGTTCCACGGCCTCAGCGTCGATTGCATCGACAAGCACCAGCCCAACAGCGAGGCGCGCCGCAAGGCCTACCAAGCCGACATCACCTTCGGCACCAACAACGAGTTCGGCTTCGACTACCTGCGCGACAACATGGCCATCTCCCCCGAGGACCTCGTGCAGCGCATGCACAACTATGCCATCGTCGATGAGGTGGACTCCGTGTTGATCGACGATGCCCGCACGCCGTTGATTATCAGTGGCCCCGTGCCCAAGGGCGAGGAGCAGCAGTTCGAGGAATACCAGCCCCTCGTCGAGAAGCTCGTAGGCGTGCAGCGCCAGCTGGCCACGCAGTACCTGGCCGAGGCCAAGAAGCTCATCACCGAGGGCCAGGCCGAGAACGACAAGGCGAAGACCGAGGCCGGCTTCCTCTCCCTCTTCCGCTCCTACAAGGCACTGCCCAAGAACAAGCCCCTCATCAAGTACCTTTCCGAACCCGGCATCAAGAGCGGCATGCTCGCCACCGAGGAGATCTACATGGAGAACAACAACAAGCGCATGCCCGAGGCCGTGGAGCCCCTCTTCTTCGTCATCGACGAGAAGCTCAACAGCGCCGACCTCACCGACAAGGGCAACGACTGGCTCGCCAAGCAGGTCAACGACGACGACCTCTTCATCCTCCCCGACATCGCCGCACAGCTCTCAGCCCTCGAGGGCGAGGCCGGCCTCAGCGACGAGGAGCGCGTGCAGCGCAAGGACCAGCTCTACACCGACTACGCCATCAAGAGCGAGCGCGTGCACACCATCCAGCAGCTCCTCAAGGCCTACGCCATGTTCACCCTCAACGACGACTACATCATCGTCGATGGCGAGATTAAGATTGTCGATGAGCAGACGGGCCGCGTCATGGAAGGGCGCCGCTGGAGCGACGGCCTCCACCAGGCTGTCGAGGCCAAGGAGCACGTCAAGGTGCAGGCCGCCACGCAGACCTTCGCTACCATCACCCTGCAGAACTACTTCCGCATGTACCATAAGCTGGCTGGTATGACCGGTACCGCCGTCACCGAGGCCGGTGAGTTCTGGGATATCTACAAGCTCGACGTCGTCGAGATTCCCACCAACCGCCCCGTCATCCGTCAGGACATGAACGACCGCGTCTATAAGACCCAGCGCGAGAAGTACAACGCCGTCATCGCCGAAGTCGAGAAGATGCGCAACAGCGGTCGCCCCACCCTCGTGGGCACTACCTCCGTGGAGATCTCCGAACTCCTCTCGCGTATGCTCTCACTCCGCAAGATACCCCATCAGGTGCTCAACGCCAAGCTTCACCAGAAGGAGGCCGACATCGTCGCCCTCGCCGGTCAATCGACCAACGGCCTCGGCGCCGTCACCATCGCCACCAACATGGCCGGTCGTGGTACCGATATCAAGCTCTCGCCCGAGGTGAAGGCCGCCGGCGGTCTCGCCATCATCGGCACCGAGCGCCATGAGAGCCGCCGCGTCGATCGCCAGCTGCGCGGACGTTCCGGCCGTCAGGGCGACCCCGGCTCCAGCGTCTTCTTCGTCAGCCTTGAGGACAAGCTCATGCGCCTCTTCGCCAGCGAGCGCATCGCCAAGGTCATGGACCGCCTCGGCTTCGAGGAAGGCGAGATGATTGAGCACCCCATGATCAACAACAGCATCGAGCGCGCCCAGAAGAAAGTCGAGGAGAACCACTTCGGCATTCGTAAACGCCTCCTCGAGTACGACGACGTCATGAACAAGCAGCGCACCGTCATCTACGAGAAGCGCCGCCACGCCCTCATGGGCGAGCGTCTCGGCATGGACATCGCCGACATGCTCTACGACCGCGTCTGCAGCGTCATCGAGAACTGCGCCGACCACAGCCAGATGGCAGAGGAGTTCATCAGCATCTTCGCCATGGAAGTGCCCTTCACCGAGAGCGACCTCGCACAGATGAAGATGCCCGACCTCGAGGAGCAGGCCTACCAGGCCGTCCTCGCACGCTTCCGCCAGAAGACCGACATCATCGCCGCAGAGTCCTTCAAGGTCTTCAAGCCCATCTACGACGGCCCCAACGGCCAGGAGTGGGCCGAGCGCCCCGTCATGGTGCCCATCATGGACGGCCGCCGCGTCTATAACATCGGTGGTGTCTCGCTCAAGCAGACCTGCGAGAGCGAAGGCCGCGCCATCGTCACCGCCTTTGAGAAAGCCATCATGCTCCACGTCATCGACGAAGCCTGGAAGGAGAACCTCCGCGAGCTCGACGAACTCAAGCACAGCGTACAGAACGCCAGCTACGAGCAGAAAGACCCCCTCCTCATCTTCAAGCTCGAGAGCGTGCAGCTCTTCGACAAGATGGTCAACCGCATCAACAACCAGACCATCAGCATCCTCATGCGCGGACAGGTGCCCGAGCAGCAGGTGCAGGCTCCCGACGATGCCGCCCAGCAGCGCGCCGCCTACGAGGCGCAGCGCCGTGCCCGTGCCGCTGCCCAGCAGCGCGCCCAGTACCAGGCCGGTCGTGGCGGAGCTCCCACCACGCAGGCTCCCAACTATGGCCGTCCCGACTACGCCCAGGGCGCTCCCGCCGACCTCAACGACCCTGCCCAGCAGGCAGCAGCCGCTCAGGACACCCGCGGCCAGCAGCCCCGCACCCCCTTCACTGCCGACAAGCTCCCCGGCCGCAACGACCCCTGTCCCTGCGGCAGCGGCAAGAAGTTCAAGCAGTGCCACGGCAAGAACCTGTAATGAAAGAAGAAATATAACAGACGACGATTATGGCAACTTATAGCTTTAATGACAAGATGGAATGGGCACTCATCTTCGCAATGGAGTTCGGGCGTCGCTTTGGCCTGACGCTCAAGCAGTCGTTCAACTACCTTAGCCGCTTCGGCGCCATCAAGTTCGTCGATGAGCATTACGACTACTGCCACACGCAGTCGTTCCAGTCTATGGTCAGCGACATGGCTGAGTACTGCCACAGGAAAGGAGGTGCGCTAATATGATTCTCTACCATGGCACTAATGCTGACTTCGGTGAGATAGACCTTCGCAAGTCGAAGCCCAACAAGGACTTCGGTCAGGGCTTCTACCTTAGCCGTGAGTATGCTCAAGCGCCTATGAACGAGAAAGAACAGATGAAACTCGACATGGTGAGACACCTTGCTTTGCGGCTGATGGATGATGACCCACAGCTCACGATGGAGCAGGCCCTGGGCACCGTCATCAACAGCGACACCTACCAGCGCCTGCAGCGCGAAGTCACGGGCTTCTACCATCAAAGCCCTGGCTATGTGTACTCTTTCCTCCGGAACGAGTTGAAGACAGCAAGAGTGTCGTAGCGGCAAGAAGTTCAAAGCCTGCCACGGCAAGAACCTGTAACCGCTTTCTCCCCCACACTTCCACATTTAGCGCCCGCCACTCCTGAGAGTAGCGGGCGTTAAATCTTCTTCTCTACCGCGATTTATGCAAATTTCTTCTATTTTTTGTTGACGAATCAAAAACTTTTGCTACTTTTGCAGCGGATATAACCACCTTTTAAACACCTATATATTATGAACCGAGTTTACTGTTATATGATTGTGGCGTGTCTCTTGGCGGGACTGTTGCCGCAGCATGCGTGGGCCATCTGGCACTACGGCATACAGGATGGCATTTCCTACATTCTCGACGAGAACGGCTTCGTGGCCAAGGTGATTCCCAACAGCCCGAGGAACAACAACTATTGGAAGATAACGGATGATATCGTGATTCCCGAGACGGTGACATGGGAGGGTCAGGACTACACGGTGACGGAGATAGGCGATAATGCCTTCCACTACTGGTTCTATGTCACCTTCTACAACGATGAGCCTTACCATGGCTCGATATTCCTGCCGAGCACCGTCACCAAGATTGGCGACAACGCCTTCGAGGAGAGCGGTGTGGACCAGATTATCGTCAACTGCGCCACGCCGCCTAGATTGGGCAGTAACCCCACCTTCAACCGTCATCGCCTGATCGTCCCGGCAGGTGCAAAGAACGCCTATCAGAGCGCTACGGGCTGGAAGACAGCGAAGGAGATCTCGGAAATGCCGCCCAAGTCAGTTGAGGGCTTCTATTACAGGTTGGTGAATTCAGTGGGTGGAGGACAGTTAGCCTGCATCATTGGCGACATTACAGGCAACCGCTACGAGAAGTTGGGCGAGGTAATAGATATTCCAAAAGAATTGAGAGTATCATCGGAGAATACGAAGTATCCCGTGTATATGATAGATGAAAATGCTTTTGCGCACAATAGCGTGTTGAAAAAGGTTTGGATGGATGATGCTTTCTATTTGCAGAAAATCGGAAAGAACGCTTTCTATAACTGTCAGAACTTATCGAGTCTTTCGTTTCCCTACACTTTGACTGAAATTGGGCCAGGCGCATTCTCCTTCTGCCCGAAGATAAAGAAACTTTCTTTGCAGTCGGCACTTTCCCTCAGTTCCATTGGCGACAAGGCATTCTACGGTTGCAGCGGATTGGAGCAAGTGGTGACAGAGCAACAGACGCCCATCCAAATTGACAAGGATGTCTTTACGGGTGCCACGAATGCGGTGCTGACGATTCCCTACGGCTGCAAGAGCGACTATCAGGCTATCCCCGGATGGGCCAAGCTGCGCATCGAAGAGAAGCAGTTCGTCACCGTTAAAATCGGTGATCTGTACTATGAGATAGACGGTTGGAACCATACCGCAAGTGTCACATGGGACCAGACAGATAATCATTATTTCTCGTTGACAGGAGCTGTTACGATTCCTTCATCCGTCACTTGGAAAGGACAATCTTACCCTGTGACAGCTATCGAAGGATGGGCCTTTAATGATGCGAAAATGACATCAGTCACTTTCCCAAGGAGTGTTGTCACTATAGATGATTATGCTTTCTCTGAGTGTACCCAGCTGAAAAAGGTCACTTTCTCCGAAGGATTGAAAGAGATTGGTGAATTTGCATTTTGGCAATGTGTGAACATCACAGAATTAATCTTCCCGAATACTTTGAAAGAAATAGGAGGTAATTCCTTGAGGGATTGTCGCAGACTGCATAAGATTTTTGTTCCCCAATCAGTCGATGAAATAGGACAGGAAGCTTTTCAAGGGTGTAACTCAGTGGATACCATCATTACAGACCGTCGCGAACCGCTACCTTGGCTTACGTATGATGAAAAAGGCAATGTAATACGTCATAATATAACTTATGATGCTTTTGGAGTAGAAGGAGCATCCGTGCTAATGGTTCCTTCGGATTGCATCGGGGACTATTGCTCAGAAACGCTTACAATTTGGACAAATGGTGCTTATAGAGGAGAAGTCGTCGGTTATCCAATCAAGATTGGTAATTTGTATTACACCTTCCATCAGTATGATGAACCTATATTTAAAAACTATCATGGTATAACTTACCGCACCCTTTACGAAGCCACAGTGGTGGCAGAGAGTGACGATGCCAACAACTATGCTTCCTTGCGAGACAATGTGACTGTCCCGAATGTCGTCAGTGCTAACGGTTATGACTGGAAAGTGGTGAAGATAGATCGAAACGCCTTCGAGAATGCACCCATCACCTCCATTGAAATACCCGAGAATGTGACCGCCATTAGTGCAGAATCGTTCAAGAACGCCAAGCGCCTGACTACCGTCAAGCTGCCCTCAAAAGCAGATATTGGCCGCAGCGCTTTCGAAGGTTGTGCGGCCCTGAAAGAAGTCACGCTCTCTTCATCGATGAGTTGGCTCTATCCCTCCGCCTTTGCCGGCTGCACCGCCTTGTCGGACATCTATTATATGAGCCAGTCGCCCATCGCCATCCAGTCCTCCTGCTTCGAGGGTGTGAACCAGGCGCAGGTGACGCTGCATGTGCCCTTTGGCGCTGCATCGAACTATAGCTCTGCCGATGTCTGGAAGAACTTCCAGATTGAAGACACCAATGTGCAGGTGGGCGGCATCTACTACACCCTGAACGAGGCGGAGCGTACAGCCTTCGTGACCTACTCCACAAAGTCCTACCAGTCGGGCAACTACTCCAACCTGAGCGGCAAGGTGACCATCCCCGCCTCCATCACCTACGGCGGCAAGCAGTACGCGGTGACGGAAGTGGGCTATCGCGCCTTCTTCTTTGTGCCGGGCATCACGGAAGTGGTGCTGCCTGATGGCCTGAAGCGTATAGGCGCAAACGCCTTCTACAACTGCTCCAATCTTGCGAAAGCCAACATCCCGTCCACGGTCACGGAAATCGGCTCTAACCCGTTCTACGGCACTCCCATCATCACGGGCGCTGCGGGTAATATCGTCTATCTGGACAATTGTGCCATCGGCTCGAAGAGCGCCAACCTCTCCGGCGCCCTGAAGATATTAGACGGTACGCGCGTGATTGGCGGCTCGGCGTTCAGCAGCTGCACCGGCATCACGTCGCTCACCCTGCCCTCGTCCGTAGTCAGCATCGGCGAGAGTGCCTTCCAGCTCTGCTCGTCGCTGGCGAAGGTGGATATGTCGAGTTGCGTCAACCTGACGCGCATCGGCAATCAAGCCTTCAGCAACTCGAAGGCGCTGACCGACCTCTCGCTGCCCGCCTCTCTGTTGGAGATTGGCGAGTATGCCTTCAACAACACCGGGCTGACACAGATCTACGTGCCCGACAAGGTGACGACCATCGGCGAGGCCGCCTTCCGCACCAGCAAGCTGCAGACGGTCTATCTGCCATCGACCCTCGGGCAGTTAGGCGAGGATGCCTTCTACGGCAGCGCATCGCTGACGACGCTCTATCTGCGCGGCAACAGCACTTCCGTCATCTCGCTCGGCGACAACGCCTTCGCAGGCACTGCCATCGCCTCGGGCAAGCTCATGGTACCCAGAGGCGCCAAGACAGCCTACCAGGGTGCCGCCCAATGGAAGACCTTCGGCACCATCGCGGAAGCCTATGCCCATGTTGACGGCCTCTACTATGAACTCAACGAGAGCGAGAAGACAGCCGCCCTGGCCCCCGACCAGAATAACCTGGAAGCGGCAGCCGCCGGCAAACAGGCGCGCCGCAAGGCCAAAGGCGCCGGCAGCGACATGCAGCTGTCGGAATACAACCAGACGATGCCCTCGCTGGTGATTCCCGCTCAGATCTTCTACGAGGGCGTGAACTATGTCGTGACCTCCGTGATGCCGGATGCCTTCTGCGACTGCAACAACCTGAGCACGCTCGTCTTCTCCAGCAAGACGGCCCAGGTGGGCAGCAACGCCTTCGACGGCACCTCCATCCAGCATCTGGAGCTGCCGGAGAACCTGACGACACTGTCCAATGATGTCTTCGCCAACTGCGAGGGCCTGACGAAGATACGCTGCCGCAGCGCCGTGCCCATCAACCTCAGCGGCATCGACGTCTTCAGCGGCCTCAACCCGCAGGACATCACCCTGCGCGTGCCCTACGGCTGCTATGCCGCCTACAAGGCAGCCGCCGTGTGGCAGGACTTCAACATCGAGGAGGAGAACCCCTGCGTGGGCGGCCTCTACTACACGCTGGACCGCACAGCCCACACCGCCACCGTGGCGCCTGAGACCGACGACGAGACGAACTACCGCATGCTCTGCGGCACCGTGAACATCCCCGCCAGCATCGAGCTGGAAGGCGAGACCTACCAGGTGGTGGGCATCGAGGCGAATGCGTTCGCCAACATGCGCCGCGTGGAGGATATCTTCGTGCGACAGGAGGAGCCGTTTGACATCAGCGGACTCGACGTGTTCGACAATGTCGAAATCAGCGATATGGTGCTCCATGTGCCGTATGTCGGACTGGAGGACTACGAGAGCGCCGACGTGTGGCAGGAGTTCATGTGGGTGGAACCCTATGAGGTGCAGCTGACGGTGGAGGCCGAAGACCCGGAGAAGGGCTATTGCACCGGCTCCGGCATCTACGAGAAGAACGACTCCGTGCTCATCGAGGCCATCCCCGCAGAGGGCTACCGCTTCGCCGGATGGGAGGGCGGCACCATACTCACCAACCCCGTCAAATGGAAGCTGAACGAGACGGACGAGTTCGTTACGGCGATGTTCGAGCCTAAGGAGTGCATCGTCAAATTCATCGACTGGGACGGCACGCTGCTCTTCGCCACCTCTGTGACCTACGGCAACGGCGTGGAGACGGCCGACATCCCCACCGAGCGCGAGGGGTGGCACTTCACAGGATGGGGCGAGAGCACGACACAGATCACCGACGACACGGACTTCTACGCCCAGTACGAACCTGACACCTACGATGTGACCGTGGCAGCGCTGAACGGCACCGTGCTCTCCACCGACATCGACGGCAACAGCCTCGACCTGCAGGATATCCCTTATGGCACCATCCTCTGTCTGCAGGCCGTGGCGAATGAGTCCTATCTCTTCCAGCAGTGGGAGAATGAGGATAAGCGCGAGCTGCGCATCATCACCGTCACCTCTGACATGAATCTCACGGCCACCTTCGAGCAGGACACCGATGGGATTGAGGACATCGACGAGGCGGAAGCGGCACAGGACAACGGGCCGCAAGCCATCTACGACCTCAGCGGCCGCAAGCTGCATCAGCTGCAACGGGGCATCAACATCCTCCGCATGAACGACGGCTCGACGCGCAAGGTACGGGTGAAGTAAGAAACTTAAAATTTTTAATCATATCAGCATGGTACAAGATTTGTATGTTCTGATGATCACAGCAGCTGTGGTCAGCATCGTGTTTAAGTTCTTGAAACAGCCTGTCGTGCTGGGCTACATCGTCGCCGGTGTGCTGATAGGCCCGAACCTCTTTGGCGAGACGCTCGTCAATGCCGACAACGTGAAGGCATGGGGCGACATCGGCGTGCTCTTCGTCCTGTTCTGCATCGGCCTGGAGTTCCGCCTGAAGAACCTCATCAGCAGCGGCAAGATAGCTGCCGTAGGCGCCACGACCATCATCCTGGGCATGATGCTCCTGGGCTACCTGGTAGGTCAGGATGCCAACCTCGACATGATCAACTCGCTGTTCCTGGCCGGCATGCTCTGCATGTCGAGCACCACCATCGTGATGAAGGTCATCGATGAGGCCGGCATGAGCAAGGAGCGCTTCGTCAAAGGCGCCACCAGCATCCTCATCGTGGAGGATGTCGTGGCGGTGGTCCTCATGGTGTTGCTCTCCAGCATCGCCATCCGCCATCAGTTCGAGGGCGCAGAACTGCTCAACAAGGTGCTCATCCTGGCACTCACCCTCGCCGTGTGGTTCATCGTCGGCATCCTAATCATCCCCACGGTGCTGCGCAAGATTCAGAAACACCTCAACGACGAGACGCTCATCATCCTCGCCCTGGGCCTCTGCTTAGGCATGGTGCTGACGGCCGAGGAAGCCGGCTTCAGCAGCGCCCTCGGCGCCTTCGTGATGGGCTCTGTCCTTGCCGAGACGGTGGAGGCCAAGCGCATCGAGCATCTGATGACGCCGCTGAAGAACGTCTTCGCCGCCATCTTCTTCATCTCCGTGGGCATGCTCATCAATCCCCCCGTGCTGGTGGAATATTGGGTGAGCATCCTCTGGGTCAGCCTCGTGGTCATCGTTGGCATGATCCTCTTCGCCACCCTGGGTTGCTGGTGGGGCGGCGCCACGATGCGCGACGCGATGCTCACCAGCTTCTCCTTCGTGCAGATCGGCGAGTTCTCGTTCATCATCGCCTCGCTGGGCACCAGCCTGGGCGTCCTCGACCCCATCATCTATCCCATCATCGTGGCCTCCAGTGTCGTGACCACCTTCCTCACGCCCTACATCATGAAGGCCGCACAGCCAGCCTACAACTACCTCTACAGCCACGCCTCGGCCAGCCTGCGCGAGAAGATTGACCGCCGCGAGCAGGAGGTGGCAGCCAACGACACCCCGGCTGAAGACGATGGCCCCTCCATCGCCGACAAGGCGCGCCATGCCGTGCGCCACACCTATATCACGAAGCATCTGGTGAACCTGATGATTAAGAACATGAGCGCCCACGACGAGGAGAAATAAAAGCCCCCGAAGCCCCCTAAAGGGGAGCGTTGGAGCCCCCGAGCCAGAAATCCCCGCTGCATCACGGTAGATGCGGCGGGGATTTCGTGTTCATGGTTCGAAAAAAATCTGTTTAATCCGTGTAATCTGTAGAGAAAAATGCGTTTTATTCTTGAAGTGTCAAGCGTCACCCTTCGGGATGCCGAGCGCGTGTAATTCTCCTCTACAGATTAAACGGATTGCACGGATTTATAATCTATTGATGCTCCATTCATGATGCTCATTATGGAAATTCGTTGTCTGAAAAATCTGTTTAATCCGTGTAATCTGTAGAGAAAAATGCGCAGCCTTCGTCATTGAAAAGGAGTGAGGGCTTGTGCCCTCAACTCCTGCCTTACGCTCCCCTTTAGGGGGCTCGGGGGCTTTACTCCTCGCTCCAGTCGGCGCTCTTCTCGCCCTTCTTCTGCGCCTTCTTGGCGGCAGCCTGCGCCTTACGCGTGGTGACGAACTCGAAGTCGAAGTCCTCGCGCTTGAAGTCGAGGCCACTGCCCAGCTCGTAGTTCACGTTGACGTCCTTGATGTTCGCCTCGGTGAAGGCCTCCATGGCCGTGATGGGGTTGCCCTCTTCGTCCACGCCGGGCAGCGTGCCCTCGCTGGTGATGGAGGGCGTGAAGCGGCCCAGCTCGCCCAGCTCGATGGCGTTGCCCTCGGTGATGGCCTCCTTGATGCAGTGGCACATGTCGGTGATGATGCCTACGATGGTGCCCTTGCTGTAGATGCTGTTGTGGTTGGCCATGTGTGCGGCCAGGGCGTTGATGTCCAGCACGCCGTTCAGCTGCAGGCGAGCATACGCCTTCTCGGGCTCTTCGGGATGCACGGGGTTCTTCTGCATGTGCAGGGAATACTTAAGTGTGTTCTTCATAAGACTCACCCCCAGCCCCTCTTATAGCTACCCTCGCCCTTTGGAGAGGGGCTGGGGGTGAGGCCGGAGGGGAGTAGATACTCTACCATTGGGGGATTTAAATTTTAGGGTTAATAGATAGGGTTAGGTTATATGACATCTGGCCGGATGTTCGGTTCAAAGGTTCAAGCGCTGTCGCGCGGTTCAAGAGTTCAAAAGGATCAAAAGTTTAAGAGTTCAATGGTTCAAAAAGTTCAATGGTTCTTCAGACTCGCTGTCGCTCGAAGAAGCGGCAAAGCCGAGCGCAAGAAGTTTGATGTTTCAAGTTTCATGTTTCAAGTTTCATTCCTCACTCCCTACGCTCCCCTTTAGGGGGCTCGGGGGCTACACCTTGCTGCGTTGTCGTTTACACCTTGCTGCATCGCGCTTCGATGCATGGTGCGTTGTTTTTTGATGCTGCAAAGGTACGACATTTCCATTGCGGTTTTCGAATGCTTTGGCAACTTTTTTCAAAAAAATTATGTGGTTGTCATGATTGTCATCATTGTCAATTGTCATTAAGAGATTCAGAACCCAGAAGAATGGTCACAATTAGTATATAATAAAATACTATTTTATTATATACTAATTGTGTGGTGTTTTCCCCTTTAGAAACCCTTAATGACAATCATGACAATGACAATGGTGACAACGACAATGCCCGAAATGTCTGCCTTTTCCTAAATATAGTTGACTCCTTTTAGGCCTTGTTTTTTAACCTTTTCCTATCCATACGGAAAAGGTTGACACTTTCTTCCGACATTGGTTGCCTTTTTTCCTGAAAAGGTTGTGCGGTATTGTATTTTCTACCTTTCACTTTATGACAGGAGCCCTGCAGTAAAAACTTCTCCAGCGGCTGATGAATTTCAGCTGCTTTTATGTGCGGGGTAAGGAAATAATGTGTAACTTTGCGGCAGAATTACATTCTTTAAAACGTATGATATGAAACAATTTTATCAGAAGACTCTGTTGTTCCTGCTCATGTGTATGGCAGGCGTGAAAGTAATGGCTTATGACTGTGAGGTGAATGGTATCTATTACTATTTAGTTGGAACTGAGGCCTATGTGACCTATAAAGGGACACACGGTTATACGATTTTAAATGACTACGCTGGCAGTATCGTTATTCCAGAAACGATTACCTACGATGGGAATACATACACCGTCACAACAATCCATGACAATGCGTTTTACAATTGCAGCTCGGTGACTTCCGTCTCTCTCCCCAATACGATTCAAAAGATAGGACCTACTGCTTTTTCAGGATGTAGTCAACTTGCCGCGATAACGATTCCAAACAGTGTCACTTATATTGGTAACGGGGCATTCTCTAACTGCACATCATTGACATCAATAACTATTCCTAACAATGTAACCGAGATTGGCAATGCAGCTTTCAATCGGTGCAATGCTACGAACCTGGTAATTGAAGACGGGGAAAGCACGCTGAAATTAGGATACGGCTTTCAGTCAAACTCTGAAGGATCTGGCCTTTTCAGGGAGTGTCCTTTAGAGCAGATTTATATAGGCAGAAAGCTCAGTTACTCCACAGATAAGATGTATGGCTACTCGCCATTTGCTCTCATTAGGAGTCCGTTTAAGGTTGTTTTTGGCCCAAACATCACCAGAATAGATGATTACATGTTTTACGAGAGCTATGTGGACTCTGTAGCCTTTCCCAAGGACCTAAAGAGCATTGGCAAATCGGCTTTCTTCTGTCCGTTTAACATGCCCGCCCCCCGAGTGGCGGATTATGCCAGCATAGAGAGTATGTGCACCATTGTCTATGAGGGAAAAGATACATCACGTCCTCAGGCTGAGAAGAATTGTGTGGCAGGCCAGGAGATTACGGATATTGTCATACCAGACGGCATAACGGCTATTGGCGACTATGCATTCTTTAGGTGCAAGAACCTGACCAGTGCTGTCATCCCGGAAAGCGTAACATCCATTGGTCAAAGTGCATTCGAATATTGTGGACTTAATAGCATTACCATTCCCAAGCATGTGACCACTATCGGCTATAGTGCATTCCATGATTGTACTCAATTAGGAACAGTCATTTCAGAGATTGCCGAACCTTTCGAGATTGCTTACTATACATTTTCCTTCCGCAAAAGTTTAAACACATCCAACTGTCCTGCCTGGAATTGTAAACTTTATGTCCCTGTAGGAACAATAGACAAGTATAAAGCCACAGCAAATTGGAACCTGTTCCCGTTTATCATCGAGGGTAATCCTGCGGCCATCGACAATTGTGAATCATCGGAAGACTGTTCTGTGTCAGCTGTTTACGACCTGAGCGGCATCCGATTGTCTCAAACTCCCTCACATGGCCCATATCTCCTTCGCATGAGCGACGGCACGATGAAGAAGGTGGTGAAGAAGTAACTCGAAATTACAATAAGATATGGTTCAGCACATAGCGGATGTGCCTCATGATGAGGCACATCTTTTTTTGCGCGCATTTTTAACAAATAATAATAGGCGGATGATGGTGGGGATTCGGGAAAAAGTTCGTAACTTTGCGGCTGATTCGCCCACGCAAGAATCATGGCTGTGCGGAGGGCGAGGAGCGAGGCAGAAACAGAGGTATTCATTATCAAAAGGACATGCAGCTATGGATTTAAATACTAGCGAATTAGACCATATCACAGACAAGCTGGCGGGCGCTCTCATGCGTCCGCTACAAGAGCGCATCGTGCAGCTGGAAGAGGAGAAAAGAAACCTGCAGGGTATGTTGGACGAGACGAACCACGCACTGGCCTTGCAGGCGTTGGCGCTACAGGAGGCGCATAAGAAGATTGCCGAGAAGACGGAGGAGTTGAAGCGTGCCCGTTCGGAGCAGAACCAGCAGACGCTGATGGCGGTCATCTGCTGTCAGTATATCCCGTTGTCGAAGCCTGCGACGCAGGAGTATGTGGTGAACATCACAGACAATCATGACCGTGCGCTGCTGGCGCATTTCTTCATGCACACATTGCCAAAGGATGCACCCAAGCAGCTCACGGAGGAGGTGACGAAGATGACGCAGCTGCCCACGAGGCCGGCACCCGTGGCACCCGTGACGCATAACCACTATGAGGCGGGCAGTTCCGCTCAGGTGTTCAACGGCGATGTCAGCGCTTCTACGTTTAACCCACCACAATGATAAGCGGCTATGGAGGAAAAGAAACAGGATGTCCGAGAGGTGCATAACCACTTCGAGGCTCATTCGAACTGTCAGGTGTTCAACGGCCCCATCAGCGGAGCCATCTTCGCGATGCCGGGGAGCACGGTGCACCAGCATGTCGGGAATGCGGAGGAGGAAGCGGGGGAGACTGCTGGCGACAAGGTGGAAGAGGTGAAGGAAGATGGAACGTCAGGGGGAGAAGAAACGAATTGTCATTCTGCCTGCTTCAAATTTCCTAACGATTTCACGAGGGAGCGGGTGGCGGCTGCGGTGAAGGAGTTCTATCATGGGAGCGCGGCGAACTTGGCGCTGATAGAGATAGTGCTGTATGACCACGGGCAGCTGAAGAAACGCAATGCGCATACGGCGTTCCTGAAGGCGCTGATGGCATGGGGCGTCATCGAGGAATTGACGGACGTGAAGTTGCAGAAGTTGGCCAATGGCATGGCCGCCAAGATGAGGTCGATGCCTTCTGAGGGATATAAAGGATGGACGGATAAAGGCTGTGTCAACGACAGGGGCTTGTGCATAGACATCGGCAAGCGGCTGGGGGAGTCGATGCGCTATGGGAGACAGGTGTGAGGCAGACACTCACGAAGCAGAGATTTTAAGGCTATAGGGACAAAAAATGATAATAATATTTGGAGGTCTCAAAAAAACTATGTTACTTTGCGGTGCCCAAAGAAAAGTGTATCGCATAGGGCAAGCGCCCCGTTTGTATCGGCAAGCTACTTGCAAGATGTTGACACTCACAAGCTCCGCCTAGGACAAGAGCCCCGTTTGTATCGGCAAGCGACTTGTTAAGGCGGAGTTCCTTATTTTCTTAAATCTTCAGAGGATGCCTCAAAAGTTTGGTCGTTGATGATAGCATACGGTTTGTAGATGCTTCCATCAGCTAATTTACGCATACACAGAATCGTTCGGCACCCGAACTCTCGATTGAAATATGCGAAGAAGGCACTCTCAAGATGTTTACCTTCAGCTATGGGACGCCATCCCAGGTACTCGGCTTTAGCCAAGTAACCAGGAATGTCCTTGGCGAGGGCATTCTTGATGGCATTGAACTTGTCGTCACCAACGTTTTTGCTCACAATTGTTTTCAAATCGGTTTTTGTGATTTCTACATCCATCGTGATACCATTGGTGATGGTAAAGCGCAAGGGATTCCCCTTCAGAAGTTCTGCTTGCTGCAGGACCTCTGCTCTTATCCGTTTGCTTTCCTTGTAATAATCTTCTTGGGTACGCTTTGCCATTTGTACGTCGAAATCGGTGTGCAAAGATACTACTTTTCTGTTAAAGCCTATCATCTGCGGCTCATTTTCTCATTCTAAAAACTCATTTTGATTCATTTTGGCTCATTGCCCTCATTCTCGCCTGAGAGTGGGGGCTTTTTCTGTATAGCGGCCCTTGACCAGTTTGCGAATAATGCCGACCTTTGCCCTTGCATTCCATTCGTGGATGCCGTGCAGAGGTGAACACTCGTGCGCGCACCATATTACTTATTACAAACTCCGAGTTGTGTGAGAGTCCCCTAGGAAGAAAGCTGCAGCACCTCCGCCTTCTCACAAAACCTCGGAACAATGAAACAGACAGGTTTAAGAAGGCTTTCGCCAAAAGACTTTAATGCTACTCTCTTAGAAGAGCTGACCCGTCAGGGCCGCGTGTATGTGGATATGCCGCGCGCTGTGAACGACGATGCGTATAAGCACGAGGTGATGGACTACGTCCGTCGCATCGCAGACTATGCCACGGATAGTTGGCAAGGGGGCATTGATGGATTGTGGGAGCAGATTGTGGAATCAGCATGCTTCAGGGATTGCCTGGCTCTAAAGAAAGGCTTACGCGCAGGTCACATGAACAGATACACCGTCACAAACATCGTTTGCCGGTTGCAGGGGAAGGGCGTGTATCGAAGGGATGTGCCGATGCTGACGCTGCACCTGCAGCTGGAGGGTACGACAAAACGGAATAGATACTACACATCCTGCGGCAACTATGACCTGACACGAGAAGCCAAAGGGGTGTTGAGGGAACTTTTAGTGAGAGTATAAAATGAATGATTTTATACCTCAGAGGCCCGCCGTACCTTTGCAGCGTCAAACAAAAGATTCACCGGCGGACCCACCCCCGACCCCTCCCGTGAAGGGAGGGGGGAGGCCTCCGGAGAGAAATTAAGAGCGCTCTTTGACATGATGGGAAACAACCACGCGGTAGGCCGCGTAGGTAATTAAAAATTAAAAGTGAGAAAGCCCCCGAGCCCCCTAAAGGGGAGCGTAGGGGAGAATGAAAAATTAACAATTAATACTAACCCGAGTCGAAGTGAGGAGATTCATATGAGCATCATGAGTTCAAGAAGTTCAAGAGTTCAAGAAGTTCAAGAGTTCAAGGTGTTGGCGCCAAAATCTAATGCTTCTTCTCACAAATTCGACAACATTATGAAAACTACAAACAACATTTACGAGAACAATCATCAATTCATCAACACCGACGAGCGTATGAGCTCGCTGGAGATTGCCACACTCACAGGCAAGGCACACAGCGATGTGATGAAAGCTATCCGCAAGATGGAGCCGGCATGGACGGAAGTATGTGAAGGAAAATTTTCCCTGACATCGAGAACCGTCATCCAGCCCAATGGCGGCGTGCGCGAAGTGCCCTGCTACATGCTCACCAAGACGGAGTGCCTGTACATCGCCACGAAGTTCAACGACGAGGCGCGTGCACGGCTGGTGCTGCGCTGGCAGGAGCTGGAGATGGCGGAGCGCGAGCGGCAGACGGCAGAGAGGCGTCTGCTGGAGTCTAGGGCGGAGCTGCTGGAGGAGATCTGCGACACGCTCAAGCCCAAGGCGGAGTTCACGGACGCGGTGCTGTGCTCGGAGGACACGCTGACGGTGACGCAGATGGCGCAGGACTACGGCGTGGGGGCCGTGCGCTTCAATCGCCTGCTGGAGGTGCTGCACATCCAGCACCGCGTGGGCGGGCAGTGGGTGCTCTTCGCGCCGCATCAAGGCCGCGGCTACGTGCACAGCTACACCACGTACCACGTCAGCACCAAGGAGGGCTACATCCGCACGCAGCTCTTCACGCGCTGGACACAGCTCGGCCGCCACTTCCTCTACGAGCGGCTGCGCCGCGAGGGCATCCTGCCAAACACGCTCCGCGCACCCCGCCAAATCATCACAATACTCGGAAAGCCAACAGCCAACAGCCAAAGCCCAAAGGCCGACAGCCAGAAGAAAGGAGGTGCACAATGATGATGGAAGCAGACGAGCGCGAGCGTTGGCAGCAATGCCAGCGCACCGCGCAGGGCCTGGCCGAGGACATGGACGCGGTGCTCATGATCATCGACCGCCTCGACACCCTCAACTTCGACGACGCCACGGAACAGTGCCTCGTCGTGCAGCGCACCAACCCGCCCGGCTCACCCGAATACGCCCTCGCGCTCGAAGCACGCGACTGGCTCGACACGCTCAAGTACCTGCGCGAACAGACCACCATGGCACAGATGCTCACCGCAAAGCTGGAATTCATCAAACGGCTCATGGCAGACCCACCCCGCCCGTTGGGCACACCTCCCGTCGGGGAGGGGGAGCTGGCGCGAAGGAGGCGGCAGCTGATGGCGATACACCCCGACGCCGACCCCAATGACATCGAGTTTGAGCTGGCAATGGACATGAATGGGCTGTGATTTGAAACGAATTATCGTAATGATCATAATGAGGCCGTGCTGTTATCTTCGCACATAGAAAAAATGATGGTTATTCGGTAATTCGTTTCCATAAAAAACACGCTTTTCGTTTCACCGTTTTAAGAACGAAAGGAGAAGAAAAATGAAAGAAAAAAGAAGCAAAAAAGAAAGTAATAAAGAAGAGGCTAAGGAAGAAACAGAAGTCGACTCTGTATTGGCGCTCGAAAAAAAGGAGAAATCTTCGCTTCGCAAGGACATTAAAATCGACTGGGCTGCCTTCATCCGCTACTACAACGATTCCCTGAAGCGCTATGGCAGTGTGATTCCAAGAATAGAATGGCTGTCTAAAGGAAAGAAAAGCCGTGTGCAAGCCCTCGTTAATCGTTGGGAGTCGAAGAAAGTGATGCTGGTAGCCATCGAGAAGATGATGCAGAGCGATTTCCTTAACGGACGCATCAAAGGTCATTACTTCCTCGGCTCATTCCACTGGCTCACCGAGAGCGACGACCACTTCGAGAAGGTGCTCAACGGCTACTACGACAACCCACCCGCCACCGAGCTCACACCCGACGAGCAGCGACAGCTGGAGCAGGAGCGCTACCGCCAGCAACAGGACGCCCGCCGCGCCGAAGCACGACGCATCGAGGAGGAGGAGCGCGAACAGCAGCGCCTGCGGCGCGAGCGCGAGCGTGAGGAATGGGAACGCCACAAACCCACCACAGATGACCTTAAACGCATCCTTGGCGACAACTGGCTACTCGACTAACCATTTCCCCTTGCATGTCTTTCTAACCACAGATTATGCGGACGACACAAAAAATCATGTCATCTGCGGTTGAAATACATTTATGTTCAGATTTATGTATGATTTAAGTTCCATATAAAAACTATATGCAATGATGATTCCAATAGACAATACCCAAGAATGCTTTGTGCAGCTCTGGCTACAGCTGGAGCGCACAAGGCGCCTGCTCTGGGCACAGAACAAGCGGTTCTGCCCGCGACGCATCCTGAAATCGTGGTTCGGGCTACGGGCCACCGACGACTTCATCTGGGAGGTGTGCCACCGCGCCACGCTGACCCTCAACGACGAACGCGAAGACCCCATCCTCGGCTGGGACGTGCTGCCGCTGCCCTCGCTCTATCCACGCAAGCACCGCGAACTGCTGCGCGCCATCGTGGCGGTGCGGCTCGGCATCACGATGTGCCAGGTGGACCTGCGAGCGCTGGACAAGGCCTACAGCGTGGCGTTTCCGAAGAGTACACCGATTAATGTGAACAAGAAACAAAAAGAATAATCTTGTCTTTTTCTCACAACGAATTAGACGAATTAGACGAATTTTTTCTCTACAGATTAAACGGATTAAACGGATTTCTCTGCTTGGGCGGTGAAAGGGAACTTTCGCTACAGATTAAACGGATTAAACGGATTTCTCTGCTTGGGCGGTGAAAGGGAACTTTCGCTACAGATTACACGGATTACACGGATTTCTCTGCTTGGGCGGTGAAAGGGAACTTTCGCTACAGATTAAACGGATTTCACGGATTTATGATCGATTGATGTTCCATTCATGATGCTCATTATGGAAATTCGTGGTTCGAAAAAAATCTGTTTAATCTGTGTAATCTGTAGAGAAAAATTCGTTTTATTCTTGAAGTGTCAAGCGTCACCCTTCGGGATGCCGAGCGCGTATAATTCGTTGTGAAAAAGCCCACCGCCTATTCAAAGTCGCGGACGGTGTGATAGACGGGTTTGGGCTGGTAGTTGCGGTCGAAGAGGAGGGGGTAGTTGTCGGGGCCGAGCCATGAGTCGCGGTCGCTGAGGTTCCAGAAGGTGACGCAATCGACCTTGTCGGCATGGCGGCGCATGACGCGGAAGACGGCGGCGTACTGCGCCTGCTGGCGGCGCAGGAGGGTGTCGGTGAGGGTGGCGCCGGCGTTGTCGCTGTGCTGCAGCTGTCCGCCCATCTCGCGGTTGACGCGTATGTCGAGCTCCGTCATGTGAATGTGATCGACGATGTCGGCGTAGCGGCTGACGGCGTTCTCGATGTCGGCTTCGGAGGGGCCATAGATGTTATAGTGGCCCTGCATGCCGATGCCGTCGATGGGCACGCCGTCGGCTTTCATGCTGCGAATCATGGTGCAGATGCGGTCGCATTTCACGGGGTCGCACTCGTTGTAGTCGTTGTAGAAGAGCAGCGCGTCGGGGTCGGCTTCGCGTGCGTACTCGAAGGCCTTGCGGATGAACTCATCGCTGTGGCATATCTGGTAGAACTTGGATTCGCGCAGCGGCTGGTCGTGGCCGTCGGCATCGAGGCGTCGGGGGCCGTCGGCGATGCACTCGTTGAAGACATCCCAGCAATAGACGATGTCTTTGTAGCGGTTGACGACGGTGTGTATGTGCTGTCGCATGCGCTGGAAGAGGGTGTCCTTGCTGACGAAGCGGTGGTCGGCGTCGTAGAACATCCAGTCGCACATCTGGTTGTGCCACATGAGGGTGTGGCCGCGCAGCTTGATGCCGTGGTGCCGGCAGAAGTCGGCGATGCGGTCGGCGCGCTCCCATGTCCAGGTGTCGGGGCGCGGGTGCACGGAGGCGGGCTTCATGTCGTTCTCGGCGGTCATGCTGCTGAACTCGCGCACGACGAGGGCGCTCTGTGCGGAGTCGGTGATGTTGCGCTGGTTGACGGCGACGCCCATCATGAAGAGGTCTTTGTAGGCGTCTTTCAGGCTGGAGGGCGGCTGCGCGCTGGCCGTGAGGGCGACAGCGGCGAGGGCGAGGAGAAGGAGTTTTCTCATTTGGGTGTTGGGTGTTGGGTGTTGGGTGTTGGGTGTTGGCTATTGGGTGTTGGCTATTGGGTGTTGGGTATTGGGTGTTGGCTGTTGGGTGTTGGCAAAAGTACATATTATTTCCATAGGATGGTGGTGTGAGGGTGAAAAAAGGGGAATGAGGGCGTGTTTTTTAACTTTTCGTTTCTCCTTTTGCTTATTTCTGTGTATTTTTGCCCCGTTGGCCACCTGAAGGCTCCCTGCAATATGAGTTTACGCACCGAGAAAATACAACTGAGAGGAGTTCATAAGACCTACGGCGGCGCACAGCCGCTACATGTGCTGAAAGGCATCGACCTCGACATTGCCGAGGGCGAGCTGGTGAGCATCATGGGCGCCAGCGGCTCGGGCAAGAGCACGCTGCTGAATATCCTGGGCATCCTGGATGACTACGACGAGGGCGAGTACCGCCTGGCAGGCACGCTCATCAAGGGCCTCAGCGAGACGCGCGCAGCGCAGTACCGCAACCGCATGATAGGCTTCATCTTCCAGAGCTTCAACCTCATCGGCTTCAAGACGGCCGTGGAGAATGTGGAACTGCCGCTCCTCTACCAGGGCGTCAGCCGCCGCCAGCGCCACCAGATGGCCATGGAGGAGCTGGAGAAGATGGGCCTCACGGACTGGGCACTGCACTATCCCAACGAGATGTCGGGCGGACAGCGACAGCGCGTGGCCATCGCAAGGGCACTGGTGACACGCCCGCAAATCATCCTGGCCGACGAACCCACGGGCGCACTGGACTCGAAGACGAGCGTGGAGGTGATGGAGCTGCTGAAACGCCTGAACAGCGAGGAGCGCATCACCATGGTCATCGTGACCCACGACCCGAACGTGGCGGCACAGACGAACAGAATCATACGCATCAAGGACGGCGTGATAGAAGAATGAAAAGCGCAAGGACGTGACAGAACAGATTGCTGAAATATGGCAGACGACGCGCCGCAACAAGCTGCGCACTGCGCTGACGGGCTTCGCCGTGGCGTGGGGCATCTTCATGCTCATCGTGCTGCTGGGCGCTGGCAACGGGCTGCTGAACTCGCAGACGGTGAACACGGACAAATGGGTGGACAACTCGATGATGGTGTTCGGCGGACTGACCTCGAAGCCCTACGACGGCCTCCGCGAGGGGCGCATCATCCAGCTGGAGGAGGCCGACCTGCAGACCACACAGACACGCTTCACGCAGAACGTGGAGCGCGCAGGAGCCATCATCTTACAAGCGGGCGTCACCGTGGCCTACAGGGAGAACTATGTCAGCGGCAGCCTGCGCGGCGTCTATCCCCTGGATGCCGACATCAGCAAGACGAAGCTCGTGGCCGGCCGCTTCATCAACGACATCGACATCCGCGAGCAGCGCAAGGTGCTGGTGATGCCTGAGAACCAGGCGCGCGAGCTGAAACCACGCGACCCCTACGGACTGGTGGGGCAGACGGTGAGGGTGGGGGACATGGCCTTCCTGGTGATAGGTCTGGAACAGGAAGACCGCAGCAGGATGAGCAGCGACATGACCACGCCGCTGACCACGCTGCGCACGCTCTACAACCGCGGCAACAATGTCGATCGCATCGCCTTCACCTTCCACGGACTGGAGACAGAGGCGGCCAACGAGGACTTCGAGCGCCGCTATCGTGCCACCATCAACTACCACCACCGGGCGGCCCCCGACGATGAGGACGCCGTGTGGATATGGAACCGCTTCACGCAGGCGCTGCAGATGGCACGCGGCACGGCCATCCTGCGCACGGCATTGTGGGTGATAGGGCTGTTCACACTGCTGAGCGGCATCGTAGGCGTGTCGAATATCATGCTCATCACCGTGCGCGAGCGTACACGCGAGTTCGGCATCCGCAAGGCTATCGGCGCCACGCCCGCCCGCATCCTGCGCATCATCATCACGGAGAGCGTCCTCGTGACAGCCTTCTTCGGATACATAGGCATGTTGCTGGGCATCGCCGCCAACTACTATATGGATGCCACCCTGGGCTCCAAGCCTATCGAGACAGGGCTGTTCACGGCCACGATGTTCGTGAACCCCATGGTGGGCCTCGACACCTGTCTGGGCGTCACCGTCGTGCTGGTGGTTGCCGGCACCGTGGCCGGCCTCGTGCCCGCATTGAAGGCCGCCCGCATTCGTCCCATCTTAGCCATGAATGCCGAATGATAGACCTCGACCACTACAACGAACTGCTGGAGACGCTGCTGCGCAACAAGGCGCGCTCGCTGCTGACGGGCTTCGGCATCTTCTGGGGCATCTTCATGCTCGTGGCGCTCATGGGAGGCGGTGCGGGGATGAAAGAGATGCTCAATGCCAACTTCGAGGGCTTCGCCACCAACGCCGCGATGATATGGGCACAGCCCACGACGAAGCCCTTCCACGGCTTCCGCAAGGGACGCGAATGGCACCTCACCATGGGCGATGTGGACCGCCTGCGGGAACTGGTGCCGCAGCTGGACGTCATCTCGCCCATCTGCTCCAAATGGGGCATCATGGCCACGCGCGACAAATACCATTTCAACTGCGCCGTGAAGGGCCTCCGCCCCGAATATGCGGGCGTGGAGGCGCCGAAACTCATCTATGGCCGCTACCTCAACGATATGGACATCGCGCAGCAGCGCAAGGTGTGCGTGCTGGGCAAGCGCGTGTATAAGACGCTCTTCCCGCAGGGCGGCGACCCCTGCGGCAGCTATGTGAGGCTGGACTCCGCCTACTACTGCGTCATCGGCGTGGACCGTGCCGCAGGTAATATGAATATCAACGGCTCGGCGGACGAGAGCGTCGTCATACCCCTGGCGCAGATGCAGCAGGCGTTCAACATGGGCGACCGCCTGGAACTCATCGCCTTCACAGCCATGAAGGGCGTCGCTGTGAGCGACATCACCCCCCGCATACGCGAGGTCGTCGCTCGCACGCATGACATCGACCCCACCGACGAGAAAGGCATCATGGTGTTCAACACCGAGGTGCTCTTCGGCCTCATGGACAACCTCTTCGACGGCGTCGATATCCTCATCTGGCTCGTGGGCATCGGCACCTTGCTGGCAGGAGCCATCGGCGTGTCGAACATCATGATGGTGACCGTGAAGGAGCGCACCACGGAGATAGGCATACGGCGAGCCATCGGCGCCACACCCCGCATGATCCTGCGACAGATTATCTCGGAGAGCATCGTGCTCACAGCGGTGGCCGGCATGCTGGGGATTCTGCTGGCGGTCGTGGTGCTGCAGGGCATGCAGATGGGCTTCACTGAGGACGGCATCCCGAAAGCGCACTTCCAGGTGCCCTTCTGGACAGCTGTCGGCGCGGCAGCCCTCCTCGGGCTCCTCGGCGTGCTGGCAGGGCTCGCGCCCGCAGCCCGTGCGATGAGCATCAAGCCCGTGGATGCCATGCGCGACGAATAAAAGAATGTGAAATCAAATGGAAATCAACAATAAAGAGATGAATACAAACAACAGTAATCGCCCGTCTGCTATCAGGGATAGAGAGGGGAACGCCTTCGTGCGCTATCTGATCATCTGTGTCATGGCCGCCCTGTTCATCGGCATCTTCGTGTTCCTGTATCTCCAGTCGCGCCCGAAGGCCGTGCAGTACGCGAGCTTCGAGGTGCAGAAGCGCGACATCCGCCGCACGGCAATCGTCACAGGAAAGATAGAGCCGCGTGATGAGGTGGCCGTGAAGCCGCAGATATCGGGCATCATCACAGAACTGCTGAAGGAGGCCGGACAGCGTGTGGAAGCCGGCGAGGTCATCGCCAAGCTGAAGGTGATTCCCGACATGAACCAGCTGGCATCGGCAGAGAGCCGCGTGCGACTCTCACGCATCAACTGCGAGCAGGCGAAGACCGACTACGAGCGCCAGAAGACGCTCTTCGACAAGGGACTCATCGCCGCCAACGACTACGAGAAGGTGCGACAGGCTTACAACCAGGCACGCGAGGAGGTGGCCGTGGCACAGGAGCAGCTGGAGCTGACGCGCGACGGCGTCTCGGCCAGCAATGCCAACAGCAGCAACACCCTCGTGCGCAGCACCATCAGCGGCATCATCCTCGACATCCCCGTGAAGGTGGGAAACAGCGTCATCCTCACCAACACCTTCAATGAGGGCACCACGATAGCCACCGTGGCCGACATGAATAACCTGATCTTCCGCGGCAACGTGGACGAGACCGAGGTGGGGCGCCTCACCAAGGGGATGCCGATGCAGATTACCATCGGCGCGCTGCAGGACCTGCGCTTCTCAGCGGCGCTCGAATACATCAGTCCGAAGGCTGTTGCCAACGGCGGCGCCAATCAGTTCGAGATCAAGGCTGCCGTGGCTGCCGATGCGGACTCCGATGTGCTGATCCGCAGCGGCTACAGCGCCACCGCGCAGATTGTGCTGGATGAGGCGGCGGGGGTACTGTCGATTCCCGAGGCGGCCATAGAGTTCTCCGGTGACAGCGCCTTCGTGTATCTCGTCGGCGGCACTGAAGCGGACCCCGTATATACGCGCAAAGCCGTCGGCATAGGATTGTCCGACGGCATTCACATAGAGGTGCGTAAGGGATTGAAGGCGGGCGACCGCGTGCGCGGCAACCAGCTGGAGGCCAGCGCTAAGTGATAGCTGACTCAGAAGACATCGATGGCGAAGACATCCACCCACGGGAAGATGCCGAGCGTGGAGCAGATGCTGTTGATGACATCGAGCGCGAAGTAGATGCCGCCCGTTTCGTGGGCCTGCTGGCCGAACTGGCTGCCCCAGTCCCTCACATTCAGTTTTATATTGGATAGGCCTTGCTCGTCGTGGGCGAAGGCGTAGAAGTGTTCTGCGTTAGCGATGGGTACCGTGAGGTCGGATTTGTTGTGTACGAGCGTGATGTTCTCTTGCCTGCGTGGCGTCCAGCCTGTGCAGAGGTCGTCCTGCTGGAAGGCTGTCATGAATTGTTGTGCGGTGGGCGATTCCAGGTCCTGCATCTCCTCGGTGAGGAAGTCCGAGACGGGGATGTCGCCGATGAGGTGGTCGAGCTCTCCTACGCTGTACTGCTTGCTGTAGAACCACTCGTCGATGTGGCTGCACAAGGGCTCCTTGAAGAGACGCTCATAGGGGAAATCGAGGTGGAAGTATTCGTTGAAGGCGAGGAGAACGGCCACGATGGTGGCAGGGTGATTGGTGGTGCCGTGGAGGATGAACTGGCGGTAAGTCTCGCAGAGGTCGTAGGTGCCTCCGCCGGCAAAGGTGTGCGTGATGCGCTGCTCAGGGTGTTGCTCGGTGAGGAGGCGCAAAGCGGCAATCGCCGTCTGGCCGCCCTGTGAGTAGCCCACGTTGAAGAGAATCTTGTCGTCCCATTTGAATCCCAGCGTCGGCAGCAGCTTCTTGGCGGCGAGGAGGGCGTCCACGCTGCTTTGTGCGTTGGGGATGCCGATGCCGTAGGCTTGGTGCTTGTCGGCGGTGGCGCCGAAGCCATAGTGGTCGGCGCTGATGGTGATGAGGCCGCTGCCCGCGAGGATTTTCTCTGCTGTCTGCTCGCCGCCGGTGGGTGAGTCATCCTCCTGGAAGGCCGAGACGCGGTTGTAGATGACGAGTCCGCGCGCTTTCTTCTGCAGCTGTTTGACGACCTCATCGCCGACGGTGATGGCCGCCGAGAGGATGGCGGGATTGCCGTAGGGGTCGGTGGAGTGATAGTTGAAATGGTAGGCGGTGAGCTTGGCCTTGTCGTTGCGCACGGTGGCGGTGAGCGTGGGCGCCAGTGGGTCTGGCTCTTCGGGCGCGGCGTGGTGCCGGCGGGCGAGGCGTCGTCGCCGGAGCAGGCGGTGAAGCCGAGAGGCGCTGCGGTGAGCGCGAGAAGGATGATGAGGAGGCTGAGGAAATGTTTCATGCGGTGCCTATTTGTGAGTGTGACGCGGGTGCAAAAGTACGGCTTTCTGCATAAAATGCAAAAAAATATATCAAAATATGTGCAGGGGGAATTAAACTATTGTGCGACTCGCGTGTCAATACTTATGCCAACCCGCAACGAGGGCACATGAAATTGATTAGTTTTTGGATGGCGGTGGCACTCTCGCTCGCCGCCATCATTTTATGCCCTGAACCCGCACAAGCACAATGGTTCAATGTACGTGGAACTGTCTATGAGAGTTCCACGCTGAAGGCGTTGCCGGGCGCCAACGTGGCGGTGAACGATTCCACGGGCAAGATGGTGGCGGGGCGGCAGACACAGGACAACGGCACCTTCCTCATTCCCGGAGTGCCGGCAGGGAAATACACGCTGAAGGTCTCCTTCATGGGCTTCAAACCACAGTCCTTCCAGCTCACTCTCAGCGGACGAAGCGGCAACAAGAAGGTGGCAGACATCCTGCTGCGCGAGGATGCCACGCTTATGGCGGAGGCCGTCGTAGAGGGCAAGCTGCCGGAGATGACGGTGGTGGACGACACGGTGATGTACCACGCCGCCGCCTTCACCGTTCCGCCCGGCTCGATGGTCGAGGAACTCATCAAGAAACTGCCGGGCGTGGTCGTCGATGAGGACGGCAAAATCACACACAACGGCAAGGAGGTGCGACAAATCCTCGTCGATGGCAAGGAGTTCTTCGGCCGCAACCAGCAGACGGTGCTGAAGAACATACCCGCCGACATCGTAGATAAGGTGAAGGCCTACGACAAGCAGAGTGACCTGGCACGCATCACTGGCATCGACGACGGCGAGGAGCAGACGGTGCTGGATCTGGAAATCAAAAAGGACAAGCGGCGAGGATGGTTCGGGCGCGCCACAGGCGGCTACGGCACGGAGCGGCGCTACACGGCACACGGCGATGTCTATCACTTCCTGGACAAGCAGAAGGTGGGCATCGTCGGCAACGCCAACAACACAGGCGGCAACGGCATGACCGACAACCAGGATGTGGCGGCGAGCCTCAATCTGGAATGGCAGAAACTGGAGCTCAACGGAGGCGTCAACGCGCGCTTCAACCAGTCGAGCGGCGCATCATGGAGCAACTCGCAGAACTTCGAGAACCGCACGGCAGCCTACAGCAACCGTGCCAGCAACAATGAGAGCCACGGCAACGCTGTGGACTCGCGATGGCGCATCGAATGGAAACCCGACACGATGACGAACATACTGGTGCGCCCGGAGGTGAGCTGGAACAAGAGCGACAGCCGCTCGCACAACGAGAGCGCCACCTTCAGCGACAATCCCTATGCCTACGTGGCCGACCCGCTGAAGGAGCTGGAGAAGCTGCGCGCCATCGGCGTGAACCACAACCTGACGGACAACCACAACGACAACAACAGCCTCTCGGGTAGCCTCTCCGTGCAGGTGAACCGTCGCCTGCGAAAGCCCGGGCGCAACATCACCTTCAATGTCAACGGCGGCCTGAACCGCAACGACGGCAACAGCAGCAACTACTCGCAAATCGACTACTACCAGCTGCTGGCACTCAACGGCGGCGACTCCATCTATCACAAGATACAGTACGACGACTCGCGCAGCGCAGGGCGCAACATCTCTACGCGCGTCTCCTACACGGAGCCGCTGGCGACGGGGCATTTCCTGCAGCTGTCATATAACTACTCCTATCGCTTCACCGACCGCCGCCGCGATGTGGCCAGCATCTTCGACCCGTTTGTGGCGAACTATGGGCTGGGCATCGACAACTACGAAGGACATTTCGCCCTCGCCACACCCGATACGGCGCAGTGCAACTACACCAAAAACCACTACCAGAACCACGACGCGCGCGTGCAGTACCGATTCATCAACTCCAAAGTGCGCCTCAATGTGGGCTTCAATGTGCAGCCGCAGGTGAATACCGTCGATTACACGAAGGGCTTCAAACACTACGATGTGTCGCGGACCGTCGTCAACTGGGCGCCGACGGTGAACTTCCGCTACCGCTTCTCGCGACAGCACCAGATAGAGGCACGCTATGGCGGGCAGTCTGGGCAGCCCAACATCACTGACCTCATCCCTGACACGCTGTCAAACGCCAACCCGCTGAACATACGCCTGGGTAATGCCGAGCTGAAACCCAGCTTCACGCACAACGCACGCGTGGAGTGGCGACTCTCCATCCCCGACCGGCAGCGCACCTTCAACTGGAACGCCAACGCTCGCACCACGCAGAACGCCACAGCCACACGCACAGAGTACAACGACCAGACGGGTGGCCGCGTGAGCATGCCCGTGAACATCAGCGGCAACTGGAATGCAGGTACCAACTTCAACTTCAACACCGCCCTGCGCGACCGCCGCTTCCGCATCAACACAAACACTTCCTATAACCACACCACCGCCAACGGATATGTCTATCGCTCGGCAGAGAAGGCGACGGTGAAGAATGTCGTCAACGGCAACAATGTCAACCAAAGCGCACGCTTCACCTACCGACAGGATTTCAACGCGGTGCCCATCTATGCGGAGGACGCGCTGGACGGCGACGAGCCTACATCGTGGCTCAAGAACACGCTGGAGCTGAACATCAACGCCAGCGGCAGCTACAACGCTTCGCGCGCCACCGCCACATCGGCCTCGAACCTCGACACCTACAACTACTCGGCAGGCTTCAGCGGTGTCATGAACTTCCATTTCGGACTGAACATCTCCACCGACCTGAATCTGCGCTGCCGGCGTGGCTACGCCGACGAGGTGATGAACACCAACCAATGGATATGGAATGCACAGGTGAGCTACTCCTTCCTGAAGCGCCGCAACGCCATGTTTACGCTGCGATGGAACGATATCCTGCAGCAACGCGACATGGTGAACCGCAGCATCACAGCGACAGCGCGTACGGATGGTGACAGCGAGCGCGTGCTCTCGTACGTGCTGCTGACCTTCACCTACCGCTTCCATGTCTTCGGCGGCGTGAGGCTGTGATTCAGAAAGGACAGGGGAGCTCGAAGTGCAGACGTTCGCCGCTCACAGGGTGCGTGAATGTCAGCTGGGCAGCATGCAGATAGAGGCGGTCGGCGAGATGGCCATAGAGGCGGTCGCCGAGGATGGGGGCATTCAGCCCTTGGGGGGATGACGCATGAACGCGCAGCTGATGGGTGCGACCTGTCTGGGGATAGAAGGCGATGCGCGTGACTGTCTGTCCGTTGCGAACCTCGGTGCCCAACACGACATAGCGTGTGACGGCTTCCTTCCCATGTGCGAAATCTACACAGCGGCGCGGCATATCGTCGAGATCGGGGCCTAAGGGCAGCGAGAGCGTGCCTTCGCGCTGTGCCACGGGGGCCTCCAGAAGGGCGATATATTGTTTTTCCACTTCACGACGTTCAAACTGCTGGCTCAGCGCGCGATGTGTGCGGGGCGTCTTGGCGAGGACCATCACGCCCGAGGTGTCCTGATCTAGACGGTGCACGATGACGCTGCCTTCGATGCCGGGCCACAGCCGCAGTGCCTCGTCGAAGAGATTGGCCTGATCGGAGCGCCCGGGGATGCTGCACCAGCCCTCGGGCTTCTCAATGACCGCCAGCTGGTCGTCCTCCCACAGGATGCGCACTGGGCGCAGGGCTTGCTCATAATGTCCCGTGGGGTCGGCTTCCACGCGCAGGCCGCGCAGCATGTGGCTCAGAATGGGGCGGCATTTGCTGTGGCAGGCAGGGAAGAAAGCCCCCGGCTGGCGGTAGCGCATAGGGTTGGAGGGCCCCCACCAGAACTCGCCCATGGCCAGCGGTTGCAGACCTAACTCGTAGGCAGCTTGCAGCAACTTCGGCGCACAACACTCGCCAGCACCGGAGGGGATGAGGACACGCGCGCTGCTGCTTACCGTGGGGGCGGCCGATGACGCCGTGGGGGAGAGCGTCGTCTCGCGTGCGTTCCATATTTCTATGAGGTTCTTGCGCTCGCCCAGCGCATTCAGCATTGCAAACTGCTCGAAGAGCCATTGCTGCAGCGCCTCGCTGCGGCGTCTGCGCTCCTCGAAGAGGGCGCGCCTCATGGTGTGATGGGCTTGCAGCTGCTGCTCGATGGCAGCGATGGCATCGCTGTGCAGCTGCTTGGCGCGATGGATGTCGGCTTTCAGGTGCTGGCGCAGGCGGATATAGTCCGCATCACCGGGGTCGTGGGGCATAGCCTTGCTGCGGTCACTTGCCTGCTTCGCCGCTGCTACGGCGGCGTCGCGCTGCTGCAACAGCGTGGCCAGACGCTCTCTGGCATCGCGCAGCTCACTGCTCGCGCTCAGCGCTTCCATGCGACGGGTGAGGTCCACGATAGCGGCCTGCTCCTGCTGGAAATGGCTGTCGGGGCGCAGATAATCCACCACGGGCGGCACGAACCACGGGTGCGTGTAGCTGCCCCTCAGCTGTCCGGAATAGGCCGCTATGAAAACGAGCTGCTCAGCATTGGCGAGCGCTGCCTGCATTTCCTGTGCCGGCTTGGTGCGCGCCACCAGTACGCCGAACATCTTACCCTCGCGGATGCCCGTCTCCTTCAGGTGTTGCTGCACGATGGCAGCAGCTCTCACGCAGAGCGGGTGAGGCGTGTAGTGGAAAGGAAAGGTGAAGGCAGTGGGCAGCGCGTCGCCACGCTGCTCCAAGGGGTGAACATAAGGGGGGAGGGCAACCATCGTCAGGACAGCTCCAACTTGAAACTCTTACCGAGGGAGATGAGCGAGGAGTTGAGGTCGCAGAAATGGAGCAGCTGCTCACGTTTGTTGCGAGGCTTCACCACCTCCTGACCTTGTGCCGGAATGTGGAAGGTGATGCTGATGCCGGCATGCTGCAGCGGCGTGCGCATGAAGGCCGCGATGCGGGGGGCTATCTGCGTCATCATGCCGGCAATCTCAATATTCTCCACCAACACTTCGATGCTGCCCGCGTGGGCATCGGTGATGGTGGGCTGCATGATTTTCATGCGTTGTGCAAGGGCGGTTTCCTCCTTCGGCATGGTGTTGATGAACGACTGCCACTGCAGCAGCACTTCCGTGGTGTCGAGGTCGCGGTTTTCCAGTGGTGCCGCAGGGGCCTCTGCGGGTGTCTCTGCAACGGCGGCAGCGGAGGGCGTGGCCGCGGTGGCTGATGAGCGATGGATGGAGGGCGCCAGACGACCCATCTTCAGCGTGGGGCGCTTGGGAGCGGTCGCAGAGGGGATAGGGGGAATCTTCCCCATTGGAGAACCAGCGGGCGAAGGGGCAGGGGAGGAGGAAGAGGAGCTCCCCAATGGTGAACCATTGGGAACGGTGGCGGGTTGCGCGGAGCTCTTGGGTTGTGCAGATTGCGCGGAAGTCGCGGGGTGGGTGGCTCCCTTGTCCTGAGGGGCATGGGAAGCAGTCTCCTTAGCAGCTGCTGCCAGGAGACTGAAGATGGGTTTCAGAATATGTGCAGGGCGGCGCCCCGCACCAGGCTCATCGTCGGTGGCCTGTGCACATTCTATCAGGGTGAGCTCCACCTGCAGACGCTTGTTGCGACTGGTGCGATAGGCCTGGTCGCAGTCGTTGCAGAGGCGGATGGCGCGATAGAGCCACTGGGGCTTGCAGCGCTGGGCCTGCTCCACATAGCGCTGGCGGATGTCGTCGCTGACTTCCAGAAGCGAAGCGGTTTGCGGGTCGTGGCACACGAGGACATCGCGCAGGTGGCTGGCAAGACCGCTGATGAACGGACCGCCCTCGAAGCCCTTGCCGAGAATCTCGTTGTAGAGCAACAGACTCTCGCTGATTTTCTTCTCCAACATGAAATCCACGAGGCGGAAGTAGTAGTCGTAGTCGAGGACGTTGAGGTTCTCGATGACGCGCTGGTAGGTGATGTTGCCACCCGTGTAGCTGACGACCTGGTCGAAGATGCTGAGGGCGTCGCGCATACCGCCGTCGGCCTTCTGCGCGATGACGTTCAGGGCGGCGGGCTCACAGGTGTAGCCTTCTTTCTCTGCTACATACGACAGGTGCTTGACCATATTCTCCACACTCATGCGCTGGAAGTCATAGATCTGGCAGCGGCTGAGGATGGTGGGGAGAATCTTGTGCTTCTCGGTGGTGGCGAGGATGAAGATGGCATGGGCGGGCGGCTCCTCGAGCGTCTTCAGGAAGGCATTGAAGGCTGCGGTGGAGAGCATGTGCACCTCGTCGATGATGAACACCTTGTACTTGCCTATCTGGGGCGGGATGCGCACCTGCTCGATGAGGTTGCGGATGTCATCCACAGAGTTGTTCGAGGCGGCATCCAGCTCGTGGATGTTCAGCGAGCGCTGTTCGTTGAACGCCTGGCAGGACTCACACTCGTTGCAGGCTTCGCCGTCGGCATGGGGCTGCAGACAGTTGATGGTCTTGGCGAAGATGCGGGCGCAGGTGGTCTTACCCACGCCGCGAGGACCGCAGAAGAGGTAGGCATGGGCCAGCTTGTTGGCCTTGATGGCATTCTTCAGCGTCGTGGCAATAGCGCCCTGACCCACGACAGAATCAAAGGTCATCGGGCGGTATTTGCGTGCGGAAACGATGTATTCGGACATAATTATCTCGGTTTTGCGGGCAAAATTACATAAAAAGATTGAAAAAATAACGCCGAAAGAAAAAAACTTTCAACTTTCAACCGTCAACTCTGAACTTTTACGTAACTTCGCGGCGAGAAAGTAAGAAAATAAGGAAATGAGCAAACTTCTGACCTTTTGGAACTATGTGCGCAGGTACAAGTACCTCGTCGCCATCGGCATCTTCCTGTTAATCATAGGAGTGGTGGACGAGAACAGCCTCTATGTGCGTTTTCAGCGTCAGGCGGAAATCGGTAATCTGAAGCGCGAGATTGATAAGTATCAGGCTGAGTATGACACTGAAACAGAGCAGCTGCGCGCGCTGGAGAATGATCCGGCAGCCGTAGAACGCATGGCGCGGGAACGCTATTTCATGAAGCGCGCCAACGAGGATATCTATGTCTTCTCCCATGATGAATGAGCTGACGAAATTCCAACTCCTGCTGCAACAGGCGGCTGCGGTGGCCATGTTGCTGGGTGCGGCATTGTTCATGCTGTGGCCGCTGTGGGGAACGATAGCCTTCACGGCGGGGGCACTCGTCTTTGTGCCTCTGCAGATGCTGCAGCGCTACGAGGGCAAGAGCTTCGTGCTACGTCGTCTGCGCCGCCAACAGCTGCTCGGTGGCATCGCGCTGCTGTGCACTGCCTGCTGCATGATTATGCAGGTGGGGCGCTTCGGCTTTGCCATTAGAAACGAGTGGGTTGTGTGCCTCACCATCGCCTGTGTGCTGGAACTATACACCGCCTTCCGCATTCCAGCGGAACTGAAAAAGGAAAATATGCAATGAAGGTGATCTACTACGCATACCAGATTCTCATCTCACCGCTGCTCTTGTTGCTGACGGTGCTGACGGCGCTGGCGACAATCATCGGCTGCTCAGTGGGCAATGCTGCCTTCTGGAGTTACTATCCCGGCAAGCTCTGGTCGCGCGCCATGATACGTCTGCTACTCCTGCCTGTACGGGTGGAGGGGCGTGAGCACATGGATGCGCAGCAGAGCTATATCTTCATCCCCAACCATCAGGGAGCCTTCGATATCTTCCTCATCTACGGCTATTTGAACCGTCCGTTCAAATGGATGCTGAAGTCGGAACTGCGACAGATGCCGTTTATCGGTAAAGCTTGCGAGAGTGCCGGCTTCATCTTTGTTGATCAGAAAGGAGGGCCCCGAAAGATGAAAGAAACACACGACCGCGCGCGGCAGGTGCTGCAGGGCGGCGTGTCGCTGGTGGTGTTCCCGGAGGGCGCTCGCACATGGGACGGTCGCTTGCGCAGCTTCAAGCGTGGCGCCTTCCAGCTGGCCACAGAGCTGCAGCTGCCCCTGCTGCCCATCACCATCAACGGCTCCTTCGAGGTGCTGCCGCGCGCCAAGGGATATGTCAACATCGTCAACTGGCATCCGCTGACGCTCACCATACATCCAGCCATCGTGCCGCCGCCAGCCTCAGCGGATGCTGCACAGAACACCGAGGCGGAGCGCGCTATGATGCAGCAGGCCTACGATATCATCAACGGAAGCCTGCGCACACAACCCAAGGAACTGCCCGCCGGCTCCTATAATCCCGAGGATTAAGCACTATGAATCATCAGACAATAATGCATCACACCTATCATATACTACTTCGCCTCGCTTTTGCGCTCGTCGTGACTGTTGTCATGACGGGATGCAAGCAGCATATTGACATTCAAGGCACCAGCTCAATACCCGAATTGGAGGGGCGCACGCTGTACCTGCGAGTCTATCGCGACGGCGACCTGCAGACCATCGACTCCGCCAGCGTGACACATGGGAAGTTTGCCTTCAGTGGTCCGGAGCAGGACACCACCTGCATGGTCTTCCTCTTTCTGGAAGAGCAGAGCGTGATGCCCTTTGTGCTAGAGCGCGAGACGCCGCTCACAATGACGCTCGACGAGAATGAGAACAAGGTGGAGGGCTCTGCACTCAACGATACACTCTTCGCCTTCATACATCGCAAGGCGGTGCTCGATGAACAGCTGGAAGCACTGCCGCGCCGCGAGAGCCGCATGATTCTCGACGGCTATGACCACGAGGAAATCCTGCAACAGCTGCGTCAGGAGGCTGTCATACTCAACGCCCGCGAGGATGAACTCGTCACACGGTTCATCAAGGACAATATGGACAATATCCTGGCACCTGGCATCTTCATGGTCGTCACTTCCAATGTGCCACCCATGCTCACTCCGCAAATAGAGGAACTCATCACCCTCGCCTCGCCGCAGTTCCTAAGCGATGCCTATGTGCAGGAGTTCATGCGCATCGCGCGAGAGAATATGGAGAAGATAAACGAGTAAGCTACCGAAAAGCGCGGCTTTCCGCAGAAAACCACGCTTTTCGATAGAGGGCATATCAGCCATTTGTGGCCTCAGCTTATTTGGCTGCAATCTTATTTCCGCCCTGAATGTAGATGCCACCCTTTTCTACTTTGTTGACGCGCACACCGCTGAGGTGGTAGATAGGCTGCACTTGGGTTTTCGCTTCTGTGATGCGGTTCACCCCTGTTTCGATCCAATCATATTCCGTGATCTTCCAGTCGGTTGCCCAATTGTAGGCATCGGCTTGAACCTTGCCGCCGGATGCCTTGTAGATACCGCCCATATCACCATTCTCGGAAGAGGCTGACCACACACCATTGATACGCATGGACAGACAACCGGCGGCAACACCGGGCTCGATGGTATAGACGGCCCCCGTGGCATCCACGCCCTCGTATGTCAGGTAACGGCCTTCTGCCTTGGCGGATTCAAACTTCCAGCCACCATCCACCTTCACAGCCTTCCATCCGCCGTCGCTTTCGGTAGGAGCGGTTGTGCTCATCGAACGGGTTGTACCGTCGTAGTAAACGTAGTTGGTGGTACCGCCATTGCGGGCAACATATCCCGCGATGGTATATAACTGGCCGTCCTTGACATAGACGGGCTCAGTCTCTGTGAAGATCCAGTCGGTTGACCAGGAATATGAATTCTGAACGCGTTGGCTTGACGACTTGTAGGCGCCGCCCATGTCACCCGTCTCTGATGATGCCGACCATACGCCATTGATTTTCATGGAGACGCACCCGTCGGCAACGCCCGACTCGATGGTATAGACGGCACCTGTGTTGTCTGTTCCGTCGTAAGTCAAGTACTGACTGTCATCCTTGGCAGACTGGAACTTCCAGCCGCCATCCACCTTGACGGCTTTCCAGATGCCATCATTGTCGGTGGGCTCGCCTGTGCTCATGAAACGGGTGGTGCCGTCGTACATTACATAGTGGGTGGTTTGTGTGGAGTGGTTAATGACAAAGCCTGCTATGGTGTAGTACTTACCGTCCTGCACATGCAGGTGTTCGAATTCTGAGGCATCCACCTCGACAATCTTGTACTTACAGCCGTCGTCGCTCAGATTGCTGCCGTTGCCCCAGTTCAGAATGTTGTAGGGGGTATTGTTCTGCTGGTTGAGCTGGTTCGTGCCGCTTTTGATGATAAACAATCCGGGGGTGTTGCTCTCGACAAACGACCATCCGCTGGCGGGTTTTGCCTTTGTCGTGGAAATGGGCGAGGTCATGGCCATGTAGGAGCCGTCATAGACGCTCTTGATGTCGAAAGAGCCATCGTTGCGACCTTCCAGCTGCCATACCTGACTGTCGAAGGCAGTTAGTGGCAGGCCGGACATGGTTGTGCCGCTGCCGTTGTTTGTCAGATAGCGGGAACCGCGGTTGGGAGTATAGAGGCGGAAGTACTTGCCTGCTGTGTTCGCACTTGTGGGAGCAATCACCTCGAGACCCGCCCGCAATGCATTGACGGCATTCGTCATCTCCTCATCGGTGATGGTCTGCTGGGCCAGCACGTTGAATGCGGCGTCCTCGGCAGTCCTGAAGGCGCTGACACCAGCCTCAGTGTAGTCGCCGACGTTCGTTCCTGCCACAATGTCGCGACCATCCGTGATGGCTGTTCCGATGGTGTTGCGGCGCGTGGACATGGCATAGTTGGTGTTGCCTGTCTCAACGGATACGGGAACCAGCTGGTTGGTGTCAAAATCGGCATTGTAGGCGGCAGCCATCGCATTGGCAAAGACGACACTGCCTTTTCCGAGGAGGTATTGGTTGCTGTTGACGTAAGCGGCATCCGCATTATCACCATTGAGCAACGGGGTGTAGGTATCTACAAACTTGACATTCGCGTCGCCGGCAGCGAGCGTGTTTTTTAACCAGTTGTTGAAGGTGGTGATGCGGCCTGTATTCAGAGAGGCATTGTTGTAGCGGGGATGGATGGCCATCACATAGATTTTGGCTGTCGGGGCTTTCGTCTTCAGTTTGGTGATGAGTGCTGTGTAGTCTGACTGCACTGTCGCCATCTCGGTAGAGCCTGTGACATCGCTGGTTCCGGTGTAAACAAAGATGGCTCTCGGACAACCAGACTTGTCGGCGCCTGTGGCAGCCCATGTGGCATCCACTTCCTTGCTGGTAGTGGCGATGTCTCCGCTGTTGTTCCAGCCCGTGCCGCGGTTCTTGACGTTGGGGTTGCCCAGCAGCTCCCACCATTCGGCCGTCTTGATCTCGGCATCGCCGAATATCATGATATCGTCGTTGCTGATGGGCATCACCGAGAACATGGTGGCACGTCCTCCGTGCATACTGGTGAGGCCGTCCTGACGCTGAACAGTGGTGAGGTCTCCGTTGACATCATCGTACACGCTGGTGACATTTTCGCCCAAATAGGGTAGGATGGCATGACACCATATCTTATAGGCAGCGGCATTGGGGTGGAGGTTGTCATTGCTCCAGGCACCGCCGTTAGCCAGATTCTGCAGTGCGTCGTAGATATCTACGAAAGTGAGGAGGGCATCGTTCGATGTGTTGATGTAGTCCTTCAGAATCTCGTTGTAGTGCAACCACGTCGCCCGAACACGATTGCCGGTGTTGTTGTTCAGAATCGGGTACAGGTAGATGTGTGTGCTTGGCGAACGCCGGTGAATGCGAGTCACCATGCTCTTGACATAGCTGAGCACCTGCTCGGGGGTGAAGTTGAGGCCGCCGCTGGTGGCGATGTCGTTTGTGCCAATCATCAGGAACACTTTGGAAGGTCCGTTGGCAATGTAGCTCTCAATGTTCTCGCTCTGCTCCGTAGAGTAGGAACCCGAATTGCCGCGGTTGCAGATGGGAAGGTAGTTGCCGTTGGCATCACGGAACACCTCCTGCCAGATGTGCATGTCGGTGATGCTGTTGCCAATCATCAGGATACTGCCGGCCTTAGGAGATAACACCTTGAAGCCGTCATAGCGTGCAGTGCGGAATGGACCGTCGGCCCATGAGAGAACGATGCCGCAGATGAGCAACATCAGTGTAGTTAAGGTTTTTTTCATAGTTGTAACTTATTGGTTGAGTTATTAAATTTTCGCTTGTCTATTGACCATTTGACGATATACCATTGTACCGTTTACCATTTTATGTTCACTCTCCCCACGTTTCGCGGTCGAGGTTGCGGTAGCTGACGGCTTCGGCGAGGTGGTGGGTCTGGATAGTGGGAGAGGCTTCGAGGTCCGCGATAGTGCGGGCCAGACGAAGGATGCGGTCGTAGGCTCGGGCCGACAGCTGCAGGCGGTTGATGATTTCGCGCAGCATCGACATGTCCTCCGGCGCTGGCGTGGCATATTGGCGCATCAGGGCCGATGTCATCTGGGCGTTGCAGTGGATGCTAGGGTAGTCGCGGTAGCGTTCCTCTTGAATCTTACGGGCAGCGATGACGCGCTCGCGGATGACCGACGAGTGCTCGCCAGGTTCCGTGCGGCTGAGGTCGTTGAACGAGAGGGGCGTAATCTCTATCTGTATGTCGATACGGTCGAGTAAGGGGCCGCTAATCTTATTCATATATTTGTGTATCTGCCCAGGCGTGCACTGACACGGTTTCGTGGGATGGTTGTAGTAGCCGCAGGGGCACGGGTTCATGGAGGCCACGAACATGACGTTGCAGGGATAGTCGATGCTGTACTTGGCGCGAGAGACGGTAATCTTGCGGTCTTCGAGCGGCTGGCGTAGCACCTCGAGGGCTGCACGTGGGAATTCGGGCAGCTCGTCGAGGAAGAGGACACCATTGTGTGCCAGCGAGATCTCGCCAGGCATGGGGTTAGCACCGCCTCCCACAAGGGCTACCTGCGAGACGGTGTGATGTGGTGCCTGGAAGGGGCGCTCGGTGATGAGGCCTGTGCCGCCCTTGAGCTTGCCGGCCACGCTGTGTATCTGTGTCGTCTCCAAACTCTCTGCAAGCGACAGCGGCGGCAGGATGCTGGGCAGACGGCGCGCCATCATGCTCTTGCCGGCACCCGGCGGGCCTACCATAATCAGATTATGCCCGCCAGCGGCCGCCACCTCGAAGGCGCGCTTCACATTCTCCTGGCCCTTCACGTCGGCGAAGTCGAGGTGAAGGGCCGTGTGGTGAGCGTAGAACTCGGCGCGCGTGTCTATCACGGTGGGCTGTAGCGCGTCTGTTGTGCCATTGAAGAAATCGATGACTTGCTGCATGTTGCGGGCTCCATACACCTTCAGGCGGTTCACGACAGCCGCCTCGTGCACGTTCTGCTCAGGCACGATAAGCCCCTCATAGCCCAGCTCGCGCGCCTTGATGGCGATGGGCAGCGCGCCGCGGATGGGCTGCAGGCTACCGTCGAGACTGAGTTCGCCCACCAGCATGAAGCGCGGGGCGAGGGAGGAGGAGATGAAGCTGTTGGCCATGAGGATGCCGATGGCGATGGGCAGGTCGAAGCCCGTGCCCTCCTTGCGAATGTCGCCGGGTGCCAGGTTCACAGTGACGTTCTCCTTTGGCACCTGTATGCCGATGTTGGACATCGCAGCCTCTATGCGGCTGAAGCTTTCCTTCACGCTGCTGTCGGGCAACCCCACGATAATCTTATGCTCCGTGGAGTCTTTGGCAATGGGCACGACATTCACCTCGATGGTCACGGGAATGGCTAAGATTCCGTTGACACTGGCTGAAAAGGTTTTTGCAAGCATGTGATGAGTTGATTTCGGCGACAAAGATAAAGAAAAATTGGATGGAAAAGGTACAGGAAAGCATGAAATATTTATGAAGAGGCAAAGTTTTTAATGCTTTTATGCTGTCCGTAAGAGAATTCTTTGTATTTTTGCAGGCAGAACCCAATTAAACCTAACAACAAATCACATTTAACAAATGAAACCAACTCTCTTTCTACTTGCTGCCGGCATGGGCAGCCGCTATGGTGGTTTAAAGCAGCTCGACGCGCTCGGCCCCAATGGTGAAACCATCATGGATTATTCCATCTACGATGCTATCCAGGCCGGCTTCGGCAAAATCGTGTGGGTCATCCGCCGCGATTTCGAGGACCAGTTCCGCAACCAGATTCTGAAGAAGTACGAAGGCCATGTGCCCTGCGAGCTCTGCTTCCAGGCTCTCGACGACCTGCCCGCAGGCTTCAAGGTTCCAGAAGGCCGCGTAAAGCCCTGGGGTACTAACCACGCCGTGCTGATGGGTAAGGACATCATCAAGGAACCCTTCTGCGTCATCAACTGCGACGACTTCTACAACCGCGATGCCTTCATGGCCATCGGCAAGTTCCTGGCTGACCTCCCCGAAGGCAGCAAGGGCAAGTACGCTATGGTGGGCTTCCGCGTGGGCAATACGCTCTCTGAGAACGGCAGCGTGGCACGCGGCGTGTGCAACACCGATGCCAACGGCAACCTCAAGGACATCGTGGAGCGCACCGAGATTGACACCATCGACGGCGAAATCTGCTACAAGGACGGCGACAAATGGGTGCCCGTGGGTGGCGCTAACGTGCCTGTCAGCATGAACATGTGGGGCTTCACGCCCGACTACTTCGCCTACAGCGAGGCGTACTTCAAGGAGTTCCTCTCCGACCCGAAGAACATGACCAACCTCAAGGCTGAGTTCTTCATCCCCCTCATGGTGGATAAGCTCATCAACGACGGCACCGCAACCTGCAAGGTCCTCGACACCACCTCCAAGTGGTTCGGCGTCACCTACGCCGCCGACCGCCCCGGCACCGTTGAGCGCATCAAGAAGCTCGTGGATGACGGTGTCTATCCCTCACCCCTCTTCTAAGCCCTTACATCTCTCACTTATTCACGCAGGCCGCCGAGATTCCTCTGGCGGCCTGTCTGATGATAAGGGGGGAGTTCTATTGCTTCTTGGGGATGCGCTTCGTCACACCAATGGCACCTGACGGGCATACGAGACGGCAGAGGTGACAGCCGACGCACTTGGTGCCGATGATGCGGGGCTGGCGCGTCTCGCGATCGAAGACGATGGCCTGGTGGCCGCCGTCGTTGCAGGACACCTCGCAACGTCCGCAGCCTACGCATTGCTCGCGGTTGAACTTGGGATAGATGATGGTCGTGCGGTCCAGGTTGTCAGGCTTCAAGAACGATGGCAGCTGCTCGCCCACGAGTTGTTGCAGGTGGCTGATGCCACGCTTGGCCATGTAGCGCTGCAGACCCAGCTGCAGATCGTCGATGATGCGATAACCATACTGCATCACTGCTGTGCAGACCTGCACATTGCTGCATCCCAGCTGGATGAACTCCAGGGCGTCGCGCCATGCCTCAATGCCGCCGATGCCGCTGAGCGCCACCTTCTTGGGCAGCTCTGAGAGTTCCAGAATATGGCGCAGGGCGATGGGGCGTACGGCGCGGCCGGAGTAGCCGGAGACGGCGCGGCGACCTGACACCTCTGCATCCTCGTCCATCGTTACGGACTTGATGGTGTTGATGGCTGAGATGGCATCGGCACCTGCCTCCACGCAGGCCTGAGCCGGCTCGGCGATATGGGTGATGTTAGGTGTCATCTTGGGGATGACGGGGATACTGACGCTGCGCTTCACGCAGTCGGTATAGGTCTTCACCAGCTCGGGACTTTGCCCTACATCGCTGCCCATACCCTTATGTGTCATTTGCGGGCACGAGAAGTTCAGCTCCACAGCATCGCAGCCGGCAGCTTCTGCTTTCCGGGCAAGCGTAATCCACTCCTTCTCGGTCTGTCCCATGATGGAGGCCACCACGACTTTGGTGGGGTAGTTCTGCTTCAGACGGTGCAGAATGTCGAAGTCCATGTCCACAGGGTTCTCGCTCAGCTGTTCCATGTTGCGGAAACCGTAGAAGTCACCGTGCATACCGTCGTTGTGCATCGCATCGAAGCGCGGTGATACCTCCTTGATTTCTTGCATGCAGATGGTCTTATAGAAGACACCAGCCCAGCCGGCATCGAAAGCGTGTGCTACCATCTCGTAGTTGGTGCACACGGCGGAGGAGGCCAAGAAGAACGGATTCTCGCAGGGGATGCCGCAGAAGTCGATATGAAGCGAAGGGTAGTGGCTCGCATCGACATCGTCCTCGGAGATACTGCGCAGCATCTCCTTGATGCGAATAGGCCAGTTGTAGTGGATGCAGGCCTGCTCGGCGCGTTCCAGGTCGGCATCGCTGCAGTCTTTCACCCAGCGCAGGGCGGGTTTGTGATTATCGAAACGGATGGCGCGGATGGCGCGTGCGGGGTCGCCCGTCTGGCAGGCTTTGGTGCAGGGCGCGTCCTGACACAGCAGACAGCGGCTGGCCTCTTCGTAGATGTTCATCTTGGCATTCATAGTCGCTTTTATTTAGGTTCAGTTAGTGGTAATCATTGCAAAGGTCTAAAACATCCTTGAGATATGCAAGAAAAATGCAAGAAAATCTGTCTGCGAGGCGTGATTTGTTCCTCGCAGGGGTGTTGTTACGGTATGATGAGGGGGTGATTCTCAGTCGTTGATGGCTCCGCAGTGGGGGCATGTGCCCTTCTGCTGCAGGCGCTGACCACAGCGGCCGCAGAGGTAGCGTGGACGAGCGTAGCGGATATAGCGGTAGAGGGCAAAGGCGATGTAGGCGATGCTAAGGATGGCAGACAGGAAGAGAGGCGTCAGCGAGATGGCGAGATAGAGCACCATGCAGACGGCCAGTAGGGACAGCATATAGAGGACGGCGGCTGGGCCAGGCAGCATCTTCATGACATCGTCGATGACCGCAAGAGACAGCAGGAACAGCGCCCATACGCTGCACAGGAAAGTGCAGAGCAGCAGGGGCTGCGAGAAGGGGTTCAGGGTGGGATGGAAGTAGAAGGCTACCCACATCTGCGGCGCGCTGTGCTGGATGAGGGCATAGAGCCAGGCGGCCATCGTGAGGGTGATGGTCAGCAGGGTGGGGTAGATGGTGGGGATGTCGTCGAGGTGAATCATGCGGAAGCGCTTGTGGCGCACGAGATGCACGAGGGCGACGGCGGCCGCCACAGCCATGAACATGAGGAACCACAGGACGTGGCCGTTGGAGAAGAAGAGGATGAAGAGGCTGATGGGGTCATCGGGGGCGGTGGCGTGCAACAGGTCGCTCTCATGGAGCCAGCCCATGGTCTCTTGGTCGCGTGCCACCTTCACCCATACGCTATCTACGGAGTCTTCGGGAATGGTGGTCATCGCTGCTATAACAAGCTGGTTGTGCTTCCTGAGCCAGAGGCTGTCGGTATGATCGGTCACACCCTCGCTCCAGTGCATAGGACGTTCATCAAGCAACAGAAGGCTGTCTGCGTTGACGACGAGGTTGTAGCCGATGCCGTAGGGACGGCTGAGGCGCTGCGAGGTGCTGTCGGCAGCGCTCTCGGCGGTGTCGAGGATGATGTACTGGGGAGGGTTGTAGCAAGAGGTAAGGAAGAGCAATAACAGACCCACCCCCCTGCCCATCCCTATATAGAGGGGAGTAATTACCTTTGATAATATGTTGGATAGATGTTTCAATTTCTCAATTTCTCAATTTCTCAACACTTGCATCTCACACGCTTTGCAGTCGAAGCGCAAGGGGAAGGTGCGGCCGTCTGAGAGGCGTAGTGAGAGAGGTTCACGGTAGGGAAGACGCTTGCCGTAGTGCGTGCAGTAGCCCAAGGCCTGGCGGAGGCAGAAGCGGCAGGTCATGAGGGGAGCGATGGACTCTCCTCCCTCCCTTCTGGGCCTCACCCCGCCCCCCTCTCCAAAGGGTGGGGGGAACTTTGGGGAGGGAGTGGTTACCTTCGCAGATGAGGGCTTACTGTTTTCTTGAGATTCTACTCCCTCCCTACAAGGTTGAGGCAGGGGGGAAGGCTCGCTGGAAGAGAGTCTGCTTACCATTTGCCTCCTCCACTCTCCCATCACAGAGGCTGGGATAAACCAATTGTCGGAGAAGTGAATCTCGATGTCTTCAGCTGTGCAGGTGTAGGGCGTGTCGCCCAGGCGCATCAGCTGGCGACGGATATTGTCGGCCTGCGGGGTGTGGGCGGCTTCGAACTCTTGCTCGTAGGTGGTTGAAGACACCGAGAAGCCCGTTTCTTTGATGGTCAGCGTAAGGCGGAACCCCGTTTCATGATCTTCAAGAAGCCAGCGGACGGGGATGCGGCGCTCGGCAGTGGGCTTCGACAGCTGGTGCTCGAAATCGGCATCGAGATTGCGATAGAGAGGCGTGCCGGGACGCAGGAGCTTGAGCACAGAAGGGTCGGCGGGGTAGATGCGGCCCTGCTCATCCACGCGGTTCACGCGGAAACCGTGCAGCTGACCCTCTGGGGTAAAGAAGCAAAGGCCGTCGCCATTGTGAATAGCCTCTCTCTCCGCTGCCCCCGTGAGGGGGAGAAGCTCAAAGCACTTCGGATCATGATTGTGAGAGGAAATGCGATTCTCCCCTCCACGGGGGGAGATAGAGAGGGGCTTGGCATACCCGACTGCTTCACCAATGGATTTCGGCGTGGCGAAGTTGACCATATTGCGTGTGCGGCCATGCAGGAAGTAATCGGTGAAGCCGCGATTGAAGCTTTTCTGCGGGTTGGGGGTGAAGGAGATGGTGGAGGTGCCGAGTGAGGAACGGCAGTAGTCCTGCGGTCGGCGGGCGAGGATGGCATCGATGCGCTGGCGGTAGTAGGCGGTGATGTTCTTGACATAGGAGACATCCTTGAGGCGTCCTTCGATCTTGAAGGAACGGATGCCGGCATCCATCATGGCTTCAAGGTCGGCCGAGCGGTTCATGTCCTTCAGGGATAGCAGGTGGCGTTGGCGAAGGGGAGAACCTTCAGGGAGAGCTTCGGAGGAACCCGAGAGAGCGGAAACGATTTTGCCGTCGGCATCGATGAGGTCGAAGGGGAGGCGGCAGAACTGTGCACACTCGCCACGATTGGCGCTGCGACCGAAGCAGTACTCGCTGGCGTAGCAGCGTCCGCTGTAGCTGACGCAGAGGGCGCCGTGGACGAAGGCCTCCAGCGGCATCTCCGGCACGGCGGCATGGATGGCACGGATGTCATCGAGAGATAGCTCACGGGCGAGGACTGTCTGCTCATAACCTGCTTCTAGGCGAGCACGCACATCGTCGATGGTACGGTTGTCCATCTGCGTGGAGCTGTGCAAAGGCAGACGGCCTCGGTTCAGGGCCATCAGGCGTTCGTCTTGAACTATCAAGGCATCTACGCCCGCTGCCTGCAATTCCCCGATCAATGTATCCACGGCCGCCAGTTCCTCATCATAGAGTAGCGTATTGACCGTCACATAGATCTTCACTCCATAACGATGGGCAAAGCGGACTAGCTCGGCGATGTCCTCAACGCTGTTGCCAGCTGCCGCACGGGCGCCAAAGCGCGGCGCACCGATATACACGGCATCGGCGCCATGAAGGATGGCCTCAATGCCGCACTGCAGGTCGCGTGCAGGAGACAGAAGCTCAATGGATGGCCTCGATGTCATAGGGTGTCTCTTGATAGACGTAGTAGTTCAGCCAGTTGGTGAAGAGGAGGTTGGCATGTGCGCGCCAGCTGACGAGGGGCCCTTGGTCGGGGTCATCGTTGCGGTAGTAGTGGCGCGGCATGGCAATGGGCAGGCCCTTGGCCAGGTCGCGACGATATTCCGTGTCGAGTGTCAGGGGTGAGTACTCGGCATGACCGGTGATGAAGAACTCGCGGCCCTCACGTGCCATGACCATGCAGACGCCCGACTCCTCGCTCTCAGCGATGATGGTGAGACCTTCTATGGCCTCGATGTCCTCGCGCCGGATCTCTGTGTGGCGGCTGTGGGGCATCTGGAAGACATCGTCGAAGCCGCGAAAGATGGGGAGGCTGGGCTGCAAGGGCGTTTGTGGAAAGATGCCGAACATCTTGGCCGACAGTGGATGCTTGGGAACGCCGTAGTGGTAGTAGAGGCCAGCCTGCGCCGCCCAGCAGATGTAGAGCGTGGAGGTGACATGGGTGCGTGCCCAGGCAAAGATGTCGGAGAGCTCGTCCCAGTAGGTCACGGCCTCGTAGTCAAGATGTTCCACTGGTGCGCCCGTGATAATCATGCCATCGAACTTCTGGTGACGCAGAAGCTCGAAGTCCTTGTAGAAGGCACGCATGTGCTCCACGGGCGTGTTCTTCGAGGTGTGACTCTTGATCTTCATCAGCGTGAGGTCCAACTGCAGGGGCGTGTTGGAAAGCACACGCACGAGGTCCGTCTCGGTGGTGATTTTGATGGGCATCAGGTTCAGCACCACGATGCGCAAGGGACGGATGTCCTGTGATGTGGCACGTGAGGTGTCCATCACGAAGATGTTCTCTTCTTTGAGGAGATTGATGGCGGGTAGCCTGTCAGGGAGTGTTAGAGGCATATTACCAGATTGTTACACGTTCGCTCTTGGGAACAAACATGGGGTCGGACTCGGTGATGCCGAAGGCTTCGTACCAGGCATCGATATGAGGCAGGGCGCCGTTCACGCGCCAGCGTCCCAGAGAGTGAGGATCGCTCTTGGTGAGATTGCGGATTTCCTCATCGCGGATATTGCCGGCCCATACGCCAGCGTAGGCGAGGAAGAAACGCTGTTCTGGCGTGAAACCGTCCTGCGTGGACAGCGGGGCATCCTTCGTGGCGTTCTTAAAGGCTTGGAAGGCGACCTGCAGACCACCATGGTCAGCCATGTTCTCGCCGAGGGTGAGTTGGCCGTTGGCCTGGAGACCGGGCAGCACCTCGATGTTGTTGAAGAAGTCGCGCATGACATGAGTACGTTCCTCGAAGTTCTTTGTATCCTCGGCCGTCCACCATTGGCGCAGGTTGCCGTCCTTGTCGAACTTGGCACCCTGGTCGTCGAAGCCGTGTGTCATCTCATGACCGATGACCACACCGATGGCACCGTAGTTGAAGGCATCGTCGGCATTCATGTCGAAGAAGGGCGGCTGCAGGATACCTGCGGGGAAGCAGATCTCATTGGTCGTGGGATTGTAGTAGGCGTTGACCGTCTGTGGTGTCATGTACCACACGGTGTTATCCACGGGCTTGTTGAGTCTGCGCTCCACCTCGTCGAAGTTCTCCCAGGCAGCCACGTTCTTGATGTTGGTCCAGTAGTTGCGGCCAATTTCGAGTTTGCTGTAGTCTTTCCATTTATCGGGGTAACCCACTTTGACGATGAAGGCGTTGAGTTTGTCGTGGGCTACGGCCTTTGTGGAGTCAGACATCCATTCTTGTGCGTCGATGCGCTCGCCGAGGGCTACTTGCAGGTTGCGCACGAGTTGCGTCATGCGTTCCTTGGCTGCTGCGGGGAAGTATTTCTCGACATAAAGCTGTCCGACAGCCTCGCCCAGTGCACTTTCTGTGGCGCTGACGGCACGCTTCCAGCGCGGACGGTCCTCCTGGCGGCCGCTCATCACCTTGCCATAGAAGGCGAAGGTCTCTGCGCGCATGGCATCGTCGAGATAGCTGGAGGCGGCATCGATGAGCTGCCAGCTGACGTAGTCCTTCAGCGTCTGCAGCGGAGTGTCACTCCAGATGGCTTCCACCTCCTTCATGAACTCAGGCTGTCCCACGCTTAGCTCGGTAGCCTTGGCGGCGCCGTGGATGCTGAGATAGTGCTGGAGCTGCAGACCCGGATATTGTTTGTAGAACTGGCTGGTGGCCATCTTGTGGTAGTTGGCTTCGTCGTCGCGCAGCTCCGTTCTGCTCTTCGAGGCTTTGGCCAGACGTGTCTCCACGGCCAGCACATCGCTGACGCGCTGTGCGCAGTCCGCATCTGTGGTCACCTTGCATCGTGTGAACATGTTTGTCATGTACTGCTTGTAGGCCTCGCGGATGGCCACGGTGGCGGAGTCAGTGTCGAGATAGTAATCTTTCTGTCCCATGTGCAGACCGCTCTGGCGCACCTGCAACAGGTTGTTTTTGCTGTCCTTGATGTCGGCATCGATGTAGTAGCCGAACATGCCGCTGATGCCCTTCACCTGCAGCGAGGAGTAGAGGCGGAACAGCTCTTTGGCGTCGTAGCAAGCCGCGATGCTCTGCAGGTCCTCGCGGATGGGCTCCAGTCCCTGCTTGTTGAGGCTTACGCTGTCCATGGCGCTGTTGTACATGGTAGCAATCTTGTCGGCGATGGAGCCAGCCTCATTCGTCTGGGCGGCCACGCCTTCGATGAGCTCGCGCAGTTGCAAGCGGTTGTTCTCTGCCAGCAGGTCGAAGCTGCCGAAGCGTGCATACTCGGCTGTCAGCGGGTGGGCATCTGTCCAGCCGCCAGTGGCATAGCGATAGAAGTCGGTGCCGGGAGCGGCAGTGGTGTCGAGATTGGCCATGTCGATGCCAGTCTGCAGGGTCTGCTGTCCTCCGCAAGCGGTGAGGAGGGTGAGCGCCATGATGGGTGTGATGTTTTTGAATTGCATATTGTAATAGGATTTATCTGGCTTATGGGGTTTAAGAGGTTTAAGAGTCTATGAAGAGGCTAATGCTTCCGAGGCTGTCATCCACTCCTCTTCGGCCGCTTCAAGTTGCTGTTTGAAGCGGGTGTATTTCTCGTAGAGCGCTGTGTCAGTAGCTCCCTCGGGCGTAGCCAGTCGGTCTTCGATGAGGTGAACGGCAGCTTCGAGCTGTGCCACCTTCTCCTCTGCTTCGCTCACCGCCTTCTCCAGCTTCTTGCGCTGGCGTGCGGCAGCTTTTTGGGCTTCCCAGGAGGATGAGGCTGAGGCCCCCCTTACGGCCCCCGAGGGGGCTTCTGTTGTCTTGCTGGAAGAGGACGAAGGTGTAGTATCCCCCACGGGGGATGAAAGGGGGGCCCCCTTCAACCAATCATAGATACCTCCGATATGCTCGCGCACACGTCCGCCGCCGAAGCTATAGACGCGCTCTACGAGGCCATCCAGGAACTGGCGGTCGTGGCTGACCACGATGACGGTGCCGTCGAAGGCGGCGATGGCCTCCTTGAGCACATCCTTGGACTTCATGTCGAGGTGGTTGGTGGGCTCATCGAGGATGAGAAAGTTGACGGGCTCCAGCAGGAGCTTGATCATAGCCAGGCGCGAGCGTTCACCACCCGAGAGCACCTTGACCTTCTTGTCCGAGGCTTCGCCGCCGAACATGAAAGCCCCCAGGATGTCGCGGATTTTCATTCGGATGTCGCCGCGTGCCACACGGTCGATGGTGTCGAAGACGGTGAGCTCTGGGTCGAGCAGTTGTGCCTGGTTCTGTGCGAAATAGCCTATCTGTGCGTTATGTCCCACCTTCAGTGAACCCTCGAAGGGTATCTCGCCGAGGATACATTTCACGAGCGTGGATTTACCCTCACCGTTGCGCCCCACAAACGCCACCTTCTCGCCGCGGCGGATGGTGAGGTTGACGTGGGCAATGACCTCCTTCTCTCCATAGGCCTTGCGCAGGTCTTCCACGATGAGGGGGAAGTCGCCGCTGCGCTGGCAGGGCGGGAACTTCAGGTGGAGGGCGCTGTTGTCGATATCATCCACCTCGATGGGCACGATGCGGTTGAGTTGTTTGATGCGCTCCTGCACCTGCACCGCCTTGGTGGGTTTGTAGCGGAAGCGCTCGATGAAGTCCTTGAGGTTGGCAATTTCCTTCTGCTGGTTCTCATAGGCGCGCAGCTGCTGTTCGCGCCGTTCTGCGCGCAGCTGCACATATTCGTCGTATTTCACCTTATAATCCCATACGCGCCCGCAGGAGATTTCGATGGTACGGTTGGTGACATTGTTGATGAAAGCACGGTCGTGGGACACCAGTACGACGGCGCCGGAGCGTTGTTGCAGGTATTGTTCGAGCCACTGTATGCTGTTGATGTCAAGGTGGTTGGTGGGCTCGTCAAGCAGCAGCACATCGGGCTGGCGCAGGAGAAGCTTTGCCAATTCTATGCGCATGCGCCAGCCACCGCTGAGTTCGCTGGTGGGGCGGTTGAACTCAGCACGTTCAAAGCCTAACCCCAAGAGTGTGCGTTCCACCTCCGCTTGGAAGTTCAGTCCTCCCATCATCTGGAAGTGGTCTTCGGCGTGGGAGTAGCGTTCGACGAGTGCCATGTACTCCTCGCTCTCGTAGTCGCTGCGTGCAGCCATCTCCTCTTTCATCTTCTCTATTTCCTCCTGCAGGTCGTGGATATGGTCGAAGGCCAGCAGCGTTTCTTCCATGACCGTGCGGTCGCTGGACAGGTTCATGACCTGTGGAAGATAGCCCACCGTGGTGCCACGCGGCACAGCCACCGTGCCGGAGGTCGGTGGCTGCTGCGATGCTATAATCTTGAGTAGCGTGGATTTGCCGGCTCCATTCTTGCCCGTGAGAGCCACACGGTCGCGGTCGTTGATGACGAAGCTCGCGTCCGTGAAGAGAGGCTTGGCAGCAAATTCAACGGTGAGATGTTCTACTGATATCATGTCTGTGGTGCCGCCGTTAGACAAAAGCCTGACGTGCCTTCTTCAGAAGGTCCGAGGCGAAGATGAAGTCGGTGAGGGCTTGGTTGTTGGAGGTGGCGACCTGTGTCTTGTCGCCCGTCCATTCCTGACGGCCTTCCTTGATGAAGATGATGCTGTCGCCGATGCCCATGACGGAGTTCATGTCGTGGGTGTTCATGATGGTCGTCATCTTGTACTCCACGGTGATGTCGTGGATAAGGGCGTCGATGACGAGGCTGGTCTTGGGGTCGAGGCCGCTGTTGGGCTCATCGCAGAACAGATACTTGGGGTTCAGCGCGATGGCGCGTGCAATGGCTACGCGCTTCTGCATGCCTCCGGACAGCTCGTCGGGGAATTTGCTTTGGGCATCGATGAGGTTGACGCGGTCGAGGCACTGCTGTGCTCGCTTTGTGCGCTCGCGCAGCGTCATGGAGGAGAACATGTCGAGGGGGAACATGACGTTCTCGAGGACGCTCATGGAGTCGAAGAGGGCGGCAGACTGGAAAATCATGCCCATCTCGCGGCGCAGAAGTGCGCGCTCTCTTTTGTTCATGGTCACGAAGTCGCGACCGTCGTAAAGGATTTGTCCTTTAGTGGGTTCCAGCAGGCCCACGATACATTTCATCAGTACGGTCTTTCCGGAACCGGATTGTCCGATGATGAGGTTGGTCTGTCCTGCGGGGAAGGAGGTGGTGATGCCTTTGAGTACCTCTCTGTCCGCAAAGTCTTTATAGATGGAACGTATTTCTATCATGAGAGAATCTGTGTGAGGAAGATGTCAGCAAAAAGGATGAGCATAGAGCAATGGACCACGCTGTCTGTGGAGGCCTTGCCGACTTCCACGGAGCCGCCCTCCACGGTGTAGCCGTAGAAAGCAGAGACGGAAGCGATGATGTAGGCAAAGAAGAAAGATTTGATGTAGCCCATCCACACAAACCATGAGTTGAAGGAATGCTGTAGTCCATACGTCAGGTCCTCTGTGGAGAGGATGCCGGAGAGACAGATGGCGTAGGCTCCGCCAAAGCCTGCGACCATGGAGAAGGTGACGAGAATAGGAATCATCGTCACGAGGCCCAGAATCTTCGGCAGGATGAGGAAGGAGGCGGAGTTGACACCCATAATCTCAAGGGCATCAATCTGCTGTGTGACACGCATGGTGCCAATCTCAGAGGCGATGTTGGAGCCCACCTTACCGGCGAGGATGAGACACATGATACTGGAGGAGAACTCCAGGAGCAGGATTTCACGCGTGGTGAAACCCGTTGAGAAACGTGGCATCCACGGACTCTGGATGTTCATTCTCATTTGGATGCAGATGACGGCACCGATGAAGAAGGAGATCATCAGCACGATGCCGATACTGTCAATGCCTAACTTCCCCATTTCCTTGACATATTGTTTCCAATACATCCGGAAACGTTCCGGGCGGCTGAAAACTTTTGCCATCAGCTGCAGGTATCTGCCAAAGGTGGCGAGAGGACTAAAAAGTGCTTTCATTGAATACTGTTTTATGGCCCTGTAGAGAGCTCTTGCAAGGGCTTTATCACGTAATTTGGGGGCAAAAGTAGTCAAAAAAGACTAAAAGAGGGGCGTGTGAGGGCAGTTTTTTTCATGTTGATGATAGAAAGTGGTAAGATTTGTGTACTTTTGCGCACTCATTACGCACGTATGGCAGAAGAAAAGACCATCATTGACACCCTAAGCACCGCTTTCGTGGCCCCTCATCAGGATGAGCCCTTGCGCTTGTGTGCCGAGCATCTGAAAAAGATCTACGGCAAGCGCACGGTGGTCGATGATGTCAACTTCTATGTCGATCAGGGAGAGATTGTGGGACTGCTGGGGCCGAACGGGGCCGGTAAGACCACTTCGTTCTACATGACGACGGGCTTGGTCATTCCCAACGAGGGCCAGGTGTTTATCGGCCATGAGGAGATTACGGGCTTGCCTGTTTACAAGCGTGCGCATAAGGGCATTGGCTATCTGGCTCAGGAAGCCAGCGTGTTCCGCAAGATGTCGGTGGAGGACAATATCGCCAGCGTGCTGGAGTTGCGTACCGACTGCACCGAGGAATACAAGCGTGAGAAACTGGAGAGCCTGATTCAGGAGTTCCGCTTGCAGAAGGTGCGCAAGAACCTGGGTGACCGTCTCTCCGGCGGCGAGCGCCGTCGCACGGAAATCGCCCGCTGCCTGGCCATTGATCCCAAGTTCGTGATGCTGGACGAGCCGTTTGCGGGCGTCGATCCCATCGCTGTGGAGGATATCCAGCTGATTGTGTGGAAGCTGAAGCGCATGAATATCGGCGTGCTCATCACCGACCACAATGTGGAGGAGACCCTCTGCATCACCGACCGGGCCTACATGCTCTTTGAGGGCCGCATCCATTTCAAGGGTACCCCTGAGAAGTTGGCAGCCAATGAAATTGTAAAGGCCAAGTACCTGACAAACAGTTTCGTGCTGCGCCCGAAAGACTTTGAGAGCATGGAGCGTGAGCGTCAGCAGGCTGACGAAACGGCGCTTGGCACGGCTTTTGCAAGTGAAGCCTCAAAGGAAGATGCTTGATTATTAATCACTATCTATAATACGAATTACAACTCATGAACATTCAATTCGACAAGACTTCGGGTGTGGCCGCTGAACTGACCATCACTTTTGAGAAGGCTGACTATCAGGAAAACGTAGAAAAAGCGCTTAAGAACTACCGCAAGAAAGCAGCCCTGCCCGGCTTCCGTCCCGGCCAGGTGCCTATGAGCTTGATGAAGAAACGTTTCGGCGGTGAGATCACTGCAGAGGAAGTGCAGAAGCTGCTGAGCGAGAAGCTCTACGGCTATCTGCGTGAGAATAAGGTGGACATGCTGGGCGATCCTCTGGCCAGCGAGAAGCAACAGCCCATCGATTTCGAGGCTGAGCAGCTTACCTTCATCTTTGACATCGCCCTGGCACCTCAGTTTGATGCTAAGTTGACAGATGCCGATAAGGTTCCCTACTATACCATTAAGGTGACCGACGAGATGGTGGACGGCCAGGTGAAGGCTTACTGCCAGCGTGGCGGCCATTATGACAAGGTGGACAGCTATCAGAGTGGCGACATGACAAAGGGTCATATCGCAGAACTCGATGCCGACGGTAACATCAAGGAGGGTGGCATTCAGAAAGAGGATGCCGTCATCCTGCCCAACTATTTCAAGAACGATGACCAAAAGAAGAAGTTCGAGGGCATCGGCGTGAATACCGTCATCACCTTTAACCCTGCCGCTGCTTACGACAACAGCACCATCGAGCTCTCCAGCCTCCTCGGCATCACCAAGGAAGAGGCCGAGAATGTGAAGGGCGACTTCAGCTATCAGATTACGGAGATTACACGCTATATGCCTGCAGAGCTGACGCAGGAGCTCTTTGACCAGGTCCTCGGCGAGGGCAAGGTGAAGGGCGAGGATGAGTTCCGCGCTGCCGTCAAGAAGCAGCTGGAGGATCAGTTCGCAGAAGATGCTCAGCTGCGCTTCATGATTGATGTGCGCAAGTATCTGGAGAAGCGCATCGGCGACCTGCAGTGGCCCGATGAACTGCTCAAGCGCATCATGCGTGCCAACAATCCTGACAAGGGTGAGGAGTATGTGGAGCAGAACTATGCTGGCAGCATCAAGGAACTGGAATGGCACCTCATCAAGGAGCAGCTGGCTGACCAGACTGGTATCAAGGTGGAGCAGGATGATGTTCTCGAGACCGCTAAGCGCCAGACACGTATGCAGTTCGCCCAGTATGGTATGGGTAATGTGCCCGATGAGATTATCACCAACTATGCCACAGAGCAGATCAAGAAGAAGGAACAGGTGGAAGGCCTCGTGGCCCGCTGCGTTGAGGAGAAGCTCGGCAAGGCATTGAAGGATGTCGTGAAGCTCACCAAGAAGAGCGTCACCCTTGAGGAGTTCAACAAGCTGTTCGAAGAGAAATAATCCATGCAACAGTCAGATTTCCGTAAGTTCGCGACAGGCCATCTTGGCCTCAACGGACAGGTCTTGGATGACTATGTCAGCCTCCAGAACCAGTATCTGAATCCGTACATCTTGGAGGAGCGTCAGCTGAACGTCACGCAGATGGATGTTTTCTCGCGCCTGATGATGGACCGCATCATCTTCCTCGGCACGCAGATCGACGATTACACGGCTAACACCCTGCAGGCTCAGCTACTGTATCTGGACAGCGCCGACCCAGGCAAGGATATCAGCATCTACCTGAACTCTCCTGGCGGCAGCGTCAGTGCCGGCCTCGGCATCTATGACACGATGCAGTTCATCACGTCCGACGTTGCCACCATCTGCACGGGCATGGCCGCCTCGATGGCCGCCGTGCTGCTCGTTGCCGGTAAAGAGGGCAAGCGCAGTGCGTTGCCCCATAGCCGCGTGATGATCCACCAGCCCTTGGGAGGCGTGCAGGGTCAGGCCAGCGATATCGAGATTGAGGCCCGCGAGATTCAAAAGCTCAAGAAGGAGCTCTATCAGATTATCGCCGACCACAGCCATACCCCCTATGACAAGGTGTGGGCAGACTCCGACCGCAACTACTGGATGACGGCTGAGGAGGCCCGTGAGTATGGCATGATAGACCAGGTTCTTGTCCGCAAACAATAGTTTCCGCACTCGCGCGTACATTATATTATAGTAAGGAATGGCAATAAAGAAATGCTCTTTTTGTGGCCGCTCGGAAAAAGAGGTCTCCTTAATGATTAGCGGCATCAACGGATGCATCTGTGCCGATTGTGCTGCACAGGCCTATCAGATTGTGCAGGAACAGGAGGGGGCCTCGAAACCCGCCTCAGCGTCAGCATGGGCTGATAAGCTGGATTGGAAGACGCTGCCGCGTCCCGCCGGCATCAAGCAATATCTGGACCAGTATGTCATTGGGCAGGATGATGCCAAGCGCTATCTCTCTGTGGCGGTCTATAATCACTACAAGCGCCTCTGTCAGTCAGTGTCAGAGGACGGCGTGGAGATTGAGAAGAGCAATGTCGTCATGGTGGGGCCCACGGGTACGGGAAAGACGCTCATGGCCCGCACCATCGCCAAGCTGCTGAAGGTGCCGTTCACGATTGTGGATGCCACCGTTTTCACGGAGGCCGGCTACGTGGGTGAGGATGTGGAAAGCATCCTGTCGCGCCTGCTGCAAGTGGCCGACTTCGATGTGGAGGCCACCCAGCGCGGTATCGTCTTCATCGATGAGATCGACAAGATAGCCCGCAAGGCCGATAACCCCAGCATCACGCGTGATGTGAGTGGCGAGGGTGTGCAGCAAGGTCTGCTGAAGCTGCTGGAAGGCTCTGTGGTGAACGTTCCGCCCAAGGGCGGGCGCAAGCATCCGGATCAGGACTATGTGCAGGTGGACACCCGCAATATCCTGTTCATCTGCGGTGGCGCCTTCGACGGCATAGAGCGCAAAATAGCCCAGCGCCTCAACACACACGTCGTGGGCTATAACTCCGTGCAGAATGTCGCCCGCATCGATCGCAGCGACCTGATGAAGTATATCCTCCCGCAGGACCTGAAGAGCTTCGGACTAATTCCTGAGATTATAGGCCGCCTGCCTGTCCTTACCTATCTGAACCAGCTCGATAGGAAAGCCCTGAGGGCCATCCTCACAGAGCCCAAGAACTCCATCATCCGTCAGCAGCAGAAGCTCTTCCAGATGGATGGCATCGAGCTGACCTTCTCCGAGGACGCCCTGGAGTATATGGTGGACAAGGCCGTGGATTATAAGCTGGGCGCACGTGGCCTGCGCAGCATCGTGGAGGCCATCATGATGACGCCTCAGTTTGAGATGCCGTCGTCGGGCAAGAAGCGTTTCGAGGTGACCTTGGACTACGCTCGGCAGCAGTTGGAGAAATCCACTCTCAACGCGATGCAGGGATGATGTGCTGAAAGGTTCAGAAAAATAGACGTCTCTTACGTCAAGAATACATCTTATGAAGGCTCCAAAAGCTGCAAAAAACAGCTTTTGGAGCCTTTTTCATAGGAAAATTGCCTATGATGGTAGGAAAAAGTGAAGAAAAACTTGGCAAATAGCAAAGAAAGTGTATATCTTTGTAACGCAAAGGAAACATCATGAACAAAAACATCAATCTTACAGAACAGCTGAAGCATTATTTTGGCTTCGACACTTTCAAGGGAGACCAAGAAGCTATCATCCGCAATGTATTGGACGGAAATGATACTTTTGTGCTGATGCCTACGGGAGGTGGAAAGTCGTTGTGCTACCAGCTTCCGGCATTGATCATGGATGGCACGGCCATCGTGATTTCTCCGTTGATAGCATTGATGAAAAACCAGGTGGATGCCATTCGTCAGGTGAGCGCCGACGACGGCATCGCTCACTTCATGAATTCCTCGCTCAACCGTTCGGCGTTGGATCAGGTGAAGACCGATGTCCTGGCGGGTCGCACCAAGTTATTGTATGTGGCTCCCGAATCCCTCACGAAGGACGAGAATATTGATTTCCTGCGTCAGGTGAAAATATCCTTTTATGCCGTTGATGAGGCGCACTGCATCTCGGAGTGGGGCCATGACTTCCGCCCGGAGTACCGCAGGATTCGTCCAATCATCAATGAGATAGGCGTCTCTCCTGTCATCGCGCTCACCGCTACGGCAACCGATAAGGTGCGAGGCGACATCAAGAAGAATCTGGGGATGATGGAGGCCAAGGAGTTTGTCAGCTCCTTTAACCGCCCCAACCTATATTATGAGGTGCGCCCCAAGACACGGGACATAGACAAGGATATCATCAAGTTCATCCGCCAGAACCCTGGCAAGAGCGGCATCATCTACTGCCTCTCACGTAAGAAAGTGGAGGAACTGGCCGAGGTGCTGCGGGCCAATGACATCAATGCCCGTGCCTATCATGCTGGCATGGATACGCCTACGCGCACACAGACGCAGGACGATTTCGTCATGGATGAGATTGATGTCATCGTGGCCACCATCGCCTTCGGTATGGGTATCGACAAGCCGGATGTGCGCTACGTCATCCATTACGACATCCCCAAGAGCCTGGAGGGTTACTATCAGGAGACAGGACGTGCCGGCCGCGATGGCGGCGAAGGCAAGTGCATCACCTTCTATGCTTATAAAGACCTCGTGAAGCTGGAGAAGTTCATGGAGGGCAAACCCGTGGCCGAACAGGACATCGGGCGCCAACTGCTGCAGGAGACGGCCGCCTATGCCGAGACCAGCGTCTGCCGCCGTCGCGTGCTGCTCCATTATTTCGGCGAGGAATACAACGAGGAGAACTGCCATAACTGCGACAACTGCCTGCATCCGAAGGCCAAAGTCGAGGCCATGGACGACCTGAAGAAGGCTTTGGAAGTCGTGGCTGCCGTCAAGGAGAACTTCAAGGTCAACCATATCATCGACGTGCTCACAGGCAATCCCACCGAGGAAGTCATCGCCCACAAACATGATGATCTCGAGTGCTTCGGCTGTGGCGACCAGAAGGATGCCCGTCACTGGAACACCATCCTGCGCCAGGCCATCCTCAGCGGCTATATCTACAAGGAAGTGGAGAACTACGGTCTGCTGAAGCTGACCGCCGAAGGGCGTAAGTTCATGAAGAAGCCCGTCTCCTTCATGATATCTGAAGATAATGATTTCGAGTACGATGGCGGTGAGCCCTCAGGAGGCACCGCAGCCATCGATGAAGAGCTGCTGGCGATGCTCCGCGACCTGCGTAAGAAGGTGGCTCGCGAGAAGTCCATTCCGCCGTATGTCATCTTCCAGGATGTCAGCCTCGAAGCAATGGCTACCGTCTATCCCGTGACCATTGAGGAGCTGAAGAACATTCCCGGGGTGGGAGAGGGCAAAGCCAAGCGCTACGGCAAAGCCTTCTGCGAGCTTATCTATCACCACTGCGAGGAGAACGAGATCGAGCGCCCCGAGGACTTGCGCGTGCGCACCGTTGCCAACAAGAGCAAGAACAAGGTGAGCATCATCCAGTCCATCGACCGCAAGGTCGATCTCAAGGATATCGCCCGCTCCAAGGGCCTGGACTTCGACGAGCTCCTCGATGAGCTCGATGCCATCGTTGATAGTGGCACCAAGCTTGACATCTCCTACTACATCAACACCGTCCTCGATGCCGACCAGGTGGAGGACATCTTCGAGTACTTCCGCGAGAGCGAGACCGACGATATCGACGATGCCCTCGACGAGCTCGGTGATGAATATGACGAAGAACAAATCCGCCTCGTCCGCATCAAGTTCATCTCCGAAATGGGTAACTGATAAACTATAGTAACTATAGTCTCTATAGCCTCTATAGTATCTATAGCTCCTATAGCTCCTATAGCAACCAATTCCTCCCCCTAGCCCCCTCCCCTCTCATGTCAAGCAACTTGCCCAAGTCCCCTGCTGATTCCACTACGAAGCCTGAATTGCAGAGCATCTTCCGCGCTGTACCCAAGTGGCAGGACTGGAGCGCTTGAAGCCGGAGTTGGAACGGCAGTTGGCTGCGACCAGAGCAGAAGTGGACAAGTGGCGAGCGGCTTACGAGGACTTGAAGCAGCGTGCGTTGAAGGCGTACAACGGTCAGCAGGAGGAGCTCCAGAGGCTGCGACAGGAACTGCAGGGTGAAGGGCAGTGAGAAAAATTCATAAGCAGCCTCGTCGCCCTATCATCGGATTCAGTATTCCCAATAAAGAAGAGTCCTAACATCCCGGCTTTTCCGTGTTTTTCCGTTCCTTTCCGCGTTTTTCCGTGCAAATCCTTTTGCCCGAATCAGATTAATCGTTACTTTTGCGGCGAGAAACCAATAAATACCAATGAAATATGGGAATTTCTGTTGAAACAATCTGGAGTCAGGCCCAGCGCCTGACAGACAGCGAACGCCTTGCTTTGTCGCGCCGCCTACGTGAGAGTGTCAGCGAGACGGAGTCCGCTCGCCGCAAGCGTGTAGCCTCGGAGATTGACCGCTTCTTCGGAGGATGGAGTGATGATCCCCGCACAACGGAAGAAATTACGGAACAGATTCGTGCTGGGCGTACAGCCAATACCTATCCAGTTCTTTAAAGTATCTATGGCTACATTCAAATATCTCTTAGAAACATCCACGTGCATAGAGCTGTTACGTGGCAATGAGCGCGTGCGCCAACAATGCATTGAGCACAACCCTTTGTGCTGCATCTCTGCCATCACCGCTATGGAGTTGCTCTATGGAGCCTATAATGCTCCTGAACGCTATCGCGAACAAGAGATTGGTAAGGCAAAGATGTTGATAGACTATTACACAGTAGTTGGTATCGACGAGATCCCTGAAGCCTTTAGCTGCGAAAAACTTCGTCTGGAAAGCATCGGTCAGATCATTGAGGACTTCGACTTGATGATTGGTATAACAGGACGCGAGGCCAACATGATCGTTGTCACCCACAACCTCAAGCATTTCAACCGTATAGAGATTATTAAGACCGAAGACTGGGCTTAATACAAGATACTTAACCCCTTAAACTTTACCACCTTAAACTTTAAACTGTTTATGATATAAACCACATTAGATAGACATACAGACAGAAGCGTCCGCTTAGATTCTTGTCTCCTGAAATTTCGCCAAAATAAAAAGAGACAGCCAAGAGTAAAAGCTCGGATGCTCACGCCGATGGCGTGGGCTTTTACTCGGATATGGTTGTTAGGTGTTTGGCGATACCTCAGGAGACGTAGACGAAGTAACAAGTCCACGTTTTCTTTTTGTGCCCTATTCGATGCAATCAATTAACAATAACTTATAGAATCTATGATGAAACACAAGACATTATCAATTCTGCTGGCCATGTTCATGAGCATGGTAGCATGTGTGGCCTCGGCCCATGACTTCGAGGTTGACGGCATCTATTACTACATAACATCATCCACTGACCTCACTGTATCAGTGACATACCGTGGAATTTACGTTTCCAGTTACTCGAATGAATACACAGGTAGTGTTGTCATACCCGAAACAGTAACGTATAGTGGCATCCCTTACAGCGTGACCTCGATTGGCAGTAATGCGTTCTATAATTGCAGTGGCCTGACCTCTGTGACCATCCCCAACAGCGTGACCTCGATTGGCACTGGTGCGTTCTATTGTTGCAGCGGTCTGACTTCTGTCACCATTCCCAACAGCGTGGCCACGATTGGCGATTATGCGTTCGCCGACTGCAGTCTCCTAACCTCTATCACCATTCCCAACAGCGTGACCTCGATTGGCATTTCTGCGTTCTATGGTACTGCATGGTATAATGAGCAGCCTGATGGTTTAATCTATATGGGCAAAGTTGCTTATACATATAAAGGGGCAATGCCCCAAGGAACAGAAATAGTATTGAAGGAAGGAACGGTAAGTGTTACAGGTTCTGCGTTCAAGGACTGCAGCGGCCTAACCTTTGTCACCATCCCCAACAGCGTGACCTCGATTGGCAACTCTGCGTTCTCTGGTTGCAGTGGCCTGACCTCCGTCACCATCCCCAACAGCGTGACCTCGATTGGCCGTAATGCGTTCTATGGTTGCGGCAACCTAATCACTGTGACCATTAACAGCAATTCTTTCATTTCTAAAAATTTCTCCTATGATTCTTCTCTGGAAGTTGTGTTTGGTTGGCAGGTGAAAGAATATATATTGGACGAAGGCGTGACGAGCATTGGAGATTATGCGTTCTATGGTTGCAGTGGCCTAACCTCTGTCACCATCCCCAACAGCGTGACCTCGATTGGCGAATCTGCGTTCCGAGATTGCAGTAGCCTTACCTCTGTCACCATTCCCAACAGCGTGACCTCGATTGGTAATTCCGCGTTCAGAGGATGCAGTGGCCTAACTTCTGTCACCATTCCCAACAGCGTGACCTCGATTGAAATTTATACGTTCTATGGTTGCAGTGGCCTGACCTCAGTGACCATTCCCAACAGCGTGACCTCGATTGGCGAATCTGCGTTCTCTGTTTGCAGCGGCCTAATCTCAGTGACCATTCCCAGCAGTGTGACGAGCATCGGAAGGAGTGTGTTCTATCAATGTAGCGGGCTGACCTCTGTTACCATCCCTGAGAGTGTGACGAGCATTGGAACTAATGCGTTCTCTGGTTGCAGTGGCCTGAACACTATGACCATTCCCAGCAGCGTGACAATCATTGAACCCGGAGCTTTCAATGATTGCACAAGCTTGACATCCATTACTTCCTACATGACACTGCCCCCAATTATTGAAAACACGATCTTCCCTTCTTTATTCAAAACTGGAGGAACATTATATATTCCAGCAGGGACGCGCAGTCTATATGTAGAGAAAGGGTGGAGCTTGTACTTTGCAAACATTGTTGAAATGGAAGCAGGCGATCCTATTTGGCTGTCCATCATGGATGCATCGAATGGGCAATCCGAACTGAAATGTAAAACTGGCGAGGCTTACACATTCCGCTTCAAGCCCGTTGGTAACTGGCATGTGCATTCTGTAGTGTTCAATGAGAAGGATGTAACAGACGAATTGACTGCAGATAATGAATTCACTACACCTGCAATGAGCAAGAGTGCAACCATCATTGTCAATTACGCTGCAGGATCTACTTCTGTCAAGTCTGTATCACAGGAACCAGAGATCAGAGTCCTCAGCCTCGGAGAAGAGATAATTGTTAAGAACGCTCCTGAAGGTACTCCCATACGAATCTATAGCCTCAGTGGGAAACTGCTGAGAATGATTTACCCCACTTACAACGAGACGCGTATTAACACACAAAGCCTACAGGAAGAGCTGCTAATTGTGAAGGTTGGCGAAAAGAGTGTGAAGGTGATGAAGTAGCCTTTCCTACACGCACTAAATTAAAGATTTTTTAACAAATTTCATGCGCACACCGCACAATGATTCATCCAGCAGGCTGCATCGCGTGATGCAGCCTGCTGCGTTAGTTGATGCACCGCGCTGCGTTACCCTCTATGGTCTCTAAGCCTACCCTCTGCAGTCCCTGCGCGCAGACACTATAGAGGGTCAGGCGAGGGAGTAGTAGTGTCTTGCTTGAGTTGCAGAGCCTCTTTTTCTATATTACTGTAAAATAATCTTCACTAAATTTGTGAATCTCGAGAAGAGTGTTTACCTTTGCGCCAGAAATACAAGACAAGATGGTAATAGAATACGAAAAAGACTATCTTCAGGAACTTTACGACAACGGAAAATGCTCGAATAAGAAGTACCGTTTCCAAAAGCCTGTCGTAGCAAAATACCAAAAGCGTATCGATACGCTGATGGCTGCTACACGTATTGAGGACCTGTTTGTCTTTAACTCGTTGAATTTCGAGGCGCTGGAAAATGGCTATTTCTCAATTCGCATAGACTACCACTACCGTTTGGAGTTTAGGATTAGAGAAGAGGGTGTAGAGCCTGTAGTCACCATCTGCACCGTAACAGATATTACAAACCACTATCAATAAAGAAGATATGAACAGAATAACCACCCATCCAGGCGATGTGCTGAAGGAGGAACTGGAGGCACGGGGCATCTCGCAGAAACGTTTCTCTGAGGTGCTGGCGGTACCTTATACCCAGCTCAATGAGATTCTGAATGGCAAAAGACCTGTGACAACTGACTTTGCCTTGATGATAGAGGCTTCGCTGGGCATCAACCCCGAAATGCTCATCAATATGCAGGCGCGCTATAACATGTCTGTGGCTCGACAGAAGAAACCGCTGATGGCTCGCCTGTTAGACATCCGCAGGGCTTGTGCGGTGCTGTAAGCTTAAAACCCCACACCTCGCGCAAAATTGGTGCAATTGATTATTGTACAGTAGATTGCAGCGCGCGTCACCCTACGCAACCTCGCGCAAGGTCGCGCAAGGTCGCGCATATTAGCTGTGTATAGCGTGTAGGGTTGCGTGAGGTTGCGCGAGGTTGCGTAGGGGTGAGCGCGGGATAATTGATTGTTTTTCATAGGAGTTATGAGGATTCTGCGCGAGGTGTGAGGTTTCTCGATGATTCGGCGATTTTTGGCAGGAGAGACCGATGCTTTTTGGCAGGAGAGGCCTTATTGTTGTTCCATCGCGATGGAACAACGAGAGGATCTAGGTCCTCTTGCCGTAGGACGTAGGTCTTATGGCTTGAAGATCTATGTCTTCGGACTGGATCACCATGGTGAAACAGTCAACGCACCATGGCGCGAAGGCGGATGCACTACGTTCTTCAGGCGTTTCCCATTAGTGGGACTCGGTAGAAGAGCTAGGGGTGTTCGTTAAAAAAGAGCAAAAGTTTTGGCTGTGTCGCGGAAAAGCAGTACTTTTGCGCGCAATAAAAACTAAAAGTTTTTCCTATGGCCAATTTTATTGCTGACCGCATTGTCATGGACGGCCTCACGTTTGACGACGTCCTTCTTGTTCCCGCTTATTCTGAGGTGCTGCCTCGTAGTGCCGACCTTACCACGCGCTTCTCGCGCCACATCGAGCTGAAGGTGCCGTTTGTGACGGCTGCCATGGACACCGTGACGGAAGCCACGATGGCTATCGCTATTGCTCGCGAGGGCGGTATCGGTGTGATTCACAAGAATATGAGCATCGAGGAACAGGCGCGCCAGGTGGCTATCGTCAAGCGCGCTGAGAACGGCATGATCTATCATCCCGTCACCATCCAGAGCGATGCCAAGGTCGCCGATGCCCTCGCCCTCATGGCAGAGTACCACATCGGCGGTATCCCCGTGGTGGATGCCGGCAACCATCTCGTGGGCATCGTCACCAACCGCGACCTGCGCTTCGAGCGTCGCGTGGAGCGCCCCATCGCAGAGGTGATGACAAGCGAGCATCTCGTGACGACCCATCAGCAGACCGACCTCACGGCTGCCGCACAGATCCTGCAGGAGAACAAGATTGAGAAGCTGCCTGTCGTGGACGATGAGAACCACCTCATCGGCCTGATTACCTATAAAGATATCACGAAGGCCAAGGATAAGCCGATGGCCTGCAAGGATGAGAAAGGCCGTCTGCGAGTGGCTGCCGGCGTGGGCGTCACCAATGACACGCTGCAGCGCATCAGTGCCCTCGTGGAGGCTGGCGCCGACGCCATCGTCATCGACACGGCCCACGGCCACAGCAAGGGCGTCATCGAGAAACTGCGCGAGGCCAAGGCTGCATACCCCAACGTGGATATCGTGGTGGGCAATGTCGCCACGGGCGATGCTGCCCGTATGCTGGTGGAGGCAGGTGCCGACGGCATCAAGGTGGGCATCGGCCCTGGCAGCATCTGCACCACACGTGTGGTGGCAGGTGTGGGTGTGCCGCAGCTGTCTGCCGTCTATGATGTCGCCAGCGCGCTGGCAGGCACGGGCGTGCCCCTCATCGCTGACGGCGGCCTGCGCTACTCCGGCGATATCGTGAAAGCCATTGCCGCTGGCGGCAACTGCGTGATGATAGGCTCGCTGGTGGCCGGCACCGAGGAGAGCCCGGGCGACACCATCATCTTCAACGGCCGTAAGTTCAAGAGTTACCGCGGCATGGGCTCTCTCGAAGCTATGGAGAACGGCAGCAAGGACCGCTACTTCCAGGCTTGCGAGAAGGATGTGAAGAAGCTCGTGCCCGAAGGCATCGCCGGCCGTGTACCCTACAAGGGAACGGTGCAGGAAGTCATCTATCAGCTCGTGGGCGGCCTGCGCTCGGGCATGGGCTACTGCGGCGCGGCCACCATCGAGGCGCTGCACCACGCCAAGTTCGTGCGCATCACCAATGCCGGTGTGCTGGAGAGCCATCCCCACGACATCACCATCACCAGCGAGGCGCCTAACTACAGCAGGCCGCAATAGAGGACCCTCCCCCGCCCTCCCTATAGGGAGGGAGTGGTCACCATTCAAGAATAGAATACATTAGTAATAACGATGAAAAAATTTTCTGTAATAGTATCTACATTTCTGATTGCAGCAACCCTCATGGCACAAGTAACTACTCCCCTCCCTGCTGATAGGGAGGGGCTGGGGGAGAGTCCTGACCCTGTTGTGATGCGCATCAACGGCAAGGATGTGCTGCGCTCAGAGTTTGAGTACAACTACAACAAGAACAACACCGACGGCGTCATCGACAAGAAGACCGTTGACGAGTATGTCGATCTCTTCATCAACTACAAGCTGAAGGTGGAGGCCGCCTTGGATGCCCGCCTCGACACGCTGTCCAGCTATCAGAAGGAGTTCCGCGAATACCGCGACCAGCAGATCCGCCCCTTGCTCGTCTCCCCCGCAGCTGAGGAGCAGGAGGTGCGCAACTACTACGATAGGATGCTGGCAGAACTCGATGGGAAGGAGCTCCTCCTGCCCGCCCACATCTTCGTGCGCGTCATGCAGCAATCGACCCCCGAGCAGCAGGCCGCTGCCAAGGCGCGTATAGATTCCATCTATGCCTGCCTGCAGGCCGGCGAGGACTTCGCAGCCCTTGCTGCCAAGACCTCCGAGGACCATGGCACAGCGCAGCGTGGAGGCATCATCGGGTGGATAGGCCCTAAGCAGTTGCTCAAGGAAGTGGAGGATGCCTGCTATGCGTTGCAGAAGGAAGAGGTGCGTGCTCCGTTGCTCTCCACCGTAGGCTGGCACATCCTGAAGCTCATGGACAAGAAACCGCTGGAACCCTACGACACGCTGGCCCCGCGCATCCGTCAGTTCCTGGAGCAGCGCGGCATGAAGGACCGCATTGCCAACACGCTCGTGGACAGCCTCTCCAAGCAGAGCGGCAAGACGCTGGAGCAGGTGATGGACGAGGAGACAGAACGCCTCTGCGCTCAGGACTCAGAACTGAAATATCTGGTGCAGGAGTACCACGACGGCCTTCTCTTCTATGAGATCTGCCAGCGTCAGGTGTGGGAGCCTGCCGCCAAGGACACCGTCGCCTTGGAGATGTACTTCAAGCAGAATAAGAAGGCATACGCCTTCGACAAGCCTCACTATGCCGGTGCTCTCCTGCAGGCCATCAATCCCGCGGTCCTCAAGCAGGTGCAGAAAGCGCTGAAGGGCAAGCCCGAAGACAAGTGGGCCGACATCGTGAAGACGCAGTTCAACAAGGACAGCGTGCAGGTGCGCTTCGACCGTCGCATCTTTGCACAGGGCGAGCACGCCATGGTGGACTCCCTCGCCTTCGGCGTGAAGGAAGGCAAGACGCGCGTGAATGCGAAATATCCCGCTGTGGGCATCATCGGACGTAAGCTCAAGAAAGGTCCGCAGCTGTGGACAGATGTCAGCGCACAGGTGGTGGCCGACTATCAGGCCGTCAAGGAGCAGGAGTTCGTGGCAGAGCTGCGGCGGCGCTACACCTTCGAAGTCTTCCAGGAAGCATTAAACACCGTTAACAAGCATTGAGAATAATGATATTCGCACATATCAAACGTTTTGTGGCACTTGTGCTCCTCGTGATGGGAGCACAATTGTCGTCTTTTGCACAGTTTGCCGGCAATGTGGTGGACGAGGTCATCTGGGTGGTTGGCGATGAGGCCATCCTGCGTAGCGACGTGGAGAAGGTGCGCACGCAGATGACGCGCGTCACGGGCAACCCCTACTGCGTCATCCCTGAGAACCTGGCCATCCAGAAGCTGTTCCTGCATCAGGCGCAAATCGACAGTATTGAAGCTGCCGAAGAGCAGATCAACCGCTATGTGGAGGCGCAGATCAACCAATGGGTGCAGGCTGCGGGCTCGAAGGAGAAACTCGAGGAATACCGCAATATGAGCATGGCGCAGATACGCGAGGAGACCCATGACCTGGTGAAAGACAACCAGGTGATGGAGCTCGTGCGCGAACATCTTACTAAGGATATCAAGGTGACACCCGCCGAGGTGCGCCATTATTTCAAGGATATCCCCGAAGATTCCCTGCCGCTGATACCCACGCAGGTGGAGGTGGAGCTGCTGGCCGAGCATCCCCGCATCCAGCCCGAGGAGATAGAGCGCGTGAAGTCTGCCCTCCGCGAATATGCCGAGCGCATCCAGAGCGGCTCATCCAGCTTCTCCACGCTGGCCATCCTCTACAGCGAGGACCCCGGCTCTGCGCGTCAGGGCGGCGAGATGGACTATATGGGCAAGATGGAGCTGGACCCCGCCTTCGCCAATGTCGCCTGGAGCCTCAACGACCCCAAGAAGGTGTCGAAGATTGTGGAGTCGCAGTTCGGCTATCATATCATCCAGCTCGTGGACAAGCGCGGCGACAAGCTGAAGCTGCGCCATATCCTCAAGAAACCGCATGTGGATCAGGCCGATATCGATGCCGCTCTCTCGCGTCTGGATTCCATCGCCAAGGACATCCGCGAGGGCGTGTTCACCTTTGAGGTGGCCGCTTCGCGCCTCTCCGACGATGTCGATTCCCGTGCGAATAAAGGCTTGATGTTCAATGTCACACAGGATGCCAACACCGGCGAGCGCGTGCGCACCTCGCGCTTCAAGATGGGCGAGCTGCCTGCGGAGATTGCCCGTGTCGTGGAGACCATGGAGGTGGGTGACATCTCCAAACCCTTCACGATGATTGACAAGAAAGGCAAGGAACAATGCTGCATCGTCAAACTCAAAAACCGCATACCGGCTCATACCGCCACCATCACCGAGGACTTCCAGGTCCTCAGCCATATTGTGCGTCAAAGCCGTTCCGAGGAGTTCCTCAATAATTGGATTCGCGAGAAGCAGCGTACCACCTACATCCGCATCAATCCCGAGTGGGTGAACTGTGAGTTCCAGTATCCGGGGTGGGTGAAGGAGTAGGGAAAGACTCTCCCCCGGCAGACCCACCCCCCTGCCCCTCCCTTGCAGGGAGGGGAGTAATTACCGAACAAGATTAGACCTCGTTGAAACCACGCTTCCCCTTCATACTCATAGCCTTGCTGACAGCACTCTGCTCGATAGCAAGTGTATCTACTCCCCTCCCTACAAGGGAGGGGCAGGGGGGTGGGTCTGCTGCGCGTCCTAAAGGCTCGCGCATCAACCTGATTCATGCGGATGAACTCTACTACAACCAGCGTGTGCATCGCGAGGCACAGATTCTTGTGGGCAACGTCCGCTTCCGCCACGATGACGTCATCCTCACCTGCGACAGCGCCCTCTACTATGAGGGAAGCAACTCCTTCGATGCCTTCGGCCATGTCGTGATGAACCAGGCCGACACGCTCATCCTCAACTCCGACGTCCTCTACTACGACGGCTTCGACCAGCTGGCGATGGCGCGCTACAATGTGGTGCTCAAGCACTACGACAGCCGCCTGTTCTGTGACAGTCTCGACTACGACCGACTCTATAACCTCGGTTACTTCTTCCAGGGCGGCAAACTCGTGGACAAGGAGAACACGCTCACGAGCGAATGGGGACAGTACAGCCCTGCCACGCGCGAGGCCATCTTCAACTACAATGTGGATCTGCAGAATCCCCGCTTCACCCTCATCAGCGACACCCTCCACTACAACACCGGCACAGCAACGGCGCGCATCGTGGGACCCTCCAACATCGACAACGGCGACAATCACATCTACAGCGAATGTGGCACCTACGACACGCGTACAGACCACGCCCATCTGCTGGAGCGCTCCATCGTCAGCAACAAAGGGCGCACGGTGACGGCTGACAGCCTCGACTACATCGGCGAGGGTGCCATCTCCAAGGGCTTTGGCAATGTCGTCAGCATCGACCAGGTCAACAAGAACATGTTCACAGGACACTATGTCCTCTACGCTGACTCCATCGGCTATGCCGAGGCTACGGACAGTGCCGTGCTCATCGACTTCTCACAGCGCGACAGCCTGTTTGTCCACGCTGACACCTTTAAGCTGTTCACCTATGATATCAACACCGACAGCGTCTGGCGCGAGATGCGTGGCTATCACCATGTGCGCGCCTACCGTCGCGACCTGCAGGCCGTGTGTGACTCCATGGTCTATCTCTCCCTCGACTCCACGCTGACCATGTATCGCGACCCCATCGTATGGCAGGACGGGCAGCAGCTGCTGGGCGAGGAAATCAAGGCGTGGATGAATGATTCCACGGTCGATTCCACCCATGTCATCCGTCAGGCGCTCTCAGTGGAACGGATTGACTCCATGTGCTACAATCAGGTGGCGGGCAACATCATGCGTTCCTATTTCCGCGATGGGGCGATGTACCTGACCGTCACCGCCGGCAATGTGCTCACCAACTACTACCCCTTCGATTCCGACAGCCTGATGATAGGGCTCCTGCATGCCGAGGGCTCCATCCTCAACCTTTACATGGTAGAGCGTAAGGTGGACAAAATCATGTTCGACGGACAGGCCGAAGGGCGTCTGCATCCCTTGGCACTCGTCACACCCGACGTACGTTTCCTGCCTAATTTCCAATGGTTCGACTATGTGCGCCCCGTCAGCAAGGATGACATCTTTGAGTGGCGTCCTAAGAAGCCTGGCACAGAACTCAAACCTTCTATTCGCCACAGCGGACCTAAGAAACGGCGGCCGGTTGCTGCAGCTGCTCCTAAAAAGGAAATGGCCAGGACTCAAGAGGTTCCAAAGGTTCCAGAGGTTCAAGAAGTTCCAGAGGTTCAAGAAGTTCCAAAAGCTCAAGAAGTTCAAGAGCCCAATCCCTAATCATTCATCATCAACCATCAATCTTCGATATCTAATCTCTCAAAAATATGTCTCTCTTTTCAAGCCGTGAACCACGTCGCTTTCGTGGCGTACATATATACACTTCCGAACGTCAGGACAAACTCGACCGCCTCGTGGAAGAAGCGAAACGCGAGGAACAGATAGAGCGCGGCGAGACACCCGCCTACAAGCCAGACATTGAGTCCTACCGCGGTAAGTTTGCCAAGAACCTCAAGAAGGCTGACCCTGACCGTCGTCGCCTGCACCCTGGCGTAGCCATTGCCATCATTGTCGTGCTCCTCATCCTTTGGCACTACCTCCTCACCGGCTCCTTCCGCTTCTAATTTTTCCATTAAACCTTAAACATTAAACTCAAACTTGGACACCATTCATCTCCTTCCCGATAGCGTCGCCAACCAGATAGCTGCTGGCGAGGTCATTCAGCGTCCCGCTTCTGTCGTCAAGGAGCTGGTAGAGAACGCTGTGGATGCTGGTGCACGACGCATCGACATCATCGCTGTCGATGCCGGTCGCACGAGCCTGCAGGTCATCGACGACGGTACGGGGATGAGCGAGACGGATGCACGTCTGGCTTTCGAGCGCCACGCCACCAGCAAGATACTGAAGGCTGCCGACCTCTTCACGCTCACCACGATGGGTTTCCGCGGCGAGGCGCTGCCCTCCATCGCCTCTGTGGCACAGGTGGAGCTCACCACCCGCATGGCAGATCAGGATCTTGGCACGCATCTCGTGATGGAAGGGTCACGCATTGTCAGCCAAGAGCCTACGGCTTGCGCCGTGGGGTCCAACTTCCTCATCAAGAACCTCTTCTTTAATGTTCCTGCACGTCGTAAGTTCCTGAAGAGCAACCAGACGGAACTCTCCAACATCAGCAATGAGCTGGAGCGCATCGTGCTGGTGCATCCCGATATCGCCTTCACCTTCAAGCACGGCGATGTCTCGCTGCTCAACCTCACGCCCTCCAGCCTCAAGCAGCGCATCTCCGGCGTCTTCGGTGCCCGCCTCTCGGACAACCTGTTGCCGGTAGAGGTCACCACACCGATGGTCAGCATCTGCGGCTTCGTGGGCAAGCCTGAGTCCTCTCGTAAGCGTGGTGCGCAGCAGTTCTTCTTTGTCAACAACCGCTATATGCGGCATCCCTATTTCCATCGTGCTGTGCAGGAGGCGTTTGCCAGGCTGATACCCTCCGACGAACAAGTGCCCTATTTCATCTATTTCGATGTGCCCCCTGCTGAGATCGATGTGAACATACACCCCACGAAGACGGAAATTAAGTTTGAGAACGAACTGGCCATCTGGCAAATCCTGCTGGCTGCCGTTCGCGAAGCGCTGGGGCGCTTTAATGCAGTCCCCACCATCGACTTCGACACCGAAGGGCGCCCGGCAGAGATCCCTGTCTTCAATCCGTTGGATACAGACCGCACGAAACCTGTGCAGCCGCCAACGGTCAACCTTGATCCTACGTTCAATCCCTTCAGACCCACCCCCGACCCCTCCCGTCAGGGAGGGGAGAGCCTACGGCGCAGAGGGGAGAGCTGGCGCACAGATTCTTTTTCAGCTCACAGAAATAAAGTCCCACAAAACTGGGAATCATTATATACCGGCTCTTCCCCTCTCGAGGACCAACTCCCCTCCCTCACGGGAGGGGTTGGGGGTGGGTCTGCTGCCGGGGATGGAGTTCTCACCTACTTGCAATATCGCGGCACCTACATGGTTACCGCTGTGGAGAACGGGCTGATGTTCATCGACCAACATCGTGCGCACATCCGCGTCCTCTACGACCGATATATCAACCAATTGGAGAGTGCGCCGCTGCCCTCGCAGCGCTATCTCTTCCCCGAGGTCATGGAACTCTCTCCCGCAGATGCTGCCACCTTCGCTGACATAGAGCCCCAGCTGCAGCGCTTCGGCTTCGATGTCAACGACCTCGGCGGCGGTGCCATCTCCATCGTAGGGTACCCCTCGGGCTTGGAAGGCGTCGATATCCAGCGCCTGCTGGTCGAGCTTTTGGCCGCCGTTGCCGACCGTGGCACACTCACCGCCGAGCAGCTCTTCGGGAAGATGTCGCTCACGCTGGCACGTGCTGCCGCCATCCCTGTGGGGCAGGTGCTCTCGCAGGCTGAGATGCACGACCTCGTGGAGCAGCTCTTCGCCACCTCATCACCCAACTATACTCCCGATGGTCACCTCATCGTCTCCATCCTCCCGCAAGACACGATTGAGAAACTATTCAAATAAGGGACTCTCCCCCCTCCCTCCCTATCAGGGAGGGAGTAATTACAAATGATAGTCAGTCTATAATACAAATAATAAATATATGAATATGTTAGAAAACAATCAGTCAAATCATCCTACTCCCTCCCTGATAGGGAGGGTGGGGGGAGAGTCTATCATTCTTACGGGCGACCGTCCCACGGGTCCCCTTCACATCGGACATTATGTCGGCTCACTTCGCCGTCGCGTAGAACTGCAGAACTCAGGCCTCTACGATAAAATCTTCATCTTCGAGGCCGACGCTCAGGCCCTCACCGACAATATCGACAATCCCGATAAGGTGCGCCAGAATGTCATCGAGGTGGCTCTCGACTACCTTGCCGTAGGCCTCGACCCCGCCAAGAGCACCCTCTTCATCCAGAGCCAGATTCCCGAGCTCTGCGAGCTCACGTTCTACTTCATGGACCTCGTCAGCGTCAGCCGTCTGCAGCGCAACCCCACGGTGAAGACCGAGATACAGATGCGCGGTTTCTCTGGCGAGAGCATCCCCGTAGGTTTCTTCACCTATCCCATCTCGCAGGCTGCCGACATCACCCTCTTCAAGGCCACTACCGTGCCCGTGGGTGAAGACCAGGAGCCCATGCTGGAGCAGTGCCGCGAGATTGTGCGCCGCTTCAACAACATCTACGGCGAGACCCTCGTAGAGCCCAATATCCTGCTGCCCGAGAACGCCGCCTGCCTGCGCCTGCCCGGCACCGACGGCAAGGCCAAGATGTCCAAGTCCCTTGGCAACTGCATCTACCTCAAGGACAGCGCCGATGAGGTCGAGAAGAAGGTCAAGAGCATGTTCACCGACCCCAACCACTTGCAGGTCAGCGACCCCGGCACGGTGGAGGGTAACACCGTCTTCACCTACCTCGACGCCTTCTGCCGCCCCGAGCATTTCGGGCGCTATCTGCCGGACTACGAGAACCTCGATGCCCTCAAGGACCACTACCGCCGTGGTGGCCTCGGCGACATGAAATGCAAGAAGTTCCTCGCCGCCGTGCTGCAGGAGACCCTGGAGCCCATCCGCCAGCGCCGCGCCGAATTTGAGAAGGACATCCCTGCTGTCATCGACATCCTCCGCAAGGGCACCGAGGTGGCCCGCGAGGCCGGTGCGCAGACCATGTCCGAGGTGCGTCGCGCCATGCGTCTCGACTACTTCGACGATGCCTCCTTCACGGCCGAGCAGACGGCAAAGTTTAAGGCATAGTTTGTTGAAGGTAAAGAGCATGATACGTACAGCAAAAATATGGATGCTCGCAGGCACCGTAGCCTGCTGCACAGCCGTACAGGCACAAGATAAGGAATATAAGCCCATGGACGATGTCAATCGTGTCGTGGACCTCACGCTGGACTCCCTGGAGAAAGTCAAGACGGCGCGCCCCGAGGCTGGCAGCAGCCGTGTGGACGACCACCCCGTGCTCTTCCTCGTGGGTAACTCCACCATGCGCACAGGCACCAAGGGCAACGGCGACAACGGCCAGTGGGGATGGGGCTTCTTCGCCCATCACTACTTCGATGAGAACCGTATAACGGTCGAGAACCAAGCTCTCGGCGGCACCAGCTCGCGCACCTTCTACACCCAGCTGTGGCCTGATGTGAAGCGTGGCATCCGTCCCGGCGACTGGGTCATCATCGAGCTGGGGCACAATGATAATGGCCCCTTCGACAGCGGCCGCTGCCGTGCTACCATCAAGGGCATCTCTGCTACTGACTCCCTCGTGGTCACCCTCAAGGAGGGACCGCATCAGGGGCAGCAGGAGACGGTCTATAGTTACGGCGAGTACATGCGTCGCTTCGTGCGCGAGACACGTGCGCTGGGTGCACATCCCATTCTCATGAGTCTCACTCCCCGCAAGAGAGCAACCTCCGACCCCTCCCGTCAGGGAGAGGAGACCTCTGGCTGGGAGGCCGTAAGAGTGAACGATTCCTTTGGCCTGTGGGCACGCCAGGTGGCCGAGGAACTCAATGTGCCCTTCATTGACCTCAACGAGCTCTCTGCTGCCAAGTACGATGCCATGTCATCGTGGAAGCTCAACTACCACTTCTACCTTGACAACATACACACGTCCAAGTTCGGAGCCGAGCACAACGCACGCTGTGCTGCCGAGGGCCTCATGGTCTGCAGCCATCCTGAGCTGCAGCCCTTGCAGGCCATGATGCAGAACGTGGCGCTACCCACCACCGGCGTGAAGCGCGAGCAGGGGAAGCCCGTGGTCTTTATCACCGGCGACAGCACAGTCAAGAACACAGACCGCGACAGCACAGGCATGTGGGGATGGGGTTCGCAGGCTTGGCGCATCTTCGACGAGAACAAGATTACCTATATCAACTGCGCACAGGCGGGACGCTCGCTGCGCACATACCTGCGCGAGGGACGCTGGGAGAAAGTCTATAACGACCTGCAGCCGGGTGACTTCGTGCTCATTCAGTTCGGGCACAACGACATCGGCGAGCTCCATCGCGGTAAACATCGTGGCGACATTCCGGGTGTCGCCGACACCAGCTGCGTCAGCCGCGTAGTCCTCAAGGACGAGGCCTACAACGAGGTGGTCTATAGCTTCGGCTGGTACCTCCGCAAGATGATCGACGACTGCCGCGAGAAGGGTGCCACGCCCATCATCGTCAGCCTCACGCCGCGCAACGAATGGCCCGACGGCCAGCATATCGAGCGCCGCAACGACAGCTACGGCCTGTGGTATCGCGCCGTCGCCGAGCAGACAGGCACCACCTTCTTGGACCTGCATAACATCACCGCCGACGCCCTCGATGCCATCGGTCCCGAGGCCGCCAAGGCATACTACTGCGGCGACCACACCCACACCTCCCTCCGTGGTGCCCGCCTCAACGCCCTCGGCATCGCCATCGCCCTCCGCCGCACCGGCAGCGACTTGGCTAAATACCTGAAGTAATCATAGAACACGAAAGAGCCCCCTCCGCGACGCTGCGAAGGGGGCTCTTCATTTATCGGTTAATCGAGGACGCTGCGGCCGACGGCCTTGCGGATCTCGAAGTAGTAGATGAGCCAGGTGAGGAGGAAGTAGATGCCGGTGAGGATCCACATCCGCTGGAGCTCGAAGTGGCAGTCGCCCATGGAGGCTCCCATGCCTTGGATGCGCACGTAGGCGTTGGCACCGTAGGTGGAGGGGAAGATGCTGCCGACGGCTTTCCAGAAGGGCGGCACAGAGGCTCCGGGCCAGCTGACACCCGTGAGGAAGAGCAGGGGGATGGACATGAACACGAAGAGCAGGATGCAGTCCTCGCGGCGGTATATGAAGCTGGACCAGAACATGGCCATGAAGGTGCTGGCGGCCACGTAAGGCACGAGCATGCCGACAATCTCCCAGAAGTGCCCGAGGTTGGGCAGTCCGAACCAGTGGGTCACGCACACGGTCATGTAGATGCCCATGATCATGAACATGAGGAAGTGGACGAGGGCCTTGCCGAGGACGACGGCCAGCGCGTTCTTATAGTGTCTTGTGGGCGGGATGACGAGGCCGCGGAAGCGCTCGCGCGAGCGACCCATGGACATGCCGACGCAGAGGCAGAGGGCCTGCTGCACGATGAGCATGAGGACGGCAGGGATGAGGAAGGCGGCGAAACCGCCGGCGGAGTTGTAGAGCTTGACTTCCTCGAAGCGGATGGGCCAGCGCGCCAGGCTTTCCTCGCGGGCGGTGGTGGCATCGCCCTGGCGCTCCAGGACTTTGATGTTGCGGTTGAGCTCCTGCGCCACGTTGATGACGGCCAGATACTCGACCTTGTAGTAGAGCATGGAGGTGAGGTCGCTGTAGAGACCTACGACGGCTTGCTGGCCACGCCAGAGGCGTTCGTTGAACTCGCGGGGGATGTGCAGGATGCCGAAGACGCGGCGCTGGCGCATGAGCTCCCGGGCCTGCTCCATGTCGGTGCAGTGGGTGGCCACCTCCACCTCGGGGGTGGCATCGACGCGGCGGATGAAGTCGCGGCTGCGTCCTGTCATGCTGTCATCGACCACGCAGATGGGCAGCTCGCGCTGTGTCTCGGTGTTGTAGATGAGGGCATAGAGGAGGGGGTAGGCGAGGGGCAGGAGAATCATGAAGATGAGGATGCCCTCGTCTTTCACGATCTCGCTGAGCTCGTCGAGCCAGACGTGTATGATGGGGAACTTAGGCTTTCTCATTCGCGGTAGTTTTTATGGAGCATAGCATCTTTCAGGCGCCACGCGAAGAACTGCGGCAGCAGGTAGATGAATATCAAGATCACGACACTGCCCCATACATAGGAGATGGAGTAACCGTTGAGGGCCTGATTGACGTAGATGACAAAATAATGGTGGAGGGGGAAGATGTCAGCTAGCCACTGGAAGGGCTCGTACATGGCCGACACGGGGAAGGAGAAGCCCGCCAGCGAGAACTGCATCACGCCCAGCAGCGAGCAGGCCGACATGGCCATACGCATCTGCCCGGGGAAGGCCTCGAACATGAGCAGTCCGAAGCCCTGCGACGCCAGCACAGCGAGGAAGCCCCACAGCATCATGCGGGGTATGCCGCAGGCGCACGGGAACTCCAGGTAGCTGTAGAAGATGAAGTCGAAGAGCCACATCATGAGCGTGAAGGTGACGGTGTGCACGGAGAGCTTGCCGAAGATGGCGACAGCCATGTTGCCATCGCACAGCTCATAGAGCTTCTTCTGCTGGCCGCGCTTCCACTCGCTGCCGAAGGTGTAGCTGGTGGTCAGCATGATGACCAGCATCAGCAGGCCGGGCACAATGAGGTTCGTGAGTACCACGGAGTAGTTCAGATGGGGGTTGCCGAGGGGGTGGCTTTCGATGACGATGGGCTGTAGTGTGCCCATGATCTGGGCGTCGGTCTTTCCCTTGGCACGCATCACGGCACGCGTCATGGCCAAGCCGGCCATCTCACTCATCTTGCGCATGTCCTTCATCAGCAAGGACGCGGCCACATAGTATGTGTCGTTTGTGTAGAATGAGATGACGGGTTGCCGTTGCGTGAGCGCAGCCTCGGTGGTGCCCTTGGGGATGCGGAAGATGGCGTAGATCTCGCCGCGCTGCATGGCCTGGCGTGCCTCGGTGAAGCTCTTGGTCGTGATGACGAAGTTCGTCTCCTGCATTGTCCCCAGGATACGCGTGAGCTGACGGGTGACATGGGTGTCATCCTCATCGACCAGCGCTGCGGGCAGCTTCGTGGGAAGACCCGCGTCCATGAGGCTCGTGAACAGCCACAGGAAACCCAGCGGCGCCACGAACATGATCATCAGGAAGATGGGGCGGCGGCCGAAGGCGCGCACCTCACGCATCATGATTTCCCAGATATTGTTTAATGCTTTCAGCATCGCAGTGTGTTACTTGATGACAACGGTCATGCCTGCGAGGATTCCTTTTAGGTCTGCATCGTTTACGGCACGGCCTGTGACCTCGAAAGTCTTCAGATCGTATTGGTCAAGTGCCTTCGTGGCTTTCCACGTGGCGTAGCTTCCCATAACGTTCATGCTGGTGATTCGTACCTTGAGGTCGCGGTCGAGGGCGGGGACATAGCAGTTGACTTCGGTGTCGAGGGTCATGCCAGGGAGGTAGTCCTCGCGCACCATGAAGATGAAGCGGATGTCGTTGTCCTTGGCGATGTTCATGATGGGGGCACCAGTGCCCACGAGCTCGCCCTCCTTGGGGAAGATCTCGGTGACGGTGCCGTCGGCAGTGGCCAGCAGCACGGTCTCGTTGATGTAGCCCTGCACCTCGGTGACGGCACCGCGTGCGCGTGCTACCTGTGCGGCAGCGGCGGCCTTGTCCTCGCGGCGGGCACCCTCGCAAGCCATCTCATACTGGCTCTTGGCAGCCTTCTCGGTGGCCTGCATCGCCTTCAGCTGTGCCTCGGCTTCGTCGCGCTTCTGGGCGGGGATGACACCCTCATCGTAGAGGCGGCTCACGCGGCTGTAGGTCTTCTCGCAGACTTCCAGACCGGCCTTGGCCTTCTGCCAAAGCTCATAGGCACCCTGGATCTCCTGTTGGCGGGCACCGTTCTGTGCCTTCTGTTCGATAGCCTTAGCGGCAGCTTCGGCAGCCTCGGCCTGCATCATCTTGGCGCGCACCTCGGGGGAGTCCATGATGACGAGTGTGTCGCCGGCCTTCACCTTGTCGCCGGTGTGTACACGAAGTTCCTTGACACGGCTGGGCACCTTGCTGGAGACGCGGTAGTCACTGGTCTCAGCCTGGCCCTGCAGCACCTCTTGGGGTTGGGGCAGGAAGAGGCCCACGAGGATGACTACTAAGATCACAGCCACAATCACGAGGGCAATGATCAGCAGATTGTTGAGTTTTGTTCTTTTAGCCATTGTATATGTTCTTTATTTTCAATTCGTAAATCCTGTTTATCTCAGAATACCCTTTGCGCGTTGCAGGTAGAGGTCGGCCAGGCGTACGTCGATCTGTGCGTCCACGAGGGTGGAATGTGCCGACAGCCAGGCGGTCTGCGCCTGCAGGACGTTGGACACGGGGATGACGCCCTCCTGCATACCCAGATTGGCCATGCGGAGGTTCTCGTCGGCCTTGTCCTGACTGCCCTTGGCGGTGGCCAGGCGGTGCTGGGCCTCCTGCAACTTCTGGCGGTTCTGGTTCACCTGCAGGGTAATCTTCTCGCGCACCTCCTCAGCCTTCACATGGGCGATGGCCGCCTCGGCCTTGGCCTGCTTGACCTTGTAGATGCGGTCGCCCCACGTGAGGATGGGCACCTTCAGCACCACGCCCACGGTCCACATGCCGCCGAATTTCTTCTGGAAGCCGTTGTAGAGGTTGGGGTTGGAGAGCAGGTAGCCGGCGGTGAGCGCCAGGTTGGGCATGTATTCAGAGCGGGCCACCTTCACCTGCTGGTCCTTCACCTTCGCGGCGATGTCCAGGGCGCGCAGCTCGGCACGGTTCTGCATGGCGGTTTCCACGGCGTTGACCTCGTCGGCAGCGCTCACGAGCTCGCCCATGTCGGGGGTGTCGGAAGCCTCAAAGGTGGCTTGGGCATTCGCGGGCTCGTCGGTCAGACGGAACTCGCTGTCGAGGGGCAGGCCGCAGAGCTGTGCCAGCGCCATGCGTGAGAGGGCGAGGCCGTTATCGACCTGGATGACAGCCACCTCAGCCTCGTTGAGCTTCACCTTCACGGAGAGGCCGTCGGCCTTCGTGGCCAATCCCTCGGAGATGATCTTCTCCACATCGCTGTCCAACTTCTGGACGGTGCTGAGGAAGCTCTCGGCCAGCTGCTTCTTGCTCTGCAGGGCCACGATGCGCCAGTAGGCTTCGTCCACGCTCACCAGCAGGTTCTGTTCCTCCATGGTGTGCTGCTCGCCGGCAGCTTGCTCGGCCAGGCGCGTGATCTTGTCATAAGCACGGATCTTGCCGCCCATGTACAGGGGCTGTGTCAGCATCACGGTGGCGCCGAACATGTTGCGCGTGTCGGTGTGGAAGGCATCTACGATGCTTTGACCCGTCCCGTCCAGCATGGACGTGATGCCGCTCAACATGCCGTCGAAGGCCATGGCGGCCTGCTGCAGGTAGGGGCCGGCAATCTGCTGCACCATGTTAGGGCTTTGCAGCAGCTGTGCCAGCTGCGGGTTCTGCGCCAGCATGGCCAGCACCTGCGGATCCTGCATCAGCTGTGCGAACTGCGGCGTCTGCGTGAAGGCGTTCCAGCGCTGCTGGAGGTTGTCCAGACGGCCGTTTACCTTGTCAGCGAGGCTGGCTTTCAGGGTGTTCGCCATGTTTGTGCCCAGGTTGTTCAGCTTGTCCTTTTGCTCATCGCTGAGCAGGGAGATCTCTTTCGAAGAGTACTGATAAGTACCCACGGCATTGATGCGGGGGAAGTAGTTGGTCAGCGCACTCTTGCGTTGCCAGTGAGCTGCCTCTTTCTTGAGAGCGCTCATCTGCAGTTCTTTGTTGTTTCGGAGAGCACGTGCACGACAACTGTCCAGCGATAAAACCTGCTGAGACATAGCTGTTGTAGCGCACATCAGAAGAGCTACCGAAACCATCATCGGAATTCTTTTCATAGACCTGAATGATAACTCGTCTTTTGGTTTTGCTTTTTCGGGTGCAAAGTTCGTATTTTTTGCTGAAATGGCCAAATAATAATTAAGAAAAAGAGATATCGATACTTCGCTTTTATTGTGCCATTTTTATGGTATCCTCCGCATTATCCGTCATTATGATTGAATAATACGTGCGATTTCCGAAGCACTGATGAGCTGCTGTTCGCCTGTGGTCATGTTCTTCAGCGTGAATTTTCCTTCGGCCATCTCGCTTTCGCCAGCCAGTGCCACGAAAGGAATCTCGCGGGCATTGGCATACTGCATCTGCTTCTTCATCTTCGCGGCATCGGGGTAGATCTCCGTGCGGATACCGGCCTGACGGCAGGCGGCTACTGCGGGCAGCGCGTAGGCGGCCTCGGCCTCGCCGAAGTTCACGAAGAGCAGCTGCGTGGCTGTGCTCACCTCCTTGGGGTAGAGGTCCAGCTGGTTCAGCACATCGTAGATGCGGTCGGCGCCAAAGGAGATGCCGACACCTGAGAGGCCGGGCATGCCGAAGATACCTGTGAGGTTGTCATAGCGTCCACCGCCGGTGATGCTACCAATCTCCACGTCCAAGGCCTTCACCTCGAAGATGCAACCTGTGTAGTAGTTGAGGCCGCGGGCGAGGGTGAGGTCGAACTCGAGGGAAGACCCACCCCCTGCCCTCCCTTGTAGGGAGGGAGCTGTTACTGCTGCAAACTGATTGAGGACAAACTCCACTTCGTCGATGCCTTTGAGGCCAATCTCGCTATCTTTCAGGACTGCGCGCATGGTGGCCAGCTTGTCGGCGTTGCTGCCGCTGAGCTGGATGATGGGCTGCAGCTTCTCGATGGCGTCGGCGGGGATGCCGGCCTCGGCAAGCTCGGCGTTGACGTTGTCAAGACCAATCTTGTCCAGCTTGTCAATAGCCACGGTGATATCTACAATCTTGTCGGCTTGGCCGATGATCTCGGCGATGCCGGTGAGGATCTTGCGGTTGTTGATTTTGATGCAGACGCGGATGCCGAAGCGGCGGAATACCTCATCGACAATCTGCATCAGCTCCACCTCATTGAGCAGCGAGTCGGAACCCACAACGTCGGCATCGCACTGGTAGAACTCGCGATAGCGACCCTTCTGGGGACGGTCGGCGCGCCATACGGGCTGGATCTGGAAACGGCGGAAGGGGAGTGTCAGCTCCTCGCGGTGCTGCACCACATAACGGGCGAAGGGTACCGTGAGGTCGTAGCGCAGACCTTTCTCACACAGCTGTGCCGCCAGCTTGGGCGATCCTTCGCCGGATAGTTCGTTGGCATCGATGCCTCTGAGGAAGTCACCGCTGTTCAGGATTTTGAACAGCAGTTTGTCGCCTTCTTCGCCGTACTTACCCATCAGCGTGGAGAGATTCTCCATCGCCGGTGTCTCAATCTGGCGGAATCCATAGAGCGCATACACGCTGCGGATGGTGTCGAAGATATAGTTGCGGCGCGCCATTTCGGCAGGGCCGAAGTCGCGTGTACCTTTGGGAATACTGGGTTTCTGTGCCATCTGTGTGTAATGTTATCGTTGAACGTTTGTTCAAAGGTTGGGAAATTCGGCTGCAAAAGTACAACTATTTCCCGAGTTAATGGCATAGAATCCGTTTTTTTCTTAAGAAACAGCGCTGAAAATGGTATCTCGTGAGCGCTTATGCAAGAAGGGCCACCACCTTTGGGACAAAAATGAAGAGAGCCACTGCTACGGCTGTGATGGCACACACCAGCACGGCAGCAGCTGCCAGGTCTTTAATCTTGCCAATACGCTCGTCGTGTTCTGTGGTGAGGAAGTCTGCTATCCTTTCCACCGACGAATTGAAGATTTCAGCAGCAAAGACCATTCCAATCACGATGAAGACAGCCAACCATTCCACGCGCGAGATGTGCAGTAGGAGGCCAGCTGCCACGGCGCAGATGGCTGCTGCGGTGTGAATCCATGCGTTGTGCTCGTTGCGCATCAGCACCTTCAGCCCGGCAAAGGCGTAGGAGAAGCTCTTCAGTCGCTTGCGCCATGAGAAGTGTTCGTTGATCATAGGCGATTAATAGAGTGGTTCGATGATGTTGAGCAGTTTGATGGTGGCTTTGATGGCGGCCTCCGTCTGGTCAGCATCGAGGGCATGAGTGCGATAGGTTTTCTCCTCGAACACCCATTCGATGGTGGTTTGCACGAGGGCGTCGGTACGGCCGCCAGGTGGGATGGTGACGGCATAGTTGGAGAGCCATGGGAACTCGCGTCCCAGGCGGTCACGATAGATGTGTCTCACGGCTCGCACGAAGGCGTCATACTGTCCGTCGCCCTGAGCGCTTTCCTCGTAGATATTGTTGTCGATTTGGAGGCGTACCTGAGCCATCGGCCGCAGGCCATAGGCTGTCGATACCATGTACGACAGCAGCTGCACGCGGTCGTTGCTCTCAGCGTGTTTGAGCACATCGCGGATGATGTACGGCAGGTCCTCCTGTGTGACGTGTTCCTTCTTGTCGCCCAGTTCAATGATGCGGTCGGTGACCTTCTTCATGTCCTCGTCGCTGAGGTCCAGTCCCAGCTCCTCCAGGTTCATGCGTATGTTCGCCTTTCCACTGGCTTTGCCGAGGGCGTATTCGCGACGTCGGCCGAAGCGCTCTGGTTTCAACGCGTTTTGGTAGAGGCCTTGTTTGTTGTCGCCGTCGGCGTGGACGCCGGCCACCTGTGTGAAGACTGCCGAACCCGTGATGGGTTTGTTGGGTGGAATGGCAATGCCACTGTAACTCTCTATGAGGTGTGCTACCTTGTATAGCTGATTCTCACTGATGTTTGTTTTTGCGTTGAAGTGGTCTTTTAGGATTGCCTGCACGCTGGCAAGCGGCGCATTTCCGGCGCGTTCGCCCAATCCGTTGATGGTGGTGTGGAGTCCCTGTGCCCCGCCGAGGACGGCTGCGAGGGTGTTGCTCACAGCCAGATCGTAGTCGTTGTGAGCGTGGAAGTCGAAGTGTACGCCAGGGTAGCGCGCCACCATCTGCTTCATGTAGTCCAACGTCTCCAACGGGTTTAGGATGCCGAGGGTGTCGGGCAGCATGATTCTGGAGACCGCGGACCCACCCCCCGCCCTCCCTTGTCGGGATGGTGTAGTATGTGTTTGAGTAATAAGATCTTTGATGGAATCTAAGAGTTGGAAAACATAATTGTTCTCTGTCTCAGAAGGTATATACTCCCCTCCTTGATAGGGAAGGGTATGGGGGAGAGTCTTCATCCCCCCACTCCAATCTTCCAGATACAGGTTCACGGCGATGCCGCGCTGGGCTGCCATCTCCACATTGCGGCGGATGTCGGCGGCGTGTTCTTCCAGCGTCTTGCCCAGTTGTCCTTCGCAGTGGCGGCGTGAGCCTTTGCAGAGGAGGTTGATGGTGCGTGCTCCGGCGCGCTCGATCCAGTCGAGGCTCTTGCCATTATCGACGAAGCCGAGTACTTCTACGCGATCCAGCAGGCCCTTGCTGTCAGCCCATCGTGTGATGCGCTGCACAGCCTCCAGCTCGCCGTCGCTGACGCGCGCCGAGGCCACCTCCACGCGGTCCACGTGGAGCTCTTCCAGCAGTGCCTTGCATATTAGCAGCTTCTCATGTGGCATGAAGCTGACACCGCTGGTCTGCTCACCATCGCGCAGGGTGGTGTCCATGATTTCGATGGGAGACTCTCCCCCCGCTCTCTCGGGTCTCACCTCTAACCCCTCTCCAAATGGCGAGGGGAACGTTGGGGAGGGAGCAGAATGTGTTGACTGTTTGCTATCGTTCATAAAAGCTATTCTTGACAGGTGACTACTCCCCTCCATACAAGGGAGGGGCAGGGGGGAGGGTCCCCACGTTCTTTAGTAAGAAATCTATATCGTCCAGCCCGTTCATCAGGCAGTATTTCTTGTAGCCGTTGATGTCGAAATGTTCGCTGCTGCCCGTGGACAGATTCGTGACGGTCTGTGCCGGCAGATCCACGCGCACCTGTGTCTGCGGCTGGGCAGCAATGCTCTCGAAGAGTTGCTGCTGGAAGGCGGGCGACACAATGACAGGCAGCACGAAGCAATTCAGCAGGTTGTTGCGATGGATGTCCGCAAAGCTGCTGCTGATAACCACGCGCACGCCGTAGCCGGCAATGGCCCATGCGGCGTGTTCGCGCGAGGAGCCGCTGCCCCAGTTCTTGCCTGCTACAATAATCTCATGAACGCCCTCATTGGGAGCCTCGCTGAATTCATTCTTATTCATGACGAAATCATGAACCGCGTTGCCGCTGGCGTCGTAGCGCAAGTCGTGCATGAAGGCATCGCCGAAAAACTGAGGGTCGCGCGTAGTGCTGGCCAGATAGCGGGCAGGGATGATGAGGTCCGTGTTGCAGTTGTCGATGGCAATGGGGATGCAGGTGGAGGTGATGGTATGGAATTGCTTGTTCATCATGGACAATAAATTCTTTAAACTTTAAACCTTAAACTTTAAACCTTAAACTTTCAACCTTAAACGATGAACTTCCGCGGGTCAGTAATCACTCCTGTGACTGCCGCTGCCGCTACTGTCAGTGGGCTCGCCAGGATAGTGCGTGCTCCAGGACCTTGGCGGCCTACGAAGTTGCGGTTGGAGGTGCTGATGCACAGCTTGCCGGCAGGCACCTTATCGGCGTTCATCGCTAGACAGGCGGAGCATGACGGCAGACGCAGCTCGAAGCCAGCCTCTTCCAAGATCTTGTCGATGCCCTCATCGATAATCTGCTGGCGCACAGCCCATGAGCCGGGCACGAGCCATGCCACCACGCCGGGCGCTTTCGTGCGACCTTTTACGATAGAGGCGAAGGCGCGGAAGTCCTCGATGCGGCCGTTGGTGCAGGCGCCCAGGAAGGCGTAGTCCACGGGCAAGCCTTCTAACTTCTGTCCGGGCTTAAAGTCCATGTAGGCCAGATCGGCCGCGCTGGCAACGCCTTCTGATGCCGCAGACAGACTTGGGATGCATTCATCGATGGCGATGCCGGCGCCCGGGTTCGTGCCGTAGGTGATGCGTGGCGCGATGTCCTCGGCGCGATAGGTGACCTCTTTGTCGAAGACGGCATCTGGGCCGGAGTAGAGCTGTTGCCACTGTGCCACTGCCTTGTCCCACGCCGCGCCTTTGGGAGCATATTCGCGTCCTTTCAGATAGGCAAACGTCATCTCGTCAGGAGCGATGAGGCCTGCGCGGGAACCCATCTCAATGCTGAGGTTGGAGAGCGTCAGGCGTCCCTCCATCGACATCGAGCGGATGGCGCTGCCGGCGTATTCCACGGCATAGCCTGTGGCACCGCCCGTGCCCATCTGAGCCATGATGTAGAGGGCCACGTCCTTGGCAGTAACGCCCTTGGCGAGTGTGCCCTCGATGTTGATGCGCATCGTCTTGGGCTTCTGTTGCAGGATGCACTGCGAGGCCAGCACCTGTGCCACCTCGCTCGTGCCGATGCCCATCGCCAGTGCGCCTACGGCGCCGTGGGTGCTGGTGTGAGAGTCGCCGCAGACAATCGTCATGCCTGGCAGCGACAGCCCCTTCTCCGGCCCTACGACATGGATGATGCCGTTGTCCTGCGTGCCCATGTCGAAGTGCGTGATGCCGAACTCAGCGCAGTTGCGCTTCAGCGTATCCACCTGTTTCCGCCCCTTCTCATCATCAATCGAGAGTGAAATACATTTTTCATTCTCCACTTTTATTTTTTCATTTTCCGTCGGCAACGCCGATGGAATGTTGTGGTCCGGCATGGCAAAGATCTGCCGTGGACGCAGCACCTTGATGCCCTTGTCGCGCAGCGTGTCGAACGCCTGCGGCGAGGTTACCTCGTGCATATACAGACGGTCTATGTACAGTTGTGTGGGACCGTCGGGGATGTCCTGCACGACATGGGCATCCCATATTTTGTCGAATAGCGTGTTCATTTCTTGAACTTGTTGATACAGTCAATATAGGCTTCCACAGAGGCTGTGATGATGTCGGTGTTAGCGCCAAAACCGTAGTAGAGATGTCCGTTGTATTCCACCTGCATGTGCACCTTACCCACGTCGTCGGAGCCCTTTGAGATGGCCTGAATGGTGAATTCTTTGAGCGTCATCTGGCGGCGGATGATGACCTTCAGTGCCTTGATGGCAGCATCCACGGGGCCGTTGCCAGAGGCTGAGGCCTCAAATTTCTCGCCGCTGATATTCAGTCCGATAGCGGCCACGCTCCTCACGCCCATGCCCGTCGTCACCTGCAGGTAGTCGAGAGCGATGGCGCGTGTGGCGCTGCGATCCACGCCTGCCAGCATGAGGATATCGTCGTCGGTGACCTCCTTCTTCAGGTCGGCGAGTCGCAGGAAGGCTTCGTAGAGTTTGTCCAGCTCCTCGTTGGTGAACTCCACAGCGAGCACCTGCAGGCGATGCTTCAGTGCTGCGCGTCCGCTGCGTGCTGTGAGCACGATGTTATTCTCGTCGATGCCCACGTCCTTCGGGTCAATAATCTCATAGGTCTGCACATTCTTCAGCACGCCGTCCTGATGGATGCCGCTGCTGTGTGCAAAGGCGTTGCGCCCCACGACAGCTTTGTTCGGCTGTATGGGCATGTTCATGAGCGACGACACCAGGCGCGAGGTGGGATAGATGCGCTGTGTGTTGATGTTCGTGTCGATGCCGATGCCCTTATGGCATTTCAGAATCATCACGATTTCCTCCAAGCTCGTGTTGCCGGCGCGCTCGCCGATGCCGTTGATGGTCACCTCGGCCTGTCGTGCGCCGTTGAGGATGCCCGCCATGGTGTTCGCCGTAGCCATGCCCAGGTCGTTGTGGCAATGTGTGGAAAGGATGGCCTTGCCAGAGCTGAGACCATCCACGTGCTCCATGAGATATTTGATTTTAGCGCCGAACTCCTCGGGCAGGCAGTAGCCCGTGGTGTCGGGGATATTGCACACCGTGGCGCCAGCCTTCACGACAGCCTCGATGACACGTGCCAGATACTCGTTGTCCGTGCGTCCGGCGTCCTCGGCATAGAACTCCACGTCGTTGCAGAAGCGCTTGGCATACTTCACGGCAGCCACGGCACGCTCGATAATCTCCTCGTGCGTCGTGTGGAACTTGTATCGGATATGCTCCTCGCTGGTGCCGATGCCCGTGTGAATGCGCTTGTGCTTGGCATACTGCAGTGCCTCCACAGCCACGTCGATATCCCGTTCCACAGCGCGCGTCAGCGCACAAATCGTGGGCCATGTCACGGCCTTTGAGATCTCGATGACGCTGTTGAAGTCGCCCGGCGACGAGATGGGGAAGCCCGCCTCGATGACATCTACGCCCAGTGCCTCCAGCTGCTTGGCCACCTGAATCTTCTCTATCGTGTTCAGTTGGCAGCCGGGCACCTGCTCGCCGTCGCGTAGCGTTGTGTCAAAAATAAAAAGTCTGTCGCTCATGTCTTATGATTAGTAGATTAACGAATTAACAAGCAAAAAAGCCTTTCATGCACCCGGAAGTGTGAAAGGCTCTTTGTCATTGTGATATCTTACCTTTGCGTCAAACACTGACCACACTTCCGATTGCCGTACGCAGTCGAATATCCAGAATGGCCAGAATAATGACGTTTATGTTTTGCATTTTGCTATGTTTCTTTTGGAAATCCGCGGCAAAAGTACAGTTTTCTGCTTGTTCCACCAAACAAATTGGCTATTTTCTTCGTTGCGCGAAACAAAATGTTCTCGCCCGTGCTCAACCATCAGATTTGCAAGCGCGGCAGAAATGTCGTACCTTTGCAACGTCAAAGAGGAAGAAATGAAGAGCATGCTCTTAAGCGCGCAAGAGCATGGTCTTAAGTGCACAAGACCACAGTCTTATCGGCCGAAGACTGTACGCTTTATCCTCGAAGACCACGGGCCGCTCAGGCCACCACAACCTATCTATTCACCAATTTATGAACCCTGCCCCCTTTATTTCTCCCTGATAATGGTCTGGGCGCGGTCGGGACCTACGGAGAGGATGGTGATGGGGGTCTGGAGCTCGGTCTCGAGGAAGGCGATGTAGTCCTTGAAGGCCTGAGGGAACTGCTGCTCGGAGGTCATGGCGGAGAGGTCCTCCTGCCAGCCGGGGAGATCGCGATAGACGGCTGTCCAGCCTTCGGTGTCGAAGGGCATGTCGGTGGTGCGGCGGCCGTCCTTCTCGTAGGCCACACAGGCGCGGATGGTGGGGAAGCCGTCGAGGACATCGCTCTTCATCATGATGAGCTGCGTGACGCCGTTGATCATGATGGCGTACTTCAGCGCCACGAGATCCACCCATCCGCAGCGGCGGTTGCGGCCTGTCACGGCGCCGTACTCATTGCCTATCTCGCGTATGCGGTCGCCCGTCTCGTCGAAGAGCTCTACAGGGAAGGGGCCGGCACCGACGCGTGTGCTGTAGGCCTTGAAGATGCCGAAGACGTCGCGAATCTTGTTGGGGCCTACGCCGAGACCTGTGCAGACGCCGCCCGTGGTGGTGTTGCTGGAGCTCACGAAGGGGTAGGTGCCGTGGTCGATGTCGAGCATCGTGCCCTGTGCGCCTTCGGCCAGCACGTTCTTGCCTTCGGCCAGCAGGCGGTTGATTTCTATCTCGGTGTCGGTGAGGGGGAACTGTCGCATGTATTCCACGCCCTGCAGCCACTGCTGTTCCTCGTCGGCGATGTCGTAGTCGGTGTAGTTGAGGTCGCGCAGGATCTGTTCGTGGCGCGCTTTCAGTGCCTGGTATTTCTCCATGAAGCCCTCGAGGATGTCGCCCACGCGGAGGCCGGTGCGGCTGGCTTTCTCGCTGTAGGTGGGGCCTATGCCCTTGCCGGTGGTGCCCACTTTGTTCTTGCCCTTGGCAGCTTCGTAGGCGCGGTCGAGGACGCGGTGGGTGGGGAGGATGAGGTGAGCGCGCGTGCTGATGTGCAAGCGTTGTTTGAGGTCATAACCGGCAGCCTCCAGCTCGCGGGCCTCCTTCATGAAGAGGTCGGGGGCGATGACACAGCCGTTGCCGATGATGTTCAGCTTGCCCTCGTCGAAGATGCCGGAGGGAATGGAGCGTAGCACGAATTTCTTACCCTCGAAGATGATGGTGTGGCCGGCGTTGGGGCCGCCAGCGAAGCGGGCTACAACGTCGTAGCGGGGAGTGAACACATCGACGACCTTGCCTTTGCCTTCGTCGCCGAAAACGATGCCTAAGAGCGCATCTACATGACCTGTTTTCATAGGGCTTTATGTGTTTGTATAGGGATTTCTTACGTGGTGAGTGCCTTCATGGCTTTGTGCAGCTTCCGCTGGCAGGTGGCGCAGATGCCATAGACATAGAGGATGCGATGGCTGACGGAGAAGCGGCGCGGGTGGTAGGCTTCGAGCGATGCGGCCAGCTCCTTGCTCTTGAGCCGCGTGATGCGATGGCAGTTGCCACACACCTGATAGCTGCGCGGCATGTTGTCGGTGACGCGCTCGAAGACTGCTGAGGACGACGAGAAGGGGTGGCGGATGAGCAGGTTGGCTTGCACGAGGAGTTGTGTGGTGGCGTAGAGCGTGCCTGTGCCCACGGGAAAGCGCATGTCTTCCATCACCTGTTGCAGTTCCTCGATGGTGAAGGTGCCGTCGATGTTGTGGATAGCCTGCAGAATGGCGAACCGCTCCTTCGTCTGGCGGTATTTGTGAGCAATAAGGAAGGTCCGAAATTGCTCTGCAGCAGTCTCCTGTATGCTTTTTTTCTCGCTCATACGGCACAAAAGTACGGCATTTTTGCCGAATGGCCAAAAAAAGAAGGGAGTTTAAGCAAAACGGCCCCTCATTTTATTATTCGTGCCACCTGCTGTGCCGCCTCGTCGGAGCACTCGCCATAGCGCAGCAGGGCGTTGTGCACGGCCTTGCGGAGTGGCAGATAGGGCGAGGGCAGGGTGGCGGCAGCCTGATCCAGGAACTCGCGCTCGGCGGCTGGGGATAGCTGGGCGCCCCGCATGAGCAGGCGCGTGAGCGTCAGGAAGCCGCAGAGCTGGAACAGCTCGCGCTCGGAGGCCATCCACTGGAAGGCCTGCTCGGCGGCGTAGGGTTGTGTGGAGAGGCGTTCCATGCACAACAGCTGCGCCAGCTCGGCCAGCTCGGGGTGTATGCTCTCCACCCACAGGGCGGCGATGTCGCGGTCAAACTCCTCGTGGGGATAGAGCATGATGGCCAGCATCTTGCACTCGCGGATGTCTTCCTGCCACAGCGCCTGTGCGAGACGGCGGTCGGCAGCGTAGCCGGCAGCTATCTCGCGCAGACGGGGCAGCTCCACGCCGAAGGCCAACTTATAGCCCATGCCGCTTTCGCGGATGGCTTTGGAGGCCACGCCGTTCATGGCGGCGCGCAGGTCGGCCTTGATGGCGTCGATAGGGTTCATAGGGCTTATAGTACTTATAAGGCTTATTCGTTGATGAAGGGTAGTGTCTTGTACTCTTGGCTGTAGCGCAGCATCTGATGATCGTAGGCTTCGCCGTAGCGGACTTGCACATCGGTGATGTTGCCGTCCTTATCCTCGGTGACCACATACTCGGGGTTGATGAAGCCCTTGTAGGGAGCCAGGTTGAGGGCTTTGTAGCGGGCAAGCACCTCTTGGTGCAGGTCGGCATCGACTTTCACGCCGTACTGCTCGATGAGCTGGCGGGCACCCTCGAAGTCGCCTTCGCTCTTCACGCGCTGAACCTCTGCCAGCAGTTCACCGAAGAGCGTGCGCAGGGCGGCGTAGTCATTGATGAGCACGTAGGTCTTGCCCTCGCGCTTGACAAGTTCGACGGAGGGAGTGGAACCCTCGGTGGCCGCCATGGCGGCATGGTCGAGAACCCAGTGGGCGATGAGGGCGCGGTTGCGCATGTGGGCTTCCTCTATGCTGTTGCCCGGTTCGATGCGCACGAGCTGTGTCATCAGACCGTTCATCATATAGGTGTAGTACTGGCTCTTGTAGGCATCGGCATTGGGCGTGAGGCCTAACTCCACGAGCTTAGGGTCGGCGATGTAGTAGAGGCCGAAGAGGTCGGCGCGTGCTTCCTCGATGGCACTGCCATAGGCCTTCAGCGAGTCGGCATCCACGCCGGGCAGCAGCTTGCCGGAGCCGTGGCCGAGGCATTCGTGGAGGTCGGTGTGGAGGTCGTCGCAGATGTCGCCGTAGTCGTTGATGCACTGGCGCGTGGCCTGATCGATGACAAACTCCTCTTGGAAGCCGTTGCCGCGGGCAGCCTTGTTGTAGGCATCGGTGAGGTTGCCGATGGTCACGCTCTTGGAGCCGTGCTCGGCGCGTACCCAGTTGCTGTTGGGCAGGTTGATGCCGATGGCGGTGCTGGGGTAGAGGTCGCCGCCGAGGATAGCGGCCACGATGACCTTGGCGGTGATGCCCTTGCAGTTCTGCTTCTTGAAACGGGGATCTACGGGGGAGTGGTCCTCAAACCATTGTGCGTTGGCGGAGAGCTTCTCGGTGCGCTCGGTGGCTGCCTTATCCTTGAAGTTGGCATAGCCTTCCCAGCTGGCCTTCATGCCCAGCGGGTCGCCATAGCTCTCGGTGAAGCCGTTGGTGAAATCGACGTCGCCCTCGGTGTCCTCCACCCATAGGATGCTGTAGGCATCGAAGGTCTTCAGGTCGCCTGTGCGGTAGTATTCAATGAGCTTGTCGATGACAGCCACTTGCTTGTCGTTCTCTGCCACCGTCTTGGCTTTCTCCAACCAGTAGATGATGCGGTCGATGGCCTCGCCATAGAGACCTCCGCTGCGCCACACCTTCTCCTTCAGCACGCCGTTCTCCTTCACCAGACGGCTGTTCATGCCGAACATGATGGGGTGTGCGGGGTCGGGGTCTGCCTCCTTCATCTTCAGGTAGAAGTCCTCGGCCTCGGCTTGTGTCACGCCCTGCCCGTAGTAGTTACCTCCGCTGGTGACCACCAGGTCCTCGCCGTCGGCTTGGTTCGTGCGCTTGGGCAGTACCGTGGGGTCGAAGATGACGGGGAAGAGCTCTTCGGTGTCAAAGGGGAGCTTCTCGGCTGCCACGTCCTTCATGGCAGTGCGCAGGAAGTCCTCGGAGAAGCCGGGCTGGAACTTGTCGCAGCCGTAGTGATGGTAGATGCCATTGGAGAACCAGACGCGCTTGAGATAGATGACAAACTGCTTGAAGTCCTCGCTCTCGCGGTCGCCCTGATAGTTGGTATAGACGGACTCCAGCAACTGACGGATGCGCAGGTTGTAGCGCCCGTTCTGGTCCCACAGGATGTCGCGGCCGCTGAGAGCTGCCTGTGAAAGATAATAGACGAGCGTCTTCTGGCGCAGGGAGAGGTTCTCGAAGCCCTCGACCTTGTAGCGGAGCATCTGCAGGTCGGCAAAGCGTTCGTCGTTGTACTCGAAGTCGGTGGTCTCTTGTTGGGTGCCACAGGAGGTGGCGAGGGTTGCTGCTGTGATGAGCATGCCTGTAATGAGATGTTGAAGGTTCATGATATGTTATTGTTTTTTGTCCTTGTCTTTGTTAGCCCGCACTTGTTCCAGGCGTGCAAAGAAGTCATGCTGATACTGCTTGGGCGTCTTGCCGTGGACCTTGTAGAAGGCGGCATAGAGCGACTGCCGGTTGGCGAAGCCGCTTTGGGCGGCAATCTCTCCGATGCTGAGCTTGCGGTTGTGCTTATCGGTCATCAGGGCGATGGCCTCGCGCAGGCGATAGCTGGCAATCAGCTCGGGGAAGTTACATTGGAAGCGGAGGCTGACGGCGGCACTGATGTAGCGCGGGTTGGTGCCTATTTCCTCGGCCAGCCGCTGGGCGTTGTAGCTGGGGTCGCGATAGCGCTTCTCGACAATCATCTTGCGCAGGATTTGCTCGCAGATGGTGTCGATGACTTCCGCCTTGATGGTGGTGCGATAGAGGGCGGGGCACTCTTTCTTCTCGCGGGTGTTATACTTGTTCATGATGTCCGGTGTTGTGTAGTTCAGCCACTTGCTCATGTGTCTGCAAACGATAATCGTACTGTGCCTGCTGCTGCATGACCTGACGTAGCTGATGGTCGAGGTCATTGAGCTTCTCGAGCAGCACCGTATGCTCGGCCTCTCCATCGTCTGAGATAGGTCGGAGACCTTCGGCCTGCAGGGCTATCACCTGTGCACGCAGGTAATCGACGCGCGCCTGTGTGATACTCTGTTCCATCACCACTGTGCGCACGCGCTCGCGGATGCCTGTCCAGTCGCGGCTTCCGGCCAACACGCGCTCCAGCTCGCCAATCTGCATGGGCGGGTGGTTGGCGTTGTAGCGGCTCATCCATAAATCGACATTGCGGCGTTCCTCAGCCACGAGCTGTTCCATGCTCAGCGTGTGCTCGTCCAGCGCCTTCTTGAAGGCATCTTGCGTCAGCCATTCCTTCAGCTGGTCATCGCGCTCCTTGGCCGTGCGCTTCTGCGTGTCGCACTGCTTCATGTAGGCCATCTGTGCTTCCGAGAAGACATTGCGCGTGTTGCCGTCGGGGATGAGCTTATGCCACGCATCGTCGGCCTTGTCAATCTTGTCGTGGAGTATGGCGAGAGCGCTCTCACGGGCTGTCAGGTCGGCCTGCGCCTGTTGTTGCAGGCGGCGCAACAGAGCCCCCTCTGCCTTGAGGCGTGTAGTCTCCAGCTCATTCCCTTGCAGGCGTTGCTCCACCGTGTCCCATTGCTCACGCATGGTTTGTATGCGTTGCTTCAGTCCTTCCGCCGATTCTTTCCATTGTGAGTACCACTCCGGAAGTGTGATGACCTGCTCCAGCGCATCGTAGCGCTGACCGAATGATTTTAGCGTGTCCTGCTGTCTTTTTTTCAGGCGCTCCACTTGTCCGGCCATCACCTGACAGGCGGTGTTGGCTTCGTTGAGGCGTGTGGCAAGCTCAGCGGACTGCTGTTGCAGCTTCTGTATGTCCTCGCCAATCTGCGAGATAGAACCGAGGTGGAAGGTGTAGGCTTCCAACTCCTTCTCTGCGTCTTCGGCTTCTACTGTCGTACGCTCAATCAGCAGCTGCAGGAGGGTGGCGCGCGCCTCGCGGTTCGTGGAGGGAGAGCAATCCGCGAAGGAACGGTCCAGCATGCTGAAATTCTTCCATTCCTCGGCGTCGCCGCTCAGGCGGGAGCGGATGGCTGACAGATGCAGGGCTTCTGTCTCCATGCGCGTCAGTGTCTCATAGAGATCCTTCTGCATTTCCGCCTGTGTTCTTTGTTTGCTGGTGAGATCCTGCCGCAGGGTGGCACACTCTGCCTTCAAAGAGCTGATGAGTGCGTTTTGCTCGACGATGGTCTCGCCCTCCCACGGATGATGCGTGGCGCCACAGACGGTGCAGGGCGTGCCCTCATGCAGGTCGCCCCGCAACTCAATCACATCCTGACTCTTGGACAGGGTGAGGTGGTATTCCTTATGTTGCAGCTGCTGGGAGCATTGTTCTGTTTCTTTGTTGAGCTTCTCGAGGTTGCGGTTCAGGTGTTCCGCGTGAAGGCGCAGGCGGGTAATCTCCCTGTCTTTCTCCTCCATCATGTCGAAATCGGTGGCGATGCTGTGCCAGAGGGTGGCGGCGGTCTTCAGCATCAGCAGACGGCTGCGCAGTTCCAGCGCACGGCTTTGCAGCTTGTAGCTGTCCTTTCCCATGATGCTGGTGCGGTGACCGTCGAGCTCGTCTTGCTTGCTTTGGATGGTAGCGTCCAGATTCTGGTGCTCAATGAAGAGACGCCTCAACTGCTCATCGCGCTCCTCCTGATGGCGCACGGCAAGGCTGAGTTCCTGTGCGATGGATTCGCGCTGTTGTTCCACACCGGACAGCTCATCCAGCATAATCTTCACCGCCTCGCTGTGCAGCAGCATCACGCGGTGCACTTCCATCGCCTGCTGGCGCAAGCGCAGCTCCGTGGCCTCCTCGGTGTATTCCTCTGTGATGCGCTTGTTCTCTTGCAGCTCTTTTCCCAGCACGGCCAGCCGCTCTTGCAGCTGCTTGATGATGGCCTCGGTCTCGGCGGCATAGCCCTTGCCTTCGCTGACTTGTGTGGCCAACCGTTCTCCGTCGGCCATCTTTGAGGCTGCCGTCATCAGTTGCTGCGTTGTGGTCTCGGCGTTATCATTTTCTATGTGCAGCTGCTGGTCGGCTGTGTCAAACGATTTCCGGGCTTCACTCGTGAGAATTCCCTGTCGCCCGCTGCTCTGACGTGTCTGCTCGATGTCCTTGGACAACAGATGTATGCGTTGCACTTGCTCGTTCAGCGGCTCGAAGGCTTCGAAGCGTTCCAGTTCTTGTTCCTCGGTGTGGATGGTGGCGCGCTGTTTGTTCAGCTGATAGAGCCGTTCTTCCTGCTTCTTCAGCTCTGTGCTGACTTTCAGGAATTGATGCAGGCGCTCCAGCTGTCGCTTCACTTCTGTGCGCGACTCTTCGATGTGCGCGAGCTTCGTCTGGCAGAGACGGCGTCCTTCATGCAGCTGCTGCAGGCTGGCAGCATCCAACAGACGTTCAGACAGGCGGGCATGGGAGACTTCCTGACGGCATAAATCATGCAGCCATTTAAGCACATCGTCGGGAATGGGAGCTTCAAAACGTTCCATCCACCATCGATTGAGGGATGAGTCCATGGACTCTGTGCGAGGAGAGGGGGTGTATGTGGTCTCAGACATGAGGGGTTATATTTTTGTGCGCAAAGATAACAAAAACTTTTTGAACGCAGGAAATGATATGTTGAGATTTTTCCGCACAGACGGAAAAAAGCTAAAAAAGAGGTGCCGGAGTACAATAAAAAGGTGCTTTTCATGTCGTGTGTGCGGACTTTTATGTACTTTTGCGCGCTATGCTGAAACAACAGACTTTGAAATATCATGGTTTAACGGCTGCAGAGGTCGTGGCCAGCCGCTCGGCACACGGCGCCAATGTGCTGACGCCACGCGAGCGCACGCCGTGGTGGCGAAAGCTCGCAGAGAAATTCACTGACCCGCTCATCATCATCCTGCTGGTCGCTGCCGTGCTGAGCATCGGCATTTCTATCTATGAGTACGTGGGATTGGGGGCTGATGCCACCGCTTTCTTTGAGCCGGTCGGCATCGTCGTGGCTATAGCCCTGGCCACAGGACTGGCATTCTGGTTTGAGTGGCAGGCTGATCGCGAATTCTCGTTGTTGAACCAGCAGAATGACCGTGAACCGGTGCGTGTCATACGCGATGGGCATGAGACACAGATTCCTCGCAGTGAGGTCGTCGTGGGCGACCTGGTACTGCTGGCCACGGGGGATGAGATATGTGCCGACGGCCAGCTCGTGGAGGCGGTGCAGATGCAGGTGGATGAGTCCACCCTCACGGGTGAACCGGTGTGCCATAAGAGCATCGTGCCCGAAGAACAGGACTCCGACGCCACCTTCCCCACGAACGTGGTGCTGCGTGGCACCAAGCTCCTGGAGGGGCACGGCCTGATGCGCGTGACAGCCGTGGGCGACGCTACGGAGAATGGGCGCGTGTTCACAGAGGTGCAAATCGATGCCTCCGTGCGTACTCCTCTCAACGAGCAGCTCGACAGGCTCGGACTCCTCATCTCCCGTGTCAGCTATGCCATTGCTGCCCTCGTCGTTGTGGCACGTATCATCATGTGGTTCGCGACAGCACAGCCTGAGGCCTTAGCGGCTTTGGCCTCAGAACTTTCAACGCTCAACTTCCAGGTTACGACATATTCTTTCCTCGCCTATCTCCTTCAGTCGCTGATGATTGCTGTGACGCTCATCGTGGTGGCCGTCCCTGAAGGCTTACCGATGGCCGTGACGCTCTCGTTGGCGTACTCCATGCGACGCATGTTGAAGACCAACAACCTGGTTCGGCGTATGCACGCTTGTGAGACGATGGGCGCCGCCACCGTCATCTGTACGGATAAGACGGGCACGCTGACGCAGAATAAGATGCAGGTGGCGGAAATCGAGCGTTATGGCAGCGACGATGACATCGCATGCAATATCGCGGTTAACAGCACGGCTGCGTTGGATGGCACTCAGGTGTTGGGTAACCCCACAGAAGGGGCGCTGCTGCTGTGGCTGCGCAATAAGGGCACCGACTATGTTTCCCTAAGAGCTGCGGCCCGCATCACGGAGGAAATACCCTTTACCACCGAACGTAAATACATGGCCACTCGGGTGGCTGCTGCTCACGAGGATGATGCGCACACGTACCTATATATAAAAGGTGCCCCTGAGATTGTGATGGCGATGTGCCAGCCTCTCGCGAACGCTCCACATGGCGAGGAGGACTGCAGGGCTTCATTGGCCGCTTGGCAACAGCGTGGACTGCGTACATTGGCGCTTGCTCATGCCGAAGATCAGGGCTTGCCGGTGCTGGATGCTCTGGTAGCTATTGCTGACCCTGTGCGCGAGGATGTCCCTGCCGCTGTGCGCGAATGTCTTGAAGCGGGCATCAGCGTGAAGGTCGTCACGGGCGACACTCCAGCGACAGCCGCCGAAATAGCACGGCAGATAGGATTGCTGACGCAGTCTTCCCATCTGCCGGAGGGGCACATCTATACAGGCCCTGAAGTGGCCGCGATGTCTGATGATGAGTTGCAGGAGCATGCGCGCGACATCGTCATCATCGCACGTGCACGGCCGATGGACAAGCAACGCTTGGTGCAGGCGCTGCAGCGCTGTGGCGAGGTGGTAGCTGTCACGGGCGATGGCACCAACGATGCTCCCGCCCTGAAGGCTGCACATGTGGGACTCTCCATGGGCGATGGCACAGCAGTGGCTAAGGAGGCGTCGGACATCACCATCCTCGACAACTCCTTTGCCAGCATTGGGCGTGCTGTGATGTGGGGGCGTTCACTCTATCGCAACATACAGCGCTTCATTCTCTTCCAGCTCACCGTCAATGTCTGCGCCTGCCTCACCGTTCTCGCAGGCTCCTTCATGGGCACCGATGCGCCGCTCACCGTCACGCAGATGCTGTGGGTCAACCTCATCATGGACACCTTTGCTGCGATGGCACTGGCCTCATTGCCGCCTACTGCCAGCGTGATGCATGAGCGTCCGCGCGACCGTCGTAAGTTCATCATCTCTACGCCCATGTGGCATTTCATCTTATGCGTCGGAGGTCTCTTCTTCCTGTCGATGACAGCGCTCCTATGGTACTTCGAGCGTGATGGCCATATCAGTGCCTACGACCAGAGCCTCTTCTTCACAGCCTTCGTGATGTTACAGTTTTGGAACTTATTCAATGCCCGTGCGTTCCTCACGGGTAAGAGTGCCTTCGAACTGCATCAATGCCGCGAGTTCCTGTTCATCGCTTCGCTCATCTTCTTCGGCCAGATCTTCATCGTAGAGGTAGGTGGTCCGATGTTCAATGTCGTCCCCCTCCAGCTGTCAGACTGGCTCATCATTATAGCAATTACCTCACCCGTCCTGTTGGCAGGTGAGGCAATCCGTTGGCTAAAGTCCAGGTAAATACGCCCCTCCCTGTTTAGGGAGGGGTCGGGGGAGAGTCCTATTTCGGCAGTCCGAAGACATCGCTGAGCTCCTGCATCTGCGCGTCTGTCATGCCGTCTGGCGTGAAGCCCATGTTCTTGGCGGCGATATAGATGAGGGCGGCTTTGTTGAGCACATCGACCTGGTCGAAGGCGCTCATGATGTCCGTATCGACGGCGAAGACGCCGTGCTTCTCCCACATCACCACGTCGTAGTCATCATCGATGGCCTTGATGGTGGCGTCGGCGAGTTCTACGCTCGAAGGCAGCATGTAAGGCACCATACCCAGTCCGCGCGGGCAGAACGCCTTCGTCTCGGGAATCATCGACCACAGCATCTTCGTGGCTACATCCTTCTCCATGAACGTCTTGTTGTGGGTCAGCGCCACCAGCTCGATGGGGTGGGTGTGGAGGCTGGCGCGGTAGGGCGAGCCCTTGGCCAGCAGGTAGTCATGAACGGCCAGATGAGAGGGCAGCTCACTCGTGGGCTTCACAGGGTTGTCGGCGATGATGACATAGCTGGCGCAGTCGTCAAGGATGCGGATAATGCTGCCGTTGTCCATCGGCCAGCGTGCCAAGTCGCGCATGCGCATCTGTGTTCCTTTACAATAGAAATAGCAGCCCTTCAGATGGGGCAGGGTAGTGCCGATCTGATAGACGGGTGAGATGGCGGGCAGGGCGCGAATGGCGTCGTCCACCTGCTCCGTGATGTTCACCGTGATGTTGCCGCCGTTGCGCTCGGCCCAACCCTTCTGCCACAGGTAACCGGCAACTTCTGCCACGTCGCCCACGGCTTTTTTGAGCGCCTCGCGCCCCTCTAAGATACTTTTCATATGTTTGGTTTAAGAGTTTAAGAGTTTAAAAGTTTAATGGCTTCATTCCTTCCTGTTGGCTTACGAGTTCTTGTTCAGGATGACCAGCGCGGCAATCACGCCCGGCACCCAACCGCAGATAGTGAGAATCAGCACTATCAGCACCGAGCCACAACCGCGGTCGATGACGGCAAGGGGAGGAAAGAAGATGGCTAAGAGAGCTCGTAATATAGACATAGTCGATGGATGTTTAAAAGATGAGATGTATGAGAATGAACCTTGTTTAGATATTGTCGCCGTAGCGCTCCTTCGTGATCTGTGCGAGCGACTTGCCGCGCGTGTCGGGAGCACCGATGACGCCGATGATGAGCGAGAGGGCCAGCAGGGCTATCATGCACCACGCTGCCAGCGTGAAGCCTTCGCCGTTCTCGCCATAGATGAAGGTGAAGATGAGGCCCCAGGCTGCGGACAGGCCGCGCACGAGGAAGAACATCAGGCCCTGGGCACCCGCACGGAATTTGGCGGGGAACAGCTCGCTGCCCCACAGGGCATAGAAGATCTGCACGCTCAAGCCGCCATTGACGCCCCACAGGATGGCGAAAGCCCAGAGGCTGCCAACGCCCGTGACACCGTTGATGATCACGACCCACGTTGCCAATGCGGCCACGAGGCCTAAGACATAGAACAGCTTGTGCGGCAGACGGTCAATGAAGAACGAGAGGCAGAATGTCACGACGACCACCACGAGCCATCCTGCGCAGCTCATCATGTTGGCATATTCGTTGCTCAGTCCCCCGGCAGTCTCGTAGATGTGAGGCTGGAAGAAGCCCATAACGCTGGCCACCAGGTTCCATGTCAGGTAGATAGAGGCGAGGAAGACAACAGTCTTCACGGCAATCTTATTCGTGAACAACAACCTCATATTGTCTGCTATCGACGGCTTGGAAGATGGCGTTGTGTCCCCCTCGGGGGACGACAGGGGGGCCTCCCACTCCTTACTCTCCTCCAACTGCCTTTGCAGGTTCCAAGCGATGAAGGCTACCACGAACAGCGTGAAGAACACCACGCGCGACGAGAACACCTGCACAGCGGCTTCGGCTGCATCAGCACCGATGACGGCGTGAGCAATAGATTCCACAATGCCATAGAGGTAACCGCCGGGAGCAAACAGCATCCCGAACAGCAGGATGATCATGGGCCCCAAGCCCCACGACATCTGCGAGATGCAGATGTTACGTCCGCGGTTGTTCACCTCAGAACTCTCCGAGATATAAGTCCACGATGCCGGCACGCCGACGCCGACGCTGATGCCCGTGACGAGGAAACCGCACAGCAGCATCGGGAAGTTCACGGACAGCATCACGATGAGCACGCCGAGCATATACACCAGCAGGTTGTAGGTGAAGATGAACTTGCGCCCGAACTTATCGGCCAGGAAGCCGCCGATGATGGCTCCGATGGCTGCGCCAAGCGCGTTGGCACTGATGGCATTCAGCCATCCCAGATGCATCTCGCTCAGTCCTAAGTAGCTCTTCCATAGCGTGATGCCGCTGGCACCTGCCACGATAGCTCCCGCATCGAGATAGTTGTTGAGAGATACTGCAATAGTACTCTTCAAAGACGATGTTTTACCCATGTTATTTCGTTCAATTGAATATCATTTCTCCTTTTTCGCCTGCAAAGATACCAATTTTCTCTTTATGTAGTATCGAAAGAACCGAAATGTTCGATGAAAAGAAAAACTTTTTTCAAAATAGTTAGCACATATCACTACTTCGATAGCACGATGCAAAGCATTTCAAAAATATTTTTGCGGAAAGCCCTACGAACCCTCCGTTGAAGGCATCATCGATTCGCCAAACGCCTGGCCATCTCGTTGAGCGCCATAAAGCGATAACGCTGCGAGGTGACAGGAATGGGCGTATAGCTGTAATGTCGTTCTTCAGCTTTACGGCGCAGTGCCGCTTCCACAGCCTCCTGTATGGAGGCATCCATGAACGCCTCTTCCGTGGGCTCCAGCAGCAATAACAGCCCTTTCGAACACGCCTCGAAATAGACACCCCCAGGCTTGTAGTATCGCTCATGAGGTGACCCCTCCTTGGGGAAACCATCATTGAGCAGCACTACCAGCGGATAACCTTGCTGGCGTAAAGAGCGAGCAATGAGTTGCTCGCCTTTGCTGATAGCTGCGGTATAGGTGACCGTTCCGTTGTGCGCCGCCGCCAGCACCGTTTGCAGGCGCTCTTGTATCTGCTCGCTGTTGGCGCTGCGTGACATCTCCACCGTTTGGCCGTCAGGCCAGTTGAGGAGAAAATGATTACCCATTGAGGTGAACGACAGGCCGGCAGCCACTGTCCGTCGGTGCAGCTTGAAGAGGTCGGGGTTGTGGGTCTTCAGCCATAGCCGCCGCGGATTGTCCTTCACATAGTCAATCATCCTGCGCAATTGGCCCGCTGCATGAAGGATGCGCTCGTGGTAGTAGGCTGGGTCTTGTTGCCAGACACTACCCCTGTCCGCAAAGATGCGGACAAAATGCACGGGGGCGCCGCCCTCATCCCCTCTCGCCTCACTCTCATTCCCTCTCGCCTTGCCCTCATCCCCTCGGTGCACTTCAGCGGCGTTCCCATCATCCCCTCTCGCCTTGCTCTCATCTCCTCTCGCCTTGCTCTCATCTCCTCTCGCCTTGCTCTCATCTCCTCTCGCCTTGCTCTCATCTCCCCCGTGCATTTCAGCGTTGTCCCTTGCTCCCCCGTGCACTTCAGCGGCGTTTTCGCCGCTGCCATAGAACTCCTCCTTGTACACCTTGGTGCACGCGCTCTTGAAACCCCGCACCACGGCTCCAATGCTTTGCGGGAGCGGTTCCAGCACCTGGATTACCAGGTGCACATGGTCCGGCATCACCATCTGCGCCAGCACTTTCAGTGCATAGCCTTTCCCCTTGTAGAACTGCGCCAGTCCGCTGAGCATCTGACACACCCGCCGCCCGTAAGCATTGAGCCTTACCGCCGCCGTTTCAGCACTATCGCCCTCGAGTGTTCCAAACAGCGGATAACGCCCCTCCACCGGCAGCGTGAAGTGATAGATGGCACGCCCCCTGTAGTCCCATCCCTTTTCACGATGGTGCCGCATAGGATCCACCGGTCTCCACAGCCTCTCTCCTTTGTCTATTGCCTGTTCCATCTATTTTCAGGGCTATTATTCATCTTTTGATGTTTACGTCTGCAAAGATACCAATTTTATGATAAAATCATATCGAAAGAGGGGAAATGTTCGATGAAAAGAAAAACTTTTTTCATTGGTGTCTCTATTTAACGGGACATGAATGAAAAGCTTTTTATAAGCGATTTTGACAAAGTGATTTTACCGAAAAATAACTCACATCTATCACAATTCATTTTTACGGCTTTATAATCACGAAGTTACAATGTGATAGATTGTGTGAGGGATGTGAGGGATGTGAGGGATGCGAGCCCCAAATGTGTGCCATCGTCTTTTGCCACGGGTGGCAAAACTCCTTTCTATACGTTGTACAATCAAATGCTATATGTTGCTCTGTGATTTGCCACAGGTGACAAAACATTTTGCCACTAATGGCAAAACCGTTTGCCATTGGTGGCAAAAGCTTAAGGACTATGTGGTATAAGCTTAAGCTTATGAAGCAAAAACTCTCACATCTATCACATCTGTCACACGATCTGTTACGCTGTAATTAGCAGAGAATAAATGGTTTGTATGGTGGTGTGATAGATGTGATGGTTTTTTATGACAAAATGATATTGTTAGATTTGTCGGAGGTGCAGACGGAAATGATGTGAAAGTTAATTCGCTGTGCACAGCGGCTGAGGCTGTGCACAGCGAAGGGGTGTTAACGTTTGCTGGTCACGTTCTTCTCGTAGTCCTGGATGGCGGGGATGAAGGATTCGCCGACGGGGACGTTGTTCTTGAGGTTGAAGTAGTCGAAGACGGCACCGAAGGGGAGGCTCTTGGCTTCCTCGATGAGGGCGAGGCGCTCGAAGTGCTGGCCGCGGTCCTCGTATTCACGCAGCTTGGCGAGGGGCTCGAGGAGGGCTTGGAGCAGACACTTCTGAGTAGCGCGCGTACCTATTATATATGCGCCGATGCGGTTGATGCTGGCGTCGAAGTAGTCGAGGCCAATGTGTGCGCGGTTCAGGGCGTCGGCACGGACAATCTCCTTGAACAGGTCGAGCGTCTGGTCGTTCATGATGGTCACGTGGTCGCTGTCCCAGCGGATGGGGCGCGAGACATGTAGCATCAGCTCAGGCACGAAGAGTAGGAGAGAGGCTACCATGTCAGCGACGTTCTCCGTCTGCTCGTAGTGACCCGTATCGAGCGTGTACATCAACTTGCGGGTGGCGCAGTAGCCTGCGACAAAGTCGTGGGAGCCAACGGTGTAGCTTTCGAGCCCGATGCCGAAGAGCTTGGCTTCGAGGCAGGTCTTCATGCCGGGCAGGTCCTCCTTCAGAATCTCGTCGAGGCTCTCGGCGAAGATCTCGCGGTAGCGCTTGCGCTCCACGGTCATGTCCTTGCTGCCGTCGTGAACCCAGATATTCATGATGGCGGGGTCGCCCTGAGCCTTACCCATGGCGTCGGCGATGCGTCGGCAGCGCTTGGTGTGCTCAATCCAGAACTCGCGGATGGCGGGGTCGGGGTTGCTGAGGGTGAGGTTGCCGCTCTTGGGGTGTGAGAAGCTGGTGCTGTTGAAGTCGAGTTTCAAGCCCTGCTCCTTGGCCCACTGTATCCAGCTCTCGAAGTGCTTGATCTCCACTTGGTCGCGATCCACGAACTGTCCGCCGAAGTCGCCGTAGATCTCGTGTAGGTTCAGACGGTGGTTGCCGGCGAGGAGGCTCTTGGCGAAGGCCACGTCGGCGCGTACCTCTTCAATATTACGTGCGCGACCCGGGTAGTTGCCGGTGGTCTGTATGCCTCCGCTGAGTGCTTCGTTGCGCTCGAAGCCCACCACGTCGTCGGCCTGCCAGCAGTGGAGGCTGATGGGTGTCTTTTCCAGTTGTTCAATCGCCTTGTCGGTGTCCACTCCGATGGCGGCATAACGTTCACGTGCAATCTCGTAAGACTTGCGAATCAGTTCTTCTTTCATAAATTATTGAGTTTATAAGTTGATGACTATTGCGGCGACAAAATTACGTCTTTTTATTGAATCTCCCATATTTTTTGTGCACTTTTACATTTCTTTAGACCTTTTCCTCTGTTGCTCTCGTTTTTTTGTTGTACCTTTGCCGCGAGTAATTAATTATAAAATTGTCAAATCGGAAAATAGATATATGGCGGATTTAAAAGTACTTGAGTTGAGCGAACAGGAGATTGTTCGCCGTCAGAATATGCAGGCGCTGCGCGATATGGGCATTGAGCCTTACCCCGCTGCCGAATACCCTGTAACAGCATGGAGCACAGACATCATTAAAGACTTCGTGGACCTTCCCGTCATTGGTAAGGACGAAGAAGGTAATGAGGTCCGTGAGACAGCGACACCCGAGAACAGCCCCGTCGTGAGCATCGCCGGCCGCGTCATGGGAAAGCGCATCATGGGCAAGGCCGCCTTCGCCGAACTGCAGGATAGTAAGGGAAGGATTCAGGTGTATGTGCAGCGCGACAGCCTTGCGGCCCCCCATTCCGCCCCCGAGGGGGCTACGGCGCCTTTGTCTGCAGCAGCCAATGGTAATGAAGCCCCCTCGGGGGCAGTAGGGGGGGCCTCTGGGGCTGACTTTTATAACATTGTTTTCAAGAAACTCCTGGACCTGGGCGACTTCATCGGCGTGAAGGGCTATGTCTTCCGCACGAAGACAGGCGAGATCAGCGTGCATGTCATGGAGATGACGCTGCTGAGCAAGAGCCTGAAGCCGCTGCCCATCGTGAAGACGGATTCCGAGGGCAACGTGTATGATTCCTTCGACGACCCCGAGTTGCGCTACCGCCAGCGTTATGTGGACCTCATCGTGAACGCCGGTGTCAAGGAAACCTTCCTGAAGCGCGCCACCATCATCCGCACGATGCGCCGCATCCTCGACGAGGCCGGTTACACGGAAGTCGATACGCCCATCCTGCAGAACATCCCCGGCGGCGCTTCGGCACGTCCGTTCATGACCCACTTCAATGCCCTGAACCAAGATATGTATATGCGCATCGCTACGGAGCTCTACCTGAAGCGCCTCATCGTAGGCGGCTTCGAGGGCGTCTATGAGATGGGCAAGAACTTCCGCAACGAAGGCATGGACAAGACCCACAACCCCGAGTTCACCTGCATGGAGCTCTACGTCAGCTACAAGGACCTGAACTGGGGCATGGGCTTCACGGAGAAGATGCTGGAGCAGATCTGCACCGCTGTGAACGGTAAGCCCGAGGTGGAAATCGACGGTCAGGTCATCTCCTTCAAGGCCCCCTTCCGTCGTCTGCCCATCCTCGATGCCATCCAGGAGAAGACCGGCTACGACCTCTATCCCATGAACGAGGATGAGATTCGTGAGGTGGCCAAGAAACTCGGTATCGAGGTGGATGAGACCATGGGCAAGGGCAAGCTCATCGATGAGATCTTCGGTGAGACCTGCGAGGGCACGTTCATCCAGCCTACCTTCATCACCGATTATCCCGTGGAGATGTCGCCGCTGACGAAGATGCACCGCAGCAAGCCCGGCCTCACCGAGCGCTTCGAACTGATGGTCAACGGCAAGGAGCTGGCCAACGCCTACTCCGAGCTCAACGACCCCATCGATCAGGAGCAGCGCTTCATCGAGCAGATGCGCTTAGCTGCCAAGGGCGATGACGAGGCCATGATCATCGATCAGGACTTCCTGCGCGCCCTGCAGTACGGTATGCCTCCCACCTTCGGCATCGGCATCGGCATCGACCGCCTGGTGATGCTGCTCACCGGCAAGTTCGCCATTGGCGAGGTGATGCTCTTCCCGCAGATGAAGCCCGAGGTGAAGGCTCCGCGCGACAAGGACGAGGCCTTCTTGGCTTTAGGTGTCCCTCAGGACATTATTCCCGTCCTGCGCAAGGCCGGCTACAACCTGGTGGCTACGCTGAAAGGTGAGAAGCCGGCAAAGATCCAGCAGCAGATTATTGAGATTGTCAAGAAATACAAACTGGACCTCGAGAAACCCTCGCAGGATGCTATCGCCGCTTGGACAGCATAAACTATTCGTCATTCGTCATTCGTCATTCATCATTCGTCATTCTTAAAACGTGTTAGGCTTCGGTAACAAACAATCAAAGGATACTGCTTCCGTCTCCTCCTCATTGAAAGAGAGCGGGCAGGGAGGTGAGTCTATCGCCATCATGGGTGGCGGCTCGTGGGCCACGGCCATTGCCAAGATGATGCTGGAGAAGAATGATGAGATATGGTGGTACTTGCGTCGGCAGGATCGCATCGATGATTTCATCCGTCTGGGCCATAACCCTGCCTACCTCACCAGCGTGCACTTTGATGTCAGCCGTATTCATTTCTCCAGTGACATCAACGAGGTGGTGGAGAACTGCAGCACCCTCATCTGGGTGACCCCTTCGCCTTATCTGAAAGGCCATCTTAAGAAATTAAAGGTACGCCTGCGCGATAAGTTCAACCTCACAGCCATCAAGGGCATTGTTCCTGATGAGAACCTCTGCGTGTCGGAGTTCTTCCATCAAGTGTACAACGTTCCCGATGACAACCTCGCTGTCCTTGCCGGCCCCTCACATGCTGAGGAGGTGGCATTAGGGCGCCTCACCTATCTCACCGTGGGCTGTTCCGATGAGGAGAAGGCACAGGCCTTTGCCGACATGATGGCCTCGGACTATGTGAAGACCAAGACCTCGCGCGATGTCATTGGCATCGAGTATGCCTCGGTGCTGAAGAATGTCTATGCCATCGCTGCCGGTATCTGCAAGGGCTTGAAATATGGCGACAACTTCCAGGCCGTGCTCATGTCCAATGCCCTGCAGGAGATGAACCGCTTCTTGGCCACCGTGCACCCCATCCAGCGCAGCATCTTCGAGAGCTGCTACATGGGCGACCTCATCGTGACGGGCTACAGCCAGTTCTCCCGCAACCGCGTCTTCGGTCAGATGATAGGGCAGGGGTATAGCGTCAAGAGCGCTCAGATAGAGATGGAGATGATTGCCGAGGGCTACTTCGGCGCCAAGTGCATGAAGGACATCAACCGCCATCTCCACGTGAACATGCCCATCCTCGATGCCGTCTATAACATCCTCTATGAGCGTATTGCGCCCACCATCGAAATCAAGCTCCTGACGGATAGCTTCAGGTAGAGAATGACGAATGATGAATGACGAATGACGAATGACGAATGATGAATGACGAATAAGGATTACCAACAGACACTTTTCTTACGTCAAGTAGGTTTTTCTTGGCGCAGGATTCTTTTATTCTTCATTCTTCATTTTTCACTTTTCACTTGTCTTTCTGCCGACCCCATCAGCGGGCTCCTCTCGCGTGTCCTGCCCCACAACGGCGATGCCAAGAAGTTTGAATGGCGCATCACAGGTTGTGAAGCGCAACAGTTTACGCTGTCCTGCGACGGCGTAAAGGTGAAGGTCACAGGCTCAGACAATATCGCCGTCGCCACCGGTATCAACTGGTACCTGCAGCATTATGCGGGTGTCGATATCTCATGGAACTCCCCTACGGGCACACTACCTACCACGTTACCCACCTGTGCCGCAGAAACGCATACGGCCAGTGTCGATTGGCGCTACTATCTCAATTTCTGCACCTACAGCTACTCCATGGCCTTCTGGGACTGGGAACGTTGGCAACAGGAACTCGACTGGATGGCACTCCATGGCATCAACATGCCGCTGGCCATCACAGGCATGGAGTGTGTGTGGAAGAAGGTGCTGATGAAGGCCTATGGCTATACGCTCGACGAGGTCAACACTTTCGTCTGCGGCAGCGCCTACTACGGCTGGTTCTTCATGAACAACCTCACGGCATGGGGCGGCCCGCAACCCGAGAGCTGGTACGTCCAGCAACAGATGTTGGGACGCAAGATTTTCCAACGCATGAAAGACTTCGGCATGCAGCCTGTCATTCCCGGGTATGTGGGCATGATTCCCAAGGATTTCATGGCGCAGGCTGAGGCCTCAAGGATGGAGGGATGGCAAGATGCAGACATTGTCAATGGCGGCAACTGGTGCTCCTTCGTGCGCCCCTACTTCGTGAACAACATCGCCCGCCTGAAGGAGTTCGCTGCCAACTACTATGCCGCCTTTGAAGCGCTCTTCGGTGATGTATGCGATACACATTTCTATGCCATAGACCCATTCCATGAAGGCGGCGTGCCCAGTGGCGTCACCAGCGCTGCAGCCTCCGTGGCAGCTATGTGGGAGGCGCTGACCACCTACGATGCCAAAGCTGTGTGGGTGGCTCAACACTGGCAGGAGAATCCCACAACCATCGTCACACACACCATCCCGCGTGGCCGTCTCATCATCCTCGACTTGCATGGCGATCAGTATGCCGACACGGCGTGTAGCGGCCATCACACGAGCAGACCCACCCCCGACCCCTCCCATAAAGGAGGGGAGAGTGCAGCAGTTGAGCCTGAAAGTCTCCCCTCACGGGGAGATTTAGAGGGGTCTGCCCACGACTGGGTGTGGGGACAGGTGTCGAACTTCGGCGGCAATGTAGGTCTCTTTGGCCGTGTGGATCGCCTCATCAACTGCTTTTATGCGGCACGCAATAACAAGTCAGAGAATAAACTCGTGGGCATTGGTGCCCTCCCCGAGGGCATCGAGAACAACGCCATGCTCTATGACTTGCTCTACGCGCTGCCTTGGACCAATACCGACTACACCCGTGCCACGTGGGTAGAGGATTATGTGAGGATGAGGTATGGGTTTGGAAGTTTCAAGTTTCAGGATTCAAGTTTCAAGTTTCAGGATTCAAGTTTCAAGTTTCAGGATTCAAGTTTCAAGACTTTGCTGTCTGCTTGGCAGCGCCTCGCAGCCGGCATCTATCAATGTCCCAACGATGCCCAACAAGGCACCACGGAAAGTGTCTTCCTGATGCGTCCGTCGCTCACGGCAGGAACCGTTAGCAGTTGGGCGAACTCCACATGGTATTGGGACTTTGCCGACCTGCGCACAGCACTGCGTGAAATGCTGTCCGTGAGCGATGAGCTGAAGGACAACGACAACTACCGCTACGACCTTGTCGATATCACCCGTCAGGCGCTTGCAGACTATGGCAAGGTGCTGCTGGACGAAATAAAAATGAAAACTGAACGATTAAAAATAGATGAGTTCCTTGAACTCATTCTGGATCAAGATAGGTTGCTGGGTACACGCAAGGAGTTGCGACTCGGACGTTGGACTGAGGCGGCTCGTGCGCTTGGTGCCACGGAAGCTGCAAAGGATCTCTATGAGAAGAATGCCCGGATGCTGCTGACGACGTGGGGCGACCGCGCCCAATGTGAGAGGGGAGGCCTTCGTGACTATGCCAATCGGGAGTGGAACGGCCTGCTCTCCTCGTTCTATTATCCCCGCTGGAAGGCATTCTTCGCTGAGAACTTCAGCTCACAGAACTGGTTTGATAATTTTGACTGGCCTTTTGCCAATGGCAGGCAGGGAGCTATCAACCATTATCTGCCGAAGAATGCGCCCTATGCTTATGGCTCATTTACAGCGGAACCGACGGGAGATGAAATCAAGATTGCCAGGGAACTCTACAACAAATACCTGCGATAGCCTCTTTTTTTAAGGAACCTTAACAACCGTTACAGAAAACAATGCATTTCATTGTATCTGTAACACTTTTTTGTGCCCTTTTATGTTAAAAAATGAAGGATTTGTAAAATTTTTGTGCCCTTATGGTCTCTGGTTTTAAGAAAATAATGTACATTTGCCCCAATTTTGATGCAACAGAAACATAAATAAAATTAAAAATAATCAAGAGATGAAACGTTATTTACTCCTTTGTGCGACAGCTCTCGTTGTCAATTTCGGTGCTCAGTCGCAGACCGTTGACGTCACAGAGACGTATATCCCTAACGCAGGTTTTGAGGATTGCGAAGCATTGCCTACAAAATCGGTTCATGATAACACGTTAGATGTTGATGTCAACGTTGTAGAATGTTTTAACAGCTATAGTGAGGCGAGAGGTACAGATTACTCGGACAATGGCTGGACGCTAGTGGAACAGTTAACAGGCGCTAATGGTGGTGTGATTGATTACACGAAAACCAATCGTATCCAGCATAAATCATATAACGCTGCTGGTGATGCTACTCCCACGCAAGGTCCGACCGGGACAAGTGGTGTTAAAGGACTGGTTTTTCAAGGTAATAAGTCTGTCGTATATCGTCAGGCAAGTCCAATCACATTGCCTGCAGGACGCTATACACTAACCGTTAATGTATGGGCTTGCAATGGAGGAACGACAAATCCCTCTCCGACATATAAAGCCAGTAACATCCTCACAGGCTTTATGCCGGAGGACGGCACAAGTGCAGAAGATCTAATTCCAGCGTATAAACCTCGTTCGAATATCGAGTTTAAGAGCAATGGCTGGGATAAGGATGTGATAACTATAGAGCTTGATAAAGCTACGACTGGTTACTTCCAATTATGCTATGGTTCTACCTATTTTATTGTTGTGGATGACCTTAAACTCGAATATGAGGGCGGTGTTATCACCACAACACTGGTAAAGGCCATTGCTAAGGCTAAGGCGTTGAATTCCAAGCTGAACAACACCGATTTGGCTGATGCCATCGGCGATGCCGAGACTTTTGCCGCCAATCCTACTACCCAGGAAGATGTGCCCATACAGGTGGAGATGCTCTACAGCGCTATGGCCACAGCTCTGTCCGCTGCAGAGGACGTCATCGATATCACTGAGGCCTACGTGGAGAACCACTCCTTTGAGTCTGGCGAGCTTGCTCCTTGGGAGTGGGCTGCTGCCAGCGGTTATGTGGACACTCCTCTCAACGAGGGTTCCTTGCCGTATATCGATGGTAGTAAGATTGCCTATTTCACCACATCAGGTCAGAACAACATCACTCAGACTATCAGCAACTTGCCCGAAGGCTACTATATCGTGGAAGCCCGCCTGAGTAACGGTAAGGCAAAGATTGCCTTCGGCTCATCGAGCACCGAATATACGGGTCCTGCAGATGTCCTCTTCCTGCACGCCTCCTCTCCCGCTACCCACTTCGACGGCGGTTCAACCACCATTGGCGTGAAGGGCAGTGTGGGCTATCGCGTGGACGATTTCCATCTCTACTATGCCAAGACGGCAGCCGCCCTCGATGCTGTCGTGCTGGAGCACAATAAAGCCGATGCCCGTCAGCTCCTTGATGACCCTAACCTCGACATTGTGACAGGTTCCGAGCGTACAGCCCTTCAGGAGGCTATCTCCACTGGTGCCTCCGTCTATGCCCTCTCGAATGCGTTCTACAAGGCCCAGACGGATTATGCCGCCTTTGAGAAGGCCAAGAATGCAGCCCTGGCGTACGATAAAAAGCAGTATCCCTATGGCAAAGAAAGCCTCTATCAGCAAATTGAGGATATGATTAGCACGGAGGCCCAGTCGGCAACACACGCTTCCCTGCTGGCCTCTCAGCTGGCAGAGACCTGCTTCGACTTCTATGTCTCGAATTCCTATTGCGAGGGTGTGGAGCGCACAGACTATACAGACCATATCGTTGGTGCCAACGCCACGACAGACCCTAAAGGTTGGGGCGTGAAGAACATGACCGTTCGCACTGACAAGACCGGCTGGACCGATCCGAAAACAGGTGAGAAGGATGCTGTTGTCTATGGTGTGACGACAGACTACTATCGTGCCTGCAAGGATGAGGCATCCATCCTCAAGCAGACCCTGACGGGTCTTCCCGCTGGCAAGTATGTCCTCTCCATGACGGCAATGGGTTCCAATAACCTCGTCATCAACGTGTTCTTCAATAATCTTCCCATTGGCGAGGTGAAGACAAGTGGCACCTCCGGCGGTGGCAAGTATGGCGCAGGCTGGAATGATTATCTGATTCCATTCACTAAGTCCAGCGATGCCGATATGCCGCTGCAGCTGCAGTGCAAGCCCGCGGCCAACTATCAGGACTGGTATGTGGACAACTTCCGTCTCTACCTCCTCAGCGACACCGGTGATGGAATCAGTGACAATATGATCAATCGCACGTTGTCAAACGGTAAATGGTATGACCTTAGCGGTCGTCAGGTGCAGAATCCCGTCAAGGGCATCTACATCCAGGACGGCAAGAAGGTTATCCGCAAGTAATCACTCAACACGTAAATGACAGACACCATGAATATCTCTATCAGAAAGATGCTGCTGTGCACGCTGTTGGCAGTAGCAGGTTATAGCCAGTCGCTGGCACAGAACTCCGCAAATGCCGTATGGGTCAGGGCCGAAGCCACTCCCTCCGAAGGAGGAATGGTTTATGTGAACTGGTACCTCGACGGCGACGAAATGCCGATTGACTATATCTCCGACTTCAAGCGTGCTGTGAACATCGGTGCCAGCACCGCCTTCATCATTGTCGAGCCTATGGAGGGCTGGCGTCTTGCCGGCTATGCCCGCGATAATGGCGACGGGCAGTATGATAGCGCTCAGGACGAGCAGATCTACGTGCGTCCCGACAGCTACTTCAGCGCTGTTTACTATCCTGAAGAATATCTGGGCGACGGCTCTTCTTCCTCCAGCGCACAGATAGAGGCTGAACTCGCGTTGGAAGACAAAGAGGCCCCCTCTGACCACGTCTTCGCCGTCTTCACGCAGGGCGACATCGCCATGCAGGCAGAGGATGAAGAGTGGATGGGCAAGGTGTGGTGCAGCAAGCTGAACAACGAGGTCGGCGATGAGGTTTTATTTGCCGCCAACGGTGAGTCCATCAGTAAGCAGACTGGTGGCGTGGACTACTATCGGTTCGACCACTGGGAGACCCCTGGCGGTGAGAGCATCACCGACCGCGTCATCAAGGTGAATGTCGTGGGCGGCGAGGTCTATTATGCACATTTCGTAAAGACCACCAAGGACGACTACATGGCCAACGAAAGGAAGAAGCCTGACTTCACAGCCGTCAACGCCGTGAAGACAGATGCCCGTGCCACTGCCGTAGAGCGCTACGACCTTCAGGGCCGTCGCGTCGTCGCCCCCCGCAAGGGTGTCTATATCCAGGACGGCAAGAAAGTAATCATGAAGTAGCTATCCAACCATACATCGATAGAATGAGAATCTGGAGTTTCATTGTTGCCTTGCTCTTCTCGCTGTCATCGATGGCGCAGACGGCAGCCGATGTGGTGCTTCATGGCACCGTTGTGGACGAGCTGGGCGAACCCCTCATCGGTGCTACGCTGAAGCTGAAGAAGTCAGGGCAGGGCACCGTGACCAATATCGATGGTGTCTATCAGCTCTCTGCTGACCGCAGCGACGTCGTCACCATCTCCTATATCGGCTACCAGCCGCAGACCTTCGCCGTGAGCCGTCTGGCGCAGATGAAGACCATCAAGATGCAACCCGATAAGAGCCAGGACCTTGAGGAGGTCGTGGTGACGGGTATGCAGCGCATGGACAAGCGCCTGTTCACGGGTGCCACCGTGCAGGTGAGCGCTTCCGACGCCAAGATCGACGGTATGCCCGATATCAGCCGCTCGCTCGAAGGACGTGCCACCGGTGTCTCCGTGCAGAATGTCAGCGGTACCTTCGGTACGGCGCCCAAGATACGCATCCGTGGTGCCACCTCCATCTACGGCAGCTCCAAGCCGCTGTGGGTTGTGGACGGCGTGATTATCGACGATGTCACGGACATCAGCGCCGATGATCTCTCCAGCGGCGATGCCGAGACCTTGATCTCCTCGGCTATTGCAGGCCTCAACCCCGATGATATCGAATCCTTCCAGATTCTGAAGGACGGTTCCGCTACCTCTATATATGGTGCGCGCGCGATGGCGGGTGTCATCGTCATCACCACCAAGAAGGGTAAGGCCGGCAAGAGCCATGTCAGCTACACTGGCGAATATACGATGCGCCTGAAGCCCAGCTACCACGACTTCAACATCATGAACTCGCAGGAGCAGATGAGCGTCTATCAGGAGCTTGCCGACAAGGGGTGGCTCAACTTCTCCGACACCTACCGTGCGGCCAAGAGCGGCGTCTATGGTAAGATGTACCAGCTCACCAACAACTACGATGCCACCACGGGAATGTATGCGCTCCTCAACACCCCCGAGGCTCGCAACGCCTACCTCCGTGAGGCGGAGTACCGCAATACCGACTGGTTTGATGAGCTGTTCTCCAATAGTGTCATGCACAGCCACTCCGCCAGCATCTCCGGCGGTACGGAGAACGTCAGCTTCTATGGTTCTGTCAGCGCCATGTTCGATCCCGGCTGGTACCGACAGAGCAAGGTGGAGCGCTACACCGCCAATATGAACACGTCCATCCAGATGTCGAAGCACCTCACGCTCAACCTTATCTCCATGGGCTCCTACCGTAAACAGCGCGCCCCCGGCACCTTGAGCCAATCCACGGACGTCGTCAACGGTGAGGTAAAGCGCGACTTTGACATCAACCCTTACAGCTACGCCATTAACTCCTCGCGCACCCTCGACCCCAACGAGTTCTACACGCGCAACTACTCCCCGTTCAATATCAAGCACGAGCTGGACAATAACTACATCGACATCGACAAGGTGGATCTGAAGTTCCAAGGCGAATTGAAGTGGAAACCCCTGCGCGGCCTTGAGTTCAGCGCTCTGGGAGCCATACAGTATTCGTCTGCCACCCAGGAACACCAGATTACGGAAGAGTCCAACCAGGCCGAAGCCTACCGCGCAATGCCGGATGCCGTCGTGCGCGAGAAGAACCCCTGGCTCTACCTCAACCCCGACCTCCCCAACTCCGTCAAGTACAGCATCCTGCCTGTCGGCGGTCTCTACCTGAAGACCGACAACAAGATGCGCAGCCTGGACTTCCGCGCTACGGGTAACTGGAACCATGTCTTCGCCGACGCACACATCGTCAATGTCTTCGCCGGCACAGAGATAGGCTCCGTGGACCGCCAGCGCAACTATATGAATGGCTGGGGTATGCAGTATGACAAGGGTGAGCTGCCCTTCTACACTGTAGATTTCTTCAAGAAGAGCATCGAGGACGGTTCCAACTACTACACCCTCAACCACTACTACAACCGCTCGGCAGCCTTCTTTGGCAATGCCACCTATTCTTATAACGCGCGTTACACCATCAACGGAACCCTCCGCTATGAAGGCACCAACCGCCTCGGCCCCAGCCGTCAGGCACGCTGGCTGCCCACATGGAACGTCTCCGGCGCATGGAACGTCCACGAGGAGAAGTTCTTCAAGTCCATAGAGAAGGTGCTGTCACACCTCTCCCTCAAGGCCAGCTACTCCCTGACCGCCGACCCGGGACCCTCCTCGGTGAGCAATGCCACCGTGGTGCTCCGCAACTTCAAGCCTTACCGTCCCTTCACCAACATCCAGGAGAGCGGTATGGAGATAGAGACCCCGGCCAACGAGAGCCTGACCTACGAGAAGAAACACGAGCTGAACATTGGTGTTGATATGGGCTTCCTCGACAACCGTATCAATGTGGCCTTCGACTGGTTCAAGCGTAACAACTTCGACCTCATAGGCCTCGTCTATACCTCCGGCATGGGCGGTGCCATCTCCAAGATGGCCAACGTGGCCAGCATGAGCTCCCACGGTGAGGAACTAAGCATCACCACTAAGAACATCGACCGTAAGGACTTCAAGTGGGAGACAAACTTCATCTTCTCCCATGTCACCACCGAGATCACCGACCTGAAATCCTCGGCCAACATCGTCTCGCTGGTCTCCGGCCGCGGCTTCGCCCTTGAGGGCTACCCTGCGCGCTCCCTGTTCTCTTTCCGCTTCGACGGTCTCAACGATCAGGGCCTCCCCAAGCTCCTCAATCAGGACGGCAAGGTCGTCAGCAACGGCGAGAGCATCAACTTCCAGTCGCAGGTCCTCGACAACCTCGTCTATGAAGGTCCCAGCGACCCCACCTTCACGGGTAGCTTCGGCAACGTCTTCCGCTACAAGGGCTTCCGCCTCAACGTCTTCATCACCTACGCCTTTGGTAATGTCGTGCGCCTGAATCCTGCCTTCAGCAGCAGCTACAGCGACCTCGACGCCATGCCGCGTGAGTTCAGGAACCGCTGGACGATGTCCGGCGATGAGGCTCATACGGACATCCCCGTCATCCTGACGAAGCGTCAGTCGCAGGAGGATAGCTATATGCAGGCGCTCTACAACGCCTACAACTACTCTACGGCGCGCATGGCCAAGGGCGACTTCATCCGCATGAAAGAGATTTCCCTGTCCTATGACTTCCCGAAGAAGTGGATCCAGCACATCCGCATCAGCGATCTCTCGCTGAAGCTGCAGGCCACCAACCTGTTCCTCATCTACTCCGACAAGAAACTCAACGGCCAAGACCCCGAATTCTTCCAGGCTGGCGGTGTCGCTGCCCCTGTGCCTAAGCAGTTCACGCTGACGTTGAGGCTGGGAATATAGGGGAAATGAAGAGTGAAAAATGAAAAGTGAAAAAGTGAAAAATATAATTTGAATTTTCATTCAAAATGAAGATAAGAAAATATCTGGCATATCTCTTGGTGGCACTCCCTCTTGGGGGAGCAGTAGGAGGGTTGCTGGTTTCCTGCAATGAATACCTCGACGTGTTGCCTGACAACCGCGCCGCGTTGGATAGCGAGGAGAAGATTACAGACCTGCTGGTGAGCGCCTACCCCGAGACCTCTCACTTCATGCTGACGGAGCTCTATAGCGATAACACCGACCGCAACGAGAAGGGAAGTTCCTACACCGCCTTCAGCCCCTTCCAGGAGCAGGCTGCCTCATGGTCGGAGATTACCGACATCAGCCAGGACACGCCTTATGTCATCTGGGACCACTACTACAAGGCCATCGCGGCGGCCAACAACGTCATCATCGCTATTGAGAAGTTGGGGAATCCCGAGCATCTCAACGCACAGCGCGGCGAGGCCTTGATGTGCCGTGCCTACTGCCACTTCATCCTCGGCAACATCTTTTGCATGGCCTACAGTCCTAAGACCTGCCGTCAGGAGCTGGGCATTACCTACATCATGCAGGCTGAGAACGAAGTGTCGCCCGTCTATGAGCGCGGCACGATGGCGGAGCTCTATGACCATATCGCAGCCGACATCGAGGCCGCTCTGCCGCTCGTCAGCGACAACCTGCACTCCGTGGTGAAATACCACTTCAATGTCAAGGCTGCCTACGCCTTTGCCGCACGTTTCTACCTCTATTACATGCAGGACGATCTGTCGAACCTCGACAAATGCATCACCTACGCCACACGTGTGCTGGGCGACCGCCCCGCCGACGTGCTGCGCGACTGGCAGGCACTGGGTAAGATAACCACCAACAACGGACAGCGCGGCAACGCCTATGTGGATGCTGCCGACAAGGCCAACCTACTCATCCTCAGCACCGCCTCCTATTGGCAGTGGATCTACGGCCCCACAGGCGTGGGCATGCGTTACACCCACAACGACAAGATAGCAGAGACCGAGACCATCAAGAGCCGCGGCTTCTGGGGCACCAACAACAGCTTCTACTTCGATGTCACCACCTCGGCCGTAGGCCCCAAGGTGCTGATGTATAAGCTGCCACAGTTCTTCAACTACACCGATGTCACCAAGGGCACCGGCTACCCGAAGATGCTGATGCCTGTGCTCACCACCGACGCCCTCATCCTTGACCGTGCCGAAGCCTATGCCCTCAAGGGTGACTTCGTCAGGGCCATGCAGGACCTCACCACATGGATGCACGCCTTCACCTCCACCTCCGGTGTTGTGGATGCCACCATGCTCGCCAACACCTACGGGCCTTACGTCAGCTCTGGCGGTTCCCTCGGCGGCTTTGGCGGCTCCTCGGTAGGTATGGAGTACTACACCCCCACAGAGCCGACGCCCAAGAAGCGCCTCAACCCGGACTTCACCGTGGCTCCCGGCACACAGGAGAACCTCATCCATGCCATCCTCCACGCCCGTCGCGTCACCTGTCTCCACGAGGGCCTGCGCTGGTTCGATGTCAAGCGCTACGGCATCGAGATATACCGTCGCAACGTCAAGGACGAGAGCTTCATCACCGTCTATGACACGATGAAGAAGGACGACCCGCGCCGTGCCATCCAGCTGCCGTCGCACGTCATCAAAGCCGGCATCAAACCGAATCCGAGGTAAAAGACCCTCCCCTGACCCCTCCCGTAAGGGAGGGGAAAGGACCAACAGATTGGATTTTAATTTTATGAAGCATTCAATAGTCAACATATGATATCTTTAAGAACCATATTTTATACTACGCGCCAGCTACTCCCCTCCCTCACAGGAGGGGTCTGGGGGTGGGTCTTCCTATCTCTTCTTCTCTTCACCTCCTGCGCCAAGGAAGAGTTGGACAGCAAGAGTGTCTTTGAAGACAAACCCACGACGGAGAAGCCCTTCGACACGTGGCTCTTCGAGAACTATGTCATGCCCTATAACATCGACCTGAAGTACCACCTCGAAGACAAGGAAACCGACTTCCAGTACACCCTTGTGCCGGCCACTACCGAGAACTCCGTCAAGGTGGCTCATGTGGTGCTGTACTGCTGGTTGCAGGCCTACGACGAGGTCGCCGGTGCTGCCTTCACGCGCCAGTATGTGCCGAAAGTCATTCAGCTCGTCGGCTCCAACGCCCATAACAAGAAGGGCACCGTGGTGATGGGTACCGCAGAGAACGGTATGAAGGTGACGCTCTATGCCGTCAACTTCTTCAAGACCGACCGCAGCACCCTCAACACCTACTTCCAGATCATGCACCATGAGTTCACGCACATCCTGACGCAGAATAAGGAGTATGACACCGAGTTCCGCACCATCTCCGACGGCGACTACATCACGGGCGACTGGTCGAACAAGTTCGAGTCGGAGTCCCTCGCAGCGGGCTTCATCACGCCCTACGCCATGAGCGAGTACAACGAGGACTTCGCCGAGACGCTGTCCTACTATCTCATCTACACCGCCACACAGTGGACATCGAAGCTGAAGCTGGCGGGCGACGAGGGCGCCGCCATCATAGAGCGTAAGATAGAGCTCATCCGCAAGTATATGCTGACCGCCTGGGACATCGACATCGACGAGCTCCGCGACGTCCTACAGCGACGCATCAATGATGTGGTGGCGGGGAAGATAGATATAACTTCGTTGGAATAGACCCACCCCTAACCCCTCCCGTGATGGAGGGGAATGGGCAAGCAGAATAGATTTTAATGTTATGAAGCATTCAATAGTCAACATATGATATCTTTAAGAACCATATTTAATACAACGCGCCAGCAACTCCCCTCCCTCACGGGAGGGGCTTGGGGGTGGGTCTTTACCATCGTCCTTCTCTCCTGTTCCCCCAAGACTGATGATGTCTTCGAGGACTCGCCGGCACAGCGCCAGCAGAAGGCCATGAGCGAGTACACCGCTTTGCTGACGGCTCCCGAGCACGGCTGGGCGATGGACTTCTACCCCAGCGACATGGCCCTCGGCGGCATCGCCTACACGGCACGCTTCACGGCCGACGAGGTGGAGCTCTCCACGGAGATGCTCATCGACAATGCCAAGGGCGACAAGGTCAAGTACCCCGCAGGGAAGGCCGTGAAGTCGGAGTATCGCATCATCGCCAGCCAGGGCGTCATGCTCACCTTCGACACCTACAATCCCCTCATCCACTACTGGTCGCAGCCCTCCGGCACACAGTCCGAAGGTCTCGCCACCGACTATGAGTTCTCCTTCGTTTCCGCCTCTGCCAACGAGATTGTGCTTCGTGGCCGCAAGTACGGTCACCTCGTGCGCCTCTATCCCCTGCAGGAGGATGCCGCCAGCTATATCAACAAGGTCATCCAGATGCGAGCCCTGCTGAGCGAGATACCGCGCAAGCGTGCCGTCGTCGATGGACGTTCGCTGCCTGTGACAGCCATGAGCAGCCATTTCCTGTACACCGACGATGCCGGCACCGCGCAGGATGTCCCTTACACCTACACCGCCGCCGGCATCCGCTTCTACGAACCCGTCACGATGGCAGGCGTCACAGAGCGTGAGATGCACTTCAACAGCACCTCCCACGACCTCTTCTCCCCCGACCAGCGTGTGCTGCTGCCGCTGCCTACGCCTCTGGAGCAGTTCTGCGGCACCGTGCGCCAGTGGCACTTCATCTATGGCAACACCGATGCCAAGTATGATATGTGCGAGGAGCTGCGCGAGATTGTCAAGACCTTCATCAGCCGCACCAGCAAGGAGAATACCGAGAACGTGGATGACATCTACATCGGCTTGAACAAGCAGAGTGTCGAGGAAGATGCACAGCGTATGGTCATCGGCTGGAGCACCAGCACCTCGATGGTCGGCGTGTGGTATGAGCTCCGCTACGGCGTGGACATGTCGGTGGTCGATGAGGCCAACCTCCTCATCAACATCACACCCCTCGACGGAGGCCTCTACAGCGGCAACTACCCGCAGGTGGTGCCCTTCATGGACTTCCTCCGCAACAATAACCCCTACCGGTTGGAGTTCGACGATATCCATAACCCCAAGTATGTCAAGGCCATCAGCCAGCAGAACGCTGACCGTTGGTTTGCGCTGAAACTATAAGACCCACCCCCGACCCCTCCCGTGAGGGAGGGGAGAGTGAAAGGGAAATAAAATAGGAAGTAAAAAATGAAAGTAAGATAAAGAATATGTATAAGTTAAGTAATATCTTGTTCATAGTGGCTGTGGCTGCATTGCTCATGGTGGCGTGCAGCAAGGATGACAACGAAGGCGCTGACAGCGCAGCGTTGAAGGTGGTCAGCTCAGACCTCATCTTCCCCGCCCGTGGCGCCACCCATGACATCCAGGTCAGCAGCGCCGGAGCCTACACGGCAGCCGTCAACAAAGACTGGTGCACAGCCACCGTGGAGGGCGGCGTCGTGCATGTCGCCGTGGAGCGTAACACCACCTTGGAGGCCCGCAATGCCATCGTCACCCTCGAAGGTAGCGGCACCACCCTGCGCCTGTCGCTCTCGCAGAACGGCGCCGTATGGATGGTGCGTGGTGCCAGCAGCTATTCAGCCTCCGACGAGGACACCACCATCGTCATCCCTGCCACCCTCGACTTCGAGTACACCGTCACCATCCCCGACTGGATGGACGGCGAGGAGGTGGAGGACGGCTACCAGCTGCATCTCCATGAGAACAACACCGGCGGCGCTCGCAAGGGCAACGTCACCTTCAAGAGCAGCCAGGGTAACAAGACCATCAGCTTCCAGCAGTTCGGCAAGCGTTCCGTGGGCGGGCAGTATGACATCACCTACTCCTACATCACCGTCGTCAAGGACATCTTTGGTAATGAAACCAAGACCACCAAGACCGTCACGCGGCGCATAGAGATAGAGGCAAAAACCACGGAGAGCTACCTCTATCTGAAGGGTCTCCACGAGACCTATCCTATCCCTGTGGCGATGGGCAGCGACGGCACACTCCACATCGCCAACGGACAGCAGGTCGATGGTGCCACGAAGGGCTACCTCTACCTCGTCCTGCATCAAGACAGCGAGTATCAGAACTTCATCTTCGCCGGCGAGTGCGACTATGAGGCACCGCTGAAGCTCACCAACAAGGGCGGCATCCTCATGCCCTCCTTCACCTTCGCCAAGAAGTCCGTCACCTTCCTCGACCCCACAGGCATGGATGCCACCATCGTCGCCGACGGCTTCTCCCTCAAAACCGCCACCCTTCCCGATATCCGCTACACACAGGCGGGCGAGGAACTTGGCCAGTATATCAACATCAAACTCGTGAAAGTACTGGAATAAAGATATAGAATACACCGCAAAGAAGCAGAGAAGCGATAATATATTGGTCGCTGCGCTCAAAATCTCCAAAAAATCTATCTCAAAAATCATTAAACAATCATACAGCAATCATTCAACAATCACACAGCATTGCCTTTGAGAGATTTTTAATGAGATTTTCTGGTGTTTTTGAGGCCAAAGGCCGACCAAAAGGTGACCTTGAACTCTTGAACCTCTTGAACTTCTTGAACTTTCGGTGTACACCCAACGCAGTAAACCAAAACACAATAAAATTATGAAGTTAAAAACATTTACTCTAAGAACGAACTTGCTCAGCAAGTTACTGTTAGGCGTTGCCCTACTAATAGGAAACGCAAATGTGTGGGCGCAGAAGGAGCTGCCTTATTTATATGGATTTGAGAATAATGATATCGCAGAAGAAGGTTGGACTCGTGTTTCAACACAGTCATTGACAACAATTCAAACAATCGGGAATACTGGTTTCGTATCTAAAACAGGATCGTATAGTTTTCGGTTTTATTATAAAACTACCGAGGATCAGTATCTTATCTCCCCTCTTTTGGATGATTCTCCGACTGGAATAGATGTCTCCTTTTATTACAATAACAATGGAACAGGTTCTAGCTCCGTAGAAAAGTTTAGTGTAGGGTATTCTACAACGACTATAGAAACAAGTGCTTTCGTCTGGGATGATGAAGTTACTTCAAATGATACGGAATGGCACCATTATGAATCTTCATATCCTAATGGCGTTAAATATATTGCAATCAAATATTCATCAGCGAGTAAATACAGATTGTATATTGATGATATAAACATAGAAATTACAGAGGAATACAAACGTCCTAAGAATCTCATAGTTACTTCATATACCTCAAGTTCTGCTGATTTGTCTTGGACTGCGGGAAGTGATGAATCTGCTTGGCAAATTGCATATTCTACAAAGGAGGGCTTTGACCCAGATACCGAAGGCGTTAAAGTGGCTGTAGGTAATAATCCATATACGTTGACAGGACTTACAGATGGTGTAACATATTACGCATATGTCCGTTCTAATTATAGCGGTAATTATAGCGCGTGGTGTAATGATAAGTTGAAATTTTCTCCAAAAACAGTCATTTCATTATGCAGTGATAATAATAATAAAACATCTTCCAATGTAGCTGTCCCCAACTATACAGCATATAGTAGTTATTTAACCAAGAGCCAAATGATTTACCCATATAGTGATGTTAGCACTTTTGCTGGTAAATATATCGTTCAGTTAACATTCTATGCCACTACGCAATCCATAGACTGGGGAACAGCTACTTATGATGTCTATCTTGCAGAGACCAGTACTTCTTCTTATGGATACTCTGCAGAATTCATCGACTGGAGTAATTGTACAAAAGTAGTCGAAGGAACAAATCTAAAAGTTAGTGATGGCAAATTGATAATTAATCTAACAACTCCATTCCTATATACAGGTGCTGATAGTAAGAATCTCCTTATTGGTTTTCAGCAGACTTCCGTTTCTGCATCTACTGTTTCTTCAACGTGGCATGCTAAGAATATATCAAGCATCTATCCTTCTGCTGCATACTATTATAACGGATCATCCCTCTATTCAACAGGTCAAAGCTATCTTCCATATGTAACGATAGGTTATGCGGCTTCTACAGTTCCCGTTACCCTTGGCTCTAACGGTTATGCGACTTTTGCAAGTCCCCGCCCTCTGGATTTGACCGCTGAGAACTTGCCATCTGGCTTGAAAGCATATAAGGCAGCTGTGGGTGGTTCGAGAGTTTACTTTACAGAAGTTGATCAAGCTGTAGCCGCTAACACGGGTGTGTTGCTAGAAGGTGCTCCTGAAGGAAATTATGATATTCCTGTCGCTGACTCTGGTACATCGCTAGAAGGAGTAAATGACTTCTTGGTCAATAGCATAGGTGGCACATTCAGCAATGACGAAGACTACACCTATTACGCTTTGAAGAAGAACAGCAGTCCGCTAGTATTTGGAACATTTAATCCCTCTACTGCCGCCATTCCCACCAACAAGGCATACTTAAAGGTTGAGAATGAATATGCTGTGAAGGGTCTTACTTTCGAGTTTGATAACCCTACGGCTGTTCAAAGCATTAAGGAGGCTCAGCCTGCTATGAAGGGTGCTGTCTATGACCTGAGCGGTCGTAAGGTGATGAACAGTACCCTTAGGAAGGGGCTCTACATCGTCGGTGGTAAAAAGATGTTGGTTAAGTAATCATGAAAGGAGACACGACTATGAAAAAAGTATATATCATCCCCGAGACAGAGGAGACCCTTGTAGTGTCTGACAATATGTTGGCATTATCGGCAGACCTTACCGATGAAACAATCACTAACTCCGATGACTTCGGAACCAAGGACAATGGCACTTCCTGGAGCAATATCTGGGAATAGATAGTTATTCAGTAGAGCTTTGCTCTTAAAAAATGCGTCACTCCTTCACCTGGCGTTGAAGGTCAGGTGGTTCGGGGTGACGCATTGCGTTGTGCGGGGCTGGGTGGCGCCGTACGATAGGTGCTTGGTGAGGGTGTGAAGTGTTTTTGGCAAAAAAGATTCGGTGGAGGACTGTCGTGCCTATTTCCGGGGGTATCGACAAAAAGTGATGAATAAATTTGTCCGAGAAGCAGATTATCACTACCTTTGCCACCACTTAAAGAAAGAACTGTCAAAAATGGAAACACAAGAAAAGAAAATGAGTCTTTGGGAAAGGGCACATTTATTGGGCCCCACAATGGAGACTGTGCCTGGCTTTTCCTTCGATTCCGACTCCGAGATTAAGCTGTACGACTGATATGTCACGTTATCTCCTCGATACGAACATATTTCTTTTTATGGCGACAAATGATGACCGTCATATCACTCGTGATGTGCGTGCCATCCTTGAAGACTATGACAACGAATTCTTGCTGAGCATGGAATCCGTTAGGGAGTTGCTTGTGGCTTATCGAACAAAGAAACTCTTGTCAAAGTTTTTTAAGACACCAGTGGAGATGCTTCAGGCTATTCAGCGAGACTACGATGTGCGGATCTTGCAGGTAGATATGGAGGTGATGCGTACCTTAGCAAAGCTCACTGTCAATGAGGTACAGGAGCACCATGACCCTTCTGACCACATCATCATTGCCCATGCCATTACGCTGGGCTTGCCTCTGATAAGCTCCGATGGTAAGTTCCCCTTCTATCGTTCTCAAGGTTTGGAACTTATCGAGAATCGCTGATTTGGGGAACATTTAAGAAGGATTTAGGTGACCGTTTAGGGGATATTTAAGTTCAGGTGGTTTGACGAATTGAAACCACAAAAATGTTAGGATTTTATAAATCCTATCTTGTTTCTGCGGCCATCTCGCAAAAAAGCAGTACCTTTGTAGCGTTTAACGCGTAATGCGTGGTTGAACAGAATCTGATAGTTAAATTCTAAACATAAACATCATGATTAAGTTAGACATTACGAAGGTGGCTCCCGTGGTGAGCACCGCAGACGTGAACGCTCTTGCAGCCCGCGTGGCTGAGGCACAGAAAGCATTGGAAGAGGGCACCTGCCCCGGTAACGATTTCCTGGGATGGCTCCACCTGCCCAGCAGCATCACCCCTGAGTTTCTGGCCGACATCAAGGCCACGGCAGCCACGTTGCGCCAGGAGTGCGACGCAGTGGTCGTCGCCGGCATCGGCGGTAGCTACCTCGGCGCAAAGGCCGTCATCGAAGCCCTCTCGAACAGCTTCCAGTGGCTAGTCAACGATGGCAAGAGCCCCGTCATCCTCTTCGCCGGCAACAACATTGGCGAAGACTACCTCAGCGAGCTGACGACCTACCTGAAGGGTAAGAAGTTCGGCGTCATCAACATCAGCAAGAGCGGCACCACCACCGAGACAGCCCTCGCCTTCCGTCTGCTGAAGAAGCAGTGCGAGGAGCAGATGGGCAAGGAGGCTGCCCGCAAGGTCATCGTGGCCATCACCGATGCCAAGCGCGGCGCAGCCCGCACCTGTGCCGACAAGGAAGGTTACAAGAGCTATGTCATCCCCGACAACGTGGGCGGCCGCTTTAGCGTGCTGACGCCCGTGGGTCTGCTGCCCATCGCCGTGGCCGGCTTCGACATCGACAAGCTGGTGGCTGGCGCACAGGATATGGAGAAGGCTGCTGCCGCTCCCCTCGCCGACAACATCATCGCACAGTATGCCGCCACGCGTTACCTGCTCTACACGAAGGGCAAGAAGATTGAGATCCTGGCCAACTACCAGCCGAAGCTCCATTTCATCGCAGAGTGGTGGAAGCAGCTCTTCGGCGAGAGCGAGGGTAAGGACAAGAAGGGTATCTACCCCGCCAGCGTGGACCTGACCACCGACCTGCACTCGATGGGCCAGTGGATTCAGGATGGCGAGCGCACCATCTTTGAGACCGTCATCAGCGTGGAGCAGCCCGAGCACAAGCTCCTCTTCCCCTCTGACGAGGAGAACCTCGACGGCCTGAACTTCCTCGCTGGCAAGCGCGTGGATGAGGTCAACAAGATGGCTGAGCTGGGCACACAGCTGGCTCACGTGGATGGCGGCGTGCCCAACATCCGCATCGCCATCGAGCGCCTCGATGCCTACCACCTCGGTCAGCTCATCTACTTCTTCGAGCGTGCCTGCGGCATCCACTGCCAGCTCCTCGGCGTCAACGCCTTCAACCAGCCCGGTGTGGAGGCCTACAAGAAGAATATGTTCGCGTTGCTGGGTAAGCCTGGTTATGAGAAGGAGACCGAGGCAATCAAGGCACGGCTGAAGTAAAAGGCCCACCCCCTGACCCCTCCCGTGGAGGGAGGGGAGAGGCTGGCGCAGTGAATAAAGAAAAGTCCTGATGAATGCTGATTTGAAGAGGGCTGCTCCTGACCGATACCTCTTGCTCAAAGGTTTCGCAAGAAATAATAGGTTGAATCCAACCTTTGCAGAGATGATATTATGGCAGCATTTAAGGGGTGGCGCCTTAGGAACGAAGTTTTATAGACAGTATATCATAGCTGATTATATAGCCGACTTCGCTTCACTTCAACATCAGTTAGTCATAGAGGTTGATGGAGCTTATCATTCAGAGCTCGTGCAAACCGAATATGACGAAGGACGAACTCAACGTCTTCAGGATTTAGGCTTCAGCGTGCTGCGCTTCAGTAATGATGAGGTACAGAACCAGATAGAATATGTAGTACAAACTATTAAGAATTATTTATTGAATCATTCAGCTAATTTGACAGATACGCATACATCGCGCCAGCCGCACCCCTCCCTCACGGGAGGGGTTGGGGGTGGGTCCGGTCTCAGGGCCCTCCTCTTTGACATGGACGGCGTACTGTTTGACAGTATGCCGGGCCATGCGTATGCGTGGGCGAGGGTGATGACGGAGTATGGGTTGCCGATGCAGGAGTCCGATGCTTTCGAGCATGAGGGGCGCACGGGCATCGGCACCATCAGCATCTTCACACAGCGCTACTGGGGCCGCGAGGCCACCGAAGAAGAGGCACAGGAACTGTACCGCCGCAAGACCATCGTCTTCAACGAGTACATGGCGGCGCGCGGCGGTGAGGCTCCCGAGATGCCGGGGGCACGTGAGGTGCTGGACAAGGTGCGGGCCCACGGCCTGCTGCGCGTCCTCGTGACGGGTTCCGCCCAGCAGTCGCTGCTCACACGCCTGGAACGCCACTATCCCGGTCATTTCACACCTGAGCTGATGGTCACGGGCGATGATGTGCGCTACGGAAAACCCAATCCCGAACCCTACTTGATGGCGCTGCAGAAGGCGGGCATCACGGCTGACGAAGCCCTCGTGGTGGAGAACGCTCCGCTGGGCGTGCGTGCCGCCGTGGCGGCCGGTATCAGGACCATTGCTGTCAACACAGGCCCCCTCGACCCGCAGCTGCTGCTCAACGAGGGCGCCAGCTGGCTCTTCCCCTCTATGCAGGCCTTGGCCGACAATCTGGACACGATCCTGGCAAATGACGAATGACGGCCCCCGAGCCCCCTAAAGGGGAGCGTAGGGGAATGACGAATGACGAATCCCATTAAACCCTTGAACCCTTGAACTTTTGAACCCTTAAACCCTTGAACCCTTGAACTCTTGAACCCTTGAACTTTTGAACCCTTTCAACCCTTCATATATGAAACATCCTTCTTTCATCTGTCTCTGTGCTGTGGGTCTGTTGCTCTCCTGTGGCAGTAAGAGCACTCAGGAACAGACCACCAGCACCACGGGCTATGACACCGAGGTGTCCAGCGACGGCATCCAGCGCATGACGCCCTATGACTTCTCTGACACCATCCGCACGGATGGCAAGACCTATATCTACACCGTGCACCGCGAGGCATCGGACAGCCTGCCCGTCATCACCGACGACGACGGCAACCGCTACGCCGACAATGTCTATACGCTGACGATACGCTCGGGTGAGCAGATCGTCTTCGACCGTCGCTTCACGAAGAAGACCTTCCTGTCGTACCTCTCCAAGGACTTCCAGCAGCGTGGCATCCTCGACGGCATGATGTGCGACAAGAGCCTCCCCGGCCTCCGCTTCGCCGTGAGCGTCAGCCTGCCGCAGAGCGACATGATGGAGCCCCTGCTGATGCAGGTTGATACCAATGGCGGCATCGTCATCACACGCGACGAGCGCGGCGATGAGGAGCTGGAGAACGACGACGACGGCGTATAGCTTTTTGAACTTTTGAACTTCTTGAACTCTTGAACTTTTGAACTCTTATGGAAGTAATCAAGACACCGATAGAGGGCCTGCTCATCATCGAGCCACGCGTTTTCAAGGATGCGCGCGGCTACTTTTTCGAGTCGTTCTCGCAGCGTGAGTTCGACGAGAAGGTGTTTCCCGTCACCTTCGTGCAGGACAACGAGAGTATGAGCGTGCGCGGCGTCATGCGCGGCCTGCATTTCCAACGTCCGCCCTACACCCAGACGAAACTCGTGCGCTGCGTGCGTGGCGCCGTCCTTGACGTGGCCGTGGATATCCGCAAAGGGTCGCCCACCTTCGGGCAGCATGTCGCCGTGGAACTCTCAGCGGAGAACCATCGCCAGTTCTTTATCACCAAAGGCTTCGCCCATGGTTTTGCCGTGCTCTCTGACGAGGCGGTGTTCCAGTATAAGTGCGACGAGTTCTACCATCCGGAAGCCGACGGCGGCATACAGCTCTGTGACCCATCCCTCGGCATCGACTGGCGCATCCCCTTCGACGAGGCCATCCTCAGCGAGAAAGATACCAAACAACCATTCCTCAAGGACTTCGAGAGTCCGTTCTAGACTCACCAACGAGAATCATATAAACTAATTCTAATAGATTATGAATACTACTGCTCAAGTTCATACTGCTCCCTCCCTTGTAGGGAGGGCGGGGGGAGAGTCTTCCTCTATCGTTATCACCGGCGGTGCCGGCTTCATTGGCAGCCATGTCGTCCGCCTCTTTGTGAACAAATACCCTGAGTATCGTATCATCAACCTCGACAAGCTGACGTACGCCGGCAACCTCGCCAACCTGAAGGACATCGAGGACCGTCCGAACTATAAGTTCGTGAAGATGGACATCTGCGACTTTGACGCCTTCTACAAGTTGATTCAGGAGGAGCACGTCACCGGCATCATCCACCTCGCCGCCGAGAGCCATGTGGATCGCAGCATCAAGGATCCCTTCACCTTCGCACAGACCAACGTGATGGGCACCCTCTCCCTGCTGCAGGCCGCCAAACTCTACTGGGAGTCGCTGCCCGAGAAGTACGAGGGCAAGCGCTTCTACCATATCTCCACCGATGAGGTGTATGGCGCCTTGGAGATGACACATCCCGAAGGCGTCCCGGCACCCTTCACCACGAAGGCTTCTGCCGACGCCCATCCGGCCTATGGCGAGAAGTTCTTCACCGAGGACCTGAAGTACCAGCCCCACAGCCCCTACAGCGCTTCCAAGGCTTCGAGCGACCATTTCGTGCGGGCCTTCCACGACACTTACGGTCTGCCGACCATCGTCACCAACTGCTCGAACAACTACGGCCCCTATCAGTTCCCCGAGAAACTGATACCGCTGTTCATCAACAACATCCGTCATCGCAAGCCGTTGCCCGTCTATGGTAAGGGTGAGAATGTGCGCGACTGGCTCTATGTCGAAGACCACGCCCGTGCCATCGACATCATCTTCCACAAGGGACAGATAGCCGAGACCTACAACATCGGCGGCTTCAACGAGTGGAAGAACATCGACATCATCAAGGTCGTCATCAACACCGTTGATCGCCTGCTCGGTCGCAAGGAAGGGGAGGACATGGACCTCATCACCTACGTCACTGACCGTGCCGGTCATGATTTGCGCTATGCCATCGACAGCCGCAAGCTGCAGCGCGAACTCGGCTGGGAACCTTCGCTCCAGTTCGAGGAGGGCATCGAGCGCACCGTCCGCTGGTATCTCGACAACGAGGCCTGGATGGACAATGTCACCAGCGGTGACTACCAGAAGTACTACGAGAATATGTATGCCAACAGGTGAGTCGATACATATTGAGAAAGCCCGCGTCAACAACCTGAAGAATGTGACGGTGGACATCCCGAGGAACCAGTTGGTGGTCATCACCGGCTTGAGCGGTTCGGGAAAGAGCTCGTTGGCCTTCGACACCCTCTATGCCGAAGGACAGCGCCGCTATGTGGAGAGCCTGAATGCCTACGCCCGTCAGTTCTTAGGGCGCATGAGTAAGCCCGAGTGCGACTACATCAGCGGCATCCCACCCGCCATCGCCATCGAGCAGAAGGTCATCTCGCGCAACCCACGCTCCACCGTAGGCACCAGCACCGAGATCTACGAATACCTGCGCCTGCTCTACGCCCGCATCGGCCGCACCTACAGCCCTATCAGCGGTCAGGAGGTGAAGAAGCACACCACGGAGGACGTGATAGCGACAGTACGCTCATACACTCCCGGCACCCGCTTCCTTGTCCTCTGCCCCATCCGCCTGCCGGAGGGCCGCACGCTCGAAGACCAGCTGAAGGCATATCTGCAGGAGGGATATACGAGGGTGGTAACAGACTCTCCCCCCGCCCTCCCTGTTAGGGAGGGAGCAGATACCAATGGCATTTGGCGCATTGAGGATTATATAGCAGAACTTTCTAAGGAATCTCATAATTCCAATTTCTCAAAGAATCCTCTCTATCTTCTCATAGACCGATTATCGGTGCCTGAAACGCCGACCGCTCAAATACAAACCACTCCCTCCCTTATAGGGAGGGCGGGGGGAGAGTCTCCCTATTCCCGTCTTACCGATTCCACGGAGACAGCGTTCTTTGAGGGCCATGGGGAGATGATGCTGAAGTTCCTGCCGGCAGGTATCGTGCATGTCTTCTCCACGCGTTTCGAAGCCGACGGGATGACGTTCGAGGAACCTTCCGACCAGCTTTTTGCCTTCAACTCACCCATGGGAGCCTGCCCGACCTGTGAAGGGTGGGGCAGTGTGCAGGGCATAGACCCGCACCTGGTCATCCCGGACAGCAGCAAGAGCGTGTATGAGGGTTGTGTGCAATGTTGGCGCGGCGAGAAGCTGAGCGAGTGGAAGACGGAGTTTATCCGAAATGCTGAACGCAACGGTTTCCCCATCTTCAAGCCTTATTACGAGCTGTCGCAGGAGGAAAAGAATATCCTGTGGCATGGCCGCCATCCGGAACTCTCGCTCGATGACCGCTGGTATCGTGGCGACGTGTGCATCGACCTCTTCTTTGACTACCTGCGTGAGGCACGCTACAAGATACAGAACCGTGTGATGCTGGCACGCTATACGGGTAAGACAGAGTGCCCGGACTGCCACGGCACACGTCTGCGCAAGGAAGCCACCTACGTGAAGATAGCAGGTAAGGCCATCACCGAACTGGTGGACATGCCCATCACGGAGTTGAAGAAGTGGATAGATGGGCTTAGACCTACCCCCGACCCCTCCCGTGAGGGAGGGGAGCCCTCCGGTTTGACGGTGGGTGAGTCTGACGTGGCCAAGCGCCTGCTCACAGAGATTGAAAGCCGCCTGCAGTTCCTCTTAGACGTAGGTCTCGGCTACCTGACGCTCGGGCGCCGCAGCAACAGCCTCAGCGGTGGTGAGAGTCAGCGTATCAACCTGGCGACATCCTTGGGTAGTTCCCTCGTAGGCAGCCTCTACATCCTCGATGAACCCAGCATAGGCCTCCACAGCCGCGACACACACCGCCTCATCAAGGTGCTGCGCCAGCTCGTGGATCTCGGCAACACCGTGGTCGTTGTGGAGCATGACGAAGACATCATCCGTGCAGCAGATGAGATTATCGATATCGGTCCGGAGGCCGGACGCTTAGGAGGAGAAGTGGTGTGGAGCGGAAGACCCTCCTCCCTGCCCCTCCCTTGTAGGGAAGGGAGTGATAACCTATCAAGTATAGGAATCCCTCAGGAAACAGTTGAGCGCTCACACACCCTTCAATGGCTCCTTGGCCTATACTCCCCTCTCTACAAGGGAGGGCCAGGAGAGAGGGTCCTCGGGGTGGGGAGAGTCTGCCGCCCATGGAACAGATATATTGAAGTCAAGGGTGCACGCGCCAATAACCTGCGCGGTATCGATGTGAAGTTCCCGCTGAATGTGATGACGTGTGTGACGGGTGTCAGCGGCTCCGGCAAGAGTACGCTGGTGCGCGACATCTTCTACCGTGCCATGAAGCGGCAGCTGGATGAGGCTTGCGACCGCCCGGGTGAGTTCACAGGACTGGAGGGCGATATGCGTGCCATCAAGGCGGTGGAGTTCGTGGATCAGAACCCTATCGGCAAGAGTTCGCGCTCGAATCCCGTCATCTATGTGAAGGCTTACGATGAGATCCGTCGTCTCTTCGCCGACCAGCCGCTGGCCAAGCAGATGGGCTTCACGGCCAGCCATTTCTCGTTCAACACCGACGGTGGTCGCTGTGAGGAGTGTAAGGGCGAGGGCACTGTCACCATCGAGATGCAGTTTATGGCCGACCTGGTGCTGGAGTGCGAGAGCTGTCATGGGCAGCGCTTCAAGAGCGACATCCTCGACGTGCGTTTCCACGACAGGAATGTCAACGATGTGCTGAACATGACCGTCAACCAAGCTATGGAGTTCTTCGCGGAGCATGGCGAGAAGAAGATTGTCAAGCGCTTGAAGCCCCTGCAGGACGTGGGCCTCGGTTACATCAAGCTCGGCCAGAGTTCTTCGACGCTCTCAGGCGGCGAGAACCAGCGCGTGAAGTTGGCCTACTACATCGGCACGGAAAAGCAGGACCCCACGCTCTTCATCTTTGACGAACCCACGACAGGTCTTCACTTCCATGACATCCGTCGTCTCCTCGCCAGCTTCGATGCGCTTATCGAGCGCGGCCACACCATCGTCGTCATCGAGCATAATATGGATGTCATCAAGATGGCCGACTACATCATCGACCTCGGTCCCGAAGGCGGTGCTGCGGGTGGCAATCTCGTCTGTGCGGGCACGCCAGAACAGATGATGGCCTGCGAGCAGAGCTACACGGGCCGCTACCTTAAAGAACACCTTCAACGATAATTTGCTCAGTAATATTGTATTACGCGCACTAATGCATGATTCTTGATGCTATCCTGAACGCGTGAGAATCGCGTATTTCCAGCGGTGCCCATCACCACTCCGAAATACGCGATTCTCACAAATTGTTATTAATGCCTTGATATACCTTGAATTACGCGACTTTCTGCGAAATTCTGCGTATTCCTATGTGTTTATAGCTTCACGGTCTTTTTCACCCCCTTGCTTTCGTTCTGCAGGCGGTCGAGGGCGGTGACCACATACGTCCATTTCTGTGAACCATCGTTGTACGGCAGCTTCAGGAACGTGTCAGAGGTGACGGCAATCAGTTGGTTCGTGTTGTTGAGGTCCACCTTCATGCCCTTGGGGAACACATAGACAGCGTATTGGCGCACCTCGTCGAACGGTGTCTTGCCCTTGGGCGCTGTCCAGAAGAGGATGTAGCCGTCTTCCGTCCACACGGGCTTCACCTTACGCGGTTTCTTTGGTGCTTTCTTGTCTATCCATGGCATCTCGGGCTGTAGTGCCGGTGTGCGGTGGATGTCTGAGCGCAGGCGGGTGCCGTAGCTTCCTTTGTCATCTGCCACGGCGCGCGCATACCACTGGCAGGAGCCTTGTATGCCGGGAAGACCGCGCTGCAGCGCATATTTCGCGGCCATCTGGTCCTGTGCGGGGTTGCGTGGATCTGCGAATTTCACCGTGCGCTCCACATCCTGTCCTATATATAATAAGGTACGCGCGTGTGCGCGAGCGCTCCACCAGCGGATGAGTGTGTCGTAGTCCGCGGCCTTGTTACCTATCTCCCAGTAAATCTGCGGGATATTGTAATCCACCCATCCCTCGTTGACCCACAGCAGTACGTCGGCATAGAGGTCATCATAGTTTTGCAGTCCGTTGGTGGCAGAGCCTTCGGCCCATGAGCGCTGGTTGCGGTAGATGCCGAAGGGCGACACGCCGAACTTCACCCACGGCTTCACGCTGCGGATGGCGTCGTGCAGCTCGCGGATGAAGGTGTTCACGTTGTCGCGACGCCAGTCACCGCGGTCGCGGCCCTGTCCGTAGGCGGCATACGTTGCATCGTCTGGGATGGGGATGCCTGCGACGGGGTAGGGATAGAAATAGTCGTCGATATGTAAGCCGTCCACGTCGTAGCGGCTCACGATGTCCTTCGCTACTTCGCAGATAAACAGACGGTTCTCTGGCAGTCCAGGGTCGAAGATGAGCAGGTCCTCATAGCGGAAACAACGCTCGGGGTGCTGTATGGCGTAGTGCGTTGTGGCCATGGCTGTGGTGCCCTTTGTCTTGGCGCGATACGGGTTGATCCAAGCGTGCAGCTCCATGCCGCGGGCGTGGCATTGCTCCACCATCCACTGCAGCGGGTCCCAGTAGGGGGAGGGTGGTGTACCCTGTTGCCCTGTCAGATAGCGACTCCACGGCTCCAGCGCACTCTCATAGAGCGCATCGCCTTCTACGCGACACTGGAAGAGGATAGCGTTGATGCCGTCGGCCTGCAGGGCGTCCAGCTCGCGTGTCAGCTCAGCCTGCATCGCAGTGCGGCCGATGCCTTGCCATTGTCCGTTGACGGCCTGAATCCACGCCCCTCGGAACTCTCTCTTGGGTGGTGTCTGTTGGGCGTTGAGGATGCCGACACATACTAATAAGGTGGCAGCCAGAAGCAATTTAGTACATTTCATATTTCTCGATGGAATGGATGATTCTTTAAGTATGTCTATCGATGGAATGGGGATTTTTCGCGATTGCCTCCAAGAGCTTTGTTTTGCCTTCGATGTCGAAGTCGTTGTCGCAGGCCGGAAGGAGACAGGAATGTCCGCATGTGAGTTCCAGCGTATGCTCTTTTGATGTCGTGATGCGACAGGAACCTTCGAGGCAGGAGAGCGTCACGAAGCTGTCTGCTGCGCTGAGGTCGCGATGCAGGTGCTGCTGTGTGGTTACCTCGTTGACGGTGAAGTACGGACAATCGGCGATGGTGACCGCTCCCTCTTCGACGGACGTGTAATGCGTGCGGTAGTCGTCATACACGTGGAAGTCGATAGCGTCGAGAGCTTCCTCGGTATGCAGTTGTCGTGGTTTGCCGTCGAGGCCTACGCGATGGTAGTCATAGAGTCGGTAGGTGATGTCGGAACTCTGCTGGATTTCGCAGAGGCGGATGCCGCTGCAGATGGCGTGGACGCGTCCGGCAGGGATGAAGAACACGTCCCCCTTGTGTACCTCATGGCGTGCCAGGGCCTCCACGATGCTACCGTCTTCCACGCGCCGCGCATAATCCTCTCTGTTGATATGCTCGCGGAAACCTGCCAGCAGTGTAGCTCCGGGTTCGGCCTCCGTGACATACCACATCTCCGTTTTCCCCATCGAGCCGTGGCGAGCCATCGCCAGTTCGTCGTTGGGGTGTACCTGTATGCTCAGGTCACCATGTGCGTCGATGAATTTCACTAATAGCGGGAAGGCGTCGCCGTATGTCTCGGCGATGTGGTTCCCCAGTAGCGCGGCACCAAATGCGCGCGTCAGCTCCCCTAATGTCTTTCCGGCCAGGGGACCATTGGCCACCACGGTCTCGCTCGTGGGCACGGCGCTTACCTCCCAGTCCTCACTCCCCCACACGGTTTTGTGCAGGTTCTGTTCGAAGTTGAGAGGGTATAGAATATCATTTTGTTTCATTTCGACGGCAAAGATAATACATTTTGATGATAACTACGGCCAGTTCGGTGACAAAACTTAATGTCATCCGGTGATTTTTGCATTGTTTATAAATTGTTACATTTCAGCCTCTGATTTTAACAGACATTAATCGTGGATCAATTTGAGTCACCATTGCACGCCTGATCAATCTGTAAATGTGCCATGTGGTTCAAGTTCGTCTCTTTTATCACCTTGCATATCGTCATTTAGCATGTATTTCACGCTAAAGAAGTTTAAATGCCATTGCATATATGTAAAATAATGCTAACAATTTATACTCGAAATGGAGATAATTATGTCATTTCCGCGCATTTTAGCCCCTCAAAATACGCGCACATTTAATCATAATGTGTAATGATTTTATTGAGGAGTTCTGACCATTAAATCCCCCCCCCCCCCGTGTTAATAAATCTTAAATATACACTTTCTTTAGAAAAATCCTTTTGTGGGAGTTGCGGAAAAGTTCAAAATGTCGTACCTTTGCAGTGTCAATGAATGTTAACAATTATAGGACGATTGAGCTCATGACGATACGCATGACTAAAAGATTGTTTTTCACGCTTTTGCTTTTTGTTGCAAATGTGTGTTTGTGCGTTTCGCATGCTAAGCCGTTGACGGTAGTGTTGCAGGGTTCGGATTCTTTGTTCTATGACAAGTACCCCTACATTCTTTTTATCGACAGTGTAACTGACCCCAGTCAGGAGCCGCTGACGGATGATATGCTCCTTGATGAGGCTGGTAAGGTGGTGTTCCGTGTGAACCGTTACGATGCATTCACCAACGACTCCCTCCTGCACGAACTGGAGAACGTCATCATCCCACGCATCAACCGTGACAGTATGCGTCTGTGTCGTCTGGTGGTGCGCGGTGCTGCGTCTCCGGAAGGTCCTGTCCCCAATAACCGTATGCTGGGCCGCCGCCGTGTTGATACTCTCGCCTCTTTTTTACGCGCGCGCCTGCGTATTCCCGTCGATGAGAGCAGTTTCACTACCGATGCCGTCACAGAGGACTACCGCCTGCTGTTGGCAATGATGCGTCGTACTGGTGATGCTGACTTGGAGATTGTGCAACGCCTTTGCGATCGCCATCTGCCGCGATATGAATATACACTTCTGAAGCGCTCACTGCAGCGCGTGCAGGGCGGACGCCTCTGGCAACGCCTCCTCAGGGAGTATTTCCCGGAGTTGCGTGCTGCCCGCGTTGTCCTCTACTTCGAGAAGGTGCAGGCTCCCACTCAGGAACCGGTCGTTGTGGAAACTCCCGACACCATCCAGACGGTCGATTCGCTGAAGACTCTTGTGGTTGTTGAGCCTCAGATAGATACGAAGGTGCCGCCCATGGTGATTGCCGTGCCGCGCCGCGAGTTTCTGTCCGTGAAGACAAACCTCCTTCTGGACTTCGCCTATGTGCCCGGCTACAACCGCTGGTGTCCCATTCCCAACATTGCCGTCGAATACTATCCGATGCGCGGTCATTTCACCTACGGCTTCTCCTTCGACTGTCCCTGGTGGCAACACTACGACGACCACAAATACTTCCAGATCCGCAACTACCAGTTGGAGGCACGTTACTACCTGCGCAGCGGCAGCATCGAGCGCCGTACGCCGGGTGAGGGCGCGGCCTTCCGCGGTCTCTACTTCTCGGCTTACGGGCATGTCGGCCTCTACGGCATCTGCTTCAATGCCGACAACGGCTGGGAGGGCGAGGCCCTCGGCGGCGGTCTTGGCATCGGCTATGTGCTGCCGCTCAGCCGCAATGGACATTGGCGTCTGGAGTTCGCCGCACAGGTCGGCATCCTCTACAGTGGCTACGACCCCTATCAGTTTGAGAATCCCGTCAACCCCGACTACCGCGACGGCCTCTACTACTACAAGTGGAAGGGCCGCAAGGCGGACTTCCGTGAGCGCCAGTACCGCTTCACGTGGTTAGGTCCTACCCGCGTCGGCATCACCCTCTCCTACGACCTCCTCTACCGCCGATGGAAGAAGAAAGGGGTGAGCTTCAGAAACAAAGAATATGTGGTGGAGATGAATGAGTAGAGATATTGAAACATTGAGAAATTGAGATATTGAAACATTGAGAAATGAATAAAAGAATGACGATCATCAGCAGAAACTGGCGTTCATCCCTGTGGGGATGGACAAAGGGTTTGTTGTGCATTCTTTCCATGTCTCAATTTTTAAATCTTTCCATGTGCGTCCTCGTGTTCACCTCCTGTGTGCGCGAGCCGCCCCTCCACCTCTACGACGCTCAGGAGGTGGTGACGGACCTGCCGCTCATCGACTGCGACCTGGAGTTGTTCTGGGACTACGAGTTGGCCTTCGATGTGCAGTACGACTGGAAGGCAGAGTGGTACTACGACTGGGATCAGGATGATATCAAGGACTTCGGCGAGCTGGGCTACACCGAGCCTACGGTCTTCAACCTGCGCCGCTACTTCACGAAGGATGTGCCCTACGGGCCTCACACCTCGGTAATCCCCTATGGGCCATTCGCAGGCACCCACTTCCAAGAGCGCTTCGACTGGGGCTTCTGGGATCTCCTCGTATGGAACGAGATTAAGACCCTCGACGGTGTGCAGAGCTTGATTATCGATGAGAGCAACCTCGACTACGTCACGGCAGAGACCGGCCCATCTATGAACCCCTCACGCTACAATGCGCCACGCTACACCCGTTCCTTCTACGCGCCGGAACCCCTGTTCTCCGCCTATGATCAGGCCATTGAAATCAACCGCGACCTCCGCGGCTTCGAGTATGACGCAGAACGCAATGTATGGGTCCGTACACTTGACATGACGCTGTATCCTCTCACCTATATATATCTGACGCAGGTCATCCTGCACAATAACAACGGACGCATTTCGTCGGTTGACGGTAATGCTAACCTCTCCGGCATGGCACGCTCCACAAACCTCAACACGGGTACGGCGGGCGACGAAGCCATCACGGTGTACTACAATGACCGCCTCAAGACGGATCTCCCGCTGGTGCCCTACGGCACGCCTGCAGATGCTCCTGAGCGCGCCACGGCGGAGCGCGTCGATATCATCGGCGGTCGTTTGATGACCTTCGGCCTGTGCGGACAGACGCCGCGTAAGATCAAGTCGGCCAGCGAGATTACGGACATCCACAAGCACTACCTGGATGTCACCGTGCAGTTCAACAACGGTATGGACTCCACCCTCGTCTTCGATGTCACCGAGCAGGTGCGCCAGCGCTACAAGGGTGGTGTCCTGACGGTGGAACTCAACCTTGACACCGTGCCGGTTCCCAGACGTTCCGGCGGTTCCGGTTTCGATGCAGTTGTCAAGGATTTCGAGGAAGTGCCAGCGTATGAATTCGATATGTAACAAACGAGATTAAACCAAACAATATTAACAATATCAAAATAACTAAACGAAACAGACAGTAAAAAGAAATGCACGGCGCTCTACGCGAACGCCTACAAACCAGAAAGAACAAAACAAAAACAGAAACAAACAAAACAATTCAATTTTTTATTCATTAATTTATTTACAATTATGAAAACAAAGTATTTTTTCCTCGCTGCCTTGGGTTTAGTAACCCTCGCCAGCTGCACCAGCGACGATCTTCTCGTGGAGCAAGATCACGCAGCGGCCTTTGAGGAGGAGAGCCCCATCATCTTCAGCTCTCTCAACAAGGCTATGACCCGTGCCGATTACACTGGCGCAGATGCCGCTACCAAGCTCGGTAACAAGTTCGTGGTAGCCGCTAAGAAGGGTTCTACGACAGCTGCCACCGACGGTAGCGTCGTGTTCGACAACTACGTCGTAGAGTATGCAGAGAACACCGCACACACCACCGAGTCCAATGTGGCTAACTGGGAGTATGTCGGCAAGGGCCCCATCAAGCACGCCACCGATCACGGCATCACCAGCCAGACCATCAAGTACTGGGACTACAGTAAGGCTCAGTATGACTTCATCGCATGGAGCACCGGTTCCAAGACTGCCATCTATGATGGTACACCTGCTGCAGGTCAGGTTCTTGTAAGCGCCATCAATCCCAATGCTACCGCCAGTGCTGCCTACACTTTCACCGGTAAGGCCGCCGACCTCAGCGAGTGCTACATCTCTGACCTCGTAACCGTGAAGAAGGCAAATTATGCTAGAATAAATGCGGAAAATCCTGTTACCCTTCGCTTCCGTCAGCTCGGTACAAAGGTGCGTATCGGTATCTATGAAACCGTTCCCGGCTACAGCATTAAGGATGTGAAGTTCTATAGCGCAGCTGCTTCCAATGACGCTTCTGCTGCCGCAGCCAGGCTGTTCACAACGACTGCCAACGACATCTTCACAGAAGGTACCTATACGATTACATTCCCCACTGTGGACACCCCTGCCAGCGAGGATAACAATCAGGCTCACGTCTCCTTCGTTGGTTCTGGCGCACAGTCAACAATCATCAACTGGGGTGAAATGAACTACACTATTGCTGAACAAGGTGAGAAGACTCCTGGTAAAGTTTTCCTCGGCCGTACTTCCAACACTGCCTCTTTCGCAGGTGATGAAGATGATAACTACTACGTTGTTTACCTCCCCAACGAGATCGGTACCAACCTGAACCTTCGCGTCAACTACACCCTCGAGTCCATCGACGGTGGCGGTGAGGTTATCGAGGTCAAGGGTGCCACAGCTCAGGTGCCCAGCATCTACACCCAGTGGAAGCCCGGTTTCGCGTACACGTACATCTTCAAGATTAGCGACAAGACCAATGGTTACACTGGTGTCTATGATCCCACCAAGCCCGATGACACCACTGTCAACACCGATCCTGCAGGCCTCTATCCCATCACCTTCGACGCTGTCGTAGAAAATGCTGAGGATAACGATGCCATTCAGGAGACAATCACTCTCGTGGCAACTCCCAGCATCACCACCTACCAGAAGGGTTCCAACGTTGTTAACAACAACGAGTATCTTGCTGGTACAGGTCCCATCTTCGTGACCGTCAACGATGGCGCCACTGGTTCCACCCCTGACCTCGCCCATGGTGCTCTTCAGACCCTGACCAGCAAGGCTGCCCTCTACACCATCCCTGCTGGCAAGACCGAGGCTGAGGTTGTTGACGCTCTGCAGATGCAGGATGACGACGCTGCCACCGGCACCATTAAGGGCCGTAGCGGTCTCGTGCTGACTCCCGCAACCTTCACGCTGACCAACAGCGTTGAGTATGGTGTTGACGGTAACGCTATCACTGTTGCCACCGACCAGGCTCTGCGTTTCACCGCTTCTGCCGGCACCTATGCTTTCGTCTATACTAAGACGGCTGCAAATCCTCTCAACAATGTAGCGAAGTATGAGGCTCTGAACTGGGGAAGCTTCGTTACCGGCCAGACCAAGTATCGCTACGACTACAAGGCTCCCGCTGCCACAGATGCTCAGAAGGGTGTGAAGTACTTCTTGCGCACAGGTGATGAAGCTCCTTACACATATACATTGCAGACTCCCTTCATCGGTCAGGGTGTAAGTAACCTGTATCTCGATGCTGCTGGCAGCACCATTGCAAAAGGCTATGCAGTAACAGGTACTACCTACTACTACACCACCGACAACGGCATGACCTACACCGCCGCTCACAACGTAGCCTATGCTGACTTCGCTGCTGGTACAGGTACTGCTGCTGACCTCTACACCTTCGACGGTTTAACTTACACCGCAAAGGATCCTTCTAAAACAGATCCTACCGAGTTCAACGGTGTAGCCCTCTATCAGCGCACAGGAACAGACACACCTGGTGATCCCTATGTCTATACTTACTGCGTCATCCTGCCTCAGCAGACTACTGGCTGGTTCGAGCTCGACACCACCAACTATGTTGTAGCTTCCGAGGTAGCTGAAGTGGTTGGTCAGACCTACTTCGACAAGTACATCAAGAACGACGGTGTTTACTACACCAAGGTCATCAAGGTTCAGTAACCTCTATATAGGTTCATCTGGGTTCGACTCCCAGATGAACCCCTAACGATACTAAAGGACACGCACGCGAGGCCGGAGCCTCAACAACGTGCGAAAAGAAAATTAATTATTAACACAAATATGAGAATTATGAAAAAGTTATTTTTCCTTGCAGCCGCCCTCACAGTGATGGCCAGCTGCGCAGACGAGAAGTTCTTTGGCGAAGACCCCGGAACGCTGTCAGAGAATGCCACAAAGGCTATTACCATTGGTAGTGGTCTCAAGGCCGTGACACGTGCGAACCACGAAGGGTCCGAGGCAGCCACCTTGCTTAACAACAAATTCGTATTTGCTGGAACAAAAGGCACAAGTCCATTATCCTATGTCTTTGACCAGTACAACATGAAGTATGTTGAAAACACGGCATACACCACCGAGTCAAACTCTTCTAACTGGGAGTATGTAAGCTACGATCCTGCAACAACTTCAAGTCTGCCAAGTGGGGCTAAGCAAACTATCAAGTACTGGGATTATTCAACTACTCAGTACGATTTTGCAGCATACTCTTTAGGCGCAGGTTATGATCATGATGATAATCCAGCAACTGATCCACAGTATGCTACACCTTCAGCAATTGCAGCTAACAACAAGAGTTACACTCTCCAAGGCTCTAAAGATGCATTGGCAGCATGCTACATCTCAAACCTTGTAACTGCCTATAATCGTGATGGTGTGAATGATTATGGCAACATCGTGAATTTCACTTTCCGTTCACTGGGTGCCAAGATTCGCGTGGCTCTTTATGAAACTATTCCTGGATATTCTGTTAAAAATGTGAAGTATTACACTTCGTCCGTTGCTGCTTTGGCTTCAGATGGTACTGAAGATGATGTTACACTTTTTGCTGGATCCAAAGTTCTGCCAACTGGTAATGGAACGATGACTGTTACATTCCCTACAGTTGGTTGGGCTAATAAGGAAGCCACAGACTACAACAAAGCACACGTGTCATTTGCAGCAACAGATGCTGACACAGATCTTTCCACGACACTTGTATTGGCAGATTTAGCCAATTTCGCAGGTGCTGATGGTGTTCAGGATGCAGGTAATTATCTAGGTCGTACTTCAAAAACCGCCACATTTGCTGGCGGCTTGGTTGGTTCGCCTGCTGCGGGTAAATACTTCACCATTCTTCCCTATGAAACTGGAACTAATCTTACGCTACGCATCAAGTACACTCTCGTTTCTACAGATGGTTCCGGTGAAGAGGTTACCATTGATAATGCAACTGCCGTAGTTCCTGCTGAGTATACAAAGTGGAATCCCAACTACGCATACACCTATATCTTCAAGATATCGGATTACACCAATGGTTCAACCGGTGTAGATGGAGAAGGGAACATTGTTACGGGCTTAACTCCTATCACATTCGACGCTGTCGTAATTGACAGCGAGGATGGTTTGCAAGAAACAATCACAACAGTCTCTTCACCTTCTATCACAACTTATGCCAAGGGTGAGGTTGTAACAGCAAATGATGAGTATCTGGTTAGTAACAACATCTATGCTATCGTTAACAAGGATGGTGCTAACCAAACGTTAACTCCTGGTACAAATGCATGGCTATACACAGCAACTCTTGCAAGTGGTGCTGCGCAGACACTCAGTGAAGCTTCTATTGACAATGCTTTGGCAAATGGCAAGTATAACAGCACTACGAAGACTTGGACTGTAACTGATGCCAATAGCAAGAATCTCGAAGTTATTCTAAACAACGGACTCAGTGCTATTACTGAAATTCCCGCTGCCGATTCTCCGAATGGAAATGTCCTCACTATCACAGGTGCTAAATTCACACCCGCTGCAGCTGGCACTTATGTGCTCCGTTATCAGGTCACCGCACCTACATATGATTCTGGCACATTAGGCTCTGCACTTACCGCTGCAGGCGTCACAACTCTTGACGGTTATTTCACCAAGGATGCCGAAGTTTACACTCAGTGCAATTCTACAACTGCACCCACAGCAGAGACAACGTACTATAAGATTACCACTCCTGGTAAGTATATGTACAAGATTGTTAAGGTAGTTGCAGCTCCTTAATCCCCTTATAAGCTTGACACGGTTCGACTCCGTGTCAAGCTACCGCGAAACAAAAAGAAAGAAAAAGAGACAAAAACCGAGACGGCGAGGCCGGGCCTCAAAGTATCAACGAGATAAGCAACATTATTAATAGCAACTCAAACAACACTATTATGAAAACGAAGTATTTTATTCTCGCAGCAACCGCCATCACGATGATGGTCAGCTGCGCCGACGAGAAGTTCGTAGGCGATGAGAACCCTCTCGGAGCCGGAAACGGGGAGGGAGCGATTAGCTTTAATCTCAATGTGCCTGCTATAACCCGTGCGGATAAGACAGGTAGCGCTGCTGCTACAGATCTGAACAACCAGTTCATCGTTTGGGGTGAAAAGAACGAGGCTTCTGGGGCTGCCGCAACAACTGGAAATCTGGTTTTCAAGAATTATCTTGTTGACTGGGTAGATAACTCAGCATACACGACTACCTCTAATACTAAAGGCTGGGAGTATGTCGGATTAAAATTTGATGATGGAACTGCATCTCCTGCAACAACGACTTATTCCACCAATGTTTCACCTAACAGTGGAACCGGCGAACAGACCATTAAATATTGGGACTACGGAGCAAGCACTTACACATTTACGGCCGTATCTGCGAAACCTGCAGATATTACTGCTGGAAATGTAAAAATTACGAAAACAGAGTCTGGTTCAACTATTTACGACAAGGGATACTCTGTTGTGCTGAATGCATCCGCAGACCTCGACAAATTGTATTTTGCTGAGCGCAACAACATTGCAACTAGCGCTAACACTGACCGCACACAAGCCAACACTTATGGCGGTAATGTTACCTTCCGCTTCCACAACACCGCATCCAAAGTGCGTGCTGCGATGTACGAGACAGTTCCCGGATATTCTGTCACTATCAATAAATTCACGGTTGCAGACGACCAAGCGAACCCGACATTTGCCCAAATGGATGATGATATCACTACCAACTTTGCTGCAAACTTGCAGAACTGCGCTAAAGGAACAGCAGGAACTTTGACTGTTAAATATGTTTCAGATGCTGGTGCGACTCAGAACCATCCCACAGTGTCTTTTGATGGAACCAAAAATAAAGTGCTTGCTCTTGGTACGAACTTAGCTGCTTCCAAGGTACTTACAACAACTGCTCCAGATGCCACCTTCGATAAAAGTGACAAGTCTTATACCAGCGTCTTCCCCAACGAGACCAACACACAGAATCTTAAGTTGAAGGTCTCTTATACGCTGACCGCTCCTGTTACGGGTGAAACTATTATTGTATCTGATGCTACCGCTGAGGTTCCTGCGAATTACCTTAAGTGGAAGCCCGGTTATGCATATACCTATATCTTTAAGATTACAGACGACAAACTCTATCCCATCACCTTCGATGCTGTCGAAGTTGTCGATGAAGATGGCTTGGCTGAGTACATCACAACTGTTAGCGAGCCCAGCATCACAACGTTTGGTGTAATTGTTGATAGTGAGAGTAAGTTTAAGAATTATGTAACAGGCAAAAACGACTATCAGACACCAACTGGTACCGACAAACTTGACATCTATGCTGCTATTGAAGATAATAGCACATTGGTTACTCCTGTCTTGTCTGGCGGCACTCAGAATGTGAAGATTTATTTTGTTGACTGGAAGGCTGGTGCAACTGCTGCTGAAAAAGCAGCATTCCCGATTACCGAATCTTCATTGGCTGAAGCTATTGCTGAAACAGGAGCTGGGACAGAGATGATATCCTACACTGATATTACAACTGATGCTTCGACGCACTTCAGCGCTGCACCTGCTGCTGTAACAACAGTTCCTGGCGAGGATGGCGTTGACATCACTGGAACACATGCCGTGAAGTTGACAGGACTTAAGGTTACTGCAGGAACTACTAAGTACTATGCAGTTGAATATCTCACCGGAAAATGGAATAATGATGGTGGTAAGACATATACCGAGAGTGAATATGGCGCTGCAGGAACACTTTATACAGATGCTGATTGCACTACGGCAGCGACTGGATGGGTTGAATCAACAACTTATTACAAACGTACTACAACTAAGAACGTTTACAAGGTCATCAAGGTTGTAGCACCTGCTCCTTAACCCCTCTCTCCTACCCTCGCCCGCCGGAGAATGCGCTCCGGCGGTGCGGGAGGCAGGGGTGATTGAAATCTCAGCAAGTTGTGAAAGCGATCACAACAAGGTGCGAACGGGAACACAGCATGGTGTGAAGCGGAGTTCCACTGGTGGAACTCGCGAAACCAGTTAGGTGAATTGACATTGACCATCTGTGAGAAATATCGAAACGATGAACAGAAACAACGATAAGGTTTGCGAGCCGATGGCTATGACATACGGCATGAGTGACACGCTGGTCAACAGTGGACTGCTCACACAGATACGTGACCTCAGCACCCAGGACAAGCGATGCCTAATCGGCTATATCACACAGGCGGTGGCTTGTGAGGAGGCTGACGAAGCGGAGGACTGGGATGTCATAGACAGTGACCTTCCACCCTACACCCTCGATGAGCTGTACGCTCGCATCGACGAGTCGCATCAACAGTATCTGCGGGGAGAGACCTATGCGGAAGAAGAAGTTCGAGCAGAACTGAAGAAAGAATTCGCATGGCTACAGTAAAGTGGACGGGTAGGGCAAGGGCCGTTCGTAATGATATTATCATAGAAGATATTTGGGATATGCGGCGAGCACCGCAGAACCTGACAAAAAGATTGACAGATTGAAAAAGGAATGAGAAAGATAAAGAACATAGCACTGTGGTTGAGACCCGCTTTCGAGCAGGGCCTGCGGGGACGCTATGTCCTGTTCATTCTTTCGATGATTGTATGTGGCAGTGTTTCCATCCTCACCACTTCCTGCTCCCACAACGACGATGTTGACGAAATCGTGGAGCAGACGCCGGAGCAGCCCATCATGCAGGTGCCCATCAGCTTCAGCGGTAACAGAAACGAAGGAGAGGATGTGAGCCTCGCCACACGCGCGGTGACCCCGCTCTGCGAGCTCGTCGATGAGTTCAATGTATGGGGCTACAAGAACATGAGCTGCACGGACGGCAGCTACGGCGACCTGCAGAAGGTCTTCCCCGGCTATGTCGTGGAGTGGCAGGAGAACAGCTCAGCCACGACGACGACGAACAGCAGCGGCTGGGACTATATCCTCACCTCCCACACCGACCAGACCATCAAGTACTGGGACTGGAGCTCTGCCGCCTATCGCTTCTTTGCCGTGACGCCAGGGTACACCTCCTCTGCGGCCAATGAGCCCAACGGCCCCTATGCGTTCACGTATGAAGCCTTGGATGCTGTCCCGGTGTACACCGGCACTCCTGCACACGTGGATGTGGATGCTACGGCCGCGAAGATGGAGCCCGCACCCTTCTTCTCGCGCCTGTGGTTCAGCACGGGCCAGCTGCCCACCTATGCTGACAAGCAGTTCGGCAAACCTGTGACATTGGAGTTCGTGAAGCCTTATGCGCGCGTGCGATTCCAATATAAATATGTATATCCTCGCGTGGCACTCATCCTGGCGGCACAGTCGTTCAAGCCGACCGACGACAGTGACATCATCCGCAAGGGCACGGTGACGGTCAGCTACCCGCTGGTAGGCACGGCCACCAGCGAGTCCTATACGACCGTGGGAAATACCGATCCGGACCCTGCGGTATCGGGAGCGTTAGATGCCTTCACCGAGGACTACGATCCCGAGGATGACAGCAAGGAGTACTTCGTCTCCGACAACGGTTGGTACACGGTGCTGCCCAACACCGCACAAGGCAGCTACACGCTGTCACTGTCCATCAACGATGTGCCCAGGACGGCCGTGGTGCCGGCCGAGTACATGCAATGGAAACCGGGTTACAGCTACACCTATGTCTTCAAGATCCTCGACGAGGGTGGCATCAAGATAGACTTGGTAGAATCCGCCGTCACACCTTGGACGGATGTGAATGCGAACCACGAGGTGTATAACTGGTAATTGAGAAATTGAATAAAAACGATGATAAAGAAACTGACGATAGGAAATGAGGCTTATGGAGCTTGCAAGGCTTACAGGACTTATGGGCTTGTAGGGATTGTGGTTCTGCTCGGCCTGTTAGGCCTCGCCAGCTGCTCCAGCGATAGCGATGAGGAACGGGTGGAGCCGGTGGTGGAGACGCCTGCCGTGGAGATTCCCGTGGCGGTGAGGGGCCTCGTTGCCGACTTCCAGGACAATATGCCTGTCACCCGCGGCTGGATACCGCCCACAGGCTATCAGCTGCTTGACAACAGCGAGAATGTGATTGCCGTCAGCTTCACACAGAATACGAAAGAGCCCATCAACGGTCACCTCTTCAAGAGCGGCGACGAATGGCGCATCAACAAGGAGATTGATGCTGGCACCTATTATCTCTACGGCTATGTGCCCCACAGCGTGGGCATCAACTACAGCATCTCCTCCTCGGCGACGCCCGGCGATAACACCTCCTACATCAGCGGTGCTGTGCTGACGCTCGAGAATGTGCCTGCCATCATGCCCCGCGACCTGTGCGTGGTCATTGGCGCCAAGAACGGGGTGGGTGACTACAAGGAGGATGTCGATTATACCGTTGCAGACCTCCGTCGCGGCAAATTCGAATACGCGGCAGCCACCATCGAGAAGGATGGCGGCGGCACAGGCAACTTCATCTATCTGCTCTTCGACCACCTCTATGCCGGCATGAACTTCCACATGAGGGTGCACGCGGACTATGACGCTGTGCGCACCATCAAGCTGAAGAATATCGAGCTGCAGGCGGTCAAGGGTGATACGCCCGCGAAGGAGAAGACGACAATCGTCGTGACGATGACGGCCAACGACGGCACCACCAGCCCCATCAGCAGTGTCGTCTTCACGCCCACCGGCGACAACACCGTCAAGACCTCCATCTTCAAGTCGGATAACGGCCTCACGCTGACCACCGACTATCAGACGTTCCCTGGTTACTTCACGCCGAAGGGCGTCACCAAGGTCCTCCTGACCTGCACCTACGACGTCTATGACACGAAGGACAACCTCATCCGTCAGAACTGTAAGGCCACGAATGAACTCCGGTTGGCCGACCTCTACGACCGCTTCGACGAGATGCGTGCCGGAACGCGATACAACATATACATCACCGTCCATCCCACCTATCTCTATGTGCTCTCCGATCCGGACTTGGATGATCCGGTGATGGAAGTGGAATGAGAAGCCCCCGAGCCCCCTAAAGGGGAGCGTTGGAAGGGATGAGAAGTGAGGGTTGAGGGAAATAGAAAGATTGAGAGATTGAAACCAAACATTAAGAAAGTGAACACGATAACGACCATAACAAAAAGGAATGCGGCTCTTGGTGCTTATAAGGCTTATAGGGCTTATAAGGCTTATAGGATGCTTTTCCTTGTTGTTCTCTTCTTTGTCTTTTTAGCTCCAGCTTTCGCCCAGATTAAGATTGGTGGTAATTAGCTCTTGGCTCTTGGCTCTTGGCTCTTGGCTGTTGGCTCTTAGCTCTTGGCTATTGGCTGTTGGCTATTGGCTCTTGGCTCTTGGCTCTTAGCCCTTGGCTGTTGGCTGTTGGCTGTTGGCTGGCTCTCGGCACCTGCGCAGCGTGCCGCCTGAAATCCGTGAAATCCGAGTTAATCTGTAGAGAAATAATTCGTCTAATTTGTATAATTCGTTGTGAAAAAAGAGTTGGCTGTGTGATTTGATTAGATTTAAGTTCCATTTTAAGTTTGATTTATGTTCCAAAAATACGTCTAATTCGTAGCTAATTGAAAGCTACTTAGTGTTTTTCCTTGAAAAAACTGCAAAACTGCCACCATTGCAGTGTAAGGTATTGATTTATTGCGTGTAACATGGGTGGCAGTTTGGGTGGCAGTTAGCTGAAAAGGTGTAGGTTTTGGGCTGAAAATGGCCAAAAATACCAAATTTGACGCGGAAAATGACAGGGGTTTAGAGGACCTCAAGAACGTGTCATCGCCTGTGATGAACACCGAGTGCTCAGGTGATGAACACCGGGTGCTCAGGTGATGAACACCGAGTGCTCAGGTGATGAACACCGGGTGCCCCTGTGATGACAGGCGAGTTCGCCTGTTCTTAGGGCGCGTCCCATATATGGAACGCTCGTGTCCCATGTATGGGACGCGCGTGTCCCACAGGTGGGACACGGCACAAGAGCATGGTCTTCGACATCGAGCAAGCAGGGTGGGGCTGTCTGACATGTAGAAAGAGGGGTGCAAAAAAGGGGCAAAAAATTGGATAAATGGCTATTTATGGCCAGAAACCTACACCTTTTTAGCGAACTGCCACCCAAACTGCCACCCGCATGACACGCAGTGTATCAGATTGTTATCATACGAGGGTGGCAGTTTTGCAGTTTCTTCGATGAAAAACAGCAAGTATTTTTCATTTCACAACGAATTATACGAATTGGACGAATTTTTGCTCTACAGATTAACTCAGATTTCACGGATTTTAAGCTGCACGCTGCGCGGGTGCCGAGAGGCACGGCAAAGTGATGAGGACGAGTAGTTTTTTTATTTATCAAGAATTAGAGAATTAGAGAATTTTTTTCTGCGAAGCGCTCCGCGGGCTTCGAAAGAGGGGTATCTGGCTATTGGCTATTGGCTATTGGCTCTTAGCCCTTAGCCCTCGGCTCATGGCCGCCACTCGGCACCCGCGCAGCGTGCCGCTTAAAATCCGTGAAATCCGAGTTAATCTGTAGAGAAATAATTCGTATAATTCGTGAAATTCGTTGTCGAAAAAGAGGGCTGAGGGTTGAGGGCTGAGAGCTAAGATCCAATAGCCAACAGCTAACAGCCAACAACTAAGAGCCAACAGCCAACAGCTAACAGCCAACAGCCAACAGCTAACACCCAACAGCCAACAGCTAACAGCCAACATCCAACAGCCGAGCGGCGAGCGAGCAGCTGTAAGCTGAGGGCAGAGAGACGAGGGATTGATAGGAAAAAGGAGGGGAATGCGTGTTTTAACAACGTTTAACGTTTTTTACTTGCTAAATGTTGTGAAAAGTCCTACCTTTGCAGCGTAAAAACGTGACAATTACTGCTCGTAAGAGCGTAACCGCGTGATAACGCGACGGAGGATAGCTCGTAACAACATGATAATGAGCTGTTCAACACAGCGCGGAAGCGAAATAACGTGACAACGATAAAGACCATAGATCATATCAAATGTAGTAGAGTAAAAGCGGCTACCGAACCCTTAAGGGTTTCGGGGGCTACTTGGTTGCTTGGGGCTGATAGGGTCAATAGGGCTTATGGGGCCTATGAGGCCTATGGGGCTTATAGGGCTTATGAGGCTTATAGGGCTTATGAGGCTTATAGGGCTTTGCTCCGCTTCCTTCTTCCTCTTTTCTTGATTCTTCTTTCCCTGTTCTTGCCCCTCTCTGCCGCGGCGCAGGAGGTGGGCGGCAATATCTATGGCGGCGGTAACAAGGGAAATGTGCTGGGGCGCACGACGGTGAATGTCAAGGGCGGCAACCTGAACAAGGTGTTCGGCGGCGCCCGCATGGCCAATGTCGGCGGTAACTCCTACCTGAATATCGACGGCGCCCACGCCACCGGCTATACGGTCATCAACTACGCCTTCGGCGGCAACGACATCGCCGGCACCATCGGTACGGCAAAAGCCGTGGATAAACCGATGCCCGCAGAGCTGACGGGCAACAAGGACGGCGTCGATGATACCTGGAACACCTATGTCCACCTCTCGGCCAAGACCTCGTCGTCCCCTGTCTATTACACGCAGGCGGAGTGCGACGAGTATAACACGGCGCGCGGCTTGAGCGCGGGAGATCCCGACTTTCGGACCACCGACCATGTCAAGACCTCGGCTGTCGTGGACCCCACGAATGAATCCGTCTATATCGGCCAGCTCTTCGCGGGCGGCAACGGCGACTACACCTATACCGACGAGGAGGGTAACCCGCTGACCGACGGCGAGGGCAACTATGTCGTAAAAAGCGGTGATGACATTATTGCTACGCGCGCGACCCCCTTCAACACGCCCGACCTGACCAAGACCTATCTGGATGTGCAGGGCGGCTCCATCGTGTATGCCTACGGCGGCGGCAACAAGGCCACCATCACCGAGAAGACCGTCATCCATGTCGATAACCCCACGGAGGTCGTCAACTCCATCACCGACGCTGCCTACATCACGGGCGAGAATCCCACGGGCGAGCTGCTGACGATGGACCGCTTCGAGTTTGACATGGGCATCAACACCGGCTTCTCGTTCCCCAGCAGCGGTGCCTTCCAGATTGGCCGCTTCTTCGGCGGCAACAACCTGGCCGAGATGGCCATCCGTCCCACCTGGAACCTGCAGAGCGGTAAGATCCGTAACCTCTACAGCGGCGGTAACAAGGGTGCCATGACGAGCCCCGACGGTCTGCTGCTGGAGATCTCCCCGACATCCACCCTCATCGTGGATAACCTCTATGGCGGCTGCCGTATGGCCGACGTATATCCCAAGAAGGACGGCCTCTATACGCCTGTCCTGAACCTCCCCGGCTACTACTTCCCCGATGGGTTGGCAGCCCGTGTGCTCGTGAAAGGCGGTGATGTCAACAATGTCTATGGCGGCAACGACGTGACGGGTAAGGTCTATGGCGGTAATGCCGTGGGTATCCACACAAGCGTCCGCGGCGATGTCTATGGCGGCGGCAACGGCGCGTACCCCTATACCGACGACCTCAGCCTGATGGACGACGATATCTTGGGTGACTTCTACTACGAGTCCGACGGTACGCCGGAATCCCTCAACGCCTTCCGCCCGAATGCCGAGCAGGTGTCCCTGCATCTGCGTGGTGTCGATGCCGCCCATCCCACCATCATTGGAGGTGCCGTCTATCTCGGCGGTAACTGCGCCACACTGAAGAATGCCAGGGAGAATCCCGTGGTGGAGCTGAAGATTGGTTCCCATGTGATTGCCGACAATGTCTTCTTAGGCAACAACGGTGAGAAGATGGTCTCCTCCTCGCTGTTGGAGAGCTACCACGCCCATAACAGTCTCCCCCTGACCGACCCCGTCACCTTCGCCGGCTATATGAAGGGTGCCGCCATGGAGCTGATGCCCAACGTCGTCTTTGACCGTCGCGCTGAAAGCGATGCGTATGACTACGAACCTTATTCCAGCTATATCGGTTCCTTCTATTGCGGCGGTAATGTGGGCAGCATGATGATTCCCGGCAAGAACACCTTCCATTTCGACCAAGGCTTGATTATCTATAACAAGCTGGTGGGCGGCTGCAACAGCGCCCGCGTGGAGGCCGGGACCTACAACGCCGCCTTCGACGGCGGTATCATCGGTGCTGACAACGAGCAGGGCAACAATCCCGGGGAATATTACACCGACAACGGCACGGCCACGGGCAAAATCAAGGACCGCATCGAGCTGAACCTGCAGAATGTCGTCGTCCAGCCTAAACGCTGGGACGATGTCTTTTCGCCTGTGTCTTTTCGCCTGTCGATGCGGGTGACTTGGTGGGTGGCAAGCTGAAGCCCGGTTATGAGTTCTACACATCGGAGTCGCGCGGCAGCCGCTTCGTGTCTGTCGGCACGGAGGTCGTGGACCTCGGGGCAGCGGTGAAGTACTATAAGCTCACGTCGCGCGGCACCGAGCTGGCGTGGAACACCGTGAAGTGGGATAGCAGCGAGGGCGGCTTCGTGCACACCGGCATAGGTTCCGACAGCGACACCTCCGACGACGAGGTGCGCCGCCTCATGGGCGGCAACGTCTATGGCGGCTGCTACAACAGCGGCCATGTCAACGGCAACGTGGTCATCAATATCAACCGTGACCTCCACCAGCGTGACCTGCTCTTCGCCGATGCCGATGACGAAGACCCCTACACGATGGCCGCGGGAGGCGAGCGCCGCACGGGTGTCCTGAAGATGGCGCAGGCCGACGATGTCATGGTCAGAGCCCTGGCAGTCTTCGGTGCCGGCTACGGTAAGAACACCGAGATATGGGGCAGCACGACGGTGAACCTCAACGAGGGCTACGCCTTCCAGGCCTTCGGCGGCGGTGAGAAGGGCATCGTGGGCAAGAAGAACGACAGCGGCGAGTATGAATATAACGCCGCCTACAGCACCACTGTGAACCTGAAAGGCGCCAATGCCGGTTACTCCGAGGAGACGACGGGCGGTGTCCTTGCCGAGGCTGAGTACCTCTATGGCGCCGGTAATGAGGGCGATATCTGTGGCGACTCATACGTCTATCTCGGCAACGGCCGCATCTACGACGCCTTCGGCGGTGCCAGCAATGCCAATATCTTAGGTGCCGCGGAAGTGCATGTCGGCTACGATGGCGGCTTCCCGTGGGTGCGCGATAATATATATGGCGGCAATGACTTCGGCGGCATCATCAAAGGCAGTAAGAACCATACCACGCAGACCGGTCGCGTGCCCTTCGACCTGAACCTGATGAGGTCCTCGACCTATGTGAAGTATATCCAGGGCCACGTCGATAGCCTCTTCGGCGGCTGCTATGGCAGCTATGACTACACCGACCGCATCTACCGGACCTACACCGATGCTGCCGGCCGCCCGCTGACCGACGGCGAGGGCAACCCCCTCTTCAGCTACCCGCACATGGATGACAACTCCCTCGTGCATTTCGTGCCTGCCGACAACTCCAGCAACCATGTGGGCGTCATCTTCGGCGCCAGCGAGGGCTACCCCGGTAACAACACTCTGAACAATGCCATGCATGAGGAGAGCTATGTCCTCGTCGATGACACGAAGACGAAGGAGAAAGACCGCTTCGAGGAGATGGATATCTTCGGCGGCGGCGCCTTCGCCGGCTTGGGCTCTGCTGCCGGCCTGGGTGCCGGCCGCGCGGCTATCGATTTGTTCGCGGGCAGCTTCCACAATATCTATGGCGGCTGTAACCACGAGGGACTCATTGGCTACACGCGCGTGAATGTGCCCAGTACCTCCACGGCCCGCGTCAATGCCCTCTACGGCGGCGGTCAGGGCTACACGGCCGCTGAGATGGATGCTTATCCAGCTCTCCACTCACGCTACTGTGACCACTATGTCACCTGCATCGACTTTTTGAGTAACAACGCCATCGTGGAGGATGCCATCTATGGCGGCAACCACAACTCCCGCATCGCTGCTGACACCTATATTAATATGCAGGCACCCGCGCGCCAGAGCAACGGCTACCAGGCCACCATCTACGGCGGCGGTCATGGTAACCTGACCGTCAGCGGACGCACCAACGTGTTCATGAACAACGGCTCCGCGGCCTACAATGTCTTCGGTGGCGGCCGTGATGGTAAGGTCCTCAACTTCGCCTCGCTGACGCAGTGGCTCGGCGGCCAGTTCCTGGCCGGCGGCACTCCTGCAGGGGACGTCGCGACGAAGGTCACCGACTACGGCGACATCCTCCGCACGTTCGGCACCTATCTCGCCTCCAACCCCATCCACTTGCCAACAGCCATCGGCACCTATCCCAATATGTCGGGATTATATGACGGCACCTACGCCAACGACCTCATCACCAATCCCGACTTCTACAACACCAACGTGCACCTCCTGGACGGCTGCGACATCACGGGTTATGCCTACGGCGGCGGCTATGGTAGCGAAGCTTCTGTGGCCGGCACCACCTACATAGAGCTGAAGGGCGGCTTGGTGGAACGCGACATCTACGGCGGCGGCCAGGGCGGTCCCGTGTTTGACGAGTACGGTCTGAAGACCTTCACCGCTGCCACCAACGTCTATGTCGAGGGCGGTATGGCGCGCAATGTCTATGGCGGCGGCTACCTGGGTCATGTGGGTAAGCATGTCGGCGCCATCTCCGCGTCCAACGCCGGCGACATCCCCGGCGAGGCCAATGTCACCATCGGCATGGTCGATGGCGTCAACTTCTACCACGGCATCCCCGCCATCCAGCGTAACGCCTACGGCGGCGGCGAGGGCGGCTCTGTCTATGGCACGGCGAACCTGACCATCAACAACGGATATATCGGCTACCGCTACAAGAACCTGGCGGCAGCGGGTCAGACTCCTGACTACCAGTATGTGCCGGAGCTCGACGACCAAACACCCAACGCCATCGAGATGGCCGGCAACGTCTTCGGCGGCGGCTATGTCGTCAACAGCTATGTCGATAATACCAATGTCGAGATGTACGGCGGCACGCTGCGCGGCAGCCTCTACGGCGGCGGCGAGGTAGGTCCTATCGGACGTGGCACGATGAAGGCCGGCGCTCCTCTCGGGGCGGGCATCAAGAACGGCGAAGCTACCATCTACAAGGCCGGTAAGACCAGCGTGAAGGTCTTTGACGGTCTCATCAGTCGCAACGTCTTCGGCGGCGGCCGCGGTCATGACAGCTGGGGCGGCGATGGCACGATGTACATGGACAAGGAGGTGCTCAAAACTGTTGACCTCAAGTGTAAGGGCTATGTCTTCGGGCAGACCGACGTGGCCATCCACGGCGGTGAGATAGGTACCGACGCAGGGCTGGCGCTCGGCTACGGCAACGTCTTCGGCGGCGGCGATATCGGTAGTGTCTATAGCGCCTATGAGCTCGACGGCTCGCTGTACTTCGGTAAGAAAACCGGTGTACGCTATGACGGCACCGACGAAGGCTACTACTATAAATATAATGGTAGCGCGTACGTGGATGACGAGGGTACGTCCCTCGGCGGCAGCGCCGAGAAGCACCTCACCGAGGACTGCAAGGTCGTCGTGGAGCCCTGGTGTAAGGCCAACACATCGGTGACCATCAATGACTCGACCTTCGCGGCAGGTTCCTATGTGCCCACATCCTACCTGAACTATTTAGGCAACAAGACCGCCAGCGCTGCAGACTGGACAGCCCTCGGAAAGACGGATGTCAACAAGGAGGGCATCATCATCCACAATGCCGTCTTCGCCGGTGGTAACACCTCGCCGGGTTCCACGGAGGTCTATGCCAACACCACCACCGTCTTCGGCAACGCCACGGCCTCCATCCACGATGCCTATAACCGTGACCTCATCACCATCGGCACCAACCGCACCGGCGGCCTCTACGGCGACGGTAACCTGACGCTCGTAGGCGGCTACCGCGAACTGAACATCACCAACTACGGTACCGACTATTATCATATCAATCCCGAGATATCGTTAGAGGCCTATAAAGCACTTCCCATTCGTGAAGGTGCCTACTACGAGATCCGCTACAAGTGCCTGCAGCAGTGTACGGACAAGGACGGCAAGACCTACGCCGTCACTTCCAACATCACGGCCGACGAGATGCAGACCGTCTTCGAGGGCGTGAAAGTATGGGACAGCGAGAAAGCCGACAGCGTGTATATGATCCAGCCCAACGGCAAGCCCTTAGAGGCTTACTGGAAGGAGAACGGCGTCTGCTCGCGCTATGCCGGCCGCCTGATGAACACCATCCAGCGTGCCGACTTCTGCGGTGTCTTCGGCAGCCGCATGGTGATGCGCGGCGCGCAGGACCGTGTGCCTGAGACGGTCGATTACACCAATTATACTATTAACCGCGTGCGCGAGGTGTCGTTGAACAAGAAGACCTCGGTGCGCAGCGGTGATGCCGGCGATGCCAAGAACAAAGAGCACGGCAACTACTTCGGCATCTACAGCGTCGTGAACTTCCTCGGCGCCCTCACCAGCGACCTGGACTTCCACACCGCTGTGCGCACGACCGACAACAAGGACACCGGCACGTACCAGGCAAAGGCCAAGGGTAAGGACTACGGCACCGCCACGTACTACGACTGGAAGGACGAGTTCCATGATGATCGCCGCCGCAACAACGGTAACTCCCACAACAAGCTGGCACTGGCCTCCGGCGTCTTCCTGGAGCTGACCAACGAGAACGGCACAGGCCCCGGCCTGCTGCAGAAGAAGTGGGGGTTGATCACCGGCGTCGTGGAGCTCGACCTCATCAACGTGCAGCCCGGTATGGGTGGCGGCTACGTCTATGCCAAGAACGAGCACGGCATACGTTCGGGCTCGGGGAAGACGCACACCATCCTGACAGCCCTGAACACGGGCGCCGTCACTAACAAGGCGTTCATCTACGACGAGACGGAAAGCACCAAGAAGGAGTGGGAGACCTCCGGTAACTTCATCCACAGCACGCAGACCATCATCGACGACTGCTACAACGTAGGTAACAAGTACCATAACAAGTATATGCCCCCTGAAGGCGTGCCCGCACACTACTGGTATATCAAGGGTGCCGTCTATATCTACGACCAGTATATCTCCGCCTTCACTGGCTCGCCGAACGCCTATAGCGAGGTCGTCAGCATCCCGCTCACCATCTCCTCCGCTTCCCACGGCAGGCTGAAGCTGCTGAATGTGCAGCCCAACTACTATGCCCATTATTCCGTCAACAGCGGATCCACAAAGACTGTGCTGGGTAAGGACGATAAGATAGAGCTCCGCGATGTGGTGTATGGCCGCAACGATGCCATCAACTTCTGGGATTACAGCCAGCTTACGGCACATGAGAAGGCTTTGTTCGAAAAAGAAACCTATGTCGTCACCGCCGACTGCACCGTGGACGGCGTGCCTTACGCTGCCGGCACCGTGCTGCTGCCCAGCGAATATACATCCTTGAAGAAAACGGCCACCACCGTACATCATACCGCCAAGGACAAGGATGTGGACTTCGACTTCGTCTTCCGCTCCTCCAACAATGTCAGCCACGACACCGGCTACATCCTGACCTATCAGATCGACAACCCGCAACAATGGGATACCTGGTACAGTAAGGCCGACGGCTCTGAGCCGAAGAACCTGACGGGCGGCACAGGCTTTGAGGGCGGTCCCACCTACACGCCTACCGCGACAGGCCTCTACGGCCAGACGAGCTATTCCGTGGGCAGCATCATCTCGAAGACCGACTATGACACCTATCACAGTGTTCCGTCCTCCGTCATCCCGACGACCACGAATCCCGAGGATGAGAACTATCAGGCTAAGTTCTATCCCGCCTACATCGTGACTGCTGATGTGCTGGAGACCAACAACAAGAACAGCACCGCACAGCGCTTCCACAAGGGCGCAACCCTGTCCAAGGAGGATTATAAAGATGCTCAGTGGGATGCCATAGAAAGCAGCGTGGCTTCTGCCTATGTGGCTACCAGCACCATCCAGCTCACTCCCACCCAGTTCATCTATCGCGACACCTACATGACCGCCGCAGAGAAGGAGGCGTACAAGTCCGCTTATCCCTCGCTGGCCAGCACCATAGAGAGCACCGTGCAGCCTGCTTACTACTGCACCACGGCCGGTAAGTACGGCGGCAACTACTATGAGGCAGGTCACAACTACCGCGGACTGGCAGCCTTCAGTGCCATGTCGGCCGACGACCGTAAGAACTTCACCTTCAACTACGATGCCCTCGACCTGCTCATCGACTCGATATACAGTAGGGCAGAAGGGGTGAAGTACCAGTACGACGGCAAGGGCTTCACGACGCCCGAGCAGGCAAGGACCAATCTGGCCACTTACTCGCTCCCGACACCTATCGACTACACGGCTACCTACAAGGGTTCGGAGTCCTTCAAATACATCGATGACAATGGTGATGAGCAGACCATCAAGACCGACGGCACCTCCGAGCTCACCCGCTCAGAGTATGAGCGCCTGCCCAATGAGCAGTACTACTGGGCACCCGTTGTCGTCGGTGAGGCCGGCAACTACTACGTGGTGAAGCAGACCATCGTCCTTGGCGACACACCGTACGCTGCCGGACAGGTCATCACCAAGGATACCTACGACGGCTTGAACGTTGGGGATAAGGAGAAAGTGGCCACGCTGAACTTCACCACTCCCGGTACCTATTATTACTGCCGTGAAGCCTACACCATTCCCAATGATGCGAACGGCCACGCCGTCAACAGCGAAACCACTGGCGTGACAGGCGGCACCGGCGGCAACTACGCCAAGAACACCGAGGTGCCCATGGGCGTGATTATTAACGATGTCTCCTACAACGGACTCACCAACCTGCAGAAGAACTTCTCCATCCATGGTAAGGCGCCGACAGAGACCAGCATGCTCTATGTGCCGCGCAACTCCGACATCTTCGACCTCTCGGCCGAGAAGATTATCACCGTGGTCTATCAGTATGACTATGTGGAGAGCGACATGGACGGTACGCATATCACGCCCGTCAGCGAGCGCCATGTGCTGAACATCCACCTGAACTTCAAGAGCGGCGTGCCCACCGTGGAGGATATCTCCGCACCGAACATCATCCTGCCCGGTACTTCCATCAGCATCCCCGAGCCGTATGTGACACCCGGTGCCTACGAGATCACCGGTGGCGGATGGAAGCTCTTCGACAACGAGCCCGATGCCGAGAGCCATCGCAACGGCGTCGAATACCGACCCACTATTGACCCGCTCTACCTCTATCAGAACAAGTACTACCTGTCTTACTACGCCAAGACGTATCTGGGCGAGACCTACTCGAACTACGTGCCCGTGAGCGTGGCCAACTACCACGACCTGAAGGCTGTCATCGACTCTGTGAAGCACCACTACTACATCGACCACAAGGATGTCATCGACAAGGGCATCCGGCCGAAGATCTATATCAACGACTACAGCGGCTCCGACCAGAACGGCCTCGACATGTTCAAGAGCCTCTATGACCTGAGCGTGCTCAGCAGTCCTTCCGTGGATCCCGTGACTGGCCTCATCAACTCCGGCACCTTCGTGGGTCACAAGCCTCTCGACGAGACCCGTGTGGCTGCTGGCGAGAACCTCGAGTTCTTCCTCCGCACCGACATCGACCACAGCACCAAACCGAATCCGGATTACGATCCCGAGGACCCCGCCTCGCCCGAACGGATTCCGGATCCCTGGACGCCCATCGGCACCGATGCTGCCACCTGCTTCCAGGGTCGCCTCCATGGCGACGGCCACACCCTCAAAGGTCTCGACCACTCGCTCTTCGACCACCTCTGCGGCGACGTCTATAACCTCGGCGTCACAGGTTCCTTCACAGGTGCCGGTGTGGCAGAGACGGGCAGCGGCTATGTGGAGAGCTGCTGGGTGAAGAGCAGCGCACCCGCCGTCAGCGGTTCCGTCAAGGCTGTCTTCGGTGATCCCAAAGGTGAGGGCCAGACGACCGTCAACTGCTACTATCCCACGAGCAACGCCTATGCTCCCGGACCAGCCAGCCAGATGCCCGACGAGGCCTTCTACAACGGTGAGGTGGCCTACGACCTGAATAACTTCTACCTCTATAAGCGCTACAGCGACAAGGAGGTTAAGTCCGGCATGAGCTATAAGTATTGGAAAGCCGGTGAGGCAGAACCGATGACAGGCTATTATGGCAGCCATCCGGAAGAATGTTCCTCTGGTTACAACGGCAACATCGCGTATGTCGAGGACCGCTTCGCCGACGGTGACTTCCGCTATGCCGCAGGCACCATCCCATCCAGTGCCGACGAGCGCATGGTGGTGGATCCCGAGGATCCCACGAAGGAATACTTCTATCCCATCTGGCCCGACGACTACCTGTTCTTCGGCCAGCGCCTGAACTACGGTTACTCCGCCACGTACGCCCACGACGACACGCCGACGGCCATCGTACGCTTCAACGGACACCTGTCCACGAACCCCGATGCCAACCGCGTCTATCGTGCACCGGCTTACTACCGCTCGAAGGCCATGAACGTCGCACACTTTAACCCGCACGCCTATCTGGCAGCCAAGTCCAAGGACGGCCTCAAGGATGCCCACCCGAACATGACAGCCATCGACTTCGACGGACATAACGACACGCACGTAGAACCCTCTCACGCCCTGAAGCCCTATAAGTTGGGCATGAGCGACGGCCAGTTCTACCGACCGCTGCTCGACGACGACGGCCTGCTGAGCATCGTGAACATCGACGAGACCAGGAACCTGCTCGTCTATGCACCCGCCGCTTCTGGCGATGGCTATGTCAACAGCGCCACCCATGGTGTGCTGACCAGCTACTTCGAGGATCCTGACTACGATGACTACTACGACAACAGCGACAACTACCGCCTCGTGGCCGACGCCACACCTGTCGTATCCTCCATCTACGGTCACCTCGTGCAGGACGGCCTCGTGGCCACCAACGACCACCTCCTCGTGGATAAGCAGGACTTCAACGCCCCGATAGCCTACGACTTCGACGGTGACCACCGCATGTGGTACCAGCGTGTGCCCGATAACTATGTCGAGCCTGTCTGGAGCGGCGAGCCCGCCACACAGAGCACACGAGGGTGGGAGAGTGTCAGCCTGCCCTTCACCGCAGAACTCGTCACCACGAGCGACAAGGGTGAGATTACCCACTTCTACGGCGGCTCCGAGGAGAGTAAGAACGGTACCGGCACGAAGCTCGGACATGAGTACTGGCTACGTGAGTTCACCGACATCGAGGGCAGCGCACCCGCTGTTGCCTCGTTCCTCTATCCGGGTTTGGGTGCTGCCACGAAGACCGTCACCAACACCTTCCTGTGGGATTACTACTACGAGAACACCGTGGGCCACAACCGTCTGGACCGCAACAACGACACCTACCAGAACTACTACTCCACGGCACGCTCCTACGAGAACTACCCGCTGCTGACGGCTGCCACGCCGTACATCATCGGCTTCCCGAGTGCGACGTTCTATGAGTTCGACCTCAGTGGTAACTTCACCGCACTGAACACCGCCGTGGCTGTGGACAAGCTCGGCCGTCAGACTGTCACCTTCGCCTCTAACACGGGTGTGACCATCGGCGTGAGCGACGACGAGACAGAGAACGGTGTCCTGCAGAGCGGTTATGTCTTCAGACCGACATACATGAAGCAGGCCCTCAACGCTGGCACCAACGCCTACACGATGTCCGCCGCCGGCGACAGCTATGACAAGGTGCCCGCCACGGGTGATGCCACACAGGTGGAGGCCTTCCGACCCTACTTCACGGCAGCCGCCGGCGGTGGCGTCAAGAAGGAATTCACCACCCGCATCATCTTCAACGGTGGATACAACGACCTCGATGAGGATCAGCCCACCTCGGCCATGCCTGGCGACCTGATCATCTACGCTCAGGGACGCACCATCATCACCAAGTCCACCCTGGAGGAGCCCACGACCGTGCGCATCGTCAACCTCGGCGGCGTCACCATTGCCAACTATGTCATCCAGCCGGGTGAGACCATCGAGACGCCTGTACAAGCCCACGGCGCATACATCGTCAACAAGAAGAAAGTCTTTGTCAAATAATAGTCATTTCATCAAGAATAGTTAATTCACCAATAATAGTCAGTTCCTCAAAAGCTGTTAGTTCACTCAAATAATAGTCAGTTCCTCAAGAACTGTTCATTCACTCAAATAATAGTCAGTTCCTCAAAAGCTGTTAATTCACTCAAATAATAGTTCGTGCGCTGCGGTTTTCCCGCAGTGACAAACCAAATGGAAAAGCGCAATCCCACACAGCACCGCATGACCCGCCGCGCAGCGGCTCATGACTACCGGCTCCCCGGCATCTACCACATCACCCTGCATGTGGCAGAGGGCCTCGGGCAGCCCCTCGGTGCCGTCATGGGATCCCTCGCCGCCCCCGACGGCAGCGCCGATGCGCCGCATACGGCGCTGTCGCCCGTCGGGCAGATGGTGGAGCACGAGCTGCTCCACGCCATCCCTGCCTTCTATCCTATGATAGAGATTCAGGACTATGTCATCATGCCCGAACATCTGCATTTCATCATCGAAGTGCATGATGCCATCACCACCCGCAACGGCAAACCCGCCCACCTCGGCCAGATTATCGCCGGCTTCAAAAAGGGCTGCAACCGCCGCTATTGGGAGATGATAGGGCAGGGGGAGGCGGAATACCAGCGGGGCAAACCCGCTGGCACTAACGCCATCCCTCCCGCCGCCCCTCTCGGCTCCGCCGCTCCGGCCCCCGCCTCTGGCCCCGCCTCTGGCCCCGCTCCGGCCCCCGCTCCGGCCCCGGCCCCGGCCTCTGGCCCTGTCGCCGCGCCTCTCGCCCCCGCCCCCGCCTTTGGCCCCGTCGCCGCGCCTCTCGCCCCCGCGCCTCTCG
>ONCQ01000018.1 GCA_900316355.1 uncultured Prevotellaceae bacterium | reverse complement strand
CTGCAAGCAATGGCGTGGCAACGCCTACACCCATGACGATGCCTGAGGACTATGGTTACGTATTTGGTGCTGGTCGTGGTGAATTGACGAATCCGGCTACTGATAAGGATATCGACTTCAGAACTTACGTCGACAGCACAGAGGTGATTATCAGCGACAGCGCCTTGATTGCCGGTGGCGTATATGGTGGTTCTGAGAACGGTCGTGTGCTCCGTAATACGCATGTCAACATCCGAGGCGGACAGATTGGTCTCGGTGATACCAAGACGGCAGCTTACGCTGAGGCTGACTTCATTGACCCGACGACAGCAACGGCAGAGGAGATTACAGCAAAGGCTGCACTGATGCCTGAGTGTGCCGCATGGCCGTATGGTAAATCTTACTCAGGCACTATGAAGTGGCTGCCGTACGATGAACATGCGGACGAGGGTTATGATGCTGAAACTTATGGAGAAGCTGACGGTACAGGAGGCTCCGACGGTCACACTTTCTATGGCAACGTCTTTGGTGGTGGCTGCGGTTACTTCACCTATCCGAAGGGCGACGGCACCTATGAGTGGCTCATGTCTGCCGGTTTGGTTGAGGGCGACACGTATCATATCCTGACGAACGTCTATGGCGGTAACGAGATGACGAATGTTACTGGTACAACGAACGTCACGATGACGGGCGGTACGCTCGGTGTGCCTCGTACGCTGGATCAGATTGCGGCTCACCCTGTGACCTGCTACCTCTTCGGCGCCGGTAAGGGTGACCAGCGTGTGCACTTCAACAAGAGCACCAACGTGGGCCATGCCAAGGTGAATGTCTCTGGCGGTATCATCTACGGCTCCGTCTTCGGCGGCGGTGAGGATGGTCACGTGCTGGGCAATGTCGATATGAACATCAGCGAGGGTGCCAAGATTGGTACTTGGGGTACCAGCTACGTGGATGGTAACGTCTTCGGCGGCGGTCGTGGATTCGGTGGTGATGCCTACACTGCCGGTAACGTGGCCGGAGCCGTGACGGTGAACATCACGGGTGGTACCATGCTGGGCTCTGTCTATGGCGGCGGTCGTCTGGGCTCTGTGGGCTATGGGCTGTTCAGCAAGGATGAAACGGGTTATGGCGAGATGCGTGGTGATAATGTGACAGAAGAAGGCTTTGTTCCACCCGGCGGACTCACCAAGGGACGTGGTCATGTGGTGGTCAACATCAGCGGCGAGAACACCGTCATTGGTAACAAGTATGAGTTCCAATACATTTCTCCAGAAACAACAGGAGCTGCATTGACAACGGCAACGGCCTATATGCCAAGTACCCAGTTGGAGACGAACAATCGCCTGATGCATACCCGTGGCGGCAACGTCTTTGCTGGCGGTATGGGACGCTACACGCTGTTGAACGGATCACCAATCTCTACTTACGATGGGTCTGGTAATTTGACCTCTGCTATCGAATGGAAGAAACTGGGTAACGTCAAGAGTACGAAGCTGACCATCAGCGGTAATCCTTGGATTATGGGTAATGTCTATGGCGGCGGCGAGTTTGGTGCCGTACAGGGATATCACCAGCGTTACGATGGCGAGACACCTATGGTGGATGCAGCCGACAATCCTATAGTTGCCGGTACGGAAATTATCTTCTCGGGTGGTACCATCGGAACGGAGATAACGACATCTGCTCCTACGAAGAAAACGGTTGATGTCCCTGCAACTTACCCGACGACTGGCAACAGTGATGTGAAGTACACCTTCGGTAGCATCTATGGCGGCGGTAAGGGTAAGGATGATACTCCAGACGCAACAAATAGCTTCGGTGGTGAGGTGAAGGATAGCACTTATATCAGCATGAGCCAGCCCGAAGGAAAGACCACTTTGGTGCGTGCCAGTGTCTTTGGCGGCGGTGAGATGGCTGTCGTTAGCGGTAATACCCGTGTCAACATCAGCAACGGTAAGATTGGTCGTGATGAGGTCACAGCCTTGGATGGTGGCACAAATGCTGGTTACGTGATGTTTGGTTCTGCTACGATGGGTAATGTCTTTGGTGGCGGTAAAGGCCATAAGGATGACACAACAGCCGGCCTTGTCAAGGGTAACACCCATGTCAACATCAGCGGTGGTAACATCTACCACATGGTCTATGGCGGCGGTGCCCTGGCTTCCGTGGGTACGTTCAAGCTGTCCAACGGCACCGATGACCCAGCCTTCATTCCGCTCGCAGGCGTTCCTTGGAGCTGGACAGACGGCACAGGTACGGCTACCGTCAACATCACGGGCGGCACCATCGGCATCAGCGGTCGTGACAACGGTCTTGTCTTCGGCTCGTCACGAGGCGACCTGCAGGCACCGGTGATAGAGGGCGGAAAACTTGTGGATCCTTACGACCGCGTGGCATGGGTCAACCGATCCATCGTCAACATCGGTACGAGAGGTTCCAGCGACCTGGCCTCGCCGCACATCAAGGGCTCTGTCTATGGCGGTGGCGAGAACGGTCATAACGACAAGAGCGCTACGGTGAACGTCTATAGCGGTACCATCGGTATTTCCGATGCGGCAGATCCATACTACATCATCGAAGGTGACGAGGTGGTGACACATGATGCGCAGTCGCTGCGTGGTAATGTCTATGGCGCTGGTTGCGGTATTGACACCTACACCGGTGGTGATGGTAAGAAATACTACAACCCGAAGTCTGGTTTGGTGGGCGGAAACACCTTCGTCAACATCGCCGGCGGTCACATCGTACGCTCTGTCTATGGCGGCGGTGCCATGGCTATGGTGGGCACCATCACGAATGAGACAGATACGACGGCTGTTGAAAAGGGAGGAACAGGAACAGCTCGACACATCAATGAGGCTTCAAGCTTCGCCCTCAGCTGGCCGTACAAGTTCGAGTTCGCTCCCAACACCGGTAAGGCTACGGTGAACATCACAGGCGGCCACATCGGCACACGCACCCTCGACGGCGGCGATGTCTATGGCAGCTCACGTGGTTTGGCTGATGACCGCTACGTGATGGCACACCTGGCATACGTGAAGGATACCGAGGTGAACGTCAACTACCCGACCACGTATGCGACACCCGATGAGGCGACCATCGAGAATGACTTCACGACGCCCTGCATCACCGGCTCCGTCCACGGAAGCGGTGAGGATGGCTATGTCTATGGTGATGCCCATGTGACGGTGAGCAAGGGTCTGATCGGCCACTCCGTCTATGGCGCCGGTAAGGGTACGGGCACCTACACGCTGCCGCTGGCGAAGATTGGTGGCGGCGGCACCTACGATGCTAAGATCTACAGCTTGATAGCAGGTAGGGTCATGGGCAACACCTATGTGACCATGAACGACGGCCATGTGATGCGCAATGTCTATGGCGGCGGTAACATGGGTTCTGTGGGTAAGGGTAACTACGCCAGCGGCGCCGATGACTACGCCAATGACTTCGCCATCGGTGCAGCGATGGGCTATGGTGAGAAGATTACCGGCAACCTGTGGACGAGCACCAGCGAGGGCGACGATGCCTGGGAGTTCCTCCACAGCGGTAAGGCCACCGTCAAGGTGCTTGGCGGCACCGTGGGCTATGTCAACGAGACCAACCCAGTCTTGAGCATGAAGAACGAGCTGCCTTACGGCAACGTCTTCGGTGGCAGTGCCGGTGAGGCGGCACCCAATATTGCCGAGACCCCACGCTACTTATACTGCCCGGCCTTCTTCTCCGGCTATGTCAACGAGACCGATGTGACGATAGGTAAGACACGCGCCGACTTCGCCACGGATGGTGACTACGAGACCTATCTGGCCAGCGGCACGCCTAAGATCCTCGCTTCCGTCTATGGCGGCGGTCAGGATGGACATGTGCGCCGTGACACGCGTGTGGTGGTCAACAACGGCGAGATAGGTATGCCCTACAACGACACGAACAGGACACTCCTGCAGACGACGGGTCTCTCCCTTGAGGAGGAACTCAACAACCCGATGTGGATGTTCCGAGGCAATGTCCATGGCGCGGGTTCGGGTATCACGAAGTATCAGTATGACTTCAATGGTGATCGTAAGATTGATGATACAGTTCCCGGTATTACCTATCATGATCAACCCGTCAAGGAAGAGGACTACAGTAGCTCGTCTGGTTCCGTGACACACTTCACGCAGGTGGACATCAACGGCGGCACCATCCACCGTAATGTCTATGGCGGCGGTTCACTCGCCAGCGTAGGACCACCCAGCATGGGAGAACCTATCACGGAGGACTACCAGCCTTATGTGAAGGGCGACAGCGCTCCTGGTCATGGCATCGGACGCCAGTCCTACTGTCAGGTGAACATCCGTGGTGTGGTAGGTACGTCCTCTGAATATGTTGCCCACTATGGCGGTGAGGTCTATGGCGCCAGCCGTGGTTCCACGAAGCTGGATTCTAATGAATTCGGCTACACCGTCTGGACGCAGGTGAACATCTTCAAGGGCGCCAAGGTCATGGGCAATGTCTTCGGCGGCGGTGACGCCGGTATCGTGAAGTGCGACGCTGAGGTGAATGTCGGTGATATTCCGTAGTGGTTGGCTATTGGCTATTGGCTATTGGCTATTGGCAATTGGCAATAAGACCAAATAAGTGTACAGTGAGAGGGGCGAAAGCCCCTTTCGCGTTAAATAAGCCTAAATAATATATAAGGTGTTTGGAGGGGTAACGGATTATTGTTAGCTTTGCCCGAAGAAATCCTTTATAGGAACACTTGACAACACCATTATCAACCCATAAAAAAGAAAAGAGAGTATGAAGAAAATCATCCTGAGCCTCGTGATGGCTCTCACTACTATGAGCGCATTTGCGCAGTTTGAGGCGGGCAAGTCCTATGTCGCTGCCTCTATGACGGGTCTTGGCCTGAGCTACAGCAAGCAGGCAAAAGTGAACTTTAACCTGAATGCGACAGCCGGTCATCTGCTGGCTGACAACTGGATGCTCCTGGGCACCGTGGGCTACGAATACATGCACTATGCTAAGTTGCATGAGCTGGAACTCGGCGTCGGCGGACGCTACTACATCATCCAGAATGGTCTCTACCTGGGTCTCGGCGTGGCCTACGCCTTCACCAAGGCCGGCGACGAGAAGACGCATAACTGTTACATCACTCCTGAACTCGGCTACGCCTTCTTCCTCGGCGAGCACGTCACCATCGAGCCCGCCATCTACTACCGCATGTCTGTCAACGACTTTGCCGATGCCTCGACGGTAGGACTGAAGATAGGAGTGGGCTACTACTTCTAGGACTCACCCCCGACCCCTCCCTAAACAGGGAGGGGAGTATATACCCTTAAAATGCGAGCGAACAATATAAACCGCAAATAATCGTGACCATAAAAACGGCGAATGCTTTTACATATACGGAGTTGAGAAAAAATGCGAGAGAGCTAAGACATTTCGATACTCCAGCTGAAAAGGTTTTGTGGAGCCATCTGCGCAAGCAACCTTTGCAAGTAAAATTCGTCAGACAACATGTAATAGGAACATACATAGTTGATTTCTTCTCATACAGTCAGCAACTGGTGATTGAGGTAGATGGTGAGTATCATCAGGTGCCGGAACAACAGGAAGCTGATCATGAAAGGGAGTCCTTCTTGAGAAAACGAGGGTACAGAATCCTTCGCTTCACCAACGAACAAGTCATCAATCAAACAAAACAAGTGATACAAGCTATAAAAGATAACCTAATTATTAACCCTTAACTTCAAGTACCTACGCCCCTCCCTGTTTAGGGAGGGGGTGGGGGAGAGTCCTATGAAGACAAACCTAAGTTCACAAATCACCCTTGACCGCGTGTCGCCCCGCTACTACCGCCCCGACGGCACCATTGAGCGTAGCGTGCTCACACGCTTCGAGAAACTTCCCACTGACATCTATGCCACCATCGAAGAGGGGGCACAGGAAGTGGCACTGAAGGTGGCGGCCACCATCCGTCAGCGCCAGCGCGAGATTCGCGCCTGCACCATCGCCTTCTCGGGCGGTGCCACCATGACGGAGGTCTTCAACCACCTCGTGCGCATGCATCAGGAAGAGGGCCTCAGCTTCCAGAATGTCGTGGCCTTCGTGACCCACGAGTACTACCCGCTGCCCGCTGACAGCGTGCAGAGCAATCTGAAGACGCTGAAGGAACAGTTCTTCGACCGCGTGGATATTCCTTCGCAGAACATCTACCCCCTCGACGGCACCACGCCGCAGGAGCGTGTCACTGAACACTGCCAGGCCTACGAGAAGATGATCGAGCAGCTGGGCGGCATAGACATCGCCCTCCTCGGCATCGGACGTATGGGTAACATCGCCATGAATGTGACGGGTTCCCAGCGCAACAGCCACACACGCCTGGTGCTCCTCGATGCCACCTGCCGCTCTGAGGGCATGAAGGTCTTCGGCAACGAGCAGAACGTGCCCGTATGCGCCATCACGATGGGCGTCAGCACCATCCGCAAAGCCCGCAAGATCTTCCTCCTGGCATGGGGCGATGAGAAGGCCGATGTCATCAAGAATGCCGTGGAAGGCGAGATGACCGACGCACAGAGCGCCACCTTCCTGCAGATGCACAACAACGTGGAGGTGGTCCTCGACCTGAGCTCCGCCGCTAACCTCACGCGTATCCGTCGCCCGTGGCTGGTCACCAGCTGTGACTGGGACGACAAGCTCATCCGCTCCGCCATCGTATGGCTGTGCCAGAAGACAGGCAAGCCCATCCTGAAGCTCACCAACAAGGACTACAACGAGCACGGACTCGGCGAGCTCCTCGCCCTCTACGGCTCCGCCTATGAGGTGAACATCAAGATCTTCAACGACCTGCAGCATACCATCACCGGCTGGCCCGGTGGCAAACCCAATGCCGACGACAGCAACCGCCCGGAGCGCGCGAAGCCTGCGCAGAAGCGCGTCATCATCTTCTCGCCGCACCCCGATGACGATGTCATCTCGATGGGTGGCACTCTGCAGCGTCTGGTGAAGCAGAAGCACGAGGTGCACGTGGCCTACGAGACCAGTGGTAACATTGCCGTGGGCGATGAAGAGGTGTTCCGCTTCATGCACTTCACGAAGGGCTTCAACGACCTCTTCGAGGAGGGCAAGGACGAGACTATCAACGCCCGCTACAAGGAGTTCATCGACTTCATCAACAAGAAGAAACCAGAGGACTTCGACACGCGAGACATCCTGGAGGTGAAAGGCCTCATCCGTCGTGGCGAGGCACGCATCGCCAGCATGTACAGCGGCATACCCTTGGAGCGTGTACACTTCCTGAACCTGCCCTTCTATGAGACGGGTAAGATTCAGAAGAACCCCATCAGCGAGGCGGACGTGGAGATCGTCCTCAACCTGCTGCGCGAGGTGAAGCCTCATCAGATCTTCGTGGCCGGTGACCTGGCCGACCCGCATGGCACACACCGCGTGTGCACCGACGCCGTCCTTGCCGCCATCGACATCGAGAAGGAGGCCGGCGCAGAGTGGCTCAAGAACTGCCGCATCTGGATGTACCGCGGTGCATGGGCAGAGTGGGAGATCGAGCACATCGAGATGGCTGTGCCTATCTCGCCCGAGGAGCTGCGCACGAAACGCAACGCCATCCTCAAGCACGCCAGCCAGATGGAGTCAGCTCCCTTCCTGGGCAACGACGAACGTCTGTTTTGGCAGCGCGCCGAGGACCGCAACCACGCCACGGCAGAGCTCTACAGCAGCTTGGGCCTGGCGGCTTACGAGGCCATGGAGGCCTTCGTGCAGTATCACCCGCTATGATATAAAAAGAAGAAAGGCAGCCATCCGGCTGCCTTTCTTCTTTATTAGAACGCTGCGTTCTTCGGTGTGCGCGGGAAGGGAATGACATCGCGGATGTTCTGCATCCCAGTCACGAAGAGGATGAGGCGCTCGAAGCCGAGACCGAAGCCGGCGTGGGGGCAGGAGCCCCAGCGGCGGGTGTCGAGGTACCACTCGAGATGGGTGGTGTCCATGTGACGGCGGCTGATCTCGCCCTGCAGCTTCTCCAAGCTCTCCTCACGCACGCTGCCTCCGATAATCTCGCCGATAGCGGGGAAGAGAACGTCGGTGCCCTGCATGGTGGGACCGGGAGCCACGCAGCCCTTGTAGCCCACGCTGCCTTCACCCTGAGGTGCGTTCTGCTTCATGTAGAACGATTTGATGGCGGTGGGGTAGTCGGTCATGATGACGGGCTTCTTGAAGTGCTCCTCCACGAGGTAGCGCTCATGCTCGCTGGCCAGGTCGTCGCCCCAATTGCAGGGGAACTCAAACTTCTTGCCGTTCTTGATGGCTTCCTGCAGGATGTTGATACCCTCGGTGTAGGGCAGGCGCACGAAGGTTTCCTTCAGCACGCCTTCAAGGCGTTCGATGAGGTGCGGGTCAAGGCGGGGATTGTTGAGGAACTCCAAGTCATCCTTGCAGTTGTCGAGGGCCCAGCGTACGCAGTACTTGATGAAGTCCTCTTCGAGATCCATGAGCTCTTCCTGGTCCATGAACGCTATCTCGGGTTCAATCATCCAGAACTCGGCCAGATGGCGCGGCGTGTTGCTGTTCTCGGCACGGAAGGTGGGACCGAAGGTGTAGATGGCACCCAGAGCCGTGGCACCCAGCTCGCCTTCGAGCTGTCCGCTCACGGTGAGGCTGGTCTGCTCACCGAAGAAGTCGTCATCGTAGATGATCTTACCCTGCTCGTCCTTCTTCAGGTCGTAGAGGTTCTTGGTAGTCACCTGGAACATGTTGCCGGCACCTTCGCAGTCGCTGGCCGTGATGAGCGGCGTGTGGAAGTAGAAGAAGCCGTGCTCGTGGAAGTAGGTGTGGATGGCCATCGCCATGTTGTGGCGGATGCGCATCACGGCACCGAAGGTGTTCGTGCGCAGGCGCATGTGCGCGTGCTGGCGCATATATTCAAAGGACTGTCCCTTCTTCTGCATCGGGTAGGTGGCATCGCACGCGCCGAGGACTTCGATCTTCGTGGCCTGGATCTCCACAGCCTGTCCGGCGGCGGGGCTCTCTACGAGCTTTCCTTCGACGCTGATGCAGGCTCCGGTGGTGATGAGTTTCACCGTGGCCTCGTCGAAGTTCTGGTCTTCACCCACAATCTGAATGTTCTTGATGGTGGAGCCGTCGTTGAGTGCGATGAAGAAGATGCCTTTGGAGCCACGCTTGGAACGCACCCAACCTTCAACGAGGATATCGCTGCCGTAGTCTGTACGCTTCAGCGCATCTATAACTTTTGTACGTTGCATTATAGTTTAATGTTTAAGGTTTAAAGTTTAATGAGGTTTGTTCTGCTGCTTGCGATGTTTGCCGTTTAAGTCTTATAGGTCTAAAGGTATTAACCTTAAACCTTAAACTTTAAACCTTAAACTTCGCACGCAGTGCGAGCTCTTACTCAAACGCTCCCATGCGCAGCATGTTGACTTCGTCCTCGGTGAGGTAGCGCCAGTCGCCGCGCTTGAGGTTCTTCTTGGTGAGGCCTGCGAAGAGGACGCGGTCGAGCTTGGTGACCTTGTAGCCGAGGTGCTCGAAGATGCGGCGCACGATGCGGTTGCGGCCGCTGTGAATCTCGATGCCAATCTGCTTCTTGTCCGTCTCGGAAGCGTACTCCACGGCATCGGCGCGGATGTCGCCGTCGTCGAGGGTGATGCCCTCAGCAATCTGGCGCATGTCGGCAGCCGTCACGTTCTTATCCGTGTGGACGTGGTAGATCTTCTTCTTCAGGAACTTGGGGTGTGTGAGCTTCGAGGCCAACTCGCCGTCGTTGGTGAGCAGCAGCACACCCGTGGTGTTGCGGTCCAGACGGCCTACGGGGTAGATGCGCTCGTCACAGGCATCCTTCACGAGGTCCATGACTGTCTTGCGGTTTTGGGGGTCGTCGCTGGTGGTGACGTAGTCCTTCGGCTTGTTGAGCAGGACATAGACCTTCTTCTCAATCTTCACGGGCTGGTCGTGGAACTTCACCTCATCGGAGCGCTTCACCTTGGTGCCGAGTTCTGTGACGACAACGCCGTTGACGCTCACCACGCCGGCTTCGATGAAGGTGTCGGCTTCGCGACGTGAGCAGATGCCAGCGTTGGCCAGGAACTTATTCAGACGGATGGGTGCTTCGGGGTCGATGTGTGCCTCGGAGTATTCGATGCGCTTCTTGAAGCTGTACTTGGCATTGGGATCATAGCCGGGCGTGTGCTGACGGCGAGGACCGCCGAAGCCGCGACCCTGGCCGTAGCCGCCGCGACCCTGGTAGCCGCCGCGCTGCTGGCCGTAGCCGCCCTCACGGTTGAAGCGGGGCTTGTAACCACCCTCGCGCTGCTGGAAGCCACCCTCACGGTTGAAGCGGGGCTGGTAGCCGCCTTCGCGCTGCTGGTAACCGCCTTCGCGGTTGAAGCGGGGCTGGTAGCCACCTTCACGCTGCTGATAGCCACCCTCACGGTTGAAGCGGGGCTTGTATCCGCCTTCACGCTGCTGATAGCCACCCTCGCGGTTGAAGCGGGGTTGGTAGCCACCTTCGCGCTGCTGGTAGCCGCCCTCGCGATTGAAGCGGGGCTTGTATCCGCCTTCACGCTGCTGATAGCCACCCTCACGGTTGGTGCGGGGCTGATAGCCACCCTCACGGGGCTGGTACGTGCGGCGTTCACCTTCGGCATTGCTGCCGTAAACGGGTCTTTGAATACGTGGACGCGGTGTGCGTGCGCCACTCTCGTGTTTTTCTTCGTTGTTCTCCATTTTCTTTTTCTTCAAATGTTTAATTGTTCACTTTTAATTGTTCACTTTTCACTTTTAATTGTTCACCTTTCATTATTCACATTCCCGTGTAATTACTGGGTGTTATCTGGCGTAGCTCGGCTTTCACAGCCTCGCTGACGTCGAGGGTTTCGATGAATTGTGCGATACTCTCGTGGCTGATGGCTGCCCCCGTGCGGGTGAGGGCCTTCAGCGTTTCATAGGGGTTGGGGTAGCCTTCGCGGCGCAGGATGGTCTGGATGGCTTCGGCCACCACGGCCCAGTTCTGCTCGAGGTCCTTCTGCAGGGCGGCTTCGTTGAGCAACAACTTGCCTAAGCCCTTGAGGGTGCTATGGATGGCGATGACGATATGGCCGAGAGGCACGCCCACGTTGCGCAGCACGGTGCTGTCCGTGAGGTCGCGCTGCAGGCGGCTGATGGGCAGCTTCTCCGAGAGATGGCCGAGGATGGCGTTGGCGATGCCCAGGTTACCCTCGGAGTTCTCAAAGTCGATGGGGTTCACCTTGTGCGGCATGGCGCTGGAGCCCACCTCGCCGGCCTTCACCTTCTGGCGGAAGTAACCCATTGAGATATACTGCCACACGTCGCGGTCTAGATCCATGATGATGGTGCTGATGCGGCGCAGCGCATCGAAGAGGGCGGCCAGGTTGTCGTAGTTGGAGATCTGTGTCGTCCACTCCTCACGCTCCAGGCCCAGGTGCTTGCGCACGAAGTCCGTGGCATCGTGGCGCCAGTTGCGCTCGGGGTAGGCCACGTGGTGGGCGTTGAAGTTGCCCGTGGCGCCGCCGAACTTAGCCGTGATAGGCGTCATGCGCAGCAGGTTCAGCTGTTGGCGCAGGCGGTAGGCGAACACCTCTATCTCCTTGCCCAGGCGCGTGGGAGAGGCAGGCTGTCCGTGCGTCTTGGCTAGCATGGGGATGTCCTTCCACTCGTCGGCAAAGGCATCCAGCTGCTGCTCTAAACGCTCCAGGAGCGGCATCACCACATCATGCAGCGCCTCCTTGATGGACAGGGGAACACTCGTGTTGTTGATGTCCTGTGAGGTCAGGCCGAAGTGGATGAACTCCTTGGCCGCATGGAGCGAGGGGTTGTTGATGTCGTCGATCTTCTCCTTGATGAAATACTCCACCGCCTTCACATCGTGGTTCGTGACGGCCTCGATGTCCTTCACGCGCTGTGCATCCTCCACAGAGAAGTCCTGGTAGATGGCGCGCAGGGTGGGGAAGAGGTCGCGGGGGAAGGCGGCCAGCTGCGGCAACGGCAGCTCGCAGAGGAAGATGAAGTACTCAATCTCCACACGCACACGATAGCGTATCAGTGCGTACTCGGAGAAATACTGATCTAAAGACTCGGTTTTTGAACGATAGCGGCCGTCGATGGGTGATGTGGCCGTCAGTGCTGTCAATTCCATAGCAAGGGGCGCTCACGCGCGGGACTGTTAAATATGAGATATAATACTAAATAAACTGGTGCTCTCTGCTCTTTCTCTCGAAAGGCGCTGCAAAGGTACAACTTTTTTTCCGTCCCACTGAATGATTTCCTTATTTTTTTCTTATATAATATGAAAAATATATTTTATGGAAGGACAAGCAAGATGGGTGAAATATTTTATTCTGTCATGCCGAAGTTGCTGTTGTCTGGTGCGAAAGAATGCGCTGTGTTGATGAATCCATCATGATGGCACGATGAATCCATCATGATGGCTCAATCAATCCATCATGATGGATTCATCAAGATATTATAGCAAAATGAGCTACACCACACGGCGCAGAAGGCTATACTACATGGAGTTGAGGGCTATACTCCACGGTGAAGAGGGCAACACACCACGGGGTATGGAGCATACGTTTCCGCGGGCGGTTAGCGGATGCTGTTGAGGAGGGGTAGCTTGCCGGCATCGACGAGCTTGACGATGAGTTCGCCGAAGAGGGTGTTCTGCCAGGCAAACCAGGGGCGGGTGAAGCGGGTGGCATCGTCCTTGTGGAAGCTCTCGTGCATGAAGCCTGTACCGGCATCGGTGCGCATGAGCATCTCGATGCAGGCTTTTATCTCGGCATCGTCAGAACTGGTGAAGGCGCGCATCATGATGCTCATGGGCCAGGGCATGTCGTAGCCGATGTGTGGGCCGCCGATGCCTTCGCCGGCCTTGCCGCGGAAGAAGTAGGGGTTGTCCTCGCTCCACACGAAGCGGCGCGTGTTCTGATAGACGGGGTCGCTCTGCGGGACATCGCCTAAGTAGGCCATGGCCAGGAGTGAGGGCACGTTGGCATCGTCCATCAGCAGCTGGTTGCCGAAGCCATCGACCTCGTAGGCGTAGATGGGGCCGTACTTGGGATGTTGGTGGATGGCGTACTGCAGGAGGGCTGCTTTCACCTCTGCGGCCAGTGCCGTACATTCGCCAGCGAGGTCCTGGCGATGGTTCACGGCAGTCAGTATCTCGGCGGCATTGCGCAGCTGGTGGACGGCCATGAAGTTGGAGGGGACGAGGAAGAGTAGGGTGGTGGCATCGTCTGAGGGACGGAAGGCGGAGGCGATGAGGCCTACGGGTTTCACGGGGGCTCCCCAGCCGTCGTTGCACATCGTGTCAAGCTGCCGCTCTGTGCGGCGCTGAAACTTGTAGCTGCCACGCCCTTCCTTGCGCTGTTGGTCGCGGAAGGTGTCGAGAATCTTCTGCACGGCGGTGAGCCACAGGTCGCCGAAGATGCTGCTGTCCCCCGTCACGCGCCAGTATTCGTAGGCCAGACGCAACACATAGCATGGCGAGTCGATTTCCCACTTGCGCTCGTGCAGTTCGGGAATCATCCGCGTGTAGTCCTTCATCCATTCGCCATCGGGATTCGGCTCCTTGTTAAAGGCGTTGGCGTAGGGGTCGAGGCAGATGCACTTCAGTTGCCGCAGGATGACGCCCGCGAGCATCTGCTGCAGGTGCTTGTCCTTGGGTGCCAGCTGCACGTAGGGGAATACCTGTGCCCCTGAGTCGCGCAGCCACATGGCGTGGATGTCGCCCGTATATACAAAGGTGTCGGGCAGGCCGTCCTCACCTTGCTCCTCGAAGTGTACGGTGGTGTCAAGGGTGTTGGGGTAGCAGTTGACGAACATCCACGCCAGCTGCCGGTTCGTCAGCTGTTCGGCAACGGTCTCGATCTTCTGCTCCACGGCATCCGAGTGGAACAGGCGTTCAGCGGGTGTCGGGCGGTTGTTAGCCGTCAGCACATTCAGGGATAGGGTGAGGGCGAGGGTGAGGAGCATGTTGGCTTTTGGCTATTGGCTATTGGCTGTTGGCTGTTGGCTGTTGGCTATTGGCGGTTGGCTATTGGCTATTGGTGGTTGGCTTATCTCGTGAGGGTCAGCTTGAGGTTGAGGCCGAAGTCTTGGGTGATGGTGGGGTAGGCGGAGGAGGAGAGGAGGGGTTGGTTGCGCTGGCGGTCGTAGTAGATGGAGAGGGTGACGTAGCGGCTCATGGCGTAGTCGGCAGCAAAGCTGGCCTTGATGGCACGATTACCCATGGTGGCTTCGGAGAGGCCAGTCTGTATGTTGCGCGTGAGGGCATCCTGGTCGCGGTAGGAGAAGTCGAAGCGCAGGTTCAGGGAGTGCGCGAAGTTGCTCTTGCCGCTGTTCTTGCTGGAGCTGCTGGTGTTCTTGTCATCGTCGGATGACTTGCCCTTTCCGTTCTTGCGTTTGTTCTTGGCCGAAGCCTTCTGGCTGCTGCTCTTGCTCCTGAAGAGGCTGCCCAGCTTGAGGTCGTTGATCTTGTAGCCCCATCCGAAGACGATGTCCGAGGAACTGGCCTCGTTGATCTGTGCGGCGGTCATGGAGAGGGTGAGGACACGCGTCTTGCGGTACTCGAACTTCAGCGTCATGTTGTTCTGCAGCGTGACGTTGAGGCCCACCAGCGGCGAGAAGGACTCGTTGATGCTGACGGTGGAGATGTCATAGGGCGAGGAGGGCGAGAAGGTGCCGGTGGTGGTGTTGAGGACGTAGCCCATGTCGCCGCCTCCGCCGATGCACTCTATCCACGAGGCGAAGCTGTTGAAGGAGCCGATGCTATAGACGCTCTTGTAGCCGTGGGTGAGGGTGACGCTCTTGAGGTGGTCGCGAATCCAAGGCAGGTTGCCAAGGCCCTTGTAGCTGAGGCTCCAGTTGGGGAGGACGCGTAGTATGGAGGGGAAGAGGTCGAGGGGTGTGCTGGAGGCGCTGCTGCCGGTGTAGGCTGACAGGAAGGAGGGCACCATGACATCGGCGCTATACTTGCTCACCGTGCCGTTCTCAGGGTTAAAGCCCCCGGAGTGCCCTGTGCCGTTGGGGTAGCGCGTGCCGGCATAGCGGTTCTCCACGCGGCGCTGGATGACATCGAGGTGGTCGATGAAGCGGCGGAAGGGCTCGCTGCTGTAGCCGTTGTCCGCATTGCCGCGGCTCTTGAAGGCGGTGGCGATGCTCACGGTGGTCATGTTGAAGGAGCCCGTCTGCGTGGTGGGGTTACCCTCGTACATGAACTGTATGCTCTTCGTGCGGTTCATGGTGCGGCTGGCGTTGAGGTCGATCTTCAGGTCGGGGAGGGGCTCCACGGTGGCCTTGATCTGTATGTCCTCGGAGGCTGCCGTGGTAGCGGGCGATGCCACGCTGTCGCTGTTGAGGAGCCATCCGCGCTGCTGGGCACGTTCGATATAGCCGTCACCGACAAAGCCGAAGGCGAAGTCCAAACCGGGCGCGAGGGCGTTGTTGTTCTTCTTTTGTCCGAACATGTCACCCACAGAGGGCATGAAGCTGGGCAGTGAGAGGGCGTAGGTGTTGCGGTAGCTGACGCTGACGTTGCGCAGCATCATCAGGAAGCGTGCGCCGGCCTGTGCCCACTGGTACCATTTCTCATCCTCGAGCTTCGGCTTGGCGATGACATTGACGCGCAGCTTCAAGGAGGAAGACCCACCCTGCCCTTCGGGCATTCCTCCCGTTAGGGAGGGAGAGCCTGCGGTTGAGAGGCTGTCTGTAGCAGCGAGGACTGTGTCGTCGGCCTTGACCACAGGCGTGATGGGCAGGCTGTCGAGAGCCGCGATGCGGTCCTCGAGGGCCGTGATGCTGTCCTGCTCGCCGAGTTTGCGCCAGCGTTTGAGGGCTTTCTGCAGCGCCTGGATGGTGTCGCGGCGCTCCTTCTGTGCTGCGGCCATCGCCTTCTTTTGCTCCTGCTCTGCCTTGCGGGCAGCCTGCTGCAGTTCGCGCGGCGGCAGGATGCGTATGGTGTTCTCATCGACGCGCTTGTACTGGATGGGATAGCTCTTGCCGTTCTCATCCTTGGCGGTGACGATGATGCGCTTGCTCTTCTGGCCATGTTTCAGCTCGGTGGCGCTGTCGGGCAGCAATACCACCTCGCCGGCAAAGCCCTTGAACTGTTTGTTCTTCTGTGTGCTGGTGCCGCGGGCATTGGTCTGCGGCTTGGCTTTCGTGGGGTCGTTCAGGGCTTTTAGTGCGGTGCTGTCTCCTGCCGCGGCCTTCTGCTGCGCTTCAGCCAGAGCTTTCTCTGTCGCCTCTTTCTCCTTCTTCTGTGCCTCCCTCTCCTTCTTCTTGGCCTGGTCTTTCTTCTTGCCCTCGCTCTTGATGGTGGAGGTGGAGAAGCGTTTGTTGGCCTCCTTCAGGAAGGCGGAGTGGTTGTAGAGGGTCTCCATGTTCAGCTTACCATTCACATTGATGGTGCGCTGGTTGCGGATGCTGTTGCCCAGCGTGCTGCCGTCCTCCAGCTCGGCGCCGCGCTGCCAGCCGTAGGTGGCCTGGTAGCTGCCATCGACGCTAATCCAGTCGGTGAGAGGAATCTTCTCGAAGGGCACCTTGTAGGAGGCCTGCACGCTCTGGTTGTAGTCGAGCGGCGTACCGAAGTTGCGGATGCTGCGCCAGATGCTGTCCTTCCATGCGGTGTAGCGGTCGGGGTAGAGGTCTTTGTTGACGGGTGTGTAGGGCTCTTCAATCTCGGCATGTGTGCCGCTCTGGAAGGTGAAGTGCAGGGACTTGGTGAGGTCCCAGCGCAGGCTGAATTCACGATTCCACAGGAAGGTGGGCGTCCAGCGCAAGGGGATGGCATTCGGGGCTTCCAGGTTGTCCATGTCGCGCTCCTGAATCTCGTAGTAGGTGCGCACGATGTCGGTGTTGAAGGTGAGGCTCTGCGGTGCGTAGTTGAAATTCTGCTCCTTGATGAGCTGCAACCACTTGCTCTTGGACTTCATCTTCTTGAAGGGCTCCCATGCTTTCCAGTTGGGCGTCCAGCTGTAGTTGAGGCCTCCGCGCCAGTTCTTCTCGTGCTCATAGACGGTGGTCTCGCCCGTATTGTAGGTGTGCTGGTAGCTGTAGTTGAAGGTGAAGTTGGCGGGGTCCCAGGGCATGGGGTGCTTGCGCGACTGGATGTTCACCTTGACACCCGTGAGCGACAGGTTCTTCGTCACCTGCTTGCGTGTGGTGAGGTTGGTGATGCTGTCGCGCTCGTGCTTCGTGGTGGTGGCATCGAGGGCATCGGAGAGCAGCATGTCGGTGTCCAGCGGGTTGTACTTGGGCTTAATCTGCTCCTTGGCATAGCTGTAGTAGAAGGGCACGCTGACCTTCGCCTTCGGCGGCAGCAGCTTGCCGAGGTCCAGCTGGGTCGTGATGTTGTACTCGTAGGTGTCCTCGTTGCTGCGCTCTTCCACGCTCTGCTCGATGCCTCCGAAGCCGGCCTTCTCGATGTGGCCGGTCACGTTGACACTGCCGAGGTCGGAGAGCTGTATGTTCAGGGCGGCCTGTGCGGCCCAGCCGCCCTCGTTGGAGAACTCCTGCAGGCGCAGCTCGTTGGCCCACACCTCCACGCTCTTCACCGTGCGGCCGTTGTTGCGCACGCCAATCATGATGGTCTTCACCTCGCCGAGGGTGGGGTTACCCATCACCGTGATGCGGTTGCTGGGGCGGTCGCTGTCGAACTCGCTGAACTCACGGTTGAAGCTGGCGTTGCCAAGGCTCTTCTCGCGGTTGCGGTTTTTCTTGACGGTGGTGAGCTTATCGAGGTTGATGTCGATCATATTCTCCTCGGGCCACACGGCCTGGCAGCCGGCAGCGCTGTAGGTGTCGTAGTGTCCGGCGGGCGTCAGCTGTAGGGGAATTTCATACTCGTAGAAATTGCTCTTGTAGTCGGAACCGAGGCGCAGGAATACGGATGTCTCACCGTTCTGCAGGTCGGTGATGTTCTGTTGCAGGGCGTTGGCGTGGACAAACATCTGCAGGTGTTTGTACTGGCGCATGTCGTAGTTGCAGTTCTTATACACAGCCTTGGCATCGCCCGGCATGAGGTTCTTGACGATGATGGAGAGGGCCTGCTCATTGCTCTCCACGAGCTGTGTCTGCGAGGGGTCGGTGACGCGGCTGACACCCGGCGGCAGCACGTAGTTGACAGGTTCCTTGTCGTTGTTCTCCTCGATGTTCACGGCGCTCACCTCCATCGTGGCTGTCTCCGAGGGGTTCTGTCCGGCCACGAGGCTCTGGTTGTAGTTGCGCCAGTCTGCCTGCACCAGGTCGAGGGTGCCGAAGCGCAGCACGATGGGCTTCTGGAACCCTGTGAGGTACATGCGGATGAAGCGGATGCTGGTGAAGTCGGTGATGCCGTTCACGGCGCGCTCAAACTCTTCCAGTGGCACACGGAACTGGTACCATTTCACCATCTGCGTGTCGCCGTTGCGCAGCTTCACGCTGGCGTGGCGCACATCGGAGATGAAGTTGGTGCCCACGACGGTGTCAGAGGGGTGCAGCGTGATGTGGTACTGGAAGTATTTCTCGTACTCGTTGAGGGTGTAGTCCTGGTTGATGTCCTCCACATCGGGCGTGGTCTTGTAGGCTGTCTCGTAGCTCTCGGGCGAGTTGTCGGTGTCGGGGGAGTTACCCTCGGGCATGTTGATGCGCTTGTAGCGGTCGAGGATGCTCTTCTGCTGCTGGTCGAAGTCGGTGCCGCGGTAGTAGTGGTAGTCGTCGCCGGCAGGGTCGATGAGGAGGCTGTCGAAGACCTCGGGCGATACCTTTCCCTGGATGTTAGCCAGATATTGAGCGTAAGCACCGTAGGTGCGCTCCTGTTCGCTGTTGAGGCCGTTGAAGCCCACGTCCTGCTTCACGCGCGCGCCGTTCTCATTATTAAAGGCGTAGGTGACACTGGTGCCCACCGGCACACGGCCCCAGGCTGTCTCCGTGAAGTAGGCGGGGTTGTCGTCGAGGGGCAGGCCGCTCTCATAGAACTTCTTGCCGTCCTTGAGGACGTCTTCGCTGACCTCACCTAGGTTGATGTACAGCTCACCGCCATAGCTCTCGTCGCTGCCCGTGTAGAAGAAGGGGTCCATCATCCAGAACTCCATGTACTCGATGTTCTGGGCCTCGAAGTCGGGGTTGTCCATCTTGCGCATCATGCCGCCCCAGTTCTGTGCGGGGTTCAGCAAGCGGCCGCGCTCATCGACATCGGTGGTGAGGTTGTAGGCGCCGCGCTCGGTGGGGTAGTAGGCCAGGTTCAGGACATTCAGCGAAGCGGCCTCGGAGTAGCTGGTCTGCGATTTGTTGGGGTACAGCTCGCGCTCATAGACCTCGCGGACATAGTGGTTGGAGAGCTGTGTCAGGTCGCTCTTGATATGCGAGGGCGTCAGCGAGCTGCTGCGCCGCGTGAAGATGGGGTCGATATAGTACCATGCCAGCAGGGCACGCTGGTAGCCGCTGCGCACATCGTCGGTGAGGCGGGCACCCTCGAAGGGGTACGGCACTGACGACATCATCCACGCCGTGGGAGTGGAGATGCTCATGCGGTTCTTGGTGTTCTCGAAGTCGTCCATGTAGGAGGCGCTGCCCTGCACCTTATGGTTCTGGCCTGCGATGAGCTGTGCGAAGTCGGCGCTGAAAGCGATTTGTGAGGGGGCCGTGAAGTTGAGGAACGGGATGGCGTTAAGCACGTTCGTCAGCCACTGACTCTCTTTCTTCCAGTCCATGTGGAGGCCCCACAGTGTGTTCTTCAGCGGCTCTGTGCCCATGTTCACCTTCGTGGTCAGCGGCTGCTCGTTGAGGAACTGCAGCGTACCGCCGATGACGAAGTTCTTGGAGAACTCGTAGTCCCAGTTCACGCCGAGGAACGTCTTGCGCTGCATGCCATAGACATCGTTGCTCTCCACGCTGGCGTTAATCTTTGTGCCGGCATCGATGATGCTCTGGTTGAGGATATAGACGGTACCCATGGAGTAATCGACGCGGTAATCCACGTTCTCCGTGAGTTCCACGCCGCCCGCCGTCACCTTCACCGAACCCTGTGCGATATTCGTGGCGCCCAGGTCTATCTCGGCGCCGTTGGTGCCCTTGTAGCGACCGGTGAGCAGGAACTTGTTCTTCTCGGCATTCTGCTTGGCCACGGTCTTGGTGCTGTCGTAGAGGGCATCGAAGCAGTATCTGTCGGCAATATCATCGTTGCCTATCCACTGGCGCAGATGGCTGCCGAAGGGCTCCGCCACGGGGAAGATGATGCGCCCCTTGGAGATGGTGTAGCCCTCGACATAGTCAAACTGGCCGTCGGAGTTGGTGCGGTTGTTGTTGTCGAGGCGGTCCAGGTTCATGGCGCGCAGCAGCGGCACCGACTTCAGGTTCTCTTCGGGCAGGTAGGTGAGATAGACACCTGTGGAATCGCTGAGGTACTTGATGTCGAGGCGGAACTTCTCCTTCTGTGTCGAGGTGGCGCCCAGCGAATAGATGTTCTTCATCATCAGCGGCCAGTTGCCCATCTTTGGTGAGCTGCTGGTGCTCTTCAAGGCCTTCACATAGAGGCTCTGCGTGTTCTCGGTCATGTCGCTGGAGAACTCACCCACCTGGAAGGTCTGGCCGCCGTAGGTGTATTCGTAGGCCACCGCCAGCACCTCGTCGGGTTCCAGTTGTGCTGTCAGCGTGATGTAACCCAGGGCATTGTTGAGGGTATATTCACTGCTGGTGAGCAGACGTGCGCTCTGCAGCTTCTCGTAGTCGGCACCGCCGGAGAAGTCGGTGATGCCGTCCAGCAGGGTGGTGGCCGCGCTGATATCACGTGCACCGGCGTAGGTGGTGGTCATCGCCTCGTACAGGTCGTTCGAACGGTTCTGGGGCTGCTCGTTGGTGCCGGCGCTCTTCCAGATATGGTTCGAGATATGAGTGGTCTCGCCCAGGTCCGTGAAGGCGATGAGGTTGCGGTTGTTCTGTGTGGAGGCGGCACGCTTGTTCGTCACCCATACCTCGATGCGCTTGATGTGCACGCCGCTCGCTATCGTGGGCAACGTCTTCATCCAGCGGTCGTAGTTGTCGCGGAAGAAATGTGCGAGCCAAAAGTGGCGGTTCTCCTCGTAGTCCACCACCGAGAGCTCGTAGTTCTGGGTCTGTGCGCCGCCCTTGGAGCTGGCGCTCTTCGAGGCAGAGTTCTTCTGGCTCACCACGGCCTGCAGCTTCAGCTTGCCGAACTGCACATCGGTGCGCAAACCGAAGAGGCTGCTGACGCCGCTGATGAGCGTGGAGTTGGAGGGCATCGACACATTACCGGCTTCCACCAACTTGATGATCTCATCCTCCTTACCGTCGTACTTCAGTTTCATCTGCTGGGCATCCACGTTGAACGTCGCATCGGTGTTGTAGTTGATGTTCATGTTCACCTTGTCGCCCACCTTACCTGTCACGCTCAGGTTGATTTTCTCGTCGAAGTCGAAACCGAAGGTCTTGCGGCGGTTAGCGGCCAGCGACGGGTTGTCCTGCTTCTTGATGTTGCCGCCCAGCTTCACTTCGGCCGAACCTTGTGTCTTGATGCTCACGCCGCCCGGGCCGAAGATCTTCTCTGCAGGACCCAGGTTGAAGTGCATGTCGGTGAAGTCGAACTTCTTCTTACCGCTACTCTCGAAGGCCTCGCGGTTCTTCTGGCGGTAGTAGGCACCCATCGACTGGCGCAGCGTCCAGCGCTGGTACTCGTCGGGTGTCATCAGGATGGGCGTGTTCAGGTAACCTCCCTGTCCCAGCTTCGTGCCCACACGGTAGTTGCCGGTCAGCGAGTCCAACTCTGCCTCCTGCTTCAGGTTGTCGGGCGTGTGGAGCGACACCGCCACGGTATCCAAATCCTCGTAGGTCTCAGGCACGGTGCGCTGGGGGCGTACGCGGAGGGAATCGAGACCCCCTCCCCGCTCCCCCTCAAGGGGGAGAGAGGTCACTTTTGCAAATAGCGAACCAGAGGTTATCAAAAGAATGATAACCACTATGTACCAGCTAAAAGCAAAATATTTTTTCAAGGCTCTTATTTTCTGTTCTTGTCAGGTAACTATTTACCTCTCTTTAGTCTCCCCCTCTTTGAAAGAGAGGGGGCTGGGGGGGTGAGTCTATAGCATCTTCAGTGCCAGCTTGATGACCCTCTCCACCGTGGCATCAGGTTCTGCCCGTAGGATACCCAGTGCCGCCTTCTGCGAAGGAGCGGGTGAGAAGCCCAGCATCGTGAGCGCTGCCACAGCCTCGTCGAGAACCTCTTTGTTGGCTGTTCCGGCTCCCGAGGGTTCTCCCGAGGGTCCACTCGCTGCCGCATCGATGCCCAAGGCCACAATCTTGTCCTTCAGCTCCACGATGATGCGCTGTGCCGTCTTGCCGCCGATGCCCTTTGCCGACTTCAGCAACCGTTCGTCGCTGCGGCTGATGGCGTCGCACAGCTCATGTGGTGTCATGCTGCTCAGGATGACGCGGGCACTCGCAGGACCCACGCCGCTGACCGTCGTCAGTAGCAGGAACAGCTCGCGCTCCACCTTCGTGGCGAAGCCCCAGAGCTGGTAGGCATCCTCGCGAATGGATTCCCAGACATATAACTTCACATCGCCACTCAGACCCTGAATGGCGGTGTATGTGTTCAAACTGATGCTGAGGCCGTAGCCGACGCCGTTGGCGTCCAGAACGGCCAGGGTGGGGGAGAGCTCCGCTATGGAGCCGCGGATGTATTCAATCATTTCTTTTTGCGCGCAAATTTATAATACTAACGCGCGATGGCTGGCTTTTATTGTATGCAGGTCTAAAAGAATCATACTTTGGTCACCGCGCGCCGGAACACTTCAAAGTCGGTGTCGATGCGGGAGAGCTCGTAGTGTTCCAGCTGCAGCGAGAAGGTGCCGCGCAGGTCGGGGAGGTCGAAATAGGTGCGCAGCAGGCTGGCCAGGTTGTAGCTCAGGCTGCCGCCACTCCCTGTGGGCGAAGACTGTGCAGCGGCGCGGCGTATCAGCTGTCGGCAGACGCTCGTGAGGTAGTCGCGGTCGTGCTCCTCGAAGCGCAGCGTGCGCAGCAACACGAAGGCAGCGCAGAGGCTGTCGTGCTGCAACAGAAAGTCCACGCGCCGGCGGGCCTCCGTGATGCCCAGCGCATCGAACAGCGCTTCCATCGTGGCATAGTCCTCCACGGCGGGCAGCCATTGCAGCAGCAGCTTCTGGCGGTCGATGACGTGGCGCTCATCGGCAAGGGCTGCGGTCAGCTGTTGGAAACCCTCGTCCTCGATGCTCAGCGTGCCCGCCTTGAAGCGGGGCACCGCCGCCTTCGCCAGCGTGACGGTGAAGGCCTTGGCATCCCACAGGATGAGGCATCGCGCCACCTCCCAGAAGACTGCGGCATCCACATCGCGCAACAGACGCTCTCCAATCATATAGCCTGCCGTGCGGAACTGTGAGTTGGAGAGTGTCGTCAGGTAGGGCATCAGCGCGTCCCACTCGCGCCCTTCAAAGAGCGCTTGCAGACGGCGGTAGATGATGGGGTTGTAGTGGTTGTCCATTGATGGTTCAAGGGGGGGTAAGGAGCAATTAACGTATTCTCATTTTTGTTTTGAGTTGAGAGCGTTGAGTGCTTCGGCTGTGGTAATCTGTTGATTTCCGCGGAAGGCCACGATGAAGGCTTCGGGGAAGGTCTCGCGCACCCCAACCAGCTCGTTCTTGATGTCCAGATAGCTCTCGGAGTAGCTGTAGATACCCTTGAAGCGCTCGCCGGCAGCGATGAAGCGCACACCCTTGAAGCCTTTCAGGCGCGGGTCGCCATCGTGTATGGGTTTGGCGGTGTTCATCAGCTGGATGGCGAAGTGGGGCTTGACTTCCTCGCCGGTGTTGTCGGTGAGCGTGGCTGCTATGAGCGTGCTGTCCACCGTGATGCCTGCCTTGGCCGCTTTCTCTGCCTCGGCGGCCTGTGCCTCAGCCACCGCCTTGGCCTCCGCCTCTGCCTTGGCCTTTGCGTCAGCCTCGGCTTGCGCCTTGGCATCTGCCATGAGCTGGCTGTCAGCAGGCTCTGCCTTGCCTGTCGCGGCCTGCGGGTTCACGACCTCCGCCACCTTCGAGACAGGACTCCAATAGGCGAAGCGCAGGTCTCGGAGGGTGCGCTGTGGCACCATGCCTGATGCTGTCAGCGACTTCCATTCCTTCAGCGACTGCACGATGGAGCGCGCCAGCTCGGCCTGCCCCTCCTTGGAGTTGATATATGTGCGGTCGGCGGTGTTCGTGATGAAGCCCACCTCTGTCAGCACGCTCGTCATGTTGGTGTGCTCACAGACGTAGAGCTCGCGCTTCTTGACACCGCGGCTCACCTCGCGCCCGTTGTTGAGATAGTATTTCTGCAGCAGCAGTGCCAGCAGTTCGCTCTTCCCTGCCTGCCGCCCCTTCGTGGGGGTGTTGGTGGCAAAGAACGACTCGGTGCCGCGTGCCTGCGGGTTCGGTGCAGAGTTGACATGGATGGAGATGAAGAGCTCCGCGCCGCGTTGGTTGGCAATGTCGCAGCGTTGTTGCAGTGAGAGAAACCTGTCGCGCTCACGTGTGAACTCCACCCGTACATCGCTCAGATCCTTCTTCACAAGCCGTCCCACTTCTTTGGCCACAGCCAGACAGATGTCCTTCTCATAGACATAGCCGAACTCACAGCCTACATCGTGACCGCCGTGGCCGGCATCAATCACCCATACGACCTTTCTTGCCGCGACCGCTTGCCACGCACAAATCAGGCTTACTAGCAATAATAGAATGCGCCTCGTAATCGTCATTTCCCGTAGTGTTTACTCCTTATGGGCGCAAAGGTACGAAAAAGTTTCAAGTTTCAGGTTTCAAGTTGAAAGTTTTTGATGAAACTGTGCATTTTTTTCATGTTTCAAAGTCTCAATCTCTCAATTTTCCTTACCTTTGCCCCGCAAACCCCTTGAACCCTGAAACTTGAAACAAAAACGATGAGCGACGGAAATTTCAATAGGGCCTTGTTGCCCCAGACACCTTATGCCAGCGGACTGAAGATGGGACGCGCCATGGCGACCAAGAAAGCAGAGGAAGCTTTCGTGGCGTGGCTGCGTGCTGATAGCCCTCAACTGTCAGATGAAGCAATTAATGAGAAGCTGCTGGCTTTTAAGAAATTATTGTATTGAATAATAAACACAAAAAACCGCATCGATGATGTGATGAGAACTCCGAGTATGAATGATTTGAGTGCCCGCTTCCTTTGTAATCTGCCGGCCTCGTGAAGAGGTTACCCCGAAGGGCGCAGCCCGCCATTGGAGAGCGAAGCTTGTCTCGGTTTTCTGAATGTAATTGATGAGTCTCCCAATCGAACCGATGCGGCTATAGTCGTTGTGACAGCTTTCTGTCATCACGTGTGTCAAAGAACGGTGATGCAAAGGTAGGGGGATTCTCGCCTTCATGCAAATTTTTTGACCATGAAAATGCAAAGTGAAGCCGTTATTGCACTTTTCTGCTGAAAAATTTGCAGCGCAACGAACTTTTTCATTTCTTTGTACGAAAATTGTGCTGTTATGTCCGTTTACGCCTACGTTATTTTAGCCGCTGCACTCCTTCCCGCTGTGGTGCTGATGGTTATCATGCTCATCCGTGATAAGGAGCGTCCAGAGCCCCCGCGGCTACTTCTGAAAGGCGTGCTGTTCGGCATACTTTCGGTGTTCGTGTCACTGACAATCTCGACACCGCTGTCCGCGCTCACAGGCACCTTGGATAATTACAGCACCTTCTTCGGTGCGATGTGGAATGCCTTCGCTTTGGCGGCAATCCCCGAGGAATGTGCGAAGCTGTTCTGTCTCTGGCTGCTACTACGCAAGAACCCGTACTTCGATGAACACCTCGACGGCATTGTATATGCCGTCTGCGTAGGCCTTGGCTTTGCCGCTTTTGAGAATGTCATGTATGTCTTTCAGGCGGGCGAGGATTGGGCGGCCACAGCGTTGCTGCGTGGTGTGCTCTCCGTGCCGGCGCATTTCTTCTTCGCCGTGCTGATGGGCTACTACTACAGCCTCGTGCACTTCGGCCATCATCCCCGCCGCAATGCCGTATGGGTGCTGTTTGCCCCCATCCTGGCACATGGCATCTTCGACACCATCGCCATGTCTCAGGAGGTGTCCGAGGGTATGGAGGGGCTGTTGGCGGTCGCACTCCTGCTTTTCTGCAACGAGCTGCGCAAGCTCTGCAAGCGCCATATCTCCGATCTGCAAGCGGCTGACGACCACTACAATCGGAATCCGTTTCAATGAATATGTATCATCATTTACCAAACACAACACTCATGAAAAAGATGTTTTTGCTGCTGGCAGCCCTTTGTGCTGGCAGTCCCCTGATAGAAGCGCAGGTCATCTCCGGCGCCTCCAACCTGGTGGCCACCGAGGTGCCTCACACCACGATTCCTTATCGTATAGAGGATAAGGGCACGAAGCTGCCCGATATCATCTGGGGCCTCGACCTTGCGTGGATTAGCGAAGGCAACCTCGCGCGTGGCGCCAACTACGCCGGCGACCTCATCGATATCGTGCGCCTGAGCTTCCAGACCACCTACGCCGTGGAGAACGGACAGCTCTCGGCAGCACAGAAGGCCAAGCTCGACGAGCGCATCGGCTATGTCAAGAAATGGACGCCCAATGCCGGCATCAACCTCAACTCCGACCAGGAGGCAGGCGTCATCGACTGGTACCACTCCAGCGTGGCAGACCCCGTGGCGGTCTTCCCGCCGCGATGGGCAGCCCTCATCGCTGCCTCCAAGGATTATGTCGAGAGCAAGGGCATGAAGGTGGTGAGCGTATCGCCCTTCAACGAGCCTGACTACACCCCCTGGAAGCAGGGCTCCATGGCTGAGATGAAGGAGATCTGTCGCCTCTTCCGCGAGGATCCCGCCTACGTCGAGTCCTTCAAGGATGTCATCCTCTGCGGTGGTAACACGCTCAACAACGACCAGGCAGCACCTTGGTACAACTACTGCAAGGACTACCTTGACGAAGGCAACACACACCAGCTGGCAGGCGACATGAAGACTTTCAAGTCGTTCTATCAACAGGTCGTGGCAGACGGCAAGATAGGTGTGGGTGATGAGTTGCACAACACCATGGAGTGTATGGTCGGCTCGGAATACGGCCTCACAAAAGGCATCTGGTGGGGAACATGCGAGCATACACGCAGCCAGTTCATGAAGGCCAGTCGCGGCACACGCATGGGCTATGCCGACAATGAGAGCCGCTGGACAGCAGGCGCCGTCTATCGCCATCCCGACACCTACCGCGAGGGCTGCCCGGTGCAGGGCTTCGTGGGCACCAGCGAGCGGCAGGCCAGCGCCACCACCTATCGCTTTGCAGCCCTCGACCACGATGTATTCTACAATGGTCAGGGACCTGCCCGTGAGTTCATCATCAAGACCCCCGGTTTCGAGAATGGCGGCTATGACACAGAGGGCAAATACTGCCGCAACGCTGAGGCCGTGTTCAACATCCAGGGCGGCGAAGATATCATGCCCGTCATCCCCACGGAAGAGGGCACCTATTATATCATCTCTCGCTGCAGCACCCAACCCCTTGCACCGAACAGTAACCAGGCTGTCAGCGGGAGGGCGATGTCCCACATGCGATATACCAAGGGCTATACCCAACAGCAGTGGGTTGTCAAGCCGCAGGCCAATGATGTGGGTGGCGACTTCACGTATTTTACCCTCTACAATGCCAAGGATCCCACGCTCCTTCCGGATATTGAGAACTGGTCGTTGGAGGATCGTGGCAGAATCATCCTTTGGGCTGGTGATGGCGGCACGCTGGAGCAGTGGTATCTGGAATATGCCGGTGACGGCTGGTTCTATATCCGCAACCGCCACAGTGCCATGTGTCTGGAGGTGGATCCCTTGGTGAATGGCAAACCGGCCACTGACCAACAGCTGTCAAACCCGGGCAGACCCGTCATTCAGGGCGTCTTCACGGGCGAGAAATACCAGCAGTGGCGCCTGATACCGGCCAGCGCGCTGGCGAATGTGGCCTCTAACAGCTATACCGCACTCATGGCAGCCCCCGCGGCACCCACCGCACTGCAGGCTACGCCACAGCCCGGCAGCATACGCCTCGAGTGGACAGCCCCTGCCGACAACGACATAGCGCAGTATATCGTTCAGCGCTCTGCCGATGGTCTCCAGTGGAATACCATCCATAACAGTGTGCCCGGCACTGTGTACATCGATAACACCGCCAATCCTGCAACCGCTTATTATTATCGCGTGCGTGCAGTGGATAACTTCCTGAACCGGTCGGAACCCTCTGAGAGCATCACCGCACGGATTGCCGCCACTCCCGCCTGCATCATGCAGATGACGGGTGACAGCCTGCAGGATGCCACCGTCAATGGCAACCATTGTGCGCTGCAGGGCTCCTATCTGCAGCAGACAGGACAGGTGGGGAAGGCCATACAGCTGAATGGCGGTACGGCCAAGTACCTGCAGCTGCCCGCCACCATCGCCAACCACCGGAAGCTCACCGTCGCCACATGGGTGAATATGCGTGCCGCCTCCAACTGGCAGCGCGTCTTCGACTTCGGCACAGACACCGAGCACTATGTCTTCCTGACCTTCAAGAATAGCTACACCAACATGCCGCGCCTCGCCATCAAGAACGGCGGTGATGAGCAGACGCTTGACTTCCCAGCGGCATGGGCTACCGGCAAATGGCTGCATGTAGCTGTCACCTTCGGAGAGAACGAGGTCGTGGTATATCTCAATGGCGCTGCCGTGGCCACATCTACCACGATGACGATACGTCCTGCGGACTTCCGCCCCATCTTCAACTACATCGGCCGCAGCCAGTTCGACAGCGATCCCCTGCTGCGCGCCTACATCGATGACTTCCGCATCTATAACTACACCCTCTCAGCCGATGAGATTGCTGCCATCTACAACCTCACCGACGGCATAGAATCCATTAATGATCAATCCTCAATCGTCAATCGTCAATCCTCAATGGATGGCCTATTGTACGACCTCTCCGGCCGCCGCCTCAGCCATCAGCCATCAGCCATCAGCCCTCAACTCCCGAAGGGAGTTTACATCCTCAATGGCAAGAAGGTCTATGTGAAATAACCGCTGATAAAGCAAATCCCCGCAACAGCGATGTTGCGGGGATTTCTTTTGGAGGTGCCTAGCAGATTCGAACTGCTGTAGACGGTTTTGCAGACCGTTGACTAAGCCACTCATCCAAGGCACCTTGTTGAATGCGGGTGCAAAGGTACGTCATTTTTTTGATATTGCAAGCCTTTTGCACAACTTTTTTCAAAAATCTTCGTTATTATATTAAAAACTCATGTCCTCCTTCCTCCCTCCCATACAAAAAGTACTGACTGATGCTGCCATCCTGAAGGATGGCGATGCCCTCCTCGTAGCCCTTAGCGGTGGCGCTGACAGCGTGGCCTTGTTGCTGGCCCTGCATGAGCTGGGCTATCCCGTTCATGCCCTGCACTGCAACTTTGAGCTGCGCGGCACCGCCAGCGATGGCGATGAAGCCTTCTGTCGCCGCCTCTGCCACGCCCATGACATACCCCTCAGCGTCAAGCACTTCCGCACACGCAGCTACGCACAACGCCACGGCATCAGCATCGAGATGGCCGCGCGCGACCTGCGCTACCAGTGGTTTGCTGAGGTGGCAGCAGAGCAGGGCGCACAGGCCGTCTGTGTCGCCCATCACCGCGATGACAATATCGAGACCCTCCTCCTCAATCTCATCCGCGGCACCGGCATCCACGGCCTTACGGGTATGCGCCCTATATCGACTTTAAACTTTCAACCATCCACCATCAACATTCAATCGTCCCCCCAGGGGGACCACAGGGGACTCCTTCTTCGGCCTTTGCTCAACGTCTCCCGTGCTGATATCGAGGCATGGCTCACAGAGCGCGACCAGACATGGGTCACGGACTCCACCAATCTCGACCCCGATGCCGCCCTGCGCAACAAGATACGCTTGCAGCTGCTGCCCTTGATGGAAGAGATGAACCCGCGTGTGCGCGAGAGCCTCGCCGAGACCGCACAACGCCTGACGGAGGCGGAAGCCCTCATGGGCGATGCCGTGCGTGAGATACAGACAGATGTCTCACAGCCCGACGGCAGCCTCTCTGTGTCTGCTCTCAAGCAAGCCACCTCCTCGCAGACAGTGCTCCATGAGATCCTGCATCCGCGCGGTTACACTGCGGAGCAGGTACGCGACATCCATGACACCATGGAGGGAGAATCCGGTAAGCTGTGGGAGAGCCGACAGGGACATCGTCTGCTGCGTGACCGCGGACGCCTGCTCATGCAGGACACCGATGCTGCAACCCCCAAACAGGGTGGCGAGGGCACCTTCCTGCCGCTCGACGGCCTCTATGAAGGACCTCATGGTCTGCGCTTGCTCATTCGCCGCCAGGCCATCGACCCCGCCACCTTCGAGATACCGCGTGACAGCCGCACCGCCTGCTTCGACCTCGAGAAGCTCACGCTGCCCCTGGGCCTGCGCCTCACACGCGAGGGTGACCGCTTCCAGCCCTTCGGCATGAATGGCACGCGCCTCGTCAGCGACCTGATGACCGACCATAAGCTCTCCCTCTTCGACAAGGAGCGCCAGCTCCTCGTCTGCAGCGGCGACCGCATCGCGTGGGTCGTAGGCCTCCGTGCTGCCGCCGGCTTCGAGGTCGATGACCACACGCGTCATGTCATCACCCTCACCCTGCTGTAGGTGTTGGTGTTTAAGGGCTTAGGGATTCATTTTCTTGCCCGCTGTTCACTTAATTCTTACCTTTTGTCCATTCATGATGTAGAGTCCAGGTGCGAGACCTCGCGTATCTGTTCCAGCCTTGCGGACGAGTACACCGTCAAGCCGATAGATGTCTGCCGTGACGGGCACATTGATGTTAACAATGTGTGTCTCAATATCTCCGATATGGATGGTGAGAAGTTTGGCCAGTCCGCTCGTGGCGGCATGGAAGTATCCGCGGAAGCGCCCGGAGGTCACAGAGGCGTTGGAATCTATGAAGTAGAGAGCATCGCTACTGATGTAGTAGTTGCCGTCTGCGGGTGTGACGGGTGCGGCTACGTAAGATCCTACGAAGGTGATGTCGCCAACGACATCGGAGGGGCCTTCGTTGCCGGGCTCCTCAATGGTCGTGGAGAGGATGTCGAAGATTCCGCTCTTTGTTTCACCATTAGCAATCGTGCTGTTGTCGATGGCACCAGCCTTGATAAGATAGGGTACGTTGGCTTCCATCTGGTCCACGAGAACGAAGTTCATGATGTTGTTAGCAAATCCGCTGAGGCGCGCAAGCTGAGTGCCTGTTCCGAAGACGGCTTCGGGATCGCTGACGGCACAAGGCAATACGATGGTATTCCATGTCCCCTTGCGGAAGGAGCGTTGTAGCTTGACATTGGCCAGCTCAACAGTTGTGGGCACGTAGTCCTCGGTTTCACGCAGGATGATGCCTTCGGGTGCCAGATCCTTGAAGATGGCGCGGACAGTGGCGTCAGAGGTTACGGTGTAGTCAAAGACTGCTTCCTCGCTGACGGGCGTACCATTCACTTCATAGCGGAGGAAACGATAGCCATCAATGGCTGTAGCGTCGAAGTGAAGTACGGTGCCGTAATCATAGACTCCAGATGTCACACCTACGTTGCCCTGGGCGGCATCGCAGTCGATGCGGATGCTGTGGGTCTTTGGATGGAAGACGGCACGGAGGGCAATGGTGTTGTTGAGTTCCACGGTGAGTTTCGGATCTGTGGAATGCTCCTCAATCTGGCTTTCCCGGATAATGGTGGCTCCCGTCTCCGTAGTACCCCAGTAGGCAAACTCATAACCTTCAGCGGGTGTCGCGGTGAGGTGCAACGTCTGTCCGAAGGAACCTTCACCCTCGGTGACGTTGGTGCTGCCTGCTCCGATGGGGAAGGGCGCAACGTAGTACTGCACAATACCTCCCTTGAAGAGCATCCATTTCACCTGCTTACCCTTGTAGCCAAGGAATCCTTCCGTATCGCGGATACTGTCGGTCTTCACCTGCAGGGCATAGTAGCCGTTGTCTGTCAGTACACTGGTGTCCAGATAGAAGGTGCTGTCGTTGTCCATAGCCTTGGTGATAGGCAGGTCGGTGTTCTTCTTCTCGCCCTCATAGCGTAGGACGATGTCATCGCGCGTGAAGGTGGAAGGATTGATGGCTTTGTTGAAGGTGACCGTCATCTGATCTACTACCTCCGTGACGAGTTCCTCCTCGTCAGCAGGTACACCTTGGATGCTCACAACATCCAATCTGACATCGGGCGTAGGCTCAAATTCAACGACGAAGTTGAAGGTCTTAGGACCATCGGCATAGGCCACGATGTGTAGCTTGTTCTCCTCCAGTGGGTCGAAGCCGTCCTGAATGGTATATTGTGTGATCCAGAAGTTTTGCGGGTCGAGTTCTTCGTTGGCATCCTCGTCCTTGAGGGACAGGATCTTGGAGATGCCACCGGTGGGGTTAGCTACCGAGGTGTAGAACCATTCCTTCTGTGGCACGGTGACACTGATACGCCACTTGCTGTTGCCCAAAGGTGTGATGGAAGTCGTGGCGCTGAGGGTCTTCAGAGCCTCATCAGTGCCGTTGCTGAGATAGATGTGGTCGGGCTCGTCATGTCCATCCTCCACATCGTTCGTGACCCATCCGCGATAGGTAATGTCGCCGAGCTTCACATTCACGCTGTGGATGAGCTCATGGATTGTCACCTGATCAAGAAGTGAGAGGTCGGGGTTACCATAGCTGGTGACATGAGTGGCGCGGATATCGTAGTCGATGAAGTGTCCGAGGAGTGAGGACGTGAGATCCCATGTAGCGTAGCTGCAAGCTCCTGCTGCAATGTCGCCAAAGTGTGTGGCTATGGTGCTGTCGAGTGCCATCACAGTCTCGCCGCCGTTGAGGCTTGAGCTGACGATGGCAAAGTCCACCATAAGTCCCTTCTCGTTCTCCACGATGCGTGGTTGCTGGGTAATCATGCGGACATTCGTAGCTTCGCCCTTACCCTTGTTGTGAATCAAGACGCTGAACTCAGCTGGGATGATTGGCTCCACCACATCTTTTGTCAGCGGGTTGTCGCCGTAGATGTCGCGCTGCATGAAGTAGGTTAAATCAAGCTCGGGAGAGGGCTTCACCTGTAACTTGACGGGATAGAGGTCGCGTGTTTGTGACTTCCCTGCGGACTCGAAGTAGAGTGAGCCTCCGAAGCTGTAGGTCGTCAGCGTTTCGGGAGCTGCGTACTTGGTCGGGATGAAGAGGATGGTGGCTACGCCCTTTGCACCGGGACCGAGTCTCCAGGGGCCGTCGATATTTCCCTCGAAGCCCTCAATGCTCTCGAAGTTGATTTGGAACTCGTGGCTTGAGGCCTGCTGACCGAGAAGGTCGGTAACTGTCACGTTGAGGTCGATGTTCTCCAAATCGTCGCCCGTACTGTTCTCAATGGTCAGCGTGCCACGGAAGGCCTGTCGCGTGAGGACGAGCTTCTGCTCAATCTCCAGCTTGACGGTGGCACAGGTATTCTGGCTCTGCCCTTCGAGATACTCCTGCTTATCCATGTTGGCGCTCTTGACGAGTTCCAGCCAGTCCACGAATCCCATTTCTATCAGGGCGTTCTCGCACGAGTCACGGCGCTCGTTGATGGCATCATACACGCTTTGGTGCTCGTGGTTATCGTTGGTCGGCTCCAGACCATCAATGATGCGGTAGGAGTTCTGTGAGCGTTCAATATACGTCGTGAGGTCGAGGTCGTAGTAGTTGGAACGGCCGTTAGGCATGAGGGCTACGAGCTGCTCTGCTAACGCTTCAGGCGTAAGGTCGTAGAGCGTGCCGTTCTTATGATCTTGATCCAAGCGCTCGTCGATGTTATCCAATGCAGTGACAATATCGTCTCCGAAGTGCCATGCGAGGGAATCTACGCCCGAACGTTCTGCTATAAAATCGGCATAGGTGTCGAGGTAGGTGAAGTAGAGTTCGGATTTGTGTATGTAGCTACTGAGGAGTGCAGGCATCACGGCGGGAGCCTTCAATGGCCTGAAGACTTTGACATTGTAGTCGTTCATTGCCTTTAAGCAGTTGAGTCCATTTCTCGGAAGGTCGGAACCTGGAATGAAGCTGGCAAGACACTGACCTCCGCTGTAAGGACTAAAACCACGTCCCTGTGCAACCTGTCGGCCGGTACGGATGCAGTCGCCGCCTGGGATATCCACGGGAATGCATTCGAGCATGATGCAAAGCAGGTTGACCAATTTCGCGACGTCTATATCGCCGCCGGCTCCGCCGCCACCGCCAGGACCACCTCCGCCGGGGCCGCCAGGGCCGCCGCCGTAGCCGCCTGTCGGGCCACCTGAGGGACCGCCACCGCCTCCGCAGCCACTGCTGGATGCATTGATGACGTCAGCAATCCATCCGAACTTGCTGTCGGGACCGCAAGGCCACTCAAACTGGCTGTTCACTCCCATCTGGCATGGAACACCACCACCGGGCGCACGGCGTGGGGCTTTGGCCTTGACTCCAGCCTCCAATGGGTCACGAGTCACACGTACGGGAACAATGTAGCTCTGTTCCGCTCCGAGGGTGAAGCCCTGATGCTGCACAAGCGGCGTGAAGGTGAAGCCTTCTACCGATGGCAGGTTGACAATTGTGTTCTGTGCGGCGATGAGGCCGTCGTTGCGCAATACGACGTTGAACATCGTCGAATGTCCGTATTCCAGTTTGTCGAGGAGGACACTGTCCGGCAGCGTCATGTGAACGACAGGCACTGGCACATGTGTCTCATATACGAGTGTGGAAACAATCTGGTACTCGTCCTCAACAGTGGTTTCCACTACATCCCATGAGACGCTCACAGCCTGGTAGGAGATTGTTGCCAGATGCTCCGTAAGCTCACCTGGGCTAATCAGCACGTTCTGCCGGTAGGAGTCGTGTTTGTCTGCCGTGACGTAGAGCTGGTAGTATCCCTCATTGATATTGTCAAATTGAATACCATCTGCTGTCGTCTTGCCGGATGCCACGACGGCCCCCGTGTTGTAGTCCTGCAGCTGAACGGTGGCATCTTCCACGTAGGGCTTCTCGCCGTCCTTGTTGCCGTAGATGGTGTTCTCATCCTGTACGCGAACGAGCAGTGAGCCCTTGGATTCACTGACTACTTTGACGTTGAACCATACGTTGAATCCGTTGCCGTTCTCGCTGTTGACAGCGATATTACCCTTCTGGATGACATTCACGTCGAGGTCACCTGGGTTGAAGCGCAGCATAATGGTAGCGGTGTCGCCCGTTTCCATCGAGGGCATCTCTGCGGGAGTCGCCAGACTGATGAACGAGCTCATGGCCTTCGGCAGTTCCACCGTCACCTTGCCCGTTGCTGCCAGTCCCGTATTCACAATCTGTATGGGATAGGTGCGTATGGTACCCTTGGTGGCTGTGGTAGTGATGCTCGTCACATTAGGCTTGATGTTGGCATAGTGAATGCGTGTGAAGTTGTACATGATGAACTCCAGGCTCGCCCCCTCATCGCTCCTCAGCGTCACCACGAGCTGGTCCCACTTGTTCGCCTCGCTGACCTCATGGGGCAGGATGCTATAGTTGAGGGTGGCAGTGCCGCCACCGGGCAACAGAGCCACATCGCTCATTTCGGCATCGTAGAGGTTGGTGACACCTGAGAAAGTGGCATGAATGTTGTGCAGTGGCAGGTCGGTCAGGTTCTTAATCTCTATTGTACCTTCGTAGGGCTCATTCTTGAAGAGCTGATGCTTGATATAATCCTGACTGACGCGTTCAAAGCCATAGACATTGAATGATCCGGCCTCATCCGTCAGACCTTCCTGCGGGTTGCAGATGCCGTAGGTGAAATGTCCGCGATAGCCTGCAGGCAGTACATATACAGCTTTGTAGTGTCCTTGCTGGTTGGTCTGTACGCTGAGGGCTGTGCGAATACCATTGAAGATGACATAGGGCTCCACAAACTTTTCACTGACACTGGCAGCACCATTGCTCGTGACATCGCCGGAGATGGTTACGGTGTCACCCTCGTTGTAGGTTGTTTTGTCTGCTGCTACGGTGAAATTGTAGAGTGAACGCACTTCCAGCGGCACCTCGGCAGAGGTGTTGTTGAGGTAGATGAGTTCAGCTTGTTTATTGTCGGGGTTGATGATAGCTTTGATGCTGTAGTTGCCCGGTACGTTCGTGGCCGTCAGCTGTAGCTGCTCCGTCGTGCTACTGCCCTTTGGCAGCAGCTTGCCGAGGGTGAAGTTGGCGATTTGTGTAGCGTTCTGCAGCACTTTGACCTCTGTGCTCGCGGGCATTGCTGCAGCGCCCTGATTCGCTATCGTCAGCGTCAGCATGAAACTCTCGTTAGCGAGAACGCTGGCTGCTGAAAGGCTGATATCTGAGATGACAACATCGGGCAATGTGCGGTCACTGATGAGAAGCCATGCCGAGCCGCTGCTGAAGTCCGTGGCGGAGGCTGTGATGGTCACCGTGCGGTCACCTTCTTCAGTCATGTTGGAGAGCGCCACAAACGGGATGCGGACACTCTCATCCCCTGCTGGAATGGTGGCGTGCGTGTCATAGACTACATCTGTTGCAGTGGTGGCGATGGTAACGTCCAGCGGCTCGCTCGTCTCTGTGTTGCGACTGATGATGAGGTCACATCCCGCCTCGTCACCCTCCAGGATGGTTGTCTTTGAGGTCGTGATGCTGAGAGCCGCGCCATCGTCGTCAGTGATGGTGATGGGCACTTCCACACTCGTCTGCTTGTCGCCGATGGCGTCGCAATTACAGTCTGTCAGATAGATGGCAGCATGGATATTGACGGTACGGTCACCGTCCTTGCGCTGGTTGTCGCGCACGCCAATCGGGAATTGTGCGCTGGTGGTGCCGGGGGGCATCGTAACAGTGGTGGTGCTGTAGTAGATATCGTTGTCGCCGTCGTCGGTCAGCTTGATTGTAATCTTGTTGTTGGTGACGCCTGTGCGGGTGATGGTCCCCAGGATGGCCTGCGGACCTGCGGCCTCACTGACGGTCGTCGGCGTTAGTGTCATGGTGATGGCGGGCGTGTCATCATCGTGAAGGATAAAAATCGCCTCTGCCTTTTGGTGATGGTCAGCAGTACCGGTCAGCTTGATGCCGATATCATTGGCTGGTGATGTGTCCTGCAGGACGTTGATGTTTACAGTAGCAGAAGTCTCGCCATCGGGAATAACAATTCTCTGAGGCACTTTGAAACGCTTAGACTGTTCGATGGTCAGATACACGTTGATATTGCCCGGATAGTAGTGCTCGGGAACGCTGGCGGTGACATGCATGATGTCGCCTTCGTTGTACTCGTCTTTGTCCAGGGTCAGCGTCAGCGGGATGAGGTCATCATCCTCAATGGTCACGGTGTCTGTGACGCAGCCGTAGCCGTTGTTCAGGTCCTCGTTGACGACGATTGCTACGCGCGGGTCAACGTTGATGTCCTCGTTGTCGAGTGGATAGACATAGAAGTTGACCTTCGAGACATTCTTGTCGAAACGCACATTTCCGCTGCCGTCGGAGTTAACCTTCAAGCGTCCCGTGTTGCCGGCATTGTCGCGTGTGATGACATTGAAAGTCTGCGAGATACTGAGGTCACCCGTGCGTCGCAACTCACATGAGTAGCTGTTGTTGTTGTGCTCGTTGATAGTGTTCTTGTAGGCTGTCAGTATGAGGTACTTTCTCACATTGAGGGTGTAGGTGGCGGCGGCTGCCGTGTTGTTCGCCTGATCCAGGGCTATCTCTCCGCAGTCGGCAGAAGGAATAATCTGCACAACGGGCCGGCATTGTCCGCTGATACCCGGGAACTCATCCAGGTTAAGGCTGAAGTTGCGCTGCACGTGAGCCCCTATGCCAAGTGTGCCCTCGTAAGCTGTTGTCCCCACATACACGCGGTTCTTCGTCTGCTCGTTTTCTAGGAAGAGCTTCTCTGTCCATCCTGCTGCGGTGGCTAAGTCACCCTGATTAGTGACGGTCCACGAGAAATCCAGCCGGTCGCCGGGATTGGCCAGTGTCTGGCTTACGGAGACTGCGCTCGGCACGAGGTCGGGACGAGGCACCACTTCCACGGTGATGCTGCCGTCTGTGAAGCCCGAGACGACGTTCGTTCCTGCGCGGTCTGAGAGAATGACTTCAGCGTGCGAAGAGGTGCCGCTCGAGTACTTGTACTCATAGAAGGTGACGGGCAGCACCTGGCCGTTCTCCAGGGTCTCAGGCAGGTCCAGCTGCAGGGTCAGCAGTGTGCCGGAGCTACCGCTGATCTTGGTGTTTGTCGGAGAGTAGAGGATGACGCGATAGCGCTGATAGTAAATCTTAAGCGTCGAGTTCCAAGTGTGGCGTGAATCACGCAGTGTGACGCTGGCCTGATAGTCCTGTGCGCGCTGCGGGTTCAGACTTGCGAGATACGTCTCTTCGCTCTCGGCGTCTTCAAACGCCTTTAGTGCGTAGGGCGTGACGATTTCAAACTGCACACCTGTGATATCGCTCTGATTCTCCATCTCGATGGGGATGAGCGCAGTCCGTCCCGCAGGGTATGTCACATGGCCTATGCGCAGCACATTGCTCTGAGCCATTGCAACATTCCAGGAAAGCAGGAGATGCAGAGCCACTAACAGCAGGCCCTTCCCCCTGCCCCTCCAGAGGTGGGAGGGGAGTATATACTTTTGCAAATAGATTCTAATTGCTTCCATCATACTTTTCTTTATATATTTCTCAATTCCGTTAGCTAACCATTCCCTCCCTTCTTCGGGAGGGGCGGGGTGATTCCTTATTTCCTAACCTTCATTCGCTTGTTACCTTGTTGGATGACATAGACTCCGGCGGGAGCCTGCTCAAGGCTTTGGATGCGCTGTCCGTTGAGGTCGAAGATTTCCGCTCCGCTCACCTGTCCCTTGATGTCTTCGATGCCTGTCACGCAGTCGCTGATGGCGACAGTCAGGTAGTTGGCTTCGGAGTCTGTGAGGCGTGCGTTGGTGATGACGGCCTGCGGGGCGAGGCCCATCAGCAGGTCGTGAGCTCCAGCTCCGATGGTGCGGCCATTCATGTGATAGATGACTACGCGGGCATCGTTGCCGACCTGGCGTTTCGACATCGCGAATCCGCGCAGCGCCGGTGCCAGCGTGAGGTCGTCAGCACGTTGTCCTTCGATGGTCAGCTGCAAGGCTGCCACGGCGTCCTCGTTAGCCAGACGCAGGCAGTCGCCCTCAATGGCAATGACATTACCATGCGAGAGATCTTCTGTGCGCGCCTTAATATGATTAATGTACGGGCGCGTGTTGGCGGGAGTCTCCTCTTCCTCAAAGCTGAGGATGGCATCAACGTTCTTGACGATGTCGCGCACGTCGATGGTCTCGTCGGTGATGACATCGGCGGCGGTGAAGTTGAAAATCTTTCCGCTGAGTTTGTTGCCGGTAGAGGCAAAACTGACGATGTGCTGCAGATCAGCCACATCCACGGTCATGTCGGCATTCACATCGCCTTCATCCCAAGTGAGTTGCACGACGATGGGAGTTACGTAAGCGCTCGAAGTCGATGGCGCAAGCAGCATGGGTGTATCACGCAGGGGGTAAATCACGTAATCCTTTGTTACCTCCAATTCACCATTGTTGCCCCTGTAGATGTAGTAGCTGTCGTAGGTCCAGCTCTTGTTGGTGTTCCTGTAGATGTGGTACAGGTAGTTGATGCTGTTGTTGTAGTCCTGACTGCTGTGCTGGTATGTCTGCAGCGAGTTCCATTCGATGTTGAGGGGCTCGCCGAAGCGTACCTGCTGTAAGGGATATTTTTCGCTGACGAATGGCAGTCCTGTCTTGTAATCGCAGAACTGGTGGTCATACCACAGTTCAGAGCCTACGTTCCTTAGTGTCGTTCTTGGAATGGGCTGCGAGATAGCTGTCAACTGGTTATAGGCCACACTCAGGTAGGTGAGTGCGTGGAATTTGCTGGCAAAGGGTGCCAGGTCGCCTTCGAGCAGGTTGGCATAGAGCTGTATGCGCGTCATCTTATTGTCTTCGAAGTTGTCTGCCAACACCGTGTCGAGTTGCGCTGTCAGGTAGTTGTTGCCCAGGTCGAGGGAGGTCAGTGCGGGCAGGTCGAAGACATCATGTGTCAGCGGACCGCGCAGGTTGCAGGCTGTGAGGTTGAGGGTCTTGATATGGTCGCCATCGAACGTCACACCGTGCCATTTGCCAACGAAGCGGTCGTCGGTTTCCAGATCCCAGGGGTGTGTCCAGTTGGCACCGTCCCATAGCTCATAGAGACGTTGCATGATGGCAAAGTCCACGGGGTCGAGCTTGTCGCCGGTAATGAAGGTGCGTATCTCCTTGAAGTCCTTCCAGTAGTCGGCAGCTCGGTAGAGCTCATCAACTCCAGTGGGCACCTCGAGCACGCAGTCCTTATAGTAGCTGTTGATGTAATAATCGCCGTTGATAGTGGGTGGCGTACCAGCGAAGATGCGAAGCAGCCTCAGGTTATTGCAGTTGTTGAAGTAGTCGAAGTAGGTGCTGTTGGTATAGTCCATGCTGCGCCCGAGAACGGCTGTGCGGAGGCTGTCGCAGGCTTGGAAGGCATAACTGCCGAGCGTGGTCACGCTGTCCGGAATCTCGATGTGCTTGAGCTTGCTCCCTTGGAAGGCATAGCCTTCGATGGTGCGGAGCGAGATAGGCAACGTGATGTCCGTGAGACCGTATGTCCTACGGAAGGCCTGATAGCCGATAGTCCTCAGCGAGGCTGGGAAATGAAAGTCGTTATCAAGACCTGCGCACTCGAAAAAGGCATTGCTCTCGATGGTCGTCACGGCATCTGACAGCACGATGCTCTTGAGCGAGTCGCAGCTGTAGAACGTATTGCTGGGAACTGTCGTCAGGTCGTCGGGCCACGAGACGGTGCGCAGCGAGTCACAGTAGTAGAAGACGGAGTGCCCAAACGAGGTGAGGCCTGTGGGCAGGACGGCTGTGCGCACACCACTGCTCTCGAAGGCATAGTTGCCGATGGTCTTCAGCCCTGTGGGCAGGATGACCTGAGTGAGGGCCTTGCATTGTTCGAAGGCACTGTTCTCAATGGTCGTCAACGATGATGGCAGCGTGGGGAACTGCAGCTTCGTGCATCCGTTGAAAGCACTGCTGCCAATCCTCGTGATGCCATCCGGCAGGTTCAAAGTCTCCAATGACGAGCAACCGCTGAAGGCAGAGCCGTTGACGCTCGTGATGCCGCTATGCAGCTGCACGTCGGTCAGCTGTTCGCAGTTGCTGACAAAGTTCGAGGGCACATAGGTCGTAGCCGTGGGCACATTGATGCTCTTCAGCTGATGACAGTTCTGGAAACACTGACCCATCAGCACAATCTGGTCGGGCAGCTCCACATTGACGAGACCTGTGCCGTAGAAGGCGTAGTTGTCGATTTGCGTCAGACTTGCGTAGGCATTGAAGTCGAAGGTGGCAAGGTTGGCGCAATACTGGAAGGCGCTATTGCCGATGCGTGTGGTTCCGGAGGCCAGCTGCACGGTAGCCAACTTGTCGCAGCTGTTCAGCACACTGTTTGGAACGATAGTGATGCCTTCGGGGAATGTGAAGGTCGTCAGTGAGTCGCAGTCGTAGAAGGCTGCATCGCCCAGCGTTTCCAACCCTGCGGGCAGCTGTACGTCCTCTAAGCGATAGCACTGGTAGAAAGCGTATGAGCCGATGGTCTTCAGCGTAGAGGGCAGTATGGCATGCTTCAACTGGCGACAGTTGTAGAAAGCGTAGGTGTCCATCGTCTGCAGACCCTCGCTGAAAGTCACGTTATCAAGGTTCTTGCACGATGAGAAGGCATTGCTGGATATGGTGGTCAGTGCTGCTGGCAGGGTGATAGGACCGCGCAAGTCACAGCCGGAGAAAGCGCTTTCGCCTATCAACGTGAGCGTCGATGGCAGGTTGATGGTCTGCAGGGCGCTATTGATAAAGGCGCGACTGCTGATGACGCTTACGCCCTCGCCCAGTACCACTTCCTTGATACTACTCTCATCGAAGCAGTGCTCGGGGATGGTCTCCAGACTGCCAGGTATCTCGATGTGCTGCAGTGTCTTCTGGTAGCGGAAAGCGTACTTGCCCAGTGAGGTGAGGCTGGTGGGCAGGTGCAGCGTCTTCAGTATGTTCACCTTGTAGGAAGACAACGAATAGCTGAAGGCGTAGTTGCCGATGCTCGTGACGCAGTCGGGGATGGTCAGGCTGGTGAGGCGCGCACAGTCCGCGAAGGCGTAGGCGCCGATGGCCGTGACACCCGAGGGCAGTGCAAGATGCTCCAGACCTGTCAGGTTGGCAAACATATAGTCGCCAACGATGTTCAGCTGCGTGTTGTAGCTGTTGCTGCCGTACTGCGTGACGGTGCCGTTTTCCTGCTGCCAACGATGGTAGCTGTCGCCACCGTTGACGATTTGTGCTCCGCTGAGATCCAGGCGGCCCAGGTTCGTCAGGTTGCGATGGATATATTCGATGTCAGTACCATTGATAGGGCCGTTGACCGTTAGCTCCACCACGTCAAGGCTGCTACATTGCGCTTCAATCTTCTCCTGTAGCTCGCCGCCGGCAGTCGTCGTCACGTTGTAGTCCAGCTGCGAGCCGATGGCGATGAAGCGCAGGCGCGAGAGGTTGGCATCAGCGCGGTAGGTCTCCAGCATCGCTGCGGGTACATAGATGAGCAGACCGTCGCAGAGGCCCCCGCTGCTGTTACTGTCCAGGAAAGGGTTGGTCATGCCCTTCAGCGTCAAATGCTGCAGATTCGCCAGATCATAGTCGCTGCGGTAGCTGCCGTTATAGGGACTTTGATAGCTCCACGAGGTCAGCGCCTCACCCATCGTCAGTTCAGTCAGCGCCAGGCAGTAGCTGAAGGCATATATTTTCACCGTAGTCACAGCATCGGTGTTCAGCACAGCACTTAGTGACGAGCAACCATAGAATGCATAGTCGTTAAGCACTTTCACCCTGTTGCGCAGGTCTATCGTCGTCAGCGCTTTACAGTTGTAGAAGGCTTGGGTGCCAATGTCTGTGATGTTGGCACCCAGTGTCACGCTGCTCAGCTTCCGGCATTCATAGAAATCCAGGTTGCCGACATTCGTCAAACCGTCGCCAAGGGTCACGCTTGTCAGGTTCGAACATCCGTAGAACGTGTAACTACCGTGATTCGTAACAGAATTTGGGATAATCACAGATAGCACATTCTGATTGTTCTGGAAGGCAGAACTGAAAATCTCGGTGACTGCGTGCTCGTTGGAGTTCGCGTCCGTGATGGTGGCGGGGATAATCAGGTGTCCGGCCCTCTCCGGGTTGTCGCTGACAGAGGCCAGACCTCGCACGCTTGCCGTGCCCGTCGTGCCATTGTAGTAATAACTCAGCACGTTGCCGTTGGCATCTGCAATGTCTGCGTACTCTGCCATGGCCTGTAGGGGTAGGACCAGGAGAGCAAGGAGTACATGCCATCGGCTTAAAATATTCCTTTGATGTATCATAGACTTTTTGATAAAAATGAATAATCAGTTGCAAAGGTTGGTGGCAGGGGAGTGCCTGCGGTGGCACTAATTCCAAATGCTTTCCCACTCGCCACTGCCGCCCTTGCTATCCATGGGCGGGTTACCGTCCTCACTGGCGTTCTTGGCACTATTAAGCGAAAACGATTGCAGCAAGCCTGCGGTACTTCTCACGGCGTGTACCCTCGCCTGAGGCTTCAGATAGGTCCTTTTGCGTGCGATATACGATTCCTTTCTCATAGCAAATATATGTAATAGTGTTCAAAAGCTTTCATCTCCGGTGGCCTACATAGCAAAAAACAATGAACCACTGCGCAAAAATAGTGTTTATTTCTGTACAGACCAAACTTTTAATGAAAAAAATGAGATAATTACCTAATTTCTTCCATCCTCAAACTCTGATATGTTCGGATTCTTACTCTCTCAGCAGCCACATCCGGAAGAAGAGGTCATAGACTTGGTAGATGCCGAGGTGGGTGGTCACGAAATCCTTTTCCAATTATCATACTATAATAATCATCTTATAATAAAGTTTAACATATTACGTGTAGATGTCTCTTTGTGGCAACATGCCATAGAAACAGCATTATTCATCTTTTGGAGGTGTGTGCCAGTCACAGAAAAATGGGGTGGGGCGAAAGAATTTTGGGGGGAGAAAGTGGGAAGGTACGGAATTTTATGCGTACCTTTGCACGCGAAAAGTTACAGCGTGTTTTTTTCATAGAAGTCAATGAGATATCTTTTATCATTTTTGCTGGCGCTTGCGCTGGCGTTTTCTGCATGGGGTGCAGATAATGACATTGCCGTGATGCCGGGTGGACAGTATGTGTTGCGAAACGTGGCCACGGGTTCATACCTCATGAAGGACGGTACGACTACCCACGACGAGCGGGCAGCTTCCAATTGGCGTGTGGTGACGAACGATACCATACGTTACGATAATCCGGAGCAACACTACTACATCCACAGCGATGAGATAATCCTGCAGCTCAACAAATGATTAAACGCTTATCATACTCATTGGTTGCGGTAGCTCTGGCAGTCTTCTGTGCCACGATATTTACCGGATGCTCTTCCGTTGCAAAAACTGTCGCAGATAGCTTCAGCAACAACCTTTTAGAGGAGGAGCGCTATAGGATGATTCTTGACGGCCTCCAGGTGACACTGCTCATCACGGCCTGTGCAGCGGCTTTAGGTACGTTGTTGGGTGGCGTGGTATGTTGGATGCGTATGCACCGCCTGGCATGGCTGCGTCGCACAGCCGCCATATACATTGATTTGATGCGCGGAACGCCTGTGTTGGTGCTGCTCATGCTGATGTACTATGTGGTCATGGCACCGCTGGATGCCACGGGCATAGTCGTGGCCATCGTGACCTTTGCCATGAACACGTCTGCCTATATCAGTGAGATGTTGCGCACAGCGATACAAGGTATTGACCGTGGACAAACTGAAGCAGGCTTGGCACTGGGATATACACAGCGACAGACGTTCGTGAAGATAGTGTTGCCGCAGGTGATAAGAGCCGTGATGCCTGTCTATCAAGGCGAAGTCATCAGCCTGCTGAAGGGTACGAGTATCGTGGGGTACATAGCCGTGGCAGACATGACGCGCGCCTCAGACCTCATCCGCTCACGCACGTTCGACGCCTTCTTCCCCCTCATCGTGACAGCCATCATCTATTTCTTCATCGCTTGGCTTATCGGCGTGCTGCTGTCATCATTGGTGCAGCGACAGCGCCTGAAGAGTATTGTTGCTGCCGTGATGCTGGTCTTGACGGGCGTGGTGTGCTATCTGCCTGCCGTCGTATCGGAATTGGGTGAAGAGTCGTTGAAGTCTGATGCGGTGCTCTCCGCATCAGACAATGCGGTACCTCCCGTTTTCAAGTCGTTTGAAGGCAAACGTGTCGCTGTTATCATCGGCAGCATACAGGACATCGCCGTCACCACATTTGCACCCACGGCCGACATCCAGCGTTTGCCCTCATACTCCGACGTCATGGCGGCCTTGGACAATGGCAAGGTGGATATCGTGGGCAGTGAGACCATCGCGATAACTTTCAATAAGGAACTGGCCGCCAAGGTGGATACGGTCAATGCCGGACTCTCGCCGAATCCGCTCAGTGCATGCTTCCGACTCGATAACACCGAGTTGCAGCAGGACTTCAATCGTTTTCTGGCAGATATTCGTAGTGACGGTACTTATCAGGACATAGTCAAACGTTGGAGCGATGCTGATGACCCTTCGACTGTACCTGTCCCACAGCAGCATGGCACGGGGCGCACATTGCGCGTGGCCACATTCCCGGCGATGCCCCCCTTCAACTTCATCAGTTCGAGACAGCCTTCAGGGATTGAGATAGACATCCTGACGGAATGGGCCAACCGCCGCAACTGGCGACTGGAGTTTCTCGTGATGGACTTCGCCTCGCAGATTCCCGCCGTGCAGACGGGTAAGGCCGATATGGCCATGGGTATGATCAGCGTAACAGAAGAACGCAAAAAGCAGGTGCTTTTCTCCGATGGCTATTTTGATTCCTACATACTGTTTCTCACTCGCAAGGGTGAGAAAGAAATGCTCTTAGCCCAATCTCGCCCCGCAACCGAAGGAGATGAAGCGGGGTGGCTATGGCCGTGGAGCGTTCTCCTTATTATATTTATAGGTGGCGGTTGCGCATGGTTTGTTATCCACCGCAGGCAAAGACATACGACAGCCCGCCCAGTGAGTGAGAGGCACGGAGGGGAGTCTATGCCTATCATCCGTGTGGAGCATGTTAAGAAGAGTTTCGGGTCGTTACATGTCCTGCGCGACATCAACCTCGACATTCACAAGGGCGAGGTTATCTCCATCATCGGCCCTTCCGGAACAGGCAAGAGCACTTTCCTTCGTTGTCTGAACCTCCTTGAGCGCCCAACAGCAGGCCGCATTCTCATCGACGGACAGGACATTCTGAAAGCAGACGCCGACGTGCCGTTGCTGCGCAGACACATGGGTATGGTCTTCCAGTCGTTCAACCTCTTCAACGGCATGTCCGTGCTCGACAATATCACCCTCTCGCCGATGCAACTCCTCGGTAAGAGTCGTGAGGAGGCCGAGCAGAAAGCCCGCGAGCTGTTGGAGATGGTGGGACTGGCAGAACGTGCCGATGCGATGCCCGAACAACTCTCGGGCGGACAGAAGCAGCGCGTGGCCATAGCCCGTGCTTTGGCCATGGAACCCGAGATTCTCCTCTTTGATGAACCGACATCGGCGCTCGACCCGACGATGGTGAGCGAGGTGTTGGGCGTCATGACACGTCTTGCCCGCGAAGGTATGACCATGATTGTCGTGACCCATGAAATGCGCTTCGCCCGGCAGGTCAGCAGTCGCATATTGTTCTTTGCCGATGGCATAGTATATGAAGACGGCACCCCCGACCAACTCTTCGACAATCCTCAGCGCGAGCGCACTCGTCAGTTCATCCGCCAGATCCACGAAACCTCGTTCTCCATCGAGAGCGAGCATTTCGACTGGTATGCCATGACTGCACAGATGGAGAACTTCTGCCAGCATTACAATCTCTCGCGTAGCAGGACTGACAACATGCTGCATGTCATTGATGAGTCCTTGGCCATCCTCGGTGCAGCGCCTGCCATGCGCATCACACTGGCATACTCCGAGCAGGATGACACGCTGCAGCTGACCGTCACCGCCCCGCAGGGTATAAGTCCCGAAGTCTTTGAGCGTGAAGAAAATGGGATTGCGATGACTATCCTGCGAAATTTCAGTCGCGACATCAGCACCGACGGAAATACCCTCCGTGTCACCATCAAGTAACGGCGAAGGCTACTCCACTTTAATCCGTTTCCTGTCTATCCCGCAGCCGTACCAGATGGCTTCTACGCTCCCCTTCAGGTGGCTCGGGGGCTCTAACGCTCCCCTTTAGGTGGCTCGGGGGCTCCTAACGCTCCCCTTCAGGTGGCTCGGGGGCTCCTAACGCTCCCCTTCAAGTGGCTCGGGGGCCTTAAGGCTTTTGCCTGAAACCCTTAAGGCTTTTGCCGGAAACCTTTAAGGGTTTTGGTCGAAACCCTTAGGACTTTTTGTTTGACGATGCAAAGGTACGACATGAAAAGACCGCAAGTGACAGCTATGGTCACTTACGGTCATTTACGGTCACTTACGGTCACTTACGGTCATTTAGGGTTCCCCGAGGGTGTCGAAGATGAGTTGCACCTGTTGAGGGGTGAAGATGCGGTTGTGGGGCACCCAGCCGGTGCGACGCAGGTCGTCGCGCAGGGTGAGGGCCCGTTCCAGGTCGCAGGCGAAGCGACGCAGTGCGGGGCGGTAGCCGCACCATAGCTTTTGCAAAGCAAAAGACATTCTATTCATTCTCATCAATTCATAAGACAGCGTATTGCATATTGAGAAAAATTCTCCAATTCTCTAATTCTTGAT